>JAOPWC010000195.1 GCA_025965895.1 Mycobacterium sp.
CAAGCAGCAGCGCTCTTCGCCCCGAGATCGAAGCCGCCTGGAAAACGCTGGAAGACCGCACGGTCGCCGGACTGGACCCCGCCGAGCGCGCCGAACTGCACCGACTGCTGGAAAAGGTTGCGGCCAACCTCAGCCCGGAGAACCCGACCTGCCCATAGCGCAGCCCCGGTGCTCGCCTTCACTACCGGCTCGGCGAAGGGCCACCCAATCGGATGCTCAAAACCTCGCCGTCGAAGACGCCATCGACGAACGCACCTTCAATCAAGCCATCTGGCAATCGATCCACGGCCTGGTTCAGTGATGCCGGAGCCCCGGCACACGCACGACTAGGGTCGCATCCCACGCCGCGTTCGCGGCATGCGCGCACAGTCGTTGATGATGCGGCTGCGCCATCGGGCGAGTTCCGCGTGAAGATTTGTTCCCGGCAACACGATCCACGCGTAGGCGATGCCGACGCCGGTGATGACAATGTCACGGGCCGCTGTGGAGGTGTTGAGGTCGGCGCGCACCGATCGGTCGTCCTTGCCCTTGTCGAGGGCTTCTGCGATGCCCTTCTCGAGCCCCGTCATCCAGGCCGTGATTCGCGTGGTAAGTGCCGGTGAGCCGCGTACGGCTTCAAAGCTCAGAACGAACATGGCCTTGAGGAACCGCTCGTCCTCGGTCGCCAGGGCGGCCAGTCGGTCCACGTGCGCCAGCACCCGATCGAGGCCGGTGGCCGCTTCGTCGGGGGCCGGGACGATGCGCTCTTCATACTCAGTCCGCATCAGCTCGTCGAGCAAAGCGTCCTTGGTGCCGCAGCGGGCGTGGACCATAGCTCTGCTGTACCCGGCCCGCACACCGATCGCCGCGGCGGTGGTGGCCTCGTAACCCTGTTCCGCGGTTAGTTCGATAAGGGCCTGCAGCAGGCGGCGTCCGGAAGTCGCGTTCTGCTCGGCGCGTGTTCGACTGCGGGCGCCCTCTTTCACATGCCGAGTGTAGGTTGCCGTACTGTTGTTGACGAGCAACAACAGTAGCAGCCGGTGCAACGATAGGACAGCGATGGCTGACGCCAACCAGGTCGCGCGGCCCGATCCGTGGTTTCGCACAACGTCACCAGACGAGGCGATTCACCTTTGCGAGAACGCCTATTACCCGCATCAGCTCAGGCTGCTGGGGCCGTCGAACTGCTTCGGCCTCGCCCAGCGGGTCACGTCCGCGGGGCCTATCACCGTGGGTGATGTCACGTACGACACAGACGTTGCCCTCAGTTTCGACGAGTCTCGCGCCAGCTACCACATCTGTGTTCCGCTCAATGGCTGGCTCCAATCGCGGCATCGGGGGCAGCAGCTGACCTTGACCCCCACACTGGCATCCATTTATCGGCCCGACGCCGACATGGCCGCGACCCGCTGGCCAGCCGGCAGTCGCCACCTCGCAGTCAAGATCGACCAAGTCGCCGTTGACGGAGCACTGGAAATGATGGTCGACCGCCCGATCGAACTGCCCATCGCCTTCGAAGCGGCGCTGCCCCTGAATGCACGGGCGACCCGTGACTGGGTGCGGCTGCTGCTGATGGTGCATCGCCAGCTCGAATACCCGGACAGCCTGACGCGGCATTCGGTGGTGTTGGACCCGCTGGTGGAAAGCTTGATCCACGGCCTGCTGCTGGTGGCCGACCACCCCTACCGTCAAGCGCTTGCGGCGCCCGCTGAGCCTGGCCGCCCGGCAGCGGTCCGTGACGCGATGGACATCATCGAGGCCGGACCGCACCTGCCCCTGACCATCTCGACATTGGCGAGGCGATGCCACGTCAGTGTGCGGGCGCTGCAGGAGGGATTTCAGCGTCACCTGAGCATGTCACCGATGGCACACCTTCGGCTGGTCAGGCTGCGCCGCGCCCACCGTGACCTTCGATCCGCGGACCCCGCCCACAGCAGCGTCGCCACAATCGCGCACCGCTGGGGGTTCACCCACCTCGGCCGGTTCGCGGCCGCCCACAAAACGATGTACGGCGAAACACCGTTGCACGCCCTGCACTCGGCGCGATGAATTACGACGACCTCCGCTAAACGCGGAGCATTAGCCAGATAACGCGGATCGACGGGCGCTCGCGCCGGCCCAGCCGAACTTACCGCCTAGCGTCACCGCTATGGAACTTCTGGCGCGCCTTCCGGATCTTCAGACCCTTGACGTTCGCGTTGAGCGTCGAGTCGCCACGGTGACGATCGACAACGGACCAATCAACCTGATGGATGCGGCCTTGCTCGAAGAGCTCGACCAACTTGTGCGCTGGTTGTCCAAGCAGGGCGACAGTGTCAGAGTCGTCATATTTCAAAGCGCCGTTCCGGACTTCTTCCTTGCGCACTTGGATCTCGGCCTGATAAAGGCCCTCGTCGATGACCCCGACCCGGGCCCCGCGTTGGAGACCTTCCAGGGATTGGTGGCCCGATACGGCCAGCTTGACCAGGTGACGATCGCCAAGGTCTCAGGACGTGTCGGCGGTGGGGGCAATGAGTTTCTTCTGAACCTTGACCTTCGCTTTGCTGTGCGACGGAGCGCTGTGTTCAACCAATTCGAGACGGGGCTCGGTTTAATTCCGGCGGGTTCGGGTTCTCAGCATCTGCCCCGCTTGCTGGGTCGCGGACGCGCCCTCGAGGTCATCCTTGGGCACGACGACTTCGACGCCGACATCGCCGAGCGCTATGGCTGGGTAAATCGGGCACTCGACGAGAAAAGCATTGACGGCTTCATCGATCGACTTGCATCCCGAATCGCCATCCAACCCCTTTGGTTGATTGCGGCGGCGAAGCAAACGGCGGACGCGCTGCTGCCCTCGTTTCAGCATGGACTCGAGCTGGAACGCGAGGTGAGCCGCTCCGCCATCGCCGCGCCGGAATCCCGGGCGCTGATGGCCGACTTTCTTGCCCGGGGCGGTCAGACCGAGTCCGGCGAACGACGATTGGGTGAGCTCGTCGGTGAGCTCACCGACGCTAAGTAGCCACCGTCGTGTTGAGGGCGGGCACTGGCTTATTCAACGACAGCAGACGCTGTCGGCCATCAAAGGGAAGAAGGTTCGATGATGTCCGGACTTGGGGGTAAGACCGCGCTGGTGACGGGCGCGAGCCGCGGTATTGGCCGCTATACCGCGCAGCGACTGGCCCGCGACGGGGCCCGGGTGGGTGTGCATTACGGCACCAACGAAGCCGCCGCCAAGGACACCGTCGCCGCCATCGAATCCGCCGGCGGCTCTGCGTTCGCGGTGCAGGCCGACCTCGCCGAACCGCATGCCGCCGAGGCACTGTGGGCGGCGTTCGACGAGCACGCCGACGGCGCGGACATCCTGGTCAACAACGCCGGGGTGGTCGTCTACGGCCGGGTGAACGAGGTGGTGGAAGAGGACTTCGACCGGCTGTTCGCGGTCAACGTCAAGGCGGTGCTGTTCATCATCCAGCAGGGCCTGCACCGGCTGCGTGACGGCGCCCGGATCATCAACGTGTCCTCGTCGGGTGCCTACATGGCCAGCCCGATGGCCACCATGTACACCATGACCAAGGGGGCGGTCAACACCTTGACCCGCACCCTGGCCTGGGACCTGGGCGAGCGCCACATCAGCGTCAACGCGGTGGCGCCGGGGTTCACCGACACCGAGATGAATTCCTGGTTCGCCGACCCGGCGGCCAAGGCCTGGGCCGCCTCCCAGGGCAACCAGGGCCGCGTCGGGCGGCCCGACGACGTCGGCGACATCATCGCCTTTCTGGCGTCTGACGACGCGCGCTGGGTCAACGGCCAGGTCCTCGACGCCACCGGCGGCGGTCTGCTGGGCGTCAGCAAGATGACTGCCTAGCCCTCTGCCCGCAGCCCTGTGACATCACACGGAGAGGATCACCATGACCGCCACAAACCACGTCTCAGTCTCAAGTGAGCGAGCGATCGAGAACCTGATCGCGTCGTATGCATTTCTCAATGACGACGCCGATATTGCCGGGCTCGGCGAACTTTTCGCCGACGCCGTGTGCACCTTGGATGGGGCCACCGCCCGGGGAAGTGAAGAGGCCGAGACGCTGGCGCGCACCATCATCAACGTCGGGGCCGATGGCCGTTCCACCACGAGTCATGAGATCACCAACATCATGCTCGACATCGACGAGGTAGCCGGCACGGCTGTGGGCCAGGCGTACTGGACGCTGTATCAGGCGGTTTCGGGCACCCCACGCCAACCCGTCCTCAGCGGCCGCTACTTCGACCGCTTCGAGCGCCGTGGCGGACAGTGGCGCTTCGCCGAGCGCACCGCGACAAGCCGGTGGCAGGCGGCGGGCTAAGCCGCCACCGCGTCTCCCCACTGGGACACTCAGAAAGGAACGATAGCCATGTCATCGTCCGTCGACAACGAAATCGACGCGCTGCGCACCCGGTTGGCACAACTCCTCGACCCGTCGGCCTATCCTTCGCTATCCCAAGCGCGTCGCGTGCAGGAGGGATACGGCACCTCGGTACCTCTGCCCGCGCGCATCGAGCGCACCAGCGTAACGCTCGGCGGCGTGCCCACCGAGCGCCTGAGCCCCGACGACACGAAGGGGCAGCGGGCGTTGCTCTTTTTCCACTCGGGCGGCTACACCAGCGGGACCGCCGCGGATCACGCTGCGCTCAGCGCCCATCTGGCCCTGGCAGCCGACGCCGTCGGCTACGTACCGGAATACCGCAGGGCACCCGAATACCAGTTTCCGGCCGCGGTCGATGACGCGATGGACAGCTACCGTGCACTCTTGGAGGCTGGCTTTTCTGCCGAAGAGATCGTGGTCGCCGGCGATTCGGCGGGCGGAGGCATGGCCGTGGCGGTGGCCCAACAAGCGCCCACCCGGGGCCTGCCAAAACCGGCCGGCATCTACGTGCTCAGCCCGTGGGTCGACCTGACCGTCACCAATGCCTCATACGACCTGCGCGGACCGCACGATCCGATGCTCAGCCGCACCGCGCTGGCGGACATGGCCCACGCCTACCTCAACGGTGCCGACGCTCGAAACCCGTTGGCATCGCCCGTGTTCAGTGACTTCTCGAGGTTTCCGCCGCTGCTGATTCATGTCGGAGCCGACGAGGTACTGCTCGACGACGCGGTCGCTCTGGCTCGCCAGGCCTCTCTTGCCGGGTCCGACGTGACGCTGCGGGTCTGGGCGCGGATGATCCACATGTTCCCCTGGTTCTCCTCGGAGCTGCAGACCGGAAGGGCAGCGATCGAGGAGGCCGGGAAATGGATCGCCGACGTGATGGCACGCCAGCAGCCCCCCGGACGCTAACGAAATCTCCTGGGCCAGTGCGACCACGACCGGTGCCGGCGCCGTTGGCGTCGCTGGTGCTGCTCCCGACGGCCCCGCGGCTGGGACCAGGGCTGCTGGTCGCCGCGTCGCTGATTGGGGCGGAAAGCCTGGTGGTGCTGCTGCTCAAACACGTCGCCCCGGGAAACCTGTTCGGCGTGATCTTTCTGATCGGTGTGCTGGTGGTCTCGACGCGGTGTGGGTGGGGACTGTCGGCGATAACCGCGGTGACCAGCGGCCTAGCTTTTGATTACTTAGGTAACTGGCCTGGGGAGCTGGTGCCGGTGCGGGCGGAGAACTGGGCAGCGATCGCCATCCTGCTGGTGGTTGCGCTGGTCGCCAGCACCCTCGCATCGCTACACTGGTCGCGCGCGGGGTCAGCCCGCGTGAGGTGTTCTCGGCAGTGGTAAGGGAGTTGCCGCGCTGCCTGGGTGTGAGCCGGTCGGCCCTGGTCCGCCACGAGCCCGGCGGCGCGACGATCATACTTGCGAGCCTGGACGAACTGGGGTTGACGAACACGCCGGACAGCAAGCGGTTTTCGCTCGCGCACATTCGAAAGCTAGGCATGGGCAACGAGGTTGGGGTCCCGATCATCGTCGGCGGGCGCCTGTGGGGCGCAGCCATCGTCGGCCGGTCGCGACCGGAGCCGCTGCCCCCCGACACCGAGGAACACGTCGCGGACTTTGCAGACCTCGCCGCGACCGCGATCGCCAACGCCGAGACCCGCAGAGAACTCAGCGCTTCCAGAGCCTGGATCGTCGCGGCCGCCGACGAAGCCCGGCGACGGTTCGAACGCGACTTACACGACGGCGCCCAACAACGGCTCGTCTCACTGGAATTGGAGCTCCGTAAAGCAGAGGCGTCGCTGCCCCCCGAAATGCACGCAATCAAGAAGCAGGTTTCAACCGTCGCCGGCGGTCTTGCCGGCGTCTTGGAGGATCTGCAAGGGATTTCGCGGGGAATTCACCCCGCGATGCTGTCCAAGGCAGGACTGGGTCCCGCGCTCAAAACGCTGGCGCGCCGGTCTGCGGTCCCGGTCGAGCTCGATTTCTGTCTAACCCGGCCTTTACCGGAATCCGCTGAAGTGGCCGCCTATTACGTCGTCGCCGAAGCACTCACCAACGCGGCCAAATACGTACAAGCGTCCGTGGTAAACGTGGGCATCCGGGCCGAGCGGGCCAACCTGGACCTCGCGATTCGAGACGACGGAATCGGGAGAGCCGACGCGTGCAGGGGATCCGGACTCATCGGGCTGCGAGACCGCGTCGAGACTCTCGGCGGCGCGATGGCGATCTCGAGTCCCCACGGAAACGGCACGACACTGCTCGTCAAGATCCCGCTGCTCGAGCGCGGTGGCCGACGGCGATGTGCCGCAGATTTTCGTGATCGATAAGTAACGGAGGTGCGAAATGGTCGACAAAGGGCCGGTTTTGATGGTGGGCGGCACGGGTGCGTTGGGCCGGAAGGTGGTTTGCGAGCTACTACGTCGCGACTATGGCGTGCGGATGCTGGTTCGCGACCCGGCGAGGGCCGAAGAATTCGCGCGGGGCGGAGTCGAGTTGGTCCGAGGCGACATGATGGATCCGCCCTCGTTGATCGCGGCGATTGATGGGACTGATTCGGTGATCACGTGCGCCGCGGGCTACACCCGACATTCGCCCAAAGACACCGCCCAGACCGACACCATCGGCAACCGCAACCTCGTCGACGCCGCAGCGACCGTCGGAGTGCGGCGCTTCGTGCTCACCAGCATCCTTACCTGCGACAAAACTCCGCAAGTGCCGCATTTCTGGCACAAAAAACTCGTAGAAGACCACCTCGCCGAGCGCGCGGTACCGTTTGTTGCGCTGCGGCCCGGGGCATTCATTGAGTCGGTCACGCAATTCGGCGGCGACCCGTTCGCCAGGGGCCGACTGATCTACGCCGGATCGGCGCGTGTCCCGTTCACCTTCGTGCGCACCACCGACCTGGCCGAATATCTTGTCCGCGCGGTCGACGTCGCCGGCGTGGACGGCCAACACATCGACATCGGCTGGACCCGGCCGGTCACCCTCGAAGAGGTAGCCGACATTGCCGGGCAACAGCTGCGGAAACACCTGCGGACGACGGTGATTCCCGGCGGGCCGCTCAGTGCGCTGGGAACCCTGATTGGTTGGGCCAACCCGTACGTCGACGAGATGTCCAAGATGTTCCGGTGGTTTCAGTCGGGGGAGTACGTGGCTGACATCGGCCGGCAGCGGGAAGTTTTCGGGCCGCCGCCCGCACCCGAACAAGCCATCGCCGGCTTCCTGACAGAGCTCGGCCACACCGTCACCGTCGAACCGCGGACCGCGGACCTCATAATAGCCGCGACACCGGGTTCGACTCTGTGCGCCTCGGATTCCGGCCGTCGGCTCGCGACGCGGCCTGCGGGCCGATATGAGCAAGACGGTAACAGCGGCCTCAGCGACTGACACTTGGGCTTCTTGGCCGGTGCCGAACGCGCACTAGACGTCAGTCAAGGGATCGCCGCGCCGTAGGGTGCTCAGTCGCGGATGACGCCTTTGTTGCGCATGAGGAAGTCCGCGAGGTAGCCGTCGTGGGGGATCGCGGGCATCGTGTAGTAGGTGGGGTGATGCCCGCTGTAGACGTTGGTCACGGTGGGTTCGTTCACTAGGTCGTCGAGTAGGTCTTCGTCGCTGGTGATGGCATTGAGCACCAGCGAATGCCGCAGCGGTTCGAGCCCATCGGGGTGCGCGGCATGCTCATCCGCATCGTGGCCGCGCTCGGACACACCCCGGCCTTTCACAAGGCCACCCTGGCCCCCCAAGCCGCCGACGCCCTGGCCGGCGAACACGCCGAGCGCGGCCGCAACCCGGTCCTGGTCGTTGACGAGGCCCACCTGCTCGACAACCACCAACTCGAAGCCATCCGGCTCTTGACCAACCACGACATGGACGCCGGATCCCCATTCGCCGTCGTACTGGTCGGCCAACCCACCCTGCGGCAGCGGCTGCGGCTCGGCGTGCTCGCCGCACTGGATCAGCGCATCGCCGTGCGCTCCCACATCGCCGGGATAAGCGCCGCCGACACCGCCGACTACATCCGCCATCACTGCAAAATCGCCGGACGGGCCGACACCCTATTCTCCGATGACGCGATCGGGTTGATCCACAACGCCTCCCGTGGTCACCCCCGCGCCGTCAACAACCTCGCCCTGCACACGCTCACCGCCGCCTTCGCCGCCGACCACGCCATCGTCGACGAGAAAGCAGCCCGCATCGCCATCACCGAGATTGCCGCGGACTGAATCAGATCCGAGTCGGCTCGACCACCATCGCGTCAACAAGCCGACAACGCCGTCACCACGCCCACCACGGCCCCGCTCACCACACCGAGCGGGGCCGTTCTCCTGCCCCGATCCTCGCCAACCTCGATGAAGCCGTCATCGTCATCCACAGCGACGCGCAACAGTGCCCCATCGGGTGAAGGCTGCCGCGAATGTGGTGACGACGTCGGGGCCTAGCGTGACGCGCCGGGCGACGCTGGCCACGTTGAGCCGGGAGTGGTCGTCGAGGATGTTGAGGATCTCCACCTCGGTTCCCTCGGCGAGCTGCCAGTGGGTGACGTCGGCTTGCCAGCATTGGTTGGGTTGCTCGGCGGTGAAGCGTTTCCAGGAGGAGCGGGGCCGTTTGTGCGGTTGTGGGGTGACGAAGCCGCGCCGGCTCAGGATGCGCCACATGGTCGACACAGCGGTAACATTGACCCCAGCGGGGTCGGTGCCCAGGTGGGTGGCGATGGTGTCGGCGCCGGCGTCCAGGCCGCGTTTGGTCAGGGTTTTGCGCCGCCGCACGATGCGGTCTTCAACCTCCGCCGACACGGCGTGGGGGTTGTGGTGGGGTCGCCGGGAGCGCGGCTCGAACGCCGTGGCTCCCTCGGTTCGGTAGCGGTGTACCAGCTGCTGGACCCAGTAGCGGCAGACGTCGTAGTCGCGGGCGACCTCACTTTTGCTGCGCCCTCGAGTACGACGGCGGTGATGACGAGCTGCGCTTTCGACATGGCTGATCTCCCACCTCGTAGAGGGTGTCAACTATGTCGCAAGACAGCTGCCAACTATGTCGTGAAATCAGACACTGTCCCCGCTACTCCGTGATGTCGTAGACATCGGAGTGCCCCAACCCACCAGGATTGGGGTTTTCATTTCGAGCGATCGCCTGTGCAGCGTGGGTGCCGATCGCATCTGCCGGTTATGACCGACTTGTGGATTTGTTCGAAGGATCACGCGCTGAGCGCCCTACTAAACGCTGGCATCGGCCGATCAGTTCGAGGCCTGGCGCGGCGACGTGGTCGCCGGGCAAGTGTGGCCAAGACGGTCGGCTCAGACCCGTGCCGCGCGACGGCGACGCCGCGCTAAGTTCGTCGCTGGTTGCATCCGGTAGCGGCCAACAGGCCAGTCGTGATACGCCCGGCGGGGATACCGGCGGCTTGGCATGCGCGTATGACGCTCGCCGACGAGTCGGCGGCGAAGACACAGTAAATGACTTCGTCGGTGGGGACTGCGAGTGTCATGAGAATGTGGATGGGCACGCCTTGCGCGGACAGCGTAAGTACTGTGGTGTCCAGCCGGGCGAGTGCGACATCGAGCGCGTCGTCGGTCAGCTCTGGTCGGTACCATTCGATGATGTAGCACGGCAGCCGCGTTGGGGCGGTACGCATGTGCCGAACGATAGTGATCGCCGGGCGTGGAAGTAATCCGGCGTTTCCCTATCCGTTGGATTGAGCGATGACTCGGCCCAGCTCGGCCCGGGAATGAATACCGAGTTTGCGGTAGACGCGGGACAGGTTGACCTCGACCGTCTTGTGGCTGATGAATAGCTTGGCGGCGACGTCGCGGTTGGTCATCCCCGCCGCGGCCAGCTCGGCGACGCGCCGTTCCGACGGGGTCAGCACGGTGGTCTGGCGCGGCCCCACTTTCACCCGGGCAAGATCGGCGCGGGCACGTTCGGCCCACAGCGGGGTGCCTAACTCTTCAAACACGGCCAGCGCCTCGCGTATCGTCGCGGCGGCCACTTCTTTCTCGCGATGTCGACGCTGCAGTTGGCCGAGCAGCAGTCGAGTGCGGGCGCGTTCGAATGGCATCGGCAACCGCTCGTGTTCGCGCCACGCGTCTTGTGCGGTACTGCATGCGGCGTCGACGTCTCCCTGCGCGGCGAGCAGCATGGCTCGGCAACGGGCCCCGACGGCGAGCATCCACGGCCGGTCGAGCCGACGACCATTGCGCTCCAACGCGGCGATGAGCGGCTCGGCGTCAGAAAACCGCGCAAGGGCGATCATGGCTTCGACGGCATCGGGCACAAAGAACGCGGTCGCGACCTCCGTCGCATCCAATGCCGCGCGCAGGCCGGCCATCAACGGTTGCACCGCGGCCAGCGCGGCGCCATGGTTGCCCACCGACACCTCGAGAAATGCCAGGGTTCCACGCGTCCACTCCTGCAGGCTGCGTGAGCCGCATCGTTCGCTGGCCGCGAGCGCCTCGTGGACGTCGCGGCGGGCGTCGCGTTCGAGACCGGCATATGCGGCGCAGGCGGCGCGCGCGGTGAGGGCCACAAAGAGCGGGAAGTCGCCGCCGAGTTGTGCAGCCCGTTGGATGGTGTCCTCGGCGACGAGGGCGGCGTCGGCGAGCCGTCCGCGCCAGATCTCGATCATGACGCGGTGCGCGGCGAGGAAGATGAGATCGCTTTCCGCCCCGCGTTCGTGGCAGGAGCGCCACACCGACCGCATTTCCGCGTCGGCCCGGTCTAGTTGGCCGGTCCACGCGAGCAGCAGGGTGTTGTGCGCGCTGGGCCGCATCACGACCGGGCTGTCTGCTTGGCGGTCCTCCAGCTCCAACGCGCGGCGCATGCCCGGCGCGTCGAGCCCCGCGCCGCTGATGAACCGCAGCATGACTCGCATGCTGAGCGCCTGACTGAGCACGTGCGGATGGGCGAGCCGCTCGGCTGTGGCCACCGCGTGTTCGGCCGTGTGCATCGCACGGTCGAGCTGGCCGGCGTTTTCCGAAGCAAACGACAGGGTGATCAAGATTTGTGCGCGCAGTGGCTGATCTTCGTCGGTTTCGTTGAGAGCGCGCCGCAACAACTCGGCGGCCTCGACGAAGCTGTCGCCCGACAGTCGGATAACGGCGAGAAGACACAACGCTTGCGCTCGCAGCGGTCCAGCTTCAAGGTTGGCTATGGAGCGCTCCAGGGCGGTTCGCGCCCGCGTGGTATCTCCGGCATCGAAATGGTGTCTCGCCGAAAAGATTAGGCGCTCAGGCTGGTCACCACCGAGAACTATTGCAAGATCGAGCAGCTCGGCGGCCGCGGCGGGCGCACCGCGAACCCGCGCGGCTTGCGCGGCGGCATCCAAGGACTGCAGCGTGCGCGGGTCCGCCTCGATCGCGCTCTTCGCCAGGTGGCGCGCTTGTAGCTCGGGCTCCTCGACGACGACGGCCAGCCGCCGGTGCACTTCCCGCCGTTGGGCGCGAGTTGCGCCGGTGTAGATGCCGTGAGCGAAAAGAGGGTGGGTGAAGTAAAGACGTCCACCGTCGATGCCGACAATGCCTTCGGTTTCAGCAGCTTCGAGTGCTTTGACCACGTCGGTGGCGGCGGTGTCGAGGGCTCGTGCGACCAGCGTGACCGTCGGCGTGCTAAGGCAGGCCGCGGCCAGCAACGCCTGCTGAGTGTCGGCGTCGAGGTTGCCGATGCGGGCGCGCACCAGCTCGGCCAGTGTGCCGGGCAGCCTGTCCTCCCAGGTGGTGCCCACGTCGTTGATTGCGCGCGCCACCTCAAGCGCATACAAGGGGTTGCCGCCCGACACTTCGAAAATGCGAACCAGCGTTGGCCGGGGGTATGACCGCCCAAGCCGCTGCGACAGCATCGCGTGAACACCACCCAAGCTCAGTGGCCGCAGGCGAAGTTTGACAACGTTATCGGGCAAGCCGACCGGCGGCGACAGGAATCCGTTTCGGTCGGTGCGCACGGTGCAGCATACGCCGACCGGTGACGTGAATCGCCGTGCGGCGAAACCGATCACAAGCGCGCTGGACGCATCAAGCCATTGCAGGTCATCAATCGCCACAAGCACCGGCGTCTGCTCCGCGAGCAGTTCAACAACCGATAAGAACGCCCCCGCCACTGCGCGCGGATCGGTTGCCGTATCGTCGGCGCCGGCTCGCAACAACACTCGGTCCAGCGCTATCCGCTGCGGATCAGGCAAATCCGCTATTGCGGTTGTGTCGACCTCGCTGAGCAAGTCCGCCACCGCGGCGTATGCCAGCACCGACTCGGATTGGGCCGCACGAGCGGCCAACACCCGAAAACCGCGGTGTCGTGCCTGCGCCAACGCCGCCGTCCACAGCGTGGTCTTGCCGATCCCGAGTTCACCCTCCACCAGCAACGCGGATGGCCCGGTAGCTGCACGTGTTAGGAAATCGACCATCGCGCGAGACTCCTCGGGGCGGCTGACAACGCCATCAGGCATCGTCGAACCCCCTCTCTCGCCCGCATGCGGCCCGGCCTGGTCTATAGGGTATCGGCCGCGCCGCACGCGTTCCCTAACTTGCTGTAACCGGCTCACCAGCGATGCGACAGCATGGGAGGGAGCATGCCGTGCTCGCCCGCATGCGGGGGAAGCCGTAAAACCGTAGGGAGTCCCCTGATTACTTTCGCCGGATGCGCCCCTAGCGTCCACGGTATGGGTCCATTCAAGACGTGGGAGGTACCCGCACCATGACGCAGCTACTAACGGGCTCGACCGCGACACCCGACGTCGGGTCAGCCTCATTCACGAACGAGTCCACGCAATCCACCACGACACGAGTTCTGGTCACAGAACAGGAAGTCGTATTCGGCACCGCAGCGGCGGTATTAGTCCCGCCCGCAACGACTCATCGTCACTGGCCGGGCACAAGATTGATTGCGGCAGTCGGCCGCATCCACATTCGGCTGCCCGAGCCGCGACCGATTTATCCGCGGTGGGAGGCCAGCTATTTCGAGGTGGCCCGGATGTCTCGCGCGATGGACCACCTATGACGGCACCATGCCGATTCGTCAAGGGTTACGGGCCAGGCCACTTCACTGGACTCGACCCATGTCCCCAGACCGGCCGGGGCCCGTCGCGGCCGACTTTCGGCTACATACGAAAGGAGTTGAGGAATGTCAAACCAGACCGAGCAGAACATTCAGGTCGTCAAGAAGGGCTACGAAGCCTTCGCCGCCGGCGACTTTGACACGGTGATGAGCCTGTTCGATGACAACATCGAGTGGGTCCAGCCGGGCAACAGCGCAATCAGCGGTATCCACCACGGCAAAGGTGAATTGAGCCAGTTCCTGGCGCGGTTGAGCGAGCAGCCGACGACCGCCACGCCCCGCCGCTTCCTCGCCGACGGCGATATGGTGGTCGCCCTGACTGACGTGACTGTTGGCGATGAACGAGGCCAGGACGCCGACGTTTTCACCCTCCGCAGCGGCAAAACGGTACGGATTGAAGTGCACACCGATACGGCACTGATGGAGCGCATATACGGCAGCAAGCAGGTCGAGGCAGGGTAGTAGCGCTACCGCGACTGCCTGCTCGAAGACGGGTGACGCACGTGGGGGCAGTGTCGGCCATCACCCCTTCTGGTGGCGGGCTCGAGTAGTCGCCTACTCATACCGCAGCGGCATTCACTGGCAAATAATAGGACCGGAAGACATCCGGAGGCGATGCGGAAGGGGGTGGCGGGTGAAGGTACTCGTAACGGGCGGCACGGGTTTCACCGGTTCGCACACCGTCCGTGCGCTCGTGGCGGCCGGGAACGAGGTGCGGCTGCTGGTGCGCGACCGCGAAAAGGTGCGCCGCGTGTTTGAGCCGCACGGCTTCGTCCCCGCCGACATCGTGACCGGGGACATGACCGACGCGGGCGCCGTTGAAGAGGCCCTCGGCGGCTGCGACGGAGTTGTCCACGCGGCCGCGCTCGTGGATCTG
The DNA here is from genome assembly GCA_025965895.1 of Mycobacterium sp. Taxonomy (GTDB): domain Bacteria; phylum Actinomycetota; class Actinomycetes; order Mycobacteriales; family Mycobacteriaceae; genus Mycobacterium. The sequence goes on from JAOPWC010000195.1 coordinate 14,271, forward strand.
CGCCGTGCCGCGGCGCGCCGCGCCGTGGAGACGAACGCGCGCGGCGTAGAGCTGGTCGTGGGCGGTGCCGTGCGGCATGGGATAGCGAGCATCGTCTATGTGTCGAGTCTGGGTGTGTTCTTCGTGCCGGGCGGGCCGCGCCTCACGCCCGAGTTGCCGATCGCGCGCGCCACCACTGCCTATGCACACTCGAAGGCGCAGGCCGAGGTGTATGTGCGCCGGCTGCAGGAACAGGGCGCGCCGATCCGCATCTCCTATCCCGCCGGCATCATCGGCCCCGACGACCCCGGCATGAGCGCTGGAAACCACGGCATCTATGCGTGGTTGCGCGACATCGGGTTGATCACGTCGAGCGGCCTCCAGGTCGTCGACGTGCGCGACGTCGCCGCAATGCACCTGAAACTGTTGGAGCTGGCCCCCGGTGTGCACCGCTACGCGGCCGCCGCCGAGATGCTGTCGTGGGTGGAGGTCTGCGAGCTGTTGGAGCGCCTCACCGGCACGCGCTTGCGCCACATCCGGGTGCCGGGCCGGTTGCTGCGCGCGGCGGGCTCGGTGGGCGATGTGGTGAAGCGCTTCTACGACTTCAACTTTCCGCTGACGCGCGACACCATGGAGTTTACGACGCGGTGGCCGGGCGCCGACGCAGAGCGCACCACGCGCGAGCTCGCGCTGCGCTTCCGAGACGTCACGGACACCTTCCGCGACACCGTTGTCTGGATGTACCACGTGGGCCATCTCACCGACGCGCATGTCGGGAAGCTCGCCCAAGGAGCGGAAGGCGCGAGCGTTTCGGTATAGCCGCAACACAATTCGACCGGTACCTGGCCGTCCAAACGAGGATCATCATGAAATTCTCATTGAACATGCCGCACCTGATGCGCCTGAAGGCCCTGACGCAGCCATGGGAAGCCAGCGTGACCGGCGCCGATCAAACCGTGATGGCCAAACGCGCCGAAGAACTCGGCTACGACATGATCGCTATACCGGAACACTTCATCATTTCCAATACGCACGTCGAGTTATCGGGACCGCATTATTTTCACTCGACCGTCGCACAAGCCTACTTCGCGGGCGCCACGCAACGCATTCGCGTGAACTCGTGTGTCACGATACTGCCGCTGCAGCATCCAATCATCATGGCCAAGGCGTTGTCGACGGCGGATTGGATGAGCAGCGGAAGGATCAGCGTCACCTTCGGGGTGGGTTGGGACCCAGAAGAATTCAAAATGCTCGGCGTGCCCTTCCACGAGCGCGGACGCGTGGCCGACGAATACCTCGCTGCCATCATCGAATTGTGGACGAGCGATTCGCCGAGCTTCGACGGCAAGTACGTCTCCTTCAAGGACGCGGCCTTCGAGCCGAAGCCGCTGCAGAAGCCGCACTTACCGATCTGGATCGGCGGTGATGCCGAACCCGTACTGCGGCGCGCGGCTCGATTCGCGTCGGGTTGGATCCCGTTCCTCACCAAACCGCAGGACGTTCCCGCCAAACTCGAATACATCAAATCCCAGCCGACTTTCAACGGCGGCCCCTTCGAAGTGTGCTACGGCCTGGGCACCTCGCAAGTCGGCGAGGGACACGTTGTGGTCGACGACCCAACACAACGACCCGGCATGAGCGCGCAGGAGATCATCGACCAGCTCGGCTGGTTCGGGGAGCTGGGCGTGACGACGCGCAGCGTGCCCATCCCGCCGGTCAAGGACGTCAACGCCTACTTCGACTACGCGCAGTGGGTGATCGAGGAAATCAAGCCGAAGGTCCCGTAGTGTCCGGGCGGACGGGCACTCGGCGACGAGGCACCGCCCGGAACGCCGTTTACTAGGTACGAAATTAGTCAGCTATTTGAAAGTTGATACAGTCGTCCTCAATCATCGCTTCCAAAACGCCAACGCCACATTTCGGTAGATAGCGTCCGCTATTCCGAGCCGAAACTTGACCTGCTGGCAGCAGCTGTCTTTGACACGGCGCTGCGTGAAGCCGATCTCACCGGCACCTGCTTCGCGAGCTGCCAACCTATCCGGTCAACCGGGACAAAAAGCCGCCCGCCAAGACGGCCTAGTACTTCCGCCCCTGCGGCCGTGTGTCCACACCGGCTGCCTTCAAGATTTCGAGAACGGTGGTGCGTCCGAGTCCCAAGGTGGTGGCGACTCGCCGACTGCTCATGCCGGACATGTAGTGCTCCACAACCTCGGCCCGAAGTCGGGCGGTGATCCGACGACGTTGCGGGACTAGTAAGGGTACGTAGTTACGCCCGTCAGTCACAGAAGTATCACCTTGCGCATATGTCAAGAATGTGTTCGAACTGAACTGACTCAGGGCTACCAGTGTCCCCGCTACCAGTGTCCCCGCTACCACTGTCTCCGCTACCAGCGAGAATGACCCTAGAGGTGCGACCTCTGGGGTCATTTTCATCGCCCATGGGAACGATTTGGGAACATCTGCCTTGGTCATCTAACTATCTCCTTCGCCGCCTGAACCCCACCCGTTGCAGATCAGGACGGACCGCAAACCGACTCGGCGCGTGCGCCAAGCGATCGGCGCAGAGCTGTCGCGGTGGCCGGTCTCGTGCCACTGTTGTCGCGAGGCGCTCGAAAGGCCGCGGGCGACGCGGGGGGCAGCTGGGCGGCCGAACCCGAGAACCATCGGGACAGGCGGTGCGGAACGAACGGTCCCTTCGGGCTGGCATGAGTTGAGGGCACCACTTCAACCTCGCAACCGCGATTGGATTTTGAGTCAAGGGCCGGGGCGGTTCACAGGCCTGTCCGTGTGTCAGGTGACCTGCCGCCGGGGCGAAGACGTCGGTCAGGTCACGGGTTGTCCTGGGCCTACGTAGCCGAGTTTGAGCAGGGCTTTGCGGAACTTCAGCTCTTGATCGAGCGGGACGGCGAGATGTTTGTTGCCGATCGGGTGGCACAGCGGGCGGAGGCTACGGTCGTGTGCGATGAGCGCGGCGGTGGCGGGATCGGCGCATTCGATCACGCGGGCGTGGCCAAGGTCGGTGAGCTGCCCGGCTCGGTGGTGGACATCCGCGATCAGGGTGCTCAGCGTGCTGGGCAGTTCGTGCTCGGTGCGCTGGCTCAGGAACGTGCTGAACTCTGTCAGTTCGCGGCCGGAATCGATCGCGGAAAGCAGGCTGGTGGCTGAGACCGTCCAGACGCGATCGTTGGTCTGTTTCGCGTAGGCGGAGAGGAAGAGCCGGTCTGTGGCTGGGCTGTCCCAGGTCGCGACGATGTCGAGGTTGGACAGCACCTTCAGCGGCGGAGCGTCGGTCGCGTCGGAGTTGGCCGGCTGGTGGGTGTTGGTCAAGCCGAGCACGTAGGCGCCCAGCGCGGTGAGTCGGATCGACTGGAGGCCGTCGTAGCGACTGAGGGCGTCCAAGTCGTCTCCGCCCCAGTTGTTCTGGAAGTCCTCGCGTGCGCCGGTGGGATGGATGTAGTCGAGGTCGACCAGCCCCAGGGTGCCCGCGTACTCGAACAGGATTGCCAGGGTGTAGCGACCTTCTAGGAGTTCCCAGTTGTGAAAGCCGTCGTAGCCGAGGCTGCCGTACTGCGGATCGACGAGGTAGAGCTTCCATAGCGCCATGTCGTTGCGGGCGATGATGGGGCTCAGGTTGCTGCGGCGCATGGTGCTGAACAGAGTGTCGACGTCGATCCACTCGCCCGGCGGGCAGGTGGCCAGTGCCTCGTCGATCATCTGGCGGCGGGTCTTGGCCGCGGTGAGCACGTTGCGGGAGCGCTGACCCTTGATATTTTCGATCCGGCTGAACTCGTCGATCACCGCGTGGGTGAGCCAGCGTTGCCACAGGTGGCGGATGACTTCTGCCGGTGGTTTCCCCAGCGCCGCGCGGCCTTTCGGGGTTGGTTGGAGCCGAGTGCCTTCGAGCCTGGCTAGTCCACCCGCCTGGATCAGCAGTGGCCAGGCGAAGCTGGCGATGGGTTCGCCTGCGTAGAAGTCGCCGTGCGTGAGGTGCGTATCGATGGTGCGGATGGTCGCTGCCGAGGGGCGACCGGTTTTGTGGCTGCACTTCACGTCGCCGGCCATGCACAGCTCGAGCACAATGCGGAGGTTGGTGAGGGCTTCGGGCGCGGTCAGCCGCACCCGGTGCTCGTCGACATCGTGCAGGGGGCCCACGGAGTTCACGCTCCTTTCACCCAGCGGCGGTACGCCGCGATCCACACCGCGCCGTCGGGCTGCGGTGTAGGCAACGGAAGGTCCAGGATTGGGATGCGCTGTGTCGATCGGCCGCGCGTGCAGACGGCCATGATCTGTTCGTCGTCGGTCAGGTCAATGCCCGCCACGGTCACGTCCACGCCGATGACCATGGTTTGAAACGGCACGCCGAGATTGTCGTCGAGCATCGTGTAGAAGCCGGTCACGCACTCGCTGTCGTTGTAGCAGTCGACGGTCGCCTCCGCGATCAAGGCATCCAGTGTCGCGCGATTCGATCGACCCATCCGGTCAGCTTTCCATCCCCGGGGACCACGCCTTCGCAAAAGACTATCGAGTGACCGCGCGCCAGCCGCTCAGCACGTCCTCGACGCGCTCGCGCACCTGCCGTCGAGCTGTTTCCCGGTCGACGCCCGACATCAGCAGCCGGTCGTAGCCGGTGTCGACGTGCCGGACCGACGCCGCAACGGCGAGCGATACGGCGTCGGCATCAAGGACCCGCCCGGCCGCGCTGCGTCCGATCCGGCCGCTGCCGCGCGCCGCCGCATGACTCGCGATCGCCTCGGCCCGGCCGACGAGGCAGCCCGGGAACTGCGCACGGATCGCGGCGGCAAGCTCGGCCGCCAACCGCACGTCCTCGTCGGCTCGTCTCGCTTGGTCCTGCTCCCTGCGGCGAGCCCGCACCTCGGCGTCGGAGAGACACTCGTTTTCGGCACGTTCGATCGCCTCGGCCTCGGCTAGGATGCCCTGGCGCTCATAGCGCTTGCGCGACCGGCTCCACCGCACCACCACAGCCGAGAGCCGGCTGGCCTTCTTCGCGCGGCGAGTCAGCGCCGCATCACCAGAAGGCAGGAAGACCAGATGCCCGAGGTCGGAGCAGTCCAGGCACAGTGGGCCGGCGTTCTCCATGAACAGCAGGTCCCCGGTGTCACCACAGGACGAGCACGTCCAATCTTTGACCGGCGAGATCACGACGAGATCCGGCGGTCGGCTCTGCCGCTCGACCGCGCGCTGAGCCAGGTCCGGCGACACCCAGTGCGTCCGGTACGCGCGCTCGATGGCGGCATCCCCGCTGACGCTGAACCGCAGTTGGCGCCTGTCGCGAGTGCGGGCGACATAATCGGTCTCTGACGGGTTGAGCGCCCGGTCGCGCGCCCAGCGCCGGAACGCCGCCATCGCCAGCGTGACGTTGCTCAGGTTGGCCTGCACGACGCGCTCGAGCGACTCGACCCGGCCCTGCCGCCACCGGTCGAGGTGCGACGGCGCCAGGCAGCCCAGGCCGAGCAGCACGTCGATCGCGCTGACGACCCGTTGTTCGGCGAGCGCTGCCTCGGCTGCTCGCGTGACTCGCTGCTCCAGATCCTGCCGTGTCATAGCCCGGCCGAGCGTGTCCCGTGGACGGCTACCGAGGCCCGACGGGCAATCTCGCCAGACTTGGCACCATGGCAGATCACGGTATTGGTGCACCATCCCTTCGTGAGGCCGACACACCGTCGTCGTCGGCAGCTGAGCGGCCTGGCCGCCGTCGCCGCGTCGTCCGGCCAACAGGTCAGCGGTTTGCTGATCGTCTTGTCGTGGGGGTGGATGTTCGTTATCAACGCGCCGAGTCGGCGACCTCGAGGATAGTTGTGCTGCTTGGCGGAGGCAAAGTTGCGAAATCCACAGGGTGCCAGATCAACTGCGAAAAATGCAGTACTGAGGCCGGACACCCGAAGCCGAGGGTGCTCATTCATCAGATGAATACGGCGGACCTGACCGGTAACCGTTCGTATTCGATTCTGTCGAATTCCTTCATCGGCCGCGACCGAGTTTCATCGTCGACAGCGCTCAGAGCGACTTGGAGTGTGGTCGTGACGGGCGAGCAGCTGAACGCGAATGCGTACCGTCAGACGGGGAAGCCTTTCAGGCTGGCGACTCCCGGGTGACTCGATGCTAGTGAGGAGTAGGTGCCTCGCGTAGGTATGCCAGGAGTCGGTTGGGACTCGTTCGGTCGTTGCCCGCAACCCAGTGACCAACTCCGCCGAGCGTGTAGCTGGGTGTAGCACTCCTTGCTACAATGGAACGATGGCCAAGATTATCGCGCAGCGTGAGCTGCGCAACGAGAACGCGAAGGTAATTGAAGCAGTAACGGCGGGCGAAACCTTCGTCGTCACCCGTAACGGCGAACCGGTGGCCGAGCTTCGCCCGATTCGAGCCGGTCGCCGCCGCACGTTCATCTCCCGCGACGAGCTCGCGGCTCTGGCGGCAGCCGGCGTGCGCATCGACCATCATCAGTTCCGCGCTGACCTCGACCGGTTGATCGACCAAGGACTGTGAAGTGACGTCTGGACTTCTCGACACCTCCGTGGTCATCGACTGGCACGACCCGGCCGTGATCGCCTCGCTGCCCGACGAGATGGCGATATCGGCTATCAGCGCGGCTGAACTGGCGGCCGGACCACACCTCGCCACCAACCCGATGGAAGCCGCGAAGCGGCAGGCTCGGCTGCAGGAAGTTGAGTCAACACTGGAACCGATCCGATTCGACGGAGCCACCGTACGGAGCTACGGGCTCGTCGTTGCCGCCCTGGTCGGCGAAGGAAGGACGCCGCGGAGCCGATTCGCCGACCTACTGATCGCCGCGACCGCACACGCCAATCAACTCGATCTCTACACCCGAAACGCCGATGACTTCACCGGACTGGAGAAACTGGTCCGCGTCATCGCCGTATGACCAGCCCGTCCAGCGGGCCCGGCGCCGCAAACGTGCGTGTCAGATCTCGAGTCCTACAGCGCACCAGACGAATCCGGCGACCAGATCCTGCATCCAATGCAAATAGGATCGGTTTGCCGGGTACAACCTAAATCGCCGTGGACCATCCCGAAACTGGCGCGGCGGTGGTCGGTCGGCCAAGCCGGGGCAACTCCGAGTTCGTGGCGTTCCGATACCGCTTAGGGTTTCGACGTGGATTCTGGTGAACGGTGGCTGCTAGTAACACCCAGCGTCGGGGTCGCCCTCAATCTGGCCCAACTCATCGACAGTTTCGAGTCGACGCTGGGCGCGGCGACACCGCTGCAGCTGGAGGCCGACCCGTATTTGACGACCACGTTGTGGGCTGGAGCGTTTCGCGCGGAGGAAGCGCTCCGCCACGACAACCACCAACAACCGCGGCGCGATGTTCGCGTTGCGCTGGAGCATCATGCATTCCGCGACATCGTGGAGAGTCGGCCGTACGACGATGGTGCACCGGTCCGCGACGTCCTGATCAAAACCGCTGACGCTGGGCGTCCCGCAGAAGACTTTGGCCGAACTGCTCGGGGTTTCGGTTCGCCAGCTGCGGCGCTGGCTCGCTGCTGGTGGGTCTGAGCCGGCTGCGGATGACGCCGCGCGGATTCGAGCGGTGGGGAATGTAGTGAATCAGTTGCGCCACTCGTTCACCGGCCCGGGAGTGGTGGCCTGGTTCGCGCTGGCCGATGAAGTGCGTGCGAGCGGAGCGAGCGCCATGGTGGTGCCGTCAGCCGCGCTGCCCGGCACGCACAATCTGATCCTGCCCGGCGTCCGCGTTCTGCATCCATTCCGGTGGCAACCGTTCGCGCGCCCGAAGAGATCCCGACGGGACATCTCACTGAGGGCGCGCGTGTTGCGGCCGAGCTGGCCAGCCATGTCCGATGGTTCGGAAGTGAACACAGCGCGGTTGAGCAGTGGAAAGCTACGGGCAGTTATGACCGGTTCGAGCATCCTTTCGCGACGCAATGGTGAGATGGCGAGCTTCGTGCTCGCATCACGTCGAGCAGAGTGCTCGTACGCGTCATCGAGTTCTGGGCCGCCCTCCGACTCTGCTGGTTTGTCGTCTCGTTGGCATGCCGCGATCGCAGCAGCGACGATTTCGCGTCAGTCGCCGTGCTGGTGACAAAGCGCTTCCCGCGCCAGAGTGGCCGCGGCGGAGCTGATGCGGCGTCGGTCGCCCCGGGACACAGCCTGATCCGAGACGTTGATGAGCACGTCGAATGCGGGCAGGCGGTAGAGCTCGTACCCGTTGAGCCTGCGACCGTCGTGATGACGCCAGCCGAGCTCTGCGAGCGCGGTCGCCATCTGGTCGAGCGGTAGGTCGGAGTTGTTCGAGGTGCCGGCGTAAGCGAGCAGGAGCAATGTCGCGTGGGTCTCGAACGTGTCGTCGTTGCCGGGCAGGAGCCGTAATGCCAAGTGGTTCCAGAGCTTCGATGGGTCGCGCTGGGCGGCAGCGCCCGCGCGGGTCAGCACAAGGGCGCCTTTGTGCTTGCGGAGCAGCCCCATGGATTGCAGCGTCTGGCGGAAACCGAGGAGCGGGCCAGCGTGGAGCTCGCGGTTGTTCGCGCCGATCCAGTCACCCATCGCGGGCACAACTTCCGAGGCGGCCGCGACATCGGTCGGCTTGAGATATCCCGCGGACGTCGATTGGATGCCGCTGTCTTTGGCGCGGTCGAGGAACCAGCGGTGCGCATGGAGGGAAGCAGTCAGTTCGGACGTACCGAGCGTCATCCGCTCCGAGATCAGCGAGACCATTCTGTCGGCCAGATCCTTGCCGGCACGGGTGTAGCGAAGTCGATTGACAAGGTCGACGAGCCGCTGGTCGACACCGTGTTCGCGCAGGATGAAGTACGGCGCGCGGAGCGCCTGGTTGATCTCGTCGAGTCCGAAACGGGCCGGGTCGTCCAGTACTTCGGCCAGGCTCTCGGCGTCGGTGAGGCCACCGCAGTCCTCCGGTGGTGCGGCGCGCCGACCGTCGACCACGGTTGCGGTCGGGGAGTCGGCGCTTGGCGGGCGGATCTCCTCAAGTCGGAGCGTCAGCTCCCACGAGTCGCCGTAGTCGTAGAGGTAGTGCAGGAGGTCTCCGGGCTCCTGCAAGGTCTCGTCGAGCCGTACTTCAGAAGCGGGGAGCCCGCCGTCGTCCTCCTGCTCGCCCTCCTCAATGTCGTAGGGGCACAGGAACAGCTGACTGTGCTTGTCGAAAGGGTGCCCGCCGAGGGAAAAGCGGTGCAGATGGGAGTCGGTCCAGTCGAACGCCACCTGCAGCACCTGATGTACGACGTCGAGCGGCAGGTGCGAGCGCAGATCGAGCCGACGCCAGATCGGCGGCTCGGCGTGATCAAGGTCGACCCGGATCCGATAGATCACGACCCCATCGCGCGGTGGTCGCCGGAAGTCCGGTCGCGCCGCCGGCTTAAGCGGCTGGGCGGCGAAGCTGGTCAGGTTCCCGGCCAGCCGGCCCGAGTCAGCGAGTTCCGCACCGGCAGTGGCGGCCTTGAATCTGCGTAGCAGCTCGGCCTGAGGGTCGCCGTCAGCCGCCATGGCGCAACGGTAATGGTGTCCGAAATCGACGACAAGCTGCGTGCTGCAGGGGTCCGGGCCCGACACTGGCTTGGGAACAGATACCTCCCCAGTTGTCCCCCGCCGTTTGGGAATATGCCCTCAGCGCCCGACGGGCCAGTTCTCGACCGTGATGTCGGCCATGGGGAAGTCGGCGGGGTTGCCTGTCGCCAAGCGAGCATTGATGCCAGCGGTGGCTGCGGCAATCAGGCAGTCGGCCTGGTGAAGGGTGATCCCTCGTCCGGCGAACTCGCGGCGCCACCGTCCAGCGCGAATTCCTTCGGACGGGCCCAACGGTGCACACCGTAAGCCGCGCACCAGCCGTTGTGCTATGGCTTCTTCGCCGGGAAGCAGTCCGCGCCAGATCTCCTCGATCGAGATCGCACAAGTCCACGGTTCGTCACCTTGGCGGCGCAGAGCGCGTAGGCGCTCGCCCGCCGGACGGCCGCGGAGAGCGTCGATGAGGACGGTCGAGTCGAGCAGGATCTTCGCCACGTCAGCCGACGCGACGCCGGTCGGAGCGTTGGCGCCGGACCCATTCACCGGGATCGTCATCCCAATCGTGGCCCTCGTCGGGGATAGCCCCGAGCGCTGCCTCGATATCGTCCCATCGCCGCTCGTCATCGAGTCCGCGGCGAATCAACTCTGCGATGAATGCGCTGCGTCGCCTGCTTCCGGCGCGCCGGTCGAGTTCGGCAACGAGCTCGTCATCAACGGTAATGTGCAGTCGCATGTGCCGACTATAGCCCACTAGCTTCCGGCTTCACTTGCCACAGCTAATGAGCAGCACCCGCGATCGGGCAGCAGCCGAGCTCGCCGCGTCCGGTAAGCAACCGAAGAGCCGTTCCACTTCCCGGATTACCCGTCTCGATCTGGTGGCCTCGGATGTGGTCGCGGTCACCCACGACGAGGTCGAGGGCATGGGCCTGTAGGTGGACTTCGGGCCGATCGAGCGGGCGTTTGGGGACCCGAGCCTGCTTCGACATCCGGATTATCGGCGACGAGTGCGCGACTACCTCGACGATGACACCGTCTCGCCGCTGCGTTCATGCGGATCGCCGCGCGCGACCCCGAGCGCACGAATCAGGTGTTTCGTAAACTGTTGGGGCGAAAGCACTTCGACTGGATAATCAATGGCGAGAAGCTGGTGCGGCGGCGCAAGTCACACTACTTCGAGCAACCTCGTTTGCCGCGCATCGTGCCGATCAGCGACAGGCTCCGACCTTTCGCCGCGGGCGCGTAGAAGGCCCAGTAACGTGGCGCCCATGTCCGCGAACCGTCGACGCCGCACCGCAAAGAAAGGCCGCCGCCCGGCCCAGCGCACTATGCGGGGGCGGCAGCACACTTCGGCCGAGCCGGATCTGCTCGCCGATATTCGACGCGCCCTCACTGACCGGCATCCGCTGAGCTTGTTGACCTACGTGAGCACGCTGCTGTGCGTCACGGACACGCGGCGCAACCACCCGTTCGCCCGGCCCGACGCCCCGGACCTGGCGGCGCTGACCCGCGAGGAACTGGTCAGGTCCTTTCTCGACGTCCCCGCTCCGGAAACGTCGGCGCTGCTCGCGGTGATCGCCGAGATGGCGGGTGACGATGACGTGTCGCGTGCCCGCATCCGACGCGAGCTCGCCGCGCGCCCGAAGGTCGAACCGGCATGGCTGGCACAGCTTTCGGGGACATCAACCTATCGTGCGGTGCGGATGAGCCACGTCCTCGGCGACGGCGACAACATCATGCTCGGGGCGCGGCTGCCCGGCGGGCACGAGCTTACCTGCGTAATCTATATCGACCACAACCTCGGCACCCTGGTCAAGGACGCGTTCGTCGTACCCGCGTCGATCGCGAACATGGTGGCCGAATTCCGGCGGGTAACCGAGGACCCCGACACGCGGTGGGATGACATCAGCCTCGCCGACGCCCGAGCTTGGGTTGATGCTGCGATCGAACTGGCCGCGATCACCTTCCCACCGCTGGAGACCGAGACTTGGCCCGCGTGTCGGGCACTGGTCGAATGGATCAGCCGTGGACTACCCGGGGGTGGAACAGTATACCAACGGCCACAATGGGATTCGGCTGCTCTCACCCGGCTCACGGATCGGTTCTTTGGCTCGCCGTACGGAGCCCGGCTCGACGATCACGAGCACCGCGGGCTGCTCGCGTCCCTGCTTTGGTACGGCACCGACTACGGACCCGGTGACCCGCTGCGATGGAGCCCGGTGAAGGTCGAGATCCTGCTTGACGACTGGATTCCCCGGAAAATCGTCGCGCCTGCGGAATATCTGGCCAAGGCGCCGGACCTGCTACGGGCGTTCGTCCGCTTCACGCACGCGGAAGTCGGACTGCGCTCCGACCTCACCGACGAGACACTGGCCGCGATCAACGCCTGGGAGCCGCAGTACCAGCAAGCGATCCGCTCTCCGCGACCGCAGGGACCGGCTGCGATTCTCGCCGCGCTCGGCGTCGACACCGAGGGGATGGCGGACGTGCCGGTCGGCCTCGAGGGGCCGGAGAGCTTCGAGCACTCGATGCTTGACTGGCTCGCAGTGGACGTCGGAGACCCAATTCAGTTGGACCGGCTCGATGACGAGCCACTACCGAATGAACCGTTTCGGTGGGAGGGCATCCGCGACGACGTAACAGCACGTGTTCACGAGATCCTCGGGCTCACCGACCGCTGCTGCGGCGAGATACTCGACTTCGAGTACCGTACGGCATGCCGACGGCTACTTGCCCGCGTCGCATCCAAGGAGCCCGAGCTGTTCTGTCGCAAGGGTCGTGCGGAAACGGCTGCCGCGGCGCTGGTCTGGATAGTCGGCAAGGCCAACGACCTGTTCGAGCGGCGGCCCGGCGGCATGCAGGTCAGGGATCTGCTGAACCATTTCGGGCTGCAACAGAGCAGCATCAGCCAGCGGGCCGCAACCATGTTGCGGGCGGGCGGATTTCACGACGACACCTACATCGTGCGACTCGGTTCTCCCGACTACCTGGTAGCGGCTCGCCGACGACGGATCATCAAGATGCGCAACGGCTACCGGCAGCTCGCGGAAGAGATGAGCTGAAGCCGCGAGCTTTGTGCAATTCGAGCGGGTTCCCGATCATGCCGAGGCTTTCATTCGGAGGTGCTCACAATTCGACGCGAGGGCCTGCGGTCCGCCACGTTCTGCCGTCGCTCATGCCCCCGCTCAACGAAAACCGGCCCACCACAGGCGTTCGCCCCGGCCGAAACACCGCGGCCTTCGAGACTTCTTGACCAGCGCCGGTGCTGTCGAAGTATCCCGAGACGGCGACTCCCTTCGCGCGGTTTCGTCGGAAGCCCGGATGACTGCCGTAAACCCGTTTAGAGGCATCCATGAACGCTTGCGGTGTCAGCCGCTCGCCGGCCACCCAGCTGCCCGCGTACAGCGCAGCGCCGAGATCCACAGCCAGAAAGCCGCCGCCGCCCTCACCGCGGTTCAGCATGCTGGGTCGTAGCCAATGGTTCCGGACAGTCCGCGCCAGGCGGCGATCTCGTCGAGGACCGCCTCCAGTGCGGCCTGCGCGATCGCCATGCCCAGACCACGAGCAGCACCCGTCACCAGCCATACCTGAGACGTCACTCTTGGCTCCTGTTCGCCCGGTTCGTCCGGATCACCGTTCGCTGTCGAGCGCCACCATCTGCGTGGCGTCGTACCGGTCACCGGCGGCCGCATCCTTGGGCACCGCGGACTCGATCGCTGCGAGTTGCCCGGCGGTCAGCTCGACGTCGACCGCGCCCAGCGACTCAGCCAGTCGCTCGCGCCTGCGGGCCCCGACCAGCGGGATGATGTCCTCGCCTTGGGCGGCTACCCACGCGATCGCCACCTGGGCGACGGACACGCCGAGTTCGGTTGCCACACTGCGAAGCCGCTCGACGAGGGCGAGATTGCGCTCGAGGTTCTCGCCGCTGAAGCGTGGGCTGTGTGCCCGGAAGTCGCCTGAGCCCGCGTGGTCGAGCGACCAGTGTCCGCTGATCAGGCCG
>JAOPWC010000203.1 GCA_025965895.1 Mycobacterium sp.
AGCCGATCGGCCAGCGCATGGGCCAGCGTGCCGCCCAGCTCGACCGGCCCGCACTGCGCCCCGGTCGCGTTGAGCAGATCATGCTGCAGCGCCGGCAGCCGCCGCGCCAGCACCTCCAGGTTCGCCAGAACCGTCAGGCAGTCCCGGCCCGTCAACACCCCCTGCGGGCGCAGCTTCACACACCGCGCCATCGCCTCGCCCAGCGCGTCCACCGCATCCAGGAACCCGTCCCGATCATTCGAACACATGTGCTAAAGCTACCGCCACGGCCCGACACGCGTTGACCCCGAAGCGTTTTCCCACGCAAAACCCCGGCAGCAATCCACAGATCAGAACTAATCCACAGGCGGTTAACCTCAACGCCTGGCGTGCGCTTGCGATGTCAGGTCGCGCACCTACCGTGCGAGGCATGACGAACTGGATGAATACCGTGAGCCGCGATCACGTACAGCGTGGGGTGCAGGGCCGCTTCACCCAGGCCAACCACGGCAAGCCACACATGCTGCGCAAAATGGCCCGCGGAGACTGGATCGTCTTCTACTCGCCGAAGACGGCTCTGGAGGGCGGCGAACCGCTGCAGGCCTTCACCGCACTTGGGCAGATCGCCGATGATGCGCCGTATCAGGTCGAGATGACGCCGGGCTTTCATCCGTGGCGTCGCAATGTCCACTTCCTGCCCTGCAACGAAACACCGATCCGGCCCCTGATTGACGACCTGGGGTTCATCGACGACAAGAAGCGCTGGGGCTATAGGTTCCGCTTCGGCGTGTTTTCGATCGACGACCACGACCTCGACCTGATCCGGTCCGCGATGACCGGGTAATCCGATACTACCGGCGGCGTACTGTCGCGACGGTGAGCAACCTCGACGCCGCGCCGAGAGAAGAAACCTGTTCGGCATCCTCAGCGGACGGCATTGAGGTGCTACATGCTCGAGATGTTCCCCTGGGAGGTCCGCGAGCGATGCGCGTGAAGCGCACGCTGCCGCAGCGACAGCGATCGCTGGTCGGTGCGTGGTGTTTCGCGGACCACTATGGACCTCACAATGTCCGACACGGGCGGGGCATGGATGTGCCGCCTCACCCGCATACCGGATTGCAGACCGTCAGTTGGCTTTTCGACGGCGAGATCGAGCACCGCGATAGCGCCGGAGTCCACGCGCTGGTCCGGCAGGGCGAGCTCAATCTGATGACGGCCGGAGCTGGTATTTGCCATTCAGAGGTGTCCACGACGGCTACCACATTGCTTCAGGGGGTTCAGTTGTGGGTGGCGTTGCCGGGCGCCGGCCGCGACGCGGGCCGCGACTTCGCTCACTTTGTGCCCCAACCGGTTTCGCTCAGCGGTGCCACAATGCGCGTGTTCCTCGGCGAGCTGGAAGACACGGCGTCCCCGGTGCGCACTTTCAGTCCGCTGCTCGGCGCGCAACTCGACGTCGAACCTGGCGCCTGCCTCGAACTGGCGGTAGACCCGGATTTCGAGCATGGCGTTCTGCTCGATCAGGGCGTGGTCGACGTCGCGGACATGCTTCTCGCTGTTGGCGACATGGCCTACCAAGGCACCGGCCGAGACGTGCTTTTATTGCGAAACCCGGGCGGCGCGCCCGCCCGGGTGGTCCTTCTCGGGGGCGCGCCGTTCGATGAAGAGCTCGTGATGTGGTGGAACTTCGTCGGCCGCAGCCACGACGACATCGTTACGTACCGCGAATTGTGGGAATCCCACGACGACCGGTTTGGCGCCGTCGGCGGCTATCGCGGCGCGCTGAGCCGGTTGCCCGCCCCGCCCCTGCCGACCGCCAGGCTCCGGCCTCGACCCGCCCCGGGCAGAAAGGACGCAAAATGACCACCGACAAGACCGGCGACAAGACCACGGTGCAGCTTGATAAGGACGAGGACCGCTTCACGATCTGTGTCGACGACCAAATCGTCGGCGGCGTTTACTTCGCCGATCGCGATGGCACGCGCGTGTTCAACCACACTGAGGTCGACGACGAGTACGAAGGCCGGGGTCTCGCAACGATTCTCGTCGGCGAGGCTCTCGCGGCCACCCGTGACGCCGGCATGCGAATCGTTCCGATATGCGGAGTGGTGGCCGCATACATTGACAAGCACCCCGAACTCAAGGACGTCGTCGATCGACCGACGCCCGAGGTCAAAGCCTGGCTGGCCGGTAGGTAGGCCGCGGGAAGCGCTGCCAGATCAGGGCACCGTTGACGCGACCAGGTCGTCCCCACTCGTGAGGGGCGTTGTCGCCAAATACCCCGCGATCTCCCTCGCCAGGCGGGTGGCGTTGAGGCGGATCCCGCGCAGCGGTCCCGTGCTGGGAATTCCGTAGCCGAGCGTGAACATCCCATCGCCGATGTGCGACGCGTAGCCCCCCAGCGGTTTGCCCTTCTCGTCGAGCACGCCAAGGTGCCCGATCAAACCCTCGAGATCAGTGCTGAAGCCTGTCGCGGCGACAATCACCTCCGGTGCCACCCAGCTACCGTCGGACAGGATTACGCGGCTGCGGTCGAGCGCCTCTACCGCCGCAACCACTTCGACGCGGCCTGCCCGCACGACCTCGATGAGCTCGTCGGCCAGGGTCGGGATGCGGCCTCGTTCAACGGTCGCCTTCAACCCCAGCGGCGGCTCGTTGAAGCCGTAGGCCGACAGATCACCCATCACCATCCGGTTGAAGCGCTTGATAATGGGGTCGATCGTGCGCGCGGGAACACGCGAAAACAGCTCAAGCAGGATGTCCGCCGGCAGAGGCCCCATCGCTCGCCGCACCAGGTGCGGTGGTGTACGAACGGCAAGCCAGATTTGGTTTCTGCTGCCGCGGGCAAGCTGCACGGCGATGTCCGCCGCCGAATTGCCCGCGCCGACGACGAGGACATCGCGGCCGCGGTAAGGCCAGGCGTTTCTGAAGTCGGCAGAGTGGACGAGTTCGCCCTCGAACTGGCTGAGCCCGGGCCACGGCGGGATGGCAGGGGTGCGGTAGTTCCCGGTGGCGAGGACGATCGACCGGGCGTGGATCTCCGCCGACGAAGTCCCAAGTCGCCAGCAACCTCTGAGGCGGTCGACGTGGCTGATCTCACAGCCCAGTTTGAGCGTTAGCTTCTGCCGCTGCACGTACTGATCGAAATAGCGGACCATGTCCTCTTTGGTCGGCCAACGGCCGGCGCTCAACGGAATCCGTTGCCCGGGGAGATGCGACAGGAACCCGTTGGTGTTGAGGCGGAAGTTGTCGTAGCGCGTGCGCCATGAGATGGCCGGCGCCGCCGCACGGTCGACGACCAGGGCTTTGATGCCGTGCTGATGCTCAAGTTCACGGGCGACGGCGAGGCCGGATGGGCCCGCCCCGATCACCACGGCGTCATGGATGTCCTGGACTTCTGCGGTCATAGGCGATCGGCTCCCTCAATCGGCGCGTTAGTGCCTCCCCTCCAAGAAACGGGGCGACGGAGCTCCTCGTTCACCGCGAGGACCTCGAGAGCAGCTCGCAAACCATCGGAGAACCGGGCGGTCTCGCGGACCGGTGCGTCATGGTCTGCCGCGACGTCAATGTGCGGGCAGCCCATGTATCTGGCGAGCGCGCGCTGAAGGCCCGGCGGCATCCGCCGGTCCTCGGTCAGAACGATGACCGCGGCCGGTACCGGCGGCGGAGGTGTGTTGCGCACATCGAATCGCGTCAAACACCGCGCAGCACGCCATAACTGAGCGGGCGCGACGTCGGTAGTTCGGGCCGCCGTCAACAGGTCACGGCCGCGTACGCCCGCGGCATGGGCGAGGGGTTCGCGGCGGCCCGCCGCCGCCAACAACGCTCCGGCGCCGGCCGCGAGAGTCAAGCCTCTTCTGACGGAGCGGTCGTTCCAACAGGCGCCGGCTCCGGCGAGGACAAGACCGGCAAAGCTGCTTGGCTGTTGTCTGGCCGAATACATCGCCGTCGCCGCCCCAAGCGACAGGCCGACAAGAACCGGCTTGTCCGGCGCGAACTGCCGGGCTGCCGCATCCACCGTCGCTCTCGCGTTCTCCCACGTGAACGGGATGTGACGGGCGACCCCATGGCCCGGGAGGTCCGGTGCCGAGACGCGGTACCCCGCAGCTTCAAATGCATTCGTGAGCGGCGTCCATGACGTCACCCCCGTGGAACCCAGCGGGTGCAGCAGCACCAGCGGTGGATCGGCGCTTCGCGCAGACGCGTGCAACACATCAACTCCCCCGACTGGCTCGTAACGGACCCGTCAATAATATTAGATGATTTGTTCAGTAAGGTAAAAGGATCGTTCAGGTAAACTCTTCGTGTGGCAGCCAACAGGCGCGATCCCGATAGCACTCGCGCCGCCCTCCTCGACGCGACACTGCGCTTGATTGGAGAGCACGGACTCGAGGCGGTGCGGCATCGCACCGTTGCGGAGGCCGCGGGTGTGTCACTGGGCACGGTGCCGAATCACTTCGGCACCAGGGAGGCGCTCCTGCGGGAGGCCGTGCGCAGTATCGCCGCCAGGGAGCGGGAACGCCTTGACGCGTGGACCCTATCGGCTTTGGACACCGCCTTCGACTTCGACGCATGGCTCGCGCGCGTCGCTGAAGAGATCGCATCGGGGCTGGCCGACGAACCGGCTCGCTGGCTTGCGCTGTTGGAGATGCAGCTTGCCGCGGCGCGGGATCCCGAGCTTCGCGGAATGATGACGGAGCTTCGCGACGCCTACCGCCGGGTCGTGATGGTCGGGTTCCGTGCGTCGGGTGCGGACATTCCGCCCTCTGACGCCGACCTGCTTGTCGCCGCGATCACCGGGGCGATACTCAAGCAGCTTGCATATCGGGAGGACGACTTCGATGCGACTTTGAAGCGCCTGGTGTCAGCCTTCATTGTCGGCCGGACGGTTGCGACTCCGGTTTCCGCCTAAGTCGCACCCGGCCAGACTCACACAGGCGTTGGTGATCGGGTCGAGCCAATCTCCACGTAGGACCCGCTCAGTGGTGGATAGCGCGGGCGTGGTGTGCGGCAGGACGGCGCGCTGCTCTTCGACCCGTACCCGGCCGGCTTCGACCTGCCGCCGTCTGTTCGCGCCCCCAACCGGTCACGAGCCTGTTGAGTTCGTG
Organism: Mycobacterium sp.; assembly: GCA_025965895.1. Lineage (GTDB taxonomy): Bacteria > Actinomycetota > Actinomycetes > Mycobacteriales > Mycobacteriaceae > Mycobacterium. The sequence goes on from JAOPWC010000203.1 coordinate 5,085, forward strand.
ACCCTCGAGCCTGCGGTTCGCCGAACTGCTCAAATTTGTGGGCGAAGGGGGACTTGAACCCCCACGTCCCGAAGGACACTGGCACCTGAAGCCAGCGCGTCTGCCATTCCGCCACTCGCCCGAAACAACCGGTCGAGGCTATCACGACACGCCGGGTCGGCCCCAACTGCGCCGTGGCACCGAAAGAGCCTGACCGCGGCCTCTCAAAGTCGCCCCGAACCCCCTCTGACCTGCCCTGACGGTATTCTCAGAGTTGTACTGGTCCCGCTGCGGCTGTCGGGACCGATACCATGCAAAAGAAACGAAGTGGTGGCACGACACGCGGAAGAGTCGGCTACCCGCGCAGTGATGACGACGACCGGACAAGCGAAGAGGGGCGGTGACATGGGCATAGTTCAGCGGATCGAGCGCAAACTAGAGGTCACCGTCGGCGACGTCTTCGCCCGGGTCTTCGGGGGTGCCATCGTCCCCGAAGAGGTCGAGGCGATGCTGCGGCGCGAGGCCGCCGATGGTATGCAGACCCTCGCCGGAGGACGGCTACTGGCCCCGAACGCCTACGTAATCACCCTTAGCGAGGCCGACTATCAAAAGGCGGTCGCTGACCCCGACCTGTCATCAGATACCTTTGCCAAACACCTTCTGGGATACCTCCGCGATCAGGGCTGGCAAACGTATGGTGATGTGGTTGTCCGATTCGAGCAGTCACCGAAGCTGCACACGGGGCAGTTCCGCGCCCATGCAGCGGTCAATCCCGACGTCACGCCCGCCCCACCACGCCAAGACCACGCGCTCAATTCAGAACCAGGAGTAGCACCGATGACCGACAACCCCAGCTACCGAGGCGGCCAGGGACAGGGGCGCCCACCCGCCGACGAGTATTACGACGAACGCTATGGCCGTTCGCCGGAAGATCCACGGGCAGCAGGCGGCGCAGAGCCCCGCGCTCCCCATCCGCCGGAGCAAGGCGGCTACCCCGACCAGGGCGGCTACCCCGACCAGGGCTACCCGCCCCAGGTTGAGCCGGCCTACCCGCCGCGCGGCGGCTACCCCGAGCAAGGCGGCTACCCCGAGCAAGGCGGCTACCCCGACCAGGGCTACCCGCCACCGTCGTACGAGCAGCGCCCACCGGCGGGGTATGGGCCCGGCGGTCACGACCAGCCGTACCGGCAAGGCCCCGGCGGTTACAGCGGCGGCCAGCCGGGCTATGGCGACTACGGCGACTACGGTCGCCCTGCGGGGCCACCACCAGGGCGTCACGAGGATCCCGGCTACGGCCGGGCCGAACCGCGGCCCGGCTACGGTGACTACGAGCAGCAGGGCTACCCGGGTCAGTCCTACGGCCGCCCTGACTACGGCCAGCAGGATTACGGCCGCTATGACGCCCCCCCAGGTGGCGGATACGCCGCCCCCCAAGCCGGCGACTACGAGTACGGCCAGGGCGGGTACGCCGGCGGCGGGTACGGCGGGCAGCCCGACTACGGTCCCGGTACCGGCCAGACCACCGTCACGCTGCAACTCGACGACGGCAGCGGCCGCACCTACCAGCTGCGCGAGGGTGCGAACGTGATCGGTCGCGGCCAGGACGCTCAGTTCCGGCTGCCCGACACCGGCGTGTCGCGACGACACCTGGAGATCCGCTGGGACGGCCAGGTGGCGTTGCTGTCCGACCTCAACTCCACTAACGGCACCACTGTCAACAACGCCCCTGTGCAGGAATGGCAGTTGGCCGACGGCGACGTGATTCGGCTGGGACACTCCGAAATCGTCGTTCGCGTTCACTGAGGTCAGACCCGTGCGAAGCTATCTGCTTCGCCTCGCGCTCGTGCCGACCACCGTCCAAGTATCGTGACGTTGCCACGGAACCGGGACGAGGACGGAGGAGGCGCCAGATGCAGGGGCTAGTGCTGCAGCTGTCGCGCGCCGGTTTCCTCCTGCTGCTCTGGTTGTTCATCTGGTCGGTGTTGCGGATCCTGCGCACGGACATCTATGCGCCCACCGGTGCGGTGATGGTCCGGCGCGGGCTGGCACTGCGTGGCTCGCTGCTGCCCAAACGGCAGCCCCGAAATATCGCGCGCCACTTGGTGGTGATCGAGGGCGCGCTGGTCGGGACCCGCATCACTCTCGGCAATCAGCCGGTGCTGATCGGCCGTGCGGACGACTCGACTTTGGTGCTCACCGACGACTACGCCTCGACCCGGCACGCCCGCCTGTCGCAGCGCGGGTCCGACTGGTATGTCGAAGACCTAGGATCTACCAACGGCACATATCTTGACAGGGCGAAGGTGACGACGGCGGTACGCGTTCCGATGGGCACGCCGGTTCGGATCGGCAAGACCGTAATCGAGTTGCGCCCGTGACCCTGGTTCTTCGTTACGCCGCTCGCAGCGACCGCGGGCTGGTCCGCGCCAACAACGAGGACTCCGTCTACGCGGGTGCACGCCTGCTCGCGCTTGCCGACGGCATGGGCGGTCATGCCGCCGGTGAGGTCGCCTCGCAACTTGTCATCGCCGCGCTCGCCCACCTTGACGACGACGAGCCCGGCGGTGACCTGCTGAGCAAGCTCGATCAGTCGGTACGCGAAGGCAACGCCGCGATCGCCGCGCACGTGGAACTCGATCCCGAGCTCGACGGGATGGGCACCACTCTTACCGCAATCTTATTCGCCGGCAACAGGCTTGGCTTGGTACACATCGGCGACTCGCGCGGCTACCTGCTGCGCGACGGCGAACTCACCCAGATCACGAAGGACGACACGTTCGTTCAGACCCTCGTCGACGAGGGCCGCATCACCCCCGAGGAGGCACACAGCCACCCGCAGCGGTCACTGATCATGCGCGCCCTCACCGGGCACGAGGTGGAGCCGACGCTGATCATGCGGGAAGCCCGCGCCGGCGACCGGTACCTGCTGTGCAGCGACGGGCTGTCCGATCCGGTCAGCCATGAAACCATCCTTGAGGCGCTCAAGATCCCCGACGTGGCCGAAAGTGCCGACCGCCTCATCGAATTGGCGCTGCGCGGCGGCGGCCCCGACAACGTTACCGTGGTCGTCGCCGACGTCGTCGAGTACGACTACGGCCAGACGCAGCCTATCCTCGCCGGCGCGGTGTCCGGTGACGACGACAATCAGATCGCGCCGCCCAACACCTCCGCCGGCCGCGCATCTGCGTTCAACCCCAAGCGCAATGTCGCGAAACGTGTTCTGCCCGAACCGGAGACGCCGGCACGACGGCCGCGGTCGCGGCGCCGGATCGTGATGGCCGCGGTACTGCTCGTGCTTGTCGTGCTGGCCGCGCTCGCCGTGGGACGGGCGATGGTTCGCAGCAACTACTACGTCAGCGAGCACGACGGCACCGTCGCGATCCTGCGCGGTGTGCAGGGGTCTTTCCTCGGCTACCGGCTGCAGGAACCATACCTGCTGGGCTGCCTGAATGCCCGAAACGAGCTTTCGCTCATCAGCTTTGATCAATCCCACGACCGACTGGACTGCCACCTGCTTGCGGTCAACGACCTCCGCCAGTCGGAGCGGGCCCAGGTCGTGGCAGGCTTGCCGACGGGCAGCCTGGACAACGCGATCTCGCAGATCAACGAACTTGCCCACAGCTCGGTTCTGCCCGTGTGCGCGCCGCCCACTCCCCCGACCCCGACGACCACCGGCAGGCCCGGGCCCACCACGACCATCCCGCCGCCGGTTCCGACTCCGTCGTCTGCGCCAGCCACCCCCGAATCTCCTTCGCCTGTGTCCGAACCGCCCTCCCCCGCGCCAGAGTCCGCACCCCCGACCACCACCGCGCCCACCGTCACAGCCCTGCCGCCACCTCCCCCGGAACCGGGCACCAATTGCCGGACGGCCGCATGACCACGCAGCCGCAACCCGTCGTCGCTGTGACGCCACCGCTGCCCAACCGGCGCAACGCCGAACTGATGCTGCTGGCCTTCGCCGCCGTGATCACCACGGTGGCGTTGCTCATTGTCGAGGCGAACCAGGAGCAGGGCCTCCGGTGGGATCTCGCGCAGTACATGGTCGCCTACCTCGCGCTGTTCGGCGGCGCGCATATGGCGATCCGGCGGTTCGCGCCATATGCGGACCCACTGCTGCTTCCCGTCGTCGCGCTGCTGAACGGCCTTGGGCTGGTGATGATTCATCGCCTGGACCTAGCCGATCGTCAGCTGATGTCCGGCGCACGCAACGGCCCAAGCGCCAATCAACAGATGCTGTGGACGCTAGTCGGTGTCATCGCCTTCGCTCTGGTGATCATCTTCCTGAAAGATCATCGCGTGCTTGCCCGCTACGGCTACATCTCTGGCGTCGCCGGATTGGTGCTGCTGGTGATTCCCGCCGTGTTGCCGTCGTCGCTGTCCGAAGAAAACGGTGCGAAGATTTGGATCCGCCTGCCGGGCTTTTCGATTCAGCCGGCTGAATTCTCCAAGATCCTTCTGCTTATCTTCTTTGCTGCCGTGCTCGTGGCCAAGCGTGCCGTATTCACCAGCGCCGGAAAGCATTTCCTCGGTATGACGCTGCCGAGGCCGCGTGATCTCGCGCCGCTGCTCGCGGCGTGGATCATCTCGGTCGGGGTCATGGTGTTCGAGAAGGACCTGGGCACATCGCTGCTCCTGTATGCGTCGTTTCTCATCATGGTCTACATCGCGACCGCCCGGTTGAGCTGGGTGGTCATCGGCCTTGCCCTGTTCGCGGCGGGGAGTGTTGCGGCTTACTACCTTTTCCAGCACGTGCAGACCCGGGTGCAGAACTGGCTGGACCCGTTCGCCGACCCGGACGGCAGCGGGTACCAGATGGTGCAGTCGCTGTTCAGCTTTGCCACCGGTGGCGTCTTCGGCACCGGCCTCGGCAATGGGCAGCCGGGCGCCGTCCCCGCCGCGTCAACGGATTTCATCATCGCCGCTGTCGGTGAAGAACTTGGCCTCGTCGGCCTTGCCGGTGTGCTGATGCTGTACACGATCGTGATCATCCGGGGCCTGCGGACCGCCATCGCCGTGCGCGACAGCTTCGGCAAGCTGCTGGCGGCCGGCCTTGCCTCGACGTTGGCGATCCAGTTGTTCATCGTCGTCGGCGGTGTCACCAAGCTGATCCCGCTGACCGGGCTGACCACACCCTGGATGTCCTACGGCGGCTCGTCGCTGCTGGCCAATTATGTTCTCCTGGCCATTCTTGTGCGGATTTCCCATGCCGCACGCCGGCCGATCGTCACGCGGCCGCGCCAATCGACACCGATCGCGGCCGCGAGTACCGAGGTGATTCAGAAGGTATGAACACCTCCCTGCGGCGCATCTCGGTGACGATCATGGTGCTGATCGTGTTGTTGCTGCTCAACGCCACGCTGACACAGGTATTCACCGCCGACGGGCTGCGCTCCGATCCGCGCAATCAACGGGTTTTGCTCGACGAATACTCCCGCCAGCGCGGCCAGATCTCAGCTGGCGGTCAACTGCTCGCCTATTCGGTGTCGACAACCGGCCGGTTCCGGTACCTGCGGGTCTATCCGAACCCGCTGGCGTATGCGCCTATCACCGGGTTTTACTCGTTGCGTTATTCCAGCACCGGGTTGGAACGCGCCGAGGACTCGGTGCTCAACGGATCCGACGAGCGACTGTTCGGCCGCCGGCTGGCAGACTTCTTCACGGGCCGGGACCCGCGCGGCGGTAACGTCACCACCACGATCAATCCCCAAGTCCAGCAAGCGGCTTGGGACTCGATGGCGCAGGGCTGCAGCGGGCCGTGCAAGGGCGCGGTCGTCGCGATCGAGCCGTCGACCGGCAAGATCCTCGCCATGGTGTCCGCACCGTCCTACGACCCGAACCTGCTCGCCTCCCACGACGTCGACGAGCAGACCAAGGCCTGGGAGCAGTTGCGCGACAACCCCGACAATCCGATGCTCAACCGGGCGATCTCCGAGACCTATCCGCCGGGCTCGACCTTCAAAGTCATCACGACCGCGGCTGCGCTGCAGGCCGGTGCCAACGAGACCGACCAGCTCACCGCCGCACCGACGATCAAGCTTCCCGACAGCACCGCGACGCTGGAGAACTTCGGCGGCTCGCCATGCGGTGCCGGCCCGACGGCATCGCTGCGGGAGGCGTTCGCGCGCTCGTGCAACACCGCGTTCGTGCAGCTCGGTATCAAGACCGGCGCGGCCGCCTTACACAGCACCGCACAGGCCTTCGGCCTGGACACGCAACTCGACCCGATCCCGTTGCAAGTCGCCGAGTCCACCGTCGGCGCGATCCCCGACGCCGCCGCCCTGGGCATGTCGAGCATCGGTCAAAAAGACGTCGGGGTGACTCCGTTGCAGAACGCGATGGTGGCCGCCACCGTCGCGAATGAAGGGGTAACGATGCAGCCCTACCTGGTCGACAGCCTCAAAGGGCCCGACCTGGCCAACATCAGCACCACCAGTCCGCAACAGCTCCGGCGTGCGATCTCGCCACCGATCGCCGCTAGGCTGACGAGTCTGATGGTCGGCGCCGAACAGGTAACGCAACAGAAAGGGGCGATTCCCGGGGTGCAGATCGCCTCCAAGACCGGCACTGCCGAGCACGGCAACGATCCGCGCAATACGCCGCCGCACGCCTGGTACATCGCGTTCGCGCCGGCACAAAGCCCGAAAGTCGCGGTCGCGGTGGTGGTGGAAAACGGCGGCGACCGGCTGTCCGCCACCGGCGGGGCGCTGGCCGCCCCGGTGGGGCGTGCGGTGATCGCCGCAGCTCTTCGGGAGGGATCATGAGCCCGCGCGTGGGTGTGACGCTGTCGGGGCGGTACCGGCTGCAGCGTCTGATCGCCACCGGCGGCATGGGGCAGGTCTGGGAGGCCGTGGACAGCCGGCTGGGCCGGCGCGTCGCTGTGAAAGTGCTGAAAGCGGAGTTCTCCTCGGACCCGGAGTTCATTGAGCGGTTCCGGGCCGAGGCGCGCACCACCGCGATGCTCAACCATCCCGGCATCGCCAGCGTCTACGACTACGGCGAGACCGAGATCGACGCCGAGGGCCGCACCGCGTACCTGGTCATGGAGTTGGTGAACGGCGAGCCGCTGAACTCTGTGCTGAAGCGCACCGGACGGCTGTCGCTGCGGCATTCGCTGGACATGCTCGAGCAGACGGGCCGGGCGTTGCAGGTCGCTCACAACGCCGGACTCGTGCATCGCGATGTCAAGCCCGGCAACATCTTGATCACCCCCACCGGCCAGGTGAAGATCACCGACTTCGGTATCGCCAAGGCGGTCGACGCCGCACCGGTGACCCAGACCGGGATGGTGATGGGCACCGCCCAGTACATCGCACCCGAGCAGGCCCTTGGCCACGACGCGACCGCCGCCAGCGACGTGTACTCGCTGGGAGTTGTGGGCTACGAGGCGGTTTCGGGTAAGCGGCCGTTCACCGGCGACGGTGCGCTGACCGTTGCGATGAAGCACATCAAAGAGACCCCCGCGCCGCTGCCTGCCGACCTGCCGCCGAATGTTCGTGAGCTGATCGAGATCACGCTGGTGAAAAACCCCGGCATGCGGTACCGCAACGGCGGCCAGTTCGCCGACGCGGTGGCCGGGGTGCGGTCAGGGCGCAGGCCCCCTCGGCCCAACCAGGCCCCCACGATCAGCCGGGCAACTCCCGCGGCCATTCCGTCCGGGGCACAGGCCCGGGCCGCCGCCGACCTGACCCCCCGCTCCGGTGTGATCACGGGCGCGCGGCCACGTCCGGGGACCGGCAGCCATCGGCCGCCCCCGCCGCGGCGCACGTTCTCCTCAGGGCAGCGCGCCCTGCTGTGGGCCGCGGGCGTGCTCGGCGCCCTGGCGATCGTCATCGCGGTGCTGATCGTGATCAACGCCCGCGACAAGCAGACCCAGCAACAACAGCCCCCGCCGACGGTCAGCGAATCCGTCACCACGCCGGCGTCGCCGGCCCCCGCTCAGCCGCAGAATTGGACGCGGACCCGTGGCTCCGGTAAGGGTGGAGAGCGAATCGGTGAGCTCCGATGGGCAGCTCCTGTCCCGCTTGGGTCGCCCCCCTACCGTGATAAGACAACTTTGTAATGACGACCCCACAACACCTGTCTGACCGCTACGAACTTGGTGAAATCCTCGGCTTCGGCGGTATGTCCGAGGTCCATTTGGCCCGCGATCTGCGGCTACATCGAGATGTGGCGGTCAAGGTGCTGCGCGCCGATCTGGCGCGCGACCCGAGCTTCTATTTGCGGTTCCGTCGTGAGGCCCAGAACGCGGCCGCGCTGAACCACCCGGCGATCGTCGCGGTGTACGACACCGGTGAAGCCGAGACGGCCGCGGGCCCGTTGCCCTACATCGTGATGGAGTACGTCGACGGCGTCACGCTGCGCGACATCGTCCACAACGACGGGCCGATCCCGCCCCGCAAAGCGATCGAGATCATTGCCGACGCCTGCCAGGCACTCAACTTCAGCCACCAGCACGGCATCATCCACCGCGACGTCAAGCCGGCCAACATCATGATCAGCCACACGGGTGCCGTGAAGGTGATGGATTTCGGCATCGCCCGTGCGCTCGCCGACAGCGGCAACAGCGTCACCCAGACCGCCGCTGTGATCGGCACCGCGCAATACCTCTCTCCGGAGCAAGCCCGCGGTGAACCGGTCGACGCGCGATCGGACGTCTACTCACTCGGTTGTGTGTTGTACGAAATCCTCACGGGCGAACCACCGTTCATCGGCGATTCGCCCGTCGCGGTGGCCTATCAGCATGTCCGCGAAGACCCTGTTCCGCCGTCTCAGAAGCACGAGGGCCTCTCCCCCGATCTCGATGCGGTTGTGCTCAAGGCACTCGCGAAGAATCCCGACAATCGGTACCAGAGCGCGGCAGAGATGCGTGCCGATCTGGTTCGGGTGCACAACGGTGAAACGCCGGAAGCCCCGAAGGTGCTGACCGACGCCGAACGCACGTCCCTCCTCGCGGCAACCCCGTCGGCTTCGCCGCGCGGCCAGCACACTGAGGCGCTGCCTCGCGAGTCGGGTGGTTACGGGGACCGGGACCGCGCGGGCGCCGGATCGGTGGGCCGGTGGCTGATCGCGGTGGCGGTGCTGGCGGTGCTCACCGTTGTCGTCACCGTCGCGATCAACATGATCGGCGCCAGCCCACGCGACGTGCAGGTGCCGGACGTGACCGGCCAACCGTCGGCCGATGCGACAGCCGCACTGCAGAATCGCGGCTTCAAGACGCGAAGCCAGCAGAAGCCGGATTCAACCGTCGCGCCCGATCATGTGATCAACACCGATCCGAAGGGGAACGACACCGTCGCCGCAGGATCGGAGGTCACGCTCAACGTGTCCACCGGCCCCGAACAGCGCGAGATTCCCGACGTGTCGTCGCTGAGCTACGCCGACGCTGTCCGCAAGCTCACCGCCGCCGGCTTCGGGAAGTTCAAACAGGCCCCCGCGCCGTCCACGGCAGACTTGAAGGACCGGGTGGTGGGCACGAGCCCGCCCGCGAACCAGACGTCCGCGATCACCAATGAGATCACGATCCTGGTCGGCTCCGGCCCGGAAACCAAGCAGGTCCCCGAAGTCAACGGGCAGACGGTGGACCAGGCCGAGAAGAACCTCACCGTCTACGGCTTCACCAAGTTCAGCCAGTCGCCGGTGGACAGTACGCTACCGGCAGGTCAGGTGATCGCCACCAATCCGGCTGCGGGTGCCAACGTTCCGCTGGACTCGGTCGTCGATCTTCAGGTGTCGAAGGGCAACCAGTTCATGATGCCCGACCTCAGCGGCATGTTCTGGACCGATGCCGAGCCGCAGCTGCGGGCATTGGGCTGGACCGGGGTGCTGGTCAAGGGCGCCGACGTGCCGGGGCCGGAGACGCAGCGCAACCGGATCGTCTACCAGAGCCCCGCGCCGGGGACCGGGATCAACCGGGACGCCAACATCACGCTGAAGTTCGTCTCGTAGCCGCCCGCACGGTGTCGGCGACCTCGGTCTCGAGTTGGTGCACGAGCGCCTCGTCGGGCGCCTGACCGCAGTAACCCAACCAGTTCGCCAGCATCCGGTGACCACCCTGGGTCAGGATCGATTCCGGGTGGAACTGGACGCCGTGGATCGGCAATTCGGCGTGCCGCAGGCCCATGATCACGCCGCTGCGGGTGCGCGCGGTGACTTCCAACTCGCGCGGCACGGTGTCCGGCAGTACCGAGAGCGAGTGGTAGCGCGTCGCGGTAAACGGATTCGGAAGGTTCTGCAGCACACCGGTATTCGTGTGGTACACCGTGCTCGTCTTGCCGTGCAGCAATTCAGGCGCCCGGTCGACTGTGCCGCCGAACGCGACGCCGATGGCCTGGTGACCCAGGCACACACCCAACAGCGGCGTGCCTGCCTCTGCGCAGCCGTGGACCAACGCGATCGACGCCCCGGCACGTTCGGGCGTGCCGGGGCCCGGGCTCAGCAGCACGCCGTCGAATCCTTCGGCGACAGCTGAGGCGTCGTCGAGCCTGCGGTCGTCGTTGCGCCACACCTGGGCGTCGATCCCGAGTTGGCCGAGGTACTGCACTAGGTTGAACACGAAACTGTCGTAGTTGTCGACGACCAAGACCTGCATCACGTCAGGTTAACGGTTGCGCGGTGGTCCCGCGTTCAACCGGCCGGCCCCACCGGCTTGGCATAGTGCATCGTGATCGAGCCGCTGTATGCCGGCACCCGCACGTCGGCGCGGGGCTCCTCGGTGTAGCCGAGGCCGAACCTGACGACGTACTGCTTGTACACGATCACCGCCGGGGCGGCCGCAAGCGCGGCTTGCATCGCGCCGACATCACCGATCGCGGTGACGGTGTAGGGAGGGCTGTAGGTCCGGCCGTTGAGCAGGAGCGTGTTGCCGACGCACCGTGGCGCTGACGTGGCGATGATCCGCTGATCCTGCATCTGCACCGCCTCGGCGCCGGCGCTCCACAGCGAGTTCAGGACCGCCTGGACGTCCTGCTGGTGCACCACAAGGTCGTCGGGGGAGGCGTCGCGGGGAAAGCGGCCGTTCGCGTCGCGCTGTGCGTCGGTCAATGTCACGACCAGGCCGGGTCCGTGCATGGGCACCGTACCGGCAGCGACGGCCAGCGGCGCGGCCCTGACCATCAGCGCCGCCACCGCCCCGTCGCTGCGCGCAGGTACTGCGCGGGCGGAGTCGAGCTGCTCGGCCAGCGAGTCACGTTGGGCGCTGAGCCGGTCGACGGACTGTTGGGCCTCGCGCACCAGATCGACCAGCCGCGGCGAGTCGCTGCGCCGGATTTCGCCGCCGCCGGACACGCCGTGTGTCGTGCCGAGCAGCGTACCGGCGAGCAGGCAGACAACCGGAACGCCGATACGCCAGGCCGACCGCCGGGAAGCCACCACACATCCTCTCGTCCTGCACGCAGCGGGCCACGCCGACGCGTTGCGTTAGTCTCATGGTGCACCAACAGGTCCGAAAAGTTCGCGAAGGTACACATGCCCAAATCGAAGGTCCGGAAGAAGAACGACTTCACCGTCAAGCCGGTCAGCCGCACGCCTGTGAAGGTGAAGGCTGGCCCGTCCAGTGTGTGGTTTGTCGTGCTGTTCGTCGGGCTGATGCTGATCGGGCTGGCCTGGCTGCTGGTCTTTCAGCTCGCGTCCAGTGAAATCGCGTTCCTTGCCCAACTGGGACCGTGGAACTACGCGATCGCCTTTGCTTTCATGATCACCGGATTGTTGCTCACGATGAGGTGGCGGTAGGCCACCGCCGGGGTGTCATGCGTTGCCTGGCGTATGCGATGTGTTACGGAAGCGGCAACGTCGCCGTCACCCAATCACACCGATGTGATTCATCCCCATTGTTGATAGCACCTGTGGATAACCTCATTAGATGCGGTAAGGGCCTGTGGTGGCGGCGTGCAGCAAACTAGCTGGGGACCCAGTACGGTCGCGGTGGTAAGTTGCGGAATCTTCGGCATTGTGCTCGCCTTTGCAGCTGTGACGCTCGTCACAGACCCTCCGGGCCGTTTTCTGGTGGGCGTTGCCGGAGTGGGATTGTTGATCTTTGCAGGATTCTCGCTTCGGGCGCGACCCCGGTTGGCAATCACGCCCGACGGCCTTGTGGTTCGCGGATGGTGGCGGACGAGAGTGCTGCCGCGGCCGGCGATCAAGCTGATCCGGATCACCGAATTCCGTCGCCTGGCGCGGAAAGTGCGCTTGCTCGAGGTCGACACCACCGATGACAAGCTGATCGTTTTCAGCCGTTGGGATCTCGGCACGAACCCGATCGATGTCCTGGACGCCCTGACCTCGGCCGGCTACGCCGGCCGATCGGATCCCCCCGGCTACGCCGGCCGATCGGATCCGCCTACTGCGACACCGTGATCGACTCGATCACCACGGGCTCGGCGGGCTGGTCGCGGGCATCGGTGGCGGTGCCGGCGATTGCGTCGACCACCCGCTGCGAGTCGGGGTCGACCACCTCGCCGAAGATCGTGTGCCTGCGGTTCAGGTGCGGGGTCTGGCCGACGGTGATGAAGAACTGCGAGCCGTTGGTGCCCGGGCCGGCATTGGCCATCGCCAGCAGATACGGCCGGTCGAACTGCAGCTCGGGGTGGAACTCGTCCGCGAACTGGTAGCCCGGACCGCCCCGACCTGTTCCGGTCGGATCGCCGCCCTGGATCATGAACCCGTCGATGACCCGGTGGAAGACGGCGCCGTCGTAGAACGGGCCAGACCTGCCGCCGGATGCGTTCTGGGTGCTGTAATCCTTTGTCCCCTCTGCCAGGCCGGCGAAGTTGGCGACGGTCTTGGGCGCGTGGTTACCGAACAGCGCGATCTCGATGTCCCCGCGGTTAGTGTGCAGGGTCGCGGTCGCGGTCTGAATGGGGCTCGTCACGGCATGCCAGTGTGCCACGCTGAGTTGAGCGGTTGACGGGGCACCGTCGGATACGCTCAGTCGAGTCCGATGGCAGGAGGGTGACAACGTGGCGCGGATGAGCCGCTTGCGCGAAGACAAACAGCACACGATGAGCCGCTTGCGCGAAGACAAACGGCAGAGGTCGCGGCTGACTCCACGAGCGCGTTTGACCCGCGGCCTGACGTACACGGCCGTCGGTCCGCTCGACATCAGTCGCGGCGCAGTGGGTCTGGGACTGCAGGGTGCGCATTCTGCCGGCAGCGGGCTGCGCCGGCGATATGACAGGGCCCGAATCGCGGGGCAGGTCCGCGCGACGCAGGAGACCGTGGCCAGGGAGTTGGCCGCCGCTTCGGAGGTCGTTGCGGGCCTGCCGCAGGCGTTTCAGGAGGCACGCCGACCGAACCGGCGGCGCCGTCGGCTGATCATCTTCTCGGCAGCGGGCGTCCTGGCGCTGGCGGGCGGCGCTGTCGCCTTCTCGATCATCCGCCGGTCGTCTCCGCCGGAGCCGTCGGCACGGCCGCCCAGCGTCGAGGTGACGCCGAAACCGTAGAACCGGTGGAGCCTGGGAGACTCGAACTCCCGACATCTGCCTTGCAAATACTTTCCCTGTCATTCTTGAGCGGGTCCGAAAACTGGTTGGGAAGGGAACAAACCCGGAGCGCACCCGAGGTTGCATTGCTTAGCTAAGCAGTTGTATTGTTTGTTTATCTAAGCAAGGGTCGGGGCAGCCAATCGAGGGAGTGCCAAACCATGCGAATCAGACTCAAGAGCATCACAACGCTGTTCATGGCAGGAGCTGCCGCGGCAGGCATCGCCGCGGCACCGATAGCGGTGGCCGCTCCCGCCTCAGCTCAGCCAGCCGGGATCGCCCCGGCACCGATGGATCGTGGTGACGGCGGTGACGGCGGTGACGGCTGGGGCGGCGGCTGGGGCGGCGGCGACGGCGGCTGGCGCGGTGACCACGGCGGCTGGCGCGGCGACGACGGCGGCTGGCGCGGCGGCGACGGCGGATGGGGTGATGACCACGGCGGCTGGCAGCCCCCGATCCCGTGGTGGCCCTGGTAACTGGGGTTAGTCGACGGACGCGCCCGGCGGACCACGGAAGCCTCACGAATTGGGGTGCTGGTCCGCCGGGCGCCAACATCAAGGCGCTGCAGACATGCTGGGCCACGAGTTGGCTGACCTCACGCTTGACCGCTACGGCCACCTGTATGGGTCGGACGTTGGAGCTGCCGATGTCGCAATGAACGCGTTGTTGACTCGCAATTGTGGGCAAGGTGTGGGCACGGGCGGGCGGTTCGCCCCCGAAACTACGCTTAGTAAATAGTCGCTGATCTGCATGTATTGCCTGTGGAGCCTAGGGGATTCGAACCCCTGACTTCTGCCTTGCAAAGGCAGCGCTCTACCAACTGAGCTAAGGCCCCTGGACGTGACCGGCGGATTGGTCCACAGCCACATGCCACACCTCGACGCCGCGCCGTGACCGCCACACCGACACGACAACCGCGAGCGCGACGATCAGCAGGGCCAGCCTCATGGTGTACCTTCCGTGGGCCTAGGAGGACTCGAACCTCCGACCTCTTCGTTATCAGCGAAGCGCTCTAACCGCCTGAGCTATAGGCCCGTACTTGCGGACGACCGACCGACGAGATTACCGCAATCGCAGCCATCGCCCCAAACGGACTACCAGTCACCGCAGGCGCGGGGCCGCCGACCTTCAGTCACCGCAGGCGCGGGGCCGCCGACATTCAGTCCCGGTCGGCGAGGGTCACCTCGACACCGCCGACCAGGTCGGTCGTGAGGTTGTAGATGAAGGCGCCGGCAGTCGCCATCGCCGTCAGCAGAACGATGTTCACCAGACCGATCAACGCCGCGCCGCCGAATATCGCTCCGCTGGAGACCAACTCGGTGTTGGAGGTGTTCGTCAGCAGGTCACCGACGTTGTTGTTGAGCTTGCTCCACACACCCATGCCGCCGAGAACCAGGTACAGGAATGCCACGCCGATCATCCAGACGAAGAACAGCGCCACCGACAGCACCAGCGACACCTTCAGCACACTCCATGGGTCGACCCGCCGGATCTGCATGCTGGCACGCAGTGGGCCGTGCGGCCGGGTGCCCACCTGCACGCGGCTCGCCGCCGCGGACGGAACCGCCGGCTCGGCGCCGGGACGATCCAGTGGCGCCTTGCGTGGTGCGGCGGGCCGGGGGATCGGACCTGACAAGTCCGGCAGCTCGCTGCGGTAGGTCTCCGTCCGTGACGGAGGTGGCGGCGTTACTTCGGAGTCATGCGCCGGAGCCGACGACCCAGACCCGGAGATGAACCGGTTGATGCGATCGTCGACGCCGGCCCCGGGCGTCGACGAGTCGGGCCCCGTCCGTCGCGCCTGCTGGGCGCGGGCGGCAGGGCCGCGCTGCCACGGCGGTACGTCGCCGCGGTCGGCAACCGGTCCGCTCGTCGAGATCGGACCCGACCCGGGCGATCTCGGACCGCCGGATCGCGGGCCGTTCCCGTTGCCCGAGTCGTTCGGTGAGCTCACTGAAGCTCCTTAACTCGTCATGTCGCGTCAGATCGGGATTCCAGCTCGGTCGAGCCTTCTGTTCCCTCCTCGGCGTTTCGCGCAATCGCTACCAGTGTGTCGCCCTCGCCCAGGTTCATCAACCGAACGCCCTTCGTCTGCCGCCCGGCCTTGCGAACTTGGCGTGCCGCGGTCCGGATCACGCCGCCTCCGGAGGTGATGGCGTACAGCTCCGTGTCGTCGTCGACGATGAGCGCTCCGACCAGATTGCCACGTCGGCGGTCGTGCTGAATGGTCAGCACCCCCTTTCCGCCGCGGCCCTGGACCGGGTACTCCTCGATCGGCGTGCGCTTGGCGTACCCGCCCGAGGTCGCGACCAGCAGATATGTGCCCTCCTGGACAACATTCAGCGACAACAGCCGGTCGTCGCCATTGAACCGCATGCCCTGCACGCCTGAGGTGGCGCGGCCCATCGGCCGCAACGCCTCGTCGGTGGCGTTGAACCGGATGGACTGACCCTTCGCGGACACCAGCAACAGGTCGTCCTCGGCAGAGGCGAGCACCGCGCCGACCAATTCGTCGCCGTCACGCAGGTTGATCGCGACGATGCCACCGGAGCGGTTCGAATCGAAGTCCGTCAGCCGCGATTTCTTCACCAGCCCGTTGCGGGTGGCAAGCACCAGGTACGGAGCGTCTTCGTAGCCGCGGATCTGGATGACCTGCGCGATGCGCTCCTCGGGCTGGAACGCCAGCAGGTTGGCGACGTGTTGGCCGCGTGCGGTGCGGGAAGCCTCCGGAAGTTCGTAGGCCTTCGCCCGATAGACACGGCCCTGCGTGGTGAAGAACAGGATCCAGTCGTGGGTCGAGCACACGAAGAAGTGCGCGACAATGTCGTCCTGCTTGAGCCCGGCGCCCTGCACGCCCTTGCCGCCGCGCTTCTGGCTGCGATACAGGTCGGTCTTCGTGCGCTTGGCATAGCCGGTTTCGGTGATGGTGACGACGACGTCCTCGCGGGCGATCAGGTCTTCGTCGGTGACCTCGCCGTCGGCGGCCACGATGCGGGTGCGCCGGTCGTCGCCGTGCTTGTCGGCGAGCTCGGCGAGCTCGTCGTGCACGATGCCGCGTTGCCGCTCGGGCTTCGCGAGGATGTCTTCCAGGTCGGCGATCTCGGCCTCGATCTTGGCGAGGTCGTCGATGATCCGCTGGCGCTCCAGCGCTGCGAGCCGGCGCAGCTGCATGTCGAGGATCGCCTGCGCCTGGATCTCGTCGACGTCGAGGAGCTCGATCAGGCCGGTTCGCGCGACGTCGACGGTCTCAGACGCCCGGATCAGCGCGATGACTTCGTCCAGCGCGTCGAGAGCCTTGACGAGGCCGCGCAGGATGTGGGCCCGTTCGTTGGCCTTTCGCAGCCGGTATGTCGTGCGGCGGACGATGACGTCGAGTTGGTGGCTCACGTAGAGCCGGATCATCTGGTCCAGCCGCAGGGTCCGTGGGACGCCGTCGACTATCGAGAGCATGTTCGCGCCGAAGCTCGTCTGCAGCTGTGTGTGCTTGTAGAGGTTGTTGAGCACGACCTTTGCGATCGCGTCACGCTTGAGCTCGACGACGATGCGGACGCCGACGCGCGCACTACCCTGGTCTTCGACGTTGGCGATCCCGTTCAGCCGTCCGTCGCGGACCTGGTCGGCGATCGAGGTGATGAAGTTGTCGTGGTTGACCTGGTACGGCAACTCGGTGATGACCAGCGAGGTGCGGCCCTTGTTGTCTTCCTCGATCTCCACGACGCCGCGCATCCGGATCGACCCGCGGCCGGTGGTGTAGGCGTCGCTGATGCCTTGCGCGCCAACGATCAAACCCGCGGTGGGGAAGTCCGGTCCCTTCACACGCTGTGTGACAGCGGCCAGCGTCGACTCCTCGTCGGCGTCCGGGTTCTCCAGGGACCAGAACACCGCCTCGGCCAGCTCGCGCAGATTGTGCGGCGGGATGTTGGTCGCCATCCCGACGGCGATGCCACCGGAACCGTTGGCCAGCAAGTTCGGGAACCGGCTCGGCAGAACCGTCGGCTCCTGGACGCGTCCGTCGTAGTTCGGGATGAAATCGACTGTCTCCTCGTCAATTTCCCTGAGCATTTCCATCGCCAGCGGCGTCAGCCGTGCTTCGGTGTATCTCATCGCGGCCGGCGGGTCGTTGCCCGGCGAACCGAAGTTGCCCTGGCCGTCGACCAGGGGATAGCGCAGCGACCATGGCTGCGCCATCCGCACCAGGGTGTCGTAAATCGACGCGTCGCCGTGCGGGTGGTAATTGCCCATCGTCTCCGCGACCGACCGTGCAGATTTCGCGTGGCTGCGGTCCGGCCGGAAGCCGGAGTCGAACATCGCGTAGAGCACACGGCGGTGCACGGGCTTCAGGCCGTCGCGGACTTCGGGCAGCGCGCGCCCGACGATCACGCTCATCGCGTAATCGATGTAGCTGCGCTGCATCTCCTGCTGGATGTCGACCGGCTCGATCCGGTCGACCGCGTCGTCAGGCGGCAGCGTTGTATCTGTCATGAAGTAATCCTCGTTTGGGGGTTAGACGTCTTCGGTTAAACATCCAGGAAGCGCACGTCTTTTGCGTTGCGGGTGATGAAGCTGCGGCGGGCGTCGACGTCTTCGCCCATCAGCACGGAGAACAGTTCGTCAGCCGCGGCGGCGTCATCGAGGGTGATCTGCCGAAGCACCCGCGCGGCTGGATCCATCGTCGTTTCCCACAACTCCCTGGCGTCCATCTCGCCGAGACCCTTGTAGCGCTGAATGCCGTCGTCCTTGTTGATCTTTTTGCCGGCCTTCAGGCCGGCCTCGAGCAGCGCGTCGCGCTCGCGGTCCGAATAGGCGAATTCCGGTTCGGTGCGCTGCCACTTCAGTTTGTACAGCGGCGGTTGCGCCAGGAAGACGTGTCCGTTCTCGATCAGCGGCTTCATGAACCGGAACAGCAGCGTCAGCAGCAGCGTGGAGATGTGCTGGCCGTCGACATCGGCATCGGCCATCAGCACGATCTTGTGATACCGCAGCTTGCTGATGTCGAACTCGTCATGAATTCCGGTGCCCAGCGCGGTGATGATCGCCTGCACCTCAGTATTTTTCAGCACCCGGTCGATACGGGCCTTCTCCACGTTGATGATCTTTCCGCGCAGCGGCAGGATCGCCTGAAACATCGAGTCGCGGCCGCTCTTCGCCGAGCCACCCGCCGAATCACCCTCCACCACATACAGTTCCGACCTGCGCGGATCGGTGGAGCGGCAGTCGGCCAGCTTACCCGGCAGACCCCCGATGTCGGTCGCGCTCTTGCGGCGCACCAACTCCCGGGCCTTACGCGCCGCGATCCGCGCCTGCGCGGACGACACCGCCTTGTTGACCACCACTTTCGCGTCAGCCGGGTTCGACTCGAACCAGTGGGTGAGCTGCTCGTTGCAGACCCGCTGCACAAACGACTTCACCTCGGTATTGCCCAGCCTTGTCTTGGTCTGCCCTTCAAACTGCGGCTCGGCCACTTTCACCGAGATCACCGCGGCCAGCCCCTCACGGATGTCATCGCCGGTCAGGTTCGGATCTTTGTCCTTCAGCAGCTTGCGGTCCTTGGCGTATTTGTTCACCACCGAGGTCAACGCGGCGCGGAACCCCTCCTCGTGGGTACCGCCCTCATGTGTGTTGATGGTGTTGGCGAAGGTATGCACCGACTCCGAATAGCCGGCGTTCCACTGCATCGCCACCTCGACCTCGTGACCCGGGCCCTTGCCCTGAAAGTCGACCACACTGTGGTGGATCGGCTGCTTGGTCCGGTTGATGTGCTTGACGAAATCGACCAGGCCACCCGGATAGTGAAACGTCCGGTGCTTGACCTTGTGGCTGGACTGCGCTTCCGCGGCCTTCTCCAGGGCCGACTTGGGGGCCTCGGCCGTATCACTGACCACCTCGTCGACCACCTCGGCCGGCGTCACCCGCTCGTCGGTGAGCGTGATGGTCAGACCCTTGTTCAAAAACGCCATCTCCTGCAGCCGCCGCGCGACGGTCTCGAAGTCGTATTCCGTCGTCTCGAACACCGTCGGGTCGGCCCAAAACCGCACCCGGGTCCCGGTCTTCCTGGTCCCCTCACCCTGTTTGAGGGTGCCCGGCACCGAGTGGTCGTAGTACTGGAACCACTCGTAGCCATCGCGCGCGATCTCGACCTCCAACCGCCTCGACAGCGCGTTGACCACCGACACCCCCACACCATGCAGCCCGCCCGACACCGCATACGAGTCGGAGTCGAACTTGCCCCCGGCATGCAACTGGGTCATCACCACATCCACAGTCGGTATCCCCGAAGCATGCATCGCCACCGGAATGCCACGGCCGTCGTCGGTGACCTGCACACCGCCGTCCTCCAGCAGCCTCACATCCACCCGGGCCGCGTATCCCGCCATCGCCTCATCGACGGCGTTGTCCACAACCTCCCAGATCAGATGGTGCAGGCCGCGCTCGCCCGTCGAGCCGATATACATTCCGGGGCGTTTGCGGACGGCCTCCAACCCTTCGAGAATGGTGATGGATTGGGCGCCGTACTCCGCGTGTGCTTTTTTCTTCTGGGCAGCCACAGTCGGACAGTTCTCCTTGGGGTCGCGTGCGAGCGGTAGGGCACCGCGTGCTGGTCTTCTTAACCAGTCTACCGGGAATTACGGGCACCACTGACTCTGTGGCCGCGTTTCTACACACCTAAATGAGCCGTCAGCCAAATTTCGCGATCATCGCCGCGTCCTGACGCTTGCGAATCGCGTTCGGTGCATCCTGGCGGCTCTCAGCCGACCTTAAGGAGCCGTGTCATCCGTACGTGTCGCGAGGGCCGCGACCGGCGATGTGCAGCGGCCCCTTCCGCCACGACGGGCCGGTCGGGCCGGTGATCTTCAGCGACTTGACAATGCCGTCGCCCACCGCCGCAGCGATCTTGGCGAGAAGTTGTGCCTGCACCATCCGCAGCTGCGTCGCCCACGCCGTCGACTCCGCAGTGATGCTCAACACACCGTCGCGCAGCACAGTCGGCGCGGCGTGCGCGGCAATATGCTCGCCGACCACCGTCCGCCACTCTCCGAACACCGACCCTTCGGCCACGCGAGTCGACCAGCCCCGGGTCTTCGCGAGATCACGCGCGGCCGTCCCCAGAGGCTGCGGGTCACGAGAATCCGGGCCAGGCCCGGACCAGCTGCGCCGCCGGGCGGCACCGGCGATCCGCCGCGCAGCGGGGGAGCGGCGCCCATGCCCGACGTTCTTGCCCTGGATGCGGGCGGCGCCGCGCGCCTCTTCGAGGGTCCGGCGGACCAAGTCCCTCATCGCCTCGTCCTCGCTCATGGCTGCACCGCCGAAACGCGTCCGCCGTCGTCGTCGCGCAGACCGATCGTTACCCGGCGGGCGTCCCAGCCGGCCGGAACGTCATCGCCGACAGCGGCGGTAACCAGGACTTGTTCAGCCGTCGCGGCCACGTCGGCCAAGGCTTGCCGCCGGGCGGAGTCGAGTTCGGCGAAGACATCGTCGAGCAGTAAGACCGGGTCCGTACCGTCGGAACGCAGAAGTTCGTAAGCGGCCAGCCGCAGCGCCAGTGCCATCGACCACGATTCACCATGTGAGGCGAAGCCCTTCGCTGGCTGATCGCCCAGGCGCAGCTCGAGGTCGTCGCGGTGCGGCCCCACCAGGCAGACCCCACGCTCGAGCTCGGCGTCGCGGCGCCGGGCCAATGCGTCGAGCAGCGCCGCTTCCAGGTACTCGACATCGGGCTCGCTGACATCCACCTGAACGCCGGCCCGGTAGGAAACATCCGCGGCACGAGACGACGGCGCCAATAGCTGATAGGCCTTTTCCACCTCGGGCCGCAACTGGCTGACCAGCTCCAATCGCGCTGCCAGCAGTTGTGCGCCGTGCCCGGCCAGGTGCCCGTCCCAGACGTCGAGCGTGTCCAGAAGGCCGCGATCTGCACGGCCCCGATGCCCGGCCGCGGTCTTCAACAGTGCGCTGCGCTGCCTGAGCACCCGGTCATAATCGGCGCGGACCGCCGCCACGATAGGGCGCCGCAGTGTCGCCAGTTCGTCGAGGTAGCGCCGGCGTTCGCCGGGCTCGCCGCGGACCAGCGCCAGATCCTCGGGGGCGAACAACACCGCCCGCAGCACCCCGAGAACTTCGCGCGCTGCGCGCACCGGCGAACGGTTCAACCGGGCCTTGTTCGCCTTGCCGGGGGTGATTTCCACGTCCACGGCCAATTCGCGGCCGTCGTTCACCACTATCGTTGACACCACCGCGCTGGCGGCGCCGGCCCGCACCAACGGCGCGTCGGCAGCCACCCGGTGGGAATTCAGCGTCGCCGAATACCACAGTGCCTCAAGTAGATTCGTCTTGCCGTAGCCGTTCGGCGCGACGAACACGGTGCGGCCCGGTTCGAGATCGATGTCGACCTGGGCCCACGACCGAAAGTCGCGCAACCCCAGGTGCCGGACGTACATCGCGCCTACCCCGACAGGGGTATCCGCTTCACCGCGTGGCCACCGAACTGGTTGCGCAACGCGGCCACGGCCTTCATGGTAGGGGAGTCGTCCTGGCGGGAGAGGAACCGCGCGAACAGTGCCGCCGCGATCACCGGAACCGGAACGCGGTGACAAATCGCCTCCTCGACCGTCCATCGTCCTTCTCCGGAATCATCGGTGTAGCCGCTGATCTCGGCCAAGCCGGGATCCTCCTTGAGCGCCTTGGCCAGTAACTGCTGCAGCCACGAGCGAACGACGGTGCCGTTCGTCCACGCCTGAATGACCGCCTGGGGATCTTTGATCAGCGCGTCAGCGGCGAGAAGTTCATACCCCTCGGCGTAGGACGTCATCAACCCGTATTCGACGCCGTTGTGCACCATCTTCGCGTAGTGGCCGGCCCCCACCGGGCCCGCGTGCACGAAACCGAGTTCACGCGGCCCCGGCGGACGCAGGGTGTCGAAGATCGGCATGGCGCGGGCGACGTCGGCCTCCCTGCCGCCGACCATCAGACCGTAGCCTTCTTTCAAGCCCCAGACGCCACCGGAGACACCGGCGTCTACGAACGCTATTCCTTTGTCGCCCAGCAGCTTTGCGTGCGGGCCGTCTTCAGTGAACCGCGAGTTCCCCCCGTCGATCACCAGATCGCCCGGGCTCAGCACACCAGAGAGCGAAACGATGATTTCGTCAGTGACGGGCCCGGACGGGACCATCACCCAGACAATCCGCGGTGGAGTGAGTGCCTGGGCCAACGCCTGAAGTGTCGGCACATCGGTGACTTCGGGCCGCGGGTCGTAGCCGACGACCTCGTGGTCGCCTTCACGCAGCCGCTCGCGCATGTTGAAGCCCATCTTGCCCAAACCGACCAAACCCAGCTGCATGGTTGCCTTTCCTGATTGCCAATGAGAGCCGGTCAGCCGGGCAGCCGCACCGGCATCAATAGATAGACGTAATCGGTGGGCTTCGCGGGGAACGGCGCGGCGCCTGACATCGAGCCGTCCAGGTCCTGATCGTCGTCACTCGCCGGCCGCAGCACCGCGGGGCGACTCGAGGTGGTGAATCCGAATGTCACCTTCTCACTGTGCAGCGAACCGAGACCGTCCGTCAGGTAGGTGGGATTGAACGCGATCGTCAGCGGGTCGCCCGCGAAGCCCACCGGCAGGTCCTCTTCTGCGCGTCCCACGTCCTCGGCGCCGGCTGACAACCGCAACGACCCGTCGGAGAACTCCATCCGCACCTGGGCTCCGCGATCGGCGACCAACGCGACGCGTTTGATGGCTTCGGTTAACTCGGCAACGCCGACCGTGGCGACCGCGGTGTGCTCGGAGGGCAGCAACTGGCGGAACTTCGGGAACTCGGCGTCCAGGAGGCGAGTGGTGCTGCGCTTGCCCTCGCTGCGGATCCCGAGCAGTCCCTCCTTGCCGACCGCCGCACCCGCGCCGAGAGCCAGACGGACATCACCGCCGCCGACACTGGCCTTCGCGGCCTCGGCCAAGGTCTTGGCGGGCACCAGGACCGCGGCCTCGGTATCGACCGAATCCGTGGACCAGGTCAGCTCGCGAACGGCCAGCCGGAATCGGTCAGTCGCCGCCAAAACCACTGTGTCACCGGAGATTTCGACGCGAATACCGGTCAACATCGGCAACGTGTCATCCCGGCCGGCGGCGACCGCGACCTGCCCGATCGCTTCAGAGAACACCTCCGCCGAGATGACCCCGGTCTCGTCGGGGAGCTCAGGCAGCGCCGGGTAGTCCTCGACCGCCATCGTGGGCAGTGAGAACCTGGCACTGCCGCAGGTCAACGCCACCCGAGTGCCGTCCACGCTGACATCGACCGGCTTTGCCGGCAACGCGCGGGTGATGTCGGACAACAACCGACCTGATACCAAAACCTTTCCAGGAGAAGCGATTTCGGCTGGAACCTGAACTTCTGCGGATACTTCGTAGTCGAACCCGCAAACGGTCAGCCCCGACTCGGTGCCGGCCAGCAGCACACCGGCCAGCACCGGCACGGTCGGCCGGGTCGGCAGGTTGCGGGCCACCCAGGCCACCGCATCAGCGAAGTCCTCCCGGACCAGCCGGAACTTCAAATCGGTCAGCCCTACCGCCGTTGTCGCCACGTCAGTGGCTCTTCTTCGCGCGAGCGCTCATTTAGTGTCAGCGTCCCTTCGACCCCACATAGCCAAGCTCTTTCCGGCGGTTACCCCGGCCGTTACCCCGGTGTAGAACACCTGTGACCGTCGCACGCTACGACGACCGTAATCGCTGTCGAAACACCACCGTAGAGCTTTCGCCGCCTTCATCAAAGCTAATCGATCGGGGTGACAAAGGGGCGCCGAGGGCGCCGCGCGCCGGTGTGGAGGAAACGTTCCACACGGGCTTCTTCTGTAGGTAATCCGAAGAAGATATTCAAGTAGTAGTAATAGGGGCTGTGCGTGCTGTGGACAACCTGTCATCGGCGCTGGACTGCGGCGATACGGCGCTGTGCGCACGAAGGTGCAACGCTCTGGTCGAACGGTGAACGGGGTGTGCATCGCCGGACGGTTATTCACGACTGCGACGATGCCGGTAGAGGTTGTCCACCGATTGTGCACACCTTATGCACAGCAAAGGGGGAGGAAGATCGTCAGCGCTTGGAACGCTGCCTGATCCGCGTTGTGAGTTCCTTCACGTGGTCGAAGACCTCGCGCCGGTGAGCCATCTCGTTGAGGATTTTCTTCTGGGCGTACATCACGGTGGTGTGATCGCGGCCGAACGCCTGACCGATCTTCGGCAGCGAAAGGTCGGTGAGTTCGCGGCACAGGTACATCGCGATCTGCCGTGATTGCGCCAGTGCACGAGTCTTGCCGGGTCCGCGCAGTTCCTCGACGGTGGTTTCGAAGTATTCGGCGGTGGCCGCCATGATCGTCGCGGTGCTGATCTGCATCGTGCCGACGTCGGAGATCAGGTCCCGTAGGACGATCTCAGCCAGCGCGCGGTCGATGGGGGTCTTGTTGAGCGAAGCGAACGCGGTGACGCGGATCAGGGCCCCCTCGAGTTCGCGGATGTTGCGTTCGATGGCGCTGGCGATGAGCTCGAGGACCTCGTCGGGAACGTCGAGGCGTTCGACTTGTGCCTTCTTGCGAAGGATCGCGATCCGGGTCTCGAGTTCGGGCGGCTGGACGTCTGTGATCAACCCCCATTCGAAACGGGTGCGGAGGCGGTCTTCGAGGGTGGCCAGCTGCTTGGGTGGCCTGTCCGACGAGATGACGATCTGCTTGTTGGCGTTGTGCAAGGTGTTGAAGGTGTGGAAGAACTCTTCCTGGATGCCTTCCTTGCCTTCGATGAATTGGATGTCGTCGACCAGCAGGACGTCGATGTCGCGGTAGCTTCGCTTGAACGCCACCTTGCGGTCGTCGCGTAGCGAGTTGATGAAGTCATTGGTGAATTCTTCGGTGGAGACGTACTTGACCCGCATGCCCGGGAAGAGCCGCTGGGTGTAGTTGCCAGCGGCGTGCAACAGGTGAGTCTTGCCGAGGCCGGACTGGCCCCAGATGAACAGGGGGTTGTAGGCGCGTGCCGGCGCCTCGGCAATCGCCAGCGCGGCGGCGTGAGCAAACCTGTTGGAGGCACCGATGACGAATGTGTCGAAGGTGTAGCGCTTGTTGAGGCTGACACCCCCGGACGGGCTCGGGCCGAGATGTTGCGGTCTGTCGATGAAGTACGACGGCCACGATTCGTGCGCGCTGGCCAACGCCTCGCTGTCCTCGTCGACCTCGTCGACCTCGAGTTCGTAGTTCGCTGGGGAAGGGCCGGCGGGGTCATCGTCGTCACCCTCGGGGGGTGCGATGCGCACCGCGAGCTCGACGCGGTGACCCAGCTGGCGGCTCAGCGCGTCGATGATGTGATTCCGAAGGTGGCCCCGTTCGATCTCGTTCTGGACGAAGCTGCTGGGAACCGACAGCAGGGCGAACCCTTCGGCGATCGTCAACGGCTTGACCAGCGTCAACCAGGCACGTTGTTGGGGTGTCAGGTACGGCGCCGAGTAGCCACCGTTGATGCCGGAAGGCGACCCGTCGACCTGGTCGCCGTTGAGTTCGGCGACTACGGTGCTCCAGACCTCCGCGAAGGGTGCATCGGGCTCGTCTGTCAACGACGAGTACCCCCTTGTCGTCGGTCTACGGTCGACGAACATGCCGATAGGCGACTGTCCACATAGTTATCCACAGGTGTGGACAGGGCAGTCGTCACGGTCAGGTCGTCGCTCGCTCGGGTGGGTGATCGGTGTGTGTGAGAGCCGTGGTTTGTCGGCTGGGTCAGGCGTCGACCAGGCACCGTCGCTTCTGTCTCGGGTGTCGTTCCGATCTGAAACGGCACTGGCAGAAGCTAACAGTTTTCGGCGCTTCGGGCCAACCGTTCCGCAACATTGCCGACGGGTTCTGGAGAACTGCTTTTCAGGCCGTGACGGTTGTGACGGCAGTAAACGGGGGAGCGCTGGTGAGGCCAGGTTTGACCGCGCGAAAACTGGTCAGTACCCTCAAACAGTCGCCCGAAAGTCGGCGATACGGCAGCGAACCGAGAGATGTCGCGGGGGTACGCGCCGGTCAGCGAGCGAGACGAAGAGCTTACCAACGGCCACAGCGTCCAATCGGATCCACGAGCGGACACTGCGCGGGCCTGCGGGTGCCAGGACGAGGAGAGACTGCCGTGGCCAAGGGCAAGCGGACCTTCCAGCCCAACAACCGCAGGCGGGCCCGGGTACACGGGTTCCGGCTGCGAATGCGTACCCGTGCGGGCCGCGCAATCGTGTCGAACCGGCGCCGCAAGGGCCGCCGGTCGCTGACTGCCTGACATCGGCGCGGACACGCGGGCAACCACGACGTGCTCCCGGCCGAAAACCGGATGACGCGGTCGACTGAGTTCGGCGCCACGGTCAAGCACGGGGTGCGGGCCGTGGAGCCGGACATTGTCGTGCACGCACACCGGACCTCGGAAGGCCCGGAGGACTCGGAACGCAACGGGGTGGCCGGCCCGCGGATAGGTTTGGTGGTGTCGAAAGCGGTGGGATCTGCAGTGGAGAGGCACCGGGTGGCCCGGCGGCTGCGGCACGTCGCACGTTCGGTCGTGGGGGAGTTGGACCCAGGGGACAGGGTCGTCATCCGGGCGCGGCCGAGCAGCCGGCACACGCAGTCTGCGAGCCTGCGGCTGCAGCTGCGCGACGGCCTGCGGCGGGCGCGACTACTGCCGGGAGGACGCCGATGAGCCCGGCGGTGCAACAAGCGATATCGCGGGTGCGGCGCATGCCGGTGCGGGTCGTGGTCCTGGTCATCGAGCTCTACCGCACGTACGTTTCGCCCCTGCGACTGCCGACGTGCCGGTTCACTCCGACATGCAGTCAGTACGCGGTCGAGGCACTGACCAAATACGGCATCATTCGTGGCGGCTTGCTGACCGTTGTGCGCCTCGCGAAGTGCGGGCCGTGGCATCGGGGAGGATGGGACCCGATACCGGAGCGTCCGAATGCGGCCGTCTCGTCCGCTGTCGACGATGTCAGGAGCACGTCCTGTGTTTAATTGGTTCAGCCTGGACATCATCTATTACCCGGTGTCGGCGATCATGTGGCTCTGGTACAAGCTCTTTGCGTTGCTGCTGGGGCCGTCGAACTTCTTCGCCTGGGCCCTCGCCGTGATGTTCCTGGTGTTCACCCTTCGCGCGATTCTTTACAAGCCGTTTGTGCGGCAGATTCGTACCACCCGGCAGATGCAGGAATTGCAGCCGCAGATCAAGGCACTGCAGAAGAAGTACGGCAAGGATCGCCAGCGGATGGCGTTGGAAATGCAGAAACTGCAGCGCGAGCACGGGTTCAACCCGGTCCTTGGCTGCCTTCCGATGTTGGCGCAGATACCCGTGTTCATCGGGCTGTACCACGTGCTGCGCTCGTTCAACCGGACGACGGGCGGATTCGGTCAGCCGCACTTGTCGGTGGCGCAGAACCGGGCGACCGGGAACTACGTGTTCAGCCCGGCGGATGTCGGGCATTTCCTGGACGCCAATCTGTTCGGCGCACCGATTGGCGCGTACATGACCCAGCGGACTGGCCTGGACGCGTTCACCCACTTCGACCGCGCCTCGGTGATTATGGTCGGCTTGCCGCTGATGATCGCAGCGGGCATCGCGACGTACTTCAACAGCCGTGCGTCGGTCGCGCGGCAGAGCCCGGAAGCTGCCGCTAACCCACAGACCGCGCTGATGAACAAGCTCGCGCTGTACATTTTTCCGCTCGGCGTCGTGGTCGGCGGCCCGTTCCTGCCGCTGGCGATCATCGTCTACTGGGTGTCAAACAACATCTGGACGTTCGGCCAGCAGCATTACGTGTTCAGCAAGATCGAGAAGGAAGACGAGGCCAAACGAAAGGAGGCGGTCGAGCGCCGGGCCGCCAACGCGCCTCCACCGGGGGCGAAGCCAGCGCGGGAACGCAAGGCGGCGCCGGGGTCGCCCAACGGCGCAGCGGCGTCCGTCGCCAGCGGCACCGCGAAGAGCGACGAGACTCCTCCGAATGAGGGCGGGGAGTCGGAGACGAAACCGGCGAAGCCGAATCCGGCGCCGCGGCCCAACGGTTCCATTAGCCGGACGCCGCGCCCGGGAGCGCGGCCAAAAAAGCGCAAACGGTAGGCCGCACCATCGGCCGCCGAGGGAGAGGGTAGGGATGACCGACGCGGAAACCAGCGAACGGACTGACGAAGCCGACAACACAGAAGCCGACAACACAGAAGCCGAGAACGGAGAAGGGCCGTTCAAGCCGGACGGCCTCGAAGAGCGACTGGTGGCCGAGGGAGAGATCGCCGGCGACTATCTGGAGGAGCTGTTGGATCTGTTGGATTTCGATGGCGACATCGACCTGGACGTCGAGGGCAACCGGGCCGTGGTGAGCATCGATGGCGGCGACGATCTGACGAAGCTGGTCGGACGCCACGGCGAGGTTCTCGATGCGGTGCAGGAACTGACGCGGCTGGCCGTGCACCAGAAGACCGGCGAACGAAGCCGGCTGATGCTCGACATTGCGAACTGGCGTCGCCGTCGGCGCGAGGAGCTGGCTGCGCTCGGCGACAAGGTCGCCCGGCGGGTTCTCGAGACGGGTGAGCGCGAGCAGTTGGCGCCGATGACGCCGTTCGAGCGCAAGATCGTCCACGACGCGGTCGCGGCAGTGCGCGGCGTGCGTAGCGAGAGCGAGGGTGTCGAGCCGTCGCGCCGGGTCGTCGTCCTGGCCGACTGAGGCCGAGTTACACGCATGTAGTTCTAGTCGCGCCAGCGGCCGCCGCTCCAAGCCCGAGGAGGATGTTTCACGTGAAACACGGCGGCTCGGCGGAGGCGCCGGTCGCGGCCGAGCGGGTGTTCGGCGACCGCATCGATGCCGCGCGGCGATATGCCGAGTTGCTCGCCGGCGCCGGCGTCGAGCGCGGGCTGATCGGCCCACGAGAAGTAGAACGCCTTTGGGATAGGCACCTGCTCAATAGCGCGGCCGTGGGAGAACTGATCGGCCCGGGGGAGCGGGTGGTCGACGTGGGTAGCGGCGCCGGACTACCGGGGGTGCCGCTGGCTCTGGCACGACCAGACCTGCGCGTCACGCTGCTCGAGCCTATGCTGCGGCGCAGCGAATTCCTCCGCCAGGTTGCGGATGTCATCGGCGTGGACGTCGCCGTCCTGCGGGGGCGAGCAGAGGAAGCCTCTGCCCGGCAGCGGCTGGGGGAGGTGGACGCGGCCGTGTCCCGCGCGGTGGCGCCGCTGGACAAGCTGACGAAGTGGTGCATCCCGCTGCTGCGGCCGGGCGGCCACATGCTGGCGATCAAAGGGGAGCGCGCTTTCGATGAAGTCGAACATCAGCGGCGTGTGATGGAGTCATTGGGCGCCGAGGGTGTCAGGGTGGTGAGATGTGGCGTGGACTATTTGGATCCGCCGGCCACGGTGGTCGTCGCGCGCCGAACGGTGTCGCGGCCGATGGGCTCGGCAGCGAAGCGCCGCGGCGCGAGCAGGAGGAAACGATGAGCCCGACCGAGACGCCGGGCGGGGCCGCAGAGGCCCCAGATGTTTCACGTGAAACATGGGATGCCGGAACTTCGCTGGACACACCGATCGGCGCGGCGGCTGAGCGCGCAATGCAGGTTCTGCACACCACGCATCCCCGGCTGCCGCGCCCTGCCCGCCGGCGAGTCCTCACGATCGCCAACCAGAAGGGCGGTGTCGGTAAGACGACAACCGCGGTCAACCTTGCCGCCGCGCTGGCAATCCAAGGCTTGAAGGTGTTGGTGATCGACCTCGACCCCCAGGGCAACGCCAGCACTGCGCTCGGCATCGAGCATCGGCAGCCCGGCACACCGTCGTCGTACGAGATGTTGATCGGCGAGATGCCGCTGCGCGACGCACTACGGCGGAGCCCGCACAGCAAACGGCTGTTCTGTGTTCCGGCCACGATCGACCTGGCCGGCGCCGAGATCGAATTGGTCAGCATGGTGGCCCGCGAGAACCGGCTGCGGACAGCGCTTGCCGACCTGGAGGGCCTGGACTTCGATTATGTGTTCATCGACTGCCCGCCGTCGCTGGGTCTGCTGACCATCAACGCGCTCGTCGCGGCACCGGAGGTGCTGATCCCGATCCAGTGCGAGTACTACGCGCTGGAGGGCGTGTCCCAGTTGATGAACAACATCGAGATGGTGAAGGCCCATTTGAACCCCCACCTCAACGTCTCCACCGTGATCCTCACGATGTACGACGGGCGGACCAAGCTGGCCGACCAAGTCGCCGAGGAAGTACGCCGCTACTACGGCGACAAGGTGTTGCGGACCGTCATCCCACGCAGCGTGAAGATCTCAGAGGCGCCCGGCTACAGCATGACGATCATTGACTACGACCCGGGATCACGGGGAGCGATGAGCTATCTCGACGCGAGCCGCGAGATCGCGGAACGAGGACGGCCGACAGCAGGGGAGAGGCAACCATGAGCCAACCAACGCGCAGGAAGGGCGGCTTGGGCCGAGGCCTGGCGTCGCTGATTCCGACCGGTCCCGCCGACGCCGACCACGGGTTGGGCCCGCGACTGGGCGACGCGGCCGCGGACCTCGTGATCGGCGGTGCGCCACTCACCGACGCGTCGGCAGTCGGCGCGGTCTACCGCGAGATCGATCCGGCGCTGATCGATCCCAACCCCCGCCAGCCCCGGCAGGCGTTCGACGAGGAGGCACTGGCCGAGCTGGTTCACTCCATCCGCGAATTCGGGTTGATGCAGCCGATCGTGGTGCGCGCGGTGGACGGCCGCTACCAACTCGTGATGGGTGAGCGGCGTTGGCGGGCGGCACAGCAAGCGGACCTCGCCACGATCCCGGCGATCGTTCGGGAGACCGCCGACAACGACATGCTGCGCAACGCGCTGCTGGAAAACATCCACCGGGTCCAGCTGAACCCATTGGAAGAAGCAGCCGCCTACCAACAGCTGCTCGACGAGTTCGCCGTCACCCACGACGAACTCGCCGCCCGCATTGGCCGGTCACGGCCGCTGATAACCAACATGATCCGGCTGCTGCGCCTGCCGATCGCGGTGCAGCGACGAGTTGCCGCCGGCGTGCTCTCCGCCGGACATGCGCGGGCACTGCTCGCCCTGGAGGGCGGACCGGAGGCGCAGGAAGAGTTGGCGGCCCGCATCGTCGCCGAGGGGCTCTCGGTCAGGGCCACCGAGGAAGCCGTCACGTTAGCCAACCGCGATGGCTCGACCCTGCCTCCCGGGCCGCGCCGCAAACCCATCCAGATGCCGGGACTCCAGGACATCGCCGAACGCCTCTCGAGCACCTTCGACACCCGCGTCATGGTCACCGTCGGTAAGCGGAAGGGCAAAATCGTCGTCGAATTCGGCTCGGTCGACGACCTCCAGCGAATTGTTGCGCTGATGAACGGCGTCCCCGCCTGAGCGCCCCGAACAACCACTCGCAGCTTTTCCGTCACTGTGACACAAGACTTTGCGAGCCCGAGGTCGGCCGAAACCGCCTTGCGGGATGCCATGCGCCGCAGTGAGTTTCGGATCACAACCGAAGTCGTGACGGTCACTCGCACGAAACTGGCCAGTAACGGTCCGCCTCTCCTATCCTGGAGGGGCTGCTGTCCAGTTCAGCACGTGTTGGAGGCCCGGATCTAGTGTCGGCACGAATCGCGCCATTGCGGCTCGAGTATTTCGAGCAGCTGCCCAAGCACGCGCGCCGCTGCGTCTTCTGGGAAGTCGACCCCCGAACCCTCGGCCGCGACGAGCACCTCGGCGACCCGGAGTTCGAAAAGGAAGCGTGGCTGTCGATGGTGACGCTCGAGTGGGGCTCGTGTGGTCAGATCGCTGTCCCGCTACCCGCCGGCGGTGCCCAGGCTGACGACGCCACCACCGAAGCGCCCTGCATCGGGTACGCGTTGTACGCGCCGCCCGGTGCCGTGCCGCGGGCCGGCTGCTTTCCGACTGCGCCCGTCAGCCCGGACGCGGTGCTGCTGACCACGATGGGCGTGGAGCCGGGGCACGTCGAAAGCTTGCCTCGGACCCTGATCGCCCAGGCGGTGGCCGACCTCGTCCGCCGCGGCGCCCGCGCACTGGAGTCCTTCGGCCGCACGCGGGAGGCCGAAATGGAACTCACCGACACCCGGCTGTCGCCGCCAGATGTGCGAGCAGTGGTGGAGCCGTTCGGTGACTGCTCGTTCGACACGTGCATGATCGACGCCGGCTTCCTACTGGATGTCGGGTTTACCGTGATCGCGCCGCACCGGTATTTCCCACGGCTACGCCTCGAGCTCGACCAGGGGCTGGGCTGGAAGGCCGAGGTGGAAGCGGCGCTGGAGCGGCTGCTGCTGAGCGCCCGCCTCGAGCCGGTGGGCGCCGGCTCCTGTTCGATGCAGGGCCTCAGGGACGATGCGGGGTCTCAGGGACTGAGCCGACCGGCCTGCTCCACGGACAGCTCGTGGGCCAGCAGCTCCGCGAACGTGAAAGTGCCTGTGGGACGGTCGTTTTTACCCAGCAGATAGAGTCGCTTGACTGCCGCCAGCACGCCCTCGGCGACCGAATCGCGCGTCTGGGTGGTCACCAGCATGCCGCGGTCGCGCCGGTTGCTGACGTAACCGATGTCGACCTGCACGGTGGGCATCCGAGTCAGCCGCAGCAGATCCCAGGTTCGGCCGTGGGTGCGGCAGTCCTGTAACCCGGTGCGGGCCACCACCTCTCGCTGAATGAAATCCGCGAGGTTACGGCCGATCGTGGAGACCGAGCCGTGTGAATTGCCGAAGTAGAAGGAGGCGACACCGTTGGGCAGGGGGGTCGGTTGAGTGGCGCACCGCAGGCTGATCATCAGGTCGGCGCCAACGGAATTGGCGGTCGCGGCGCGCTCGGTGTCGGAGGGGCTGCGATTGCCGGGGCGCGACAGAAACGTCTCCATCCCGATCGCGGTCATCCGGCCTTCGAGCCGCGTTGCCAAGTCCCACAGAATATCTGCTTCGCCGATCGGGCCCCCCGGACCATGGATGATCAGACCGTGGTCGGCGCCGCCGCGGCCGGGGTCGATGATGATGCGCTTGCCCGACAACCGGGGCCCCGACCGCCGCACCAACTCTTCCTCGCGGATCGCGTGTGGCGAGCCGCCGGTGACGCGTGACCCGAGAAAATACAAGGAGCGCAACGTCTCCGGACCGCATATGCCGTCGGGCATGAGTCCGTACTCGCGCTGATACGACATCAGGGCATTGTGTGTGGTGAGCCCGAAATAACCGTCCACCAAGCCGGTGTAGAAGCCCAGGTCCTGCAGCCGGGCCTGCAGCGACGCGACGTCGTCGCCGTACATCGGAGCGCCGAACTGATGGTGCAGGACGCGGGCACCCAGCCGGTAGGACGCTTCTTTGAGCGCCCGGTAGGTCGCCTCGCCAACGATGCCGTCCACCAGCAGCCCGCGGTGCTGTTGGAACGCCCGTACCGCCTCGTCGAGCCCCGCGTCGAACAACTCCGGCACCGCACGCTTACCGGTGGTCAGGTCCGAATCGGGGTCGTCGATCAACCCCAGGGACGACAACGCCGCGCGGATCTCCGTCACCGCGCTACCACGGTCTCCGCGGCGCAGACTCGACATCCCAGGGCCTCTCGGTCACGGTGATCGCACAGGTGCACCCAGCGCGGGCTCGGTGGGCACATCACCGGCGATTGCAAGACAAGCTAGCGGGTATTCTCGCAGACGCTTCTCAAAATCGGGAAAACGCCAGGCGGCCCGGCCCGGTCTAGAGAATGTCCTCGAGTTCCCGCAACAACGCGGCCTTGCCCTTGGCGCCGACGATACGCTTCACGGCCTCGCCGCCCTGGAACACGATCATCGTGGGGATCGAAATCACCTGGAAGTCGCGCGCCGTCGCGGGGTTGGCATCGACATCGATCTTCGCGACAACCAGTTGGTCCGCCTTCTCGCTGGCGATTTCCTCCAGCACCGGCGCCACCATCTTGCACGGTCCGCACCACGCGGCCCAGAAGTCCACGAGGACGGGCCTGTCGCTGGCCAGCACGTCTTCGGCAAACGAATCGTCGGTGACGGCGACGGTCGCGTCGGCTTTCTCGATTCCGGTCACAGCGGGGCTCCTATCAGGTTGTCGGTGATGTCGGCAGCTGCGGTCTCGGCAAGCCACCGCTCGGCATCGATCGCCGCCGAGCAGCCGGTGCCGGCTGCGGTCACGGCCTGGCGATAGGTGCGGTCGACGAGATCACCGGCGGCGAACACGCCGTCGACCGACGTGTGGGTGCTGGCGCCGCGGACCAGCACGTAGCCGTCGGAATCCATATCGAGCTGTCCGCGCACCAGATCGGACCGGGGATCGTGTCCGATCGCCACGAACACCCCGGTGACGGCGAGTGTGCTTTCCTCGCCTGTCAGGGTGTCGCGCAGCCGCAGGTGGGTGACGCCGGTCTCGCCCTCGACGGCGGTCACCACCTTGTTGACGAGGAACCGGATCTTGTCGTTCGCCCGGGCGCGGTTGAGCATGATTTTCGACGCGCGAAACTCCTCGCGGCGGTGCACGATCGTGACGCTGCGGGCGAACCGGGTCAGGAACGTAGCCTCCTCCATCGCAGAATCGCCGCCGCCGGCCACGACGATGTCCTGGTCACGGAAGAAGAAGCCGTCGCACGTGGCGCACGAGCTGACCCCGCGGCCGAGCAACTCCGCCTCACCGGGAACACCGAGGTAGCGCGCCGCCGCGCCCATCGCGAGGATCACAGCGCGTGCCTTGAAGGTTTCGCCGCCGACGGTGGCGGTCTTGATTGATCCGGTCAGCGACACGTCCTCGACGTCCTCCATGCGCAGGTCGGCGCCGAACCGAATGGCCTGTTCGCGCATTTCGTCCATCAGTTCCGGACCGGTGATGCCATTTCGGAAGCCAGGGAAGTTCTCGACCTCGGTGGTGGTCATCAGGGCGCCGCCGAACTGGCTGCCCTCGAAGACCAGCGGGGCAAGCTGGGCGCGCGCGGCGTAGATCGCCGCCGTGTAGCCCGCCGGACCCGACCCGATGATGATCACATCGTGGACGGTGGATGCAGAACTCATGCCAGCCTTTCTGCCACGGGGCAACCGAGCCCTGGCCTCATGTAAACACCAGGGTAAGCCGGGGTGTTCCCCGGCGGCCGCTACGGCCGCCGGATCCGGGTGTCGGCGATCAGCCCGGTGTCGGCGGAACTGCAGTTCGGGGGCACGACGAGCGCAGCCAGGTCCTGGGGCGTGTCCCCCGGCAGCACCAGCAGTACCGCGGTCCGGCCGCTGACCTCGACCGGCTGACCACCCAACACGGTGGCCGACGCCGGGTAGCCAAGGCCGCTCAGGCACGACGCTCGGCGCCTGTCGTCGCTGAACACGCCCAGATCGGGCCGCTGTCCGAGCAGGCCGACGATCTGCAGGGGTGACAGCGGCACCGTCGGCGACGGCGCCGAAACGGTGATTCGATCGGCCGTCGCCGCGGTCGAGCGGCCCGGGGACGGCGCGGGCGAGGCGAGGAGCATCGCGGTGCCGAGGCCGGTCGTCACCAGGGCCGCCGCCGCACCTGCCACCGCCCCTGCCTTCACGGCGGGGCGTCTGACACGGTGATCGGCCCCCGAGAATCCGGTCACCCGGTTCCCGGGCGACATCGACGGCTCGGTGGGCGGCGCCGACACGATGCAGCCAGTGACCTCCGGCGGAACATTGGGTGCCGACGCCCCGTCGGCACCGGCGTCGTCCCGCTCGTCGCTCACGGATCCACCCTGACCGTTGCCATCCGCCGTTGTCTACCCGGGCGGCGGGCTCATTGATTTCGTGCCGCCGTTATTCGGCACGCAACGCCGCACGCGCCGCATTCCGTGCAGAGCCGGTCAGGACGGCTTGCCCTCGAGCGTGACCTCATAAATGTCGGACCGGCTCTCGCCGTTGGTGGTTCCCAGTGTGCTGATCCACACCAGCACATTCGACGTCGGCGTGGCGTTGGTGACTGGGATCCGGTTGTTCCCCGGCTGCACCGGTGTGGGCGCCGTGAGCTCCGTGGTGTCGGAAAGCGACGTGGGGTTGGCGGTCTGCGACGAGCGGACCCCTACCTGGGTTCCGGTGCTGGACAAGTTGATGTTCACCGCGCTGAGCACCGTCGGGCTCGGAAGCTGAAGCAGCAAACCCACGCCGGTCTTGAAATTCGGGAACGGGACAGTGTCGTGGTACGTATCCGTCGGCCACCCCGTGGACGGATCGCCGTCGATGGCGAGGTTCGCTTTGTCGGGCGCGTCCGCCCCGCCTCCAGGCGAAAACACCGTCGCCTTAACTGGTTTGACCGTTGTCACGGCACCGCCGGACTGGCCCTGACTGGTCGTGGGTGCGTTCAGGCCGAGCTGGTTCTTGTCCATGCCGCCGACGTCACCGAACATCTTGCTCAGGATGGACGCCAGCACCAGCAACGCCACCACGATGATCGCACAGCCAACGCCGAGGCCCACGAGCAGCCCCTTGCGGCGGCGCGCATGAGCCTCCTCGTCGAGGGGGCCTTGTCCGCGGTTCCCTGCGCTGCGGAACCTGGGCGGGCGCGGGGGAGCGGGTGGCTGGTCGACCGGCGAGATCACCTCGGTGCGGTCGGCTTCGGCGGTGGCCTGCTGTAGCAGGTTGAGCAGCGTAGACGCGCTGCGTATCCCGCCGTCGTTGTGCACGGAGTGCGCCGCGGCGGCGGAGATCTGGAACGGGATCTCGGGCTTGGTGGCCTTTGGTTCCTTCGGATTGCCGTCGGGGTCGAGTTCGGCACGGGCGAATCCGCTTGGCGCGCCGTTCTCGGGCAACGGCCAGCGGTTGACCAGCAGCGCGTACAGCGCCGCTCCAATGCCGCGGACGTCGTCCTCGGGTGTGGCATTCGGCATCGTCGCCGGGAAAGCCAGCGCGACGTCGCCGTCAATGCTGACCCGCACCCGGTTGGGGTGGTCGATAGACAGGGATACGCCGGCGCGGTGCGCGCCCTCGGCCGCCGCGGCCAGAGACTGCATTGCGCGGGCACCGCCGATCGGCGACGGCGACGTGTCGGCGACCTCCTGCAGCGACCCGCCGCGGATCCACTCCGATACCACCAGCCCGCCTGCGCCGTTGCGGGCTACGTCGAGGACGCGAGCGATGCCCGGCATGTCGATCCGGCTCAGCCGCAGGGTGCGGGACAGGATCTCATGCACCTGCTCGGCGGGCAGGACGCCGTCAGGATCGACAAACGTCAGTGCCACCTGCCGGTCCAGCGCGGTGTCCAGTGCCTGCCAGAACTGCAACCCGTCGGGACCGCCGTGGAGCACCAGCAGCCGGTAGCGGCCGTCGGCGATGCTCGCGCCCGGAATGAGATGGACCTTCTCGGACCGGGAGGAGTCCGCGGTCTCGCGGGGCACTGCGAAACCCATCACCTCGCGGGTCGGGTCCCCGGCGAAGTCGCCTGGGGGGCGGTTGCGGCGGGGCGGCGGCGGGCTGGGCGCCTCCACGGGCGGTTCGGGCGCCACATCGGGCTGGAAGTCGTCGGCGGCCGGCCGCGTCACCCTGGTGGTCGCGTCAGACGGCGCACCGCCCGCGGTTTCGTCCGTCACCGCCCTTCCTTTCCGCACCTCGACATCGGGTCCAGCGGCCGGCGGCCCGCGCCGTAGGTGGTTCGGACCGGGCCGCGGCGCGACCGGAAGCCTGTTATCAGGGTACGAGGTATCCGGTCGGGCCCGGTTCGAAACCGCTGGAGCGCGCGCCGGCGCCGGAATACGCCGGCCGAGTCGCGCCCGGACAACCGCCAAGGCTGCCTGCGCCTCGGGCACCTTCGCGCCGAGCATGACCGCGGCGATGATCGGCGCCATGATCAGGCCCAGAACCAGCAGACGAAGTAGCGAGCCGGCACCTCCGGCGCCGCTGGTCAGTGACTGCAGGCCGAGCCCGCGGTCGACGACGTAGGCGACGAGCCCCGCCAGCATCGAGGCAGCGATCGTGACCAGCACGGTACGCACGACCGCCGCGGTGACCAGCTGTCCGCGCGGCGGCTGCAGTGCGGGACGCAACAACAGGTAGCCGACGATCGCGCCGGCCAGAAATCCCAGGCCGTTGGCGAGGCCGAGGTAGCCTGCGACGAGTTCGCGGTCGGCGATGACGTGCGGGACCACCAGCGACGCGGCGATCTTGACTGTGGTGATCACGACGATGACTACGATCGGCGTCCACGGCTGCTGGCGCGCATAGAACACCCGTAGTTGCAACAGCACCAGCGCGTACGGGACCAGCGTGAACGCCGACAACGCGATGGCGCGGCCCAGATAACCGGCGTCGACCTCGCCGAACTTGCCGTAGGCGAACAGCGCGGTGCCGATCGCCGGGCCTCCGACCGTCATTAGCGCGACGATCGGAATCAAGGTCACCATCGTCAGACGGGTGGCCAGCGACAGGTCGTCGAGCACGGCAGGGATGTCGTCGGCAGCGGCGTTGCGGCTCAGCCGTGGCATCACGACGGTCAGCACTGTCACGCCGATCATCCCGAACGGCAGCATCAAGACGAGCCACGTGTAGTTGTAGATCGCGGGCCCGGACGCTGCCGCGTGGCTGGCGATCTGGTTTCCCACCACCAGACCCAGTTGGCTGATCAGCACGTAGAGCACCATCGCCGCCGCCATCGCGCCGAATTGCTTGAGCCGGTCGTCGACGCCCCACAGGGGACGCAGGCTGATGCGCTCACGGGCGATCGCGATCAGAAGGACGGCGGTCTGAGCGGCCACACCGAGCGTCGTGCCGATACCGAGGACCAGCAGCTTGGCGTTGCCCATATGTACCGGATTGATTGAGAGTTCGCCCGGCACAACCAGATACAGTCCGAGTGTCGCGATGGCCACTACGTTGTTCACCACGGGTGCCCAGGCCGGCGCACTGAAGACGTTGCGGGTGTTCAGGATTGCCATGAACACCGACGAGAGCCCATAGAAGATCACCTGCGGCAACAGCAGGTAGGCGAACGCGGTGGTCAGCAGTTCGTTGACTTGCGGGTCGCCGCCCAGCATCAGCCGCACCAGCAGCGGCGCGGCCGCCACCGATAGCAGGGTCGAGACAAGCAGCAGCGCGGTCGACAGCGTGACCAGACGCCGGACGAACGCCGCCCCGCCATCGGCGTCGTCGCGCTCCGCGCGCGCGAGCACCGGCACGAAGATCGCGGTGAAGGTGGCCTCCAGCACCAGCGCCGCGACCAGGTTGGGCAGCTGGTTGGCCACCGAGAAGGCGCTGGACAATGCGGCGCCGAGGATCGCGGCGAGCAACACGATGCGGATGAACCCGGTGACACGGCTGATCAGCGTCGCGAACGCCATTCCCCACGACCGCGAGACCACCGCCGCGTCGCTGAGTTCGGAGCGCCTGGATTGCGCGGTCTGCGCGGCCCGTGGGGGAGCCGGTGGGATCCGCCGGGGATAGCCGCCGTAGCCCGGGTCGTGCGGTGGGGTGCCGCGCCACGGGCCGGGCCGCGGGGGGTTGTAGCGCCCGGGCTGGGCGGGTTGCCCGGCGCGCCGCCAGCCACCGGTGGTCATTCTGGTTCCGGCCGGTTGAGGTCCGCGG
Source organism: Mycobacterium sp. (assembly GCA_025965895.1). Classification (GTDB taxonomy): domain Bacteria; phylum Actinomycetota; class Actinomycetes; order Mycobacteriales; family Mycobacteriaceae; genus Mycobacterium. The sequence continues at coordinate 45,062 of JAOPWC010000203.1, forward strand.
GGTCGGGCTGGCCCCGGAACCGATGCCACAGCCGTCGCCCGGTCAGCACGACCAGGACCGCGGCGGCCGCCAGCGTGATGAAGAACAGCACCTGGCCGTAGGCGTTCGAATGCACCGAGAGCCGCACCGACTCGCCCAACGGCAGCCCGTCGGGAGTGCGCAACCCGACGTCAACCGCGACACGCTGGGTGAAGTGCACCTCGACGGGTACCCGCAGCGGCAGATATCCGGGCGGCAACTCGATCTCGCCCATGTCGGTGACGGTCATTCCCGGCGGCGTGTCGACCTGCAGCCGCACCCGGATCGGCACCGGCAGGTTGTTGCGCAGCGCCAGCGGCAGGGGACTGTGTTCGGTGGCGAGCGTGTACGCCCCGCTTGGCTTGACGACTGTCACCGCGTCGAACAGGTCGTTGATCGTGCCGTCGGTGGCGGTCAACCGCTGCTGAGCCAGCCCGTTGCGGCTGTCCGGCGGCTCCGACTCGCTCAACGCCCGCAGCATGTCCTCGCGCAGCGGCGCGGTGTACTGGGTACCAGTCATGCCGGTTCGCTCGTCGGTGGTCAACGCCGCAGTAAGCCCCCACAACCGGCCCACATTCCCGGCGATGTCGGCGATCACCGGATTGTCGATACGGCCGTGGGCCGTGGCCGGGTCCGATGGCGGCGTCGGCGGGGGCGCGGCGGTGGCCTGCGCGTCGGCGATCACCGCAGTGAGCGGACGGGGCACCGCCAGGCCCGCGTGGATGCTGGTGGCGAGCGCGCTCAGCATCGACTGCGCGTCGGCCGGCTGCAGATCCCAGGTCAGCGGGGGCATCACGATCTGGGTCCGGGGCGTCGTGTCGGGACTCAGCCCGAGCCACAGCACCGCCGACAGCGCGTCTTGGCGGCGGGCGGTTGTGGAGTCGTGCTTCAGCGGGACGCTCAGCGAGCGGTCGAGGTACGACGGCGATGTCGGATCGCCTCCCGCAGCGGCCAGGGCCGCTCCCACGCTCGGGTCGAACGGCGCGGACACCAGTTGCGGGGACAGCCGCTGCGGGCTGACGTCCGCGGTCATTGGTTTGCTCGCCGAGTCCTGTGCCGAGCAGTCGGCGGCGGCGATCGCGACGGTGTTGCCTTGCGCAGTCAACAGGTCGTCGGCCGGCGGGGTCAGCAGCCCGTCACCGAGCAGCGTCGCTCCGCGGGTCGACGTGATGCCCAGGATCTGGTCGACGATGTCGCCGGCGCCGTTGGTGGCGATGGCCGAGAGGCCTGGGTCCCCGACGCGTTGCAGCGCGTCCAAATCGGCTTGCGCATAGTTGACGGGCGCCACGCAGATCCGTCGCGCCAAGGTACGCAGCCGGTCCAGCCATGCCGCTGCGGCGGGCTGCCCGGTTCCGGGGTGGGTCATCGAGTTGCGGTCGGCGGTGGTGTCGGCGACGACGTAGCCGCCCGCCATCGCATTGACCGTGACGAGCAGGTCCGGATCCACCGCCAGACACATCGCTCTGTTCATGTCGCCGCCGGGATCCACCGCGGGGCCGGTCGCGAAGTCTGCGGACGACAGCAGCGTGTCGAGTCGACCGCCGGGTGCCAACGACACCGCGAGGTCGTCGTCGTTGAGCCGCACAGGCGTGACACCGCCGGGCGCGCCGGGCGCCAGCCGCGGCCGGTCAGCGAGCGGCCATAGCATCGTGATCTGCACGGGTTTGGACGTGTCGGGTGCGACGACGCCGTTGAGCGCGTCTGCCGATTGCTGGCCGGGGTCTGCAGGCACGCCGAGAACAGGCAGCAGGAAGCGCGCGTCGTCGAGGCGGGCGGCGTCGCCGTAATCGGGGGTGCCGTTGACGTTGACCAGCACCGGATAGACCCCGGGCTGGTCGATGCCCAGCGACGGCTGCGCCTGCGAACGTACGGGAAAGGACAAGGTGAACGCGCCGGCCTGGCCTTGGTCGAGCTCGGGGACGACGGGCGCGAACTGGCCGACCGGTTGGTACTGGTCTTTGTGGCCGTCGAGGTTTGTCCGCAGGCCCGCGGACGAGCCGACGGCAGCGGCGTGCTCGAGGCGGACGACGATGTCGCGGACGGGGCGGTCGCCGACGTTCGTGACGGTGCCTGCCACGGTCACGGTGGCCTCGCTGGTGGTGGTGACCATCTCGGGCGTGACGCGGTCGATGCGGACCTGAAGGAACGGCATGTCGCCCGGTTCGCCCGCCGCCGCCTTCGGTGTGGCGGCGCCCGGCAGCGTCATCGCCAGCAGCGCCGCTGCGGCGATGAGCCGCACAGCAAAGCCGGCCCGCCGCAGATTCACTGTCCCGGTCCGCGTCCGTTCGTCCGCCCGGACGAGGGCTCGTCGGGACGACGGCGGCGAGTGTGTGAATGCGTCTGGGGGCGCCTGCGGGGCGCGCTGTGCGGCAGCGGCGGCAGCGCGGTGGGTCCGTGGGCGTGCAGTGTGTCGATCAACTCACCGGCGACCTCGGCCAGCCGACGTTCGTCGGCGTAGGCCAGCCGCGACGGCAGTTCCTCGAGCGGCACCCATGCCACCTCACTGACCTCGAGGTCGTGGTCGGACAGCTCGCCGCCGAGGAATCGCAACAGATAGTGGTGCACGGTCTTGTGCACGCGGCGTCCTTCGGTGACGAACCAGTAGTCGATGCTGCCGAGCGCGGCCAGCACGTCACCCTGGATGCCGGTCTCTTCGGCCACCTCGCGCATCGCGGTCTGCTCGGCCGTCTCACCCACCTCGATGTGGCCCTTCGGCAGCGACCAGAGGGTGCGGCCGCGGCGGTCGATGCGGCCGATCAACGCCGCGACCTGACTGCCCCGCGGTCCGTCGATCCCGTCCACGACAAGACCGCCTGCCGACGTCTCGTGCACCGTGCGCAGCCGGTCCGGTGAGCGGCGGTCCGCGCGCTGTTTGGTCTTGTTGGGCTGACTGGCCGCACCATTATCGGTGTTCGAGCGGTCGGCGTGGGTGTCGGGCGAACCGGCGGCACGCCGACCACGGCGCCGACCCCGGCGCCGTCGTGGTTTTCCCTGTTCGCCGTCCGACACCCAAGCGATAGTAGCTGGCATGAGTTTTCACTCCGGCCCCACGCGCCGGTGGTCACGGCGCAGGTGCGCATTAGGGTAGTCGAACGTGCCTGACACCGCGCCCGACGCCGAGCTGCTCGCCGCCGCAGTGGTCGCGCTGAACGGGCATGCCGAGGTGTTGCGCACCCTCGGTTCGGCGTTCGCCAATGCCGGACATGAGTTGTATCTGGTCGGCGGAAGCGTTCGGGACGCCGTGTTGGGCCGTCTCGGCGGCGACCTCGATTTCGCCACCGACGCGCGCCCTGAGCAGGTGCAGCAGATCCTGCGGCCGTGGGCCGACGCGCTGTGGGACACCGGAATCGAATTCGGCACCGTCGGCGCTGCCCACGGCGACCAGCGCGTCGAGATCACCACATTCCGCGCCGACACCTATGACCAGGTGTCGCGCAATCCCGCAGTCCGGTTCGGCAAGAGCCTCGACGAGGACCTCGCGCGCCGGGACTTTACCGTGAACGCGATGGCCGTGCGGATAACCGCCGACGGCCCTGGCGAATTCCTCGACCCGCTCGGCGGTTTGGCGGCGGTCCGCGATCGCGTGCTCGATACCCCGGCCGCGCCGGAGGTGTCCTTCGGTGATGATCCGCTGCGCATGCTGCGCGCGGCGCGGTTCGTCTCACAGCTGGGCTTCACCCCCGCCCCGCGAGTGCGTTCGGCGATCGCCGAGATGGCGCCGCAGCTGGGCAGGATCACCGCCGAGCGGGTAGCCGCCGAACTGGACAAGCTGCTCCTCGGCGACGATCCGGTGTCGGGCATCGAGGTGATGGTGGATACCGGGATGGGTGATGTGGTGCTGCCGGAGGTGGGCGGCATGCGGTTGGCCATCGACGAGCACCACCAGCACAAAGACGTCTACCGGCATTCGCTGACGGTGCTGAAGCAGGCGATCGACCTCGAGGACGAGGGGCCGGATCTGGTATTGCGGTGGGCGGCTGTGCTGCACGATATCGGCAAGCCCGCCACCCGCAGGCACGAGCCCGACGGCGGGGTCAGCTTTCACCATCACGAGGTCGTCGGCGCCAAGATGGCCCGCAAGCGGATGCGAGCGCTGAAGTATCCGAAGCAGATGATCGACGACGTGTCGCAGCTGGTGTACCTGCATCTGCGGTTCCACGGCTACGGCGACGGCACGTGGACCGACTCCGCGGTGCGGCGCTACGTCACCGACGCCGGGCCGCTGCTGCCGCGGCTGCATAAGCTCGTCCGCGCCGACTGCACGACCCGCAACAAGCGGCGCGCGGCGCGGTTGCAGGCCAACTACGGCGACCTTGAGGCGCGGATCTCCGAGCTGGTCGCGCGGGAGGACCTGCAGCGGGTGCGGCCGGACCTGGACGGTAACGAGATCATGGAGATCCTCGGCATTCCGGCCGGCCCGCAGGTTGGCGAGGCGTGGCGGTACCTCAAAGAGCTGCGGCTGGACCGCGGGCCGCTGAGCAAGGACGAGGCGACGGCCGAGCTGCTCTCGTGGTGGAATGCCAGGCACTAGTGCGCGCGCCGATACAGCCTCGCCGGGAAGCCTTCAGCGGCCCGGCCCCGGCGGGCCGGCGAATGCCTGCGCGATGCTGAGCCACCGCAGCGCGCCGTCACCGACCGCCTTGATGTCCAAGGCGGCGAGTGGCCGGCGTTGGGTCACGAGATAGCAGAAGTCCTCGCTCGACCCGCTGACCCGCTGCGCCGCGTCGATAGGCCCCCACTCCCAGCTGGCGCCGTCGGGACCGGTCAGCTCGATGCGAAACGGTTCCGTCGGCGGGGTCAGGCCGTTCACCGCGAACGCGTAGTCACGGGTGCGCACGCCCAGGTGCGCGATGGAACGCAGGCGTGCTGTTGCCGGCTTGCGCGCACCCAACGCGTCGGCGACGTCGAGGCTGTGCGCCCATGTCTCCATCAGCCGGGCGGTGGCCATCGACGCGGCGCTCATCGGCGGCCCGAACCACAGCAGCTTGCGGCCGGCGTCGACACGCAGCAGCTCGTCGTGAAGCCGGCGGCGGGTACGACGCCAATCGTCGAGCAGTTCGGTGGGTGGCCGGCGGGCCTGTTCCTCGGCGCCTGCGTCGACGAAGCCGTTCGGGTCGGCTGCGGCGGCGGCGAGAACTTCGCCGAACGCCGCCTCAGCGGTCACCGACGTCAGCGCGACGTCGTCGCTCCACAACAGGTGACCGACGTGATGGGCGATTGTCCAGCCGACCGCGGGAGTCGCAGTGGCCCAATCACTTACGGCCAGCGGCGCGACAAGCGCATCGAGTTCGTCGCTCTCCGCCGCGAGGTCGTCGACGATCGGACCGGCTTCGGCCATAGCGAAACCTTAGCCCCTGGCCGAGGGCGGACTACGCAGCCCGACGACGGTGTGCACCGCCAGCCCCACCAGGTACACCGCGGAACCGGCGAACGCCAGGGTGGGGCAGTGGCCGTTGGCGGGCACGACCGCCGCCGCTGCCGCGATCGCGCCGATGAACGACACCCAGAACAGCGAATCCTGCACCGCGAACACGTGGCCGCGCAGCGCGTCGTCGACGTCGATCTGCATCGCGGTGTCCGCGCAGAGCTTGACGACCTGCCCTGCGGCGCCGAGCAGAAAGCCACACACGAGCATGACCGGTACGAGCAGCCCGACGGCGGTGATCTGGATCAGCGCGGCCGCCAGCAGCGCCCAGTTCGCGGTGGCGAACCGGCCGAATCTGCGCACCGCCCATGGTGTGAGGAACGTGGCCAGGAACGAACCAATACCGGTCGCGGCGACGTAGACCACCGCGATGCCTAGGCCCGCGACCACCCTCTCGTGGCTGTGCCGGACGATCACGAGCATGAGCAGTGTGTTGATGCCGAAGACCACGCGGTGGGCGGCCAGGCCGGCCAGGGTCGCGGCCACGCTCGGGGTGCTGTTCACCGTCCGCAACCCGTGCACCCAGCCGGTGGCGACGGCATAGACCACGGAGCCGTGGATGGCGCGGGCGGTGTCGTCGGGACCGAGGCTGCGCGCCGGGAAGCGCAGCGCCAAAAGCAGCGCCAGGAGCACCGGCGCGGTGACGGCGAAAATCACTGTGGCCGCGCCGGTGTCGCCGGCGCCGAGCAGCCAGCGCGGCAGCAGCATGAGATTGGCGCCGAAGAACGTTGCCGCGGCACCCACGGCGGTGGCCACCGAATTCATCGTGACCACCTGGTCGCGCGGCACCACATGCGGCAGGGCCGCCGACAGTCCTGATGTCACGAAGCGGGTGACGCCGTTGACGACCAGCGCGCCCGCCAGCACTGGCATGTCGCCTGCGCCGATGGCGAGCATCACCCCGACCCCGGCGACCAGCAACAACCGCGCACAGTTCGCCCCGACCAGCACGTAGCGACGGTCCCAGCGATCCAGCAGCGCGCCGGCGAACGGGCCGACCAGCGAATAGGGCAGGAACAGCACCGCGAATGATGCGGCAATCGCCCATGGTTCGGCGGCGCGGTCCGGGTTGAAGAGGATCGCCCCGGCCAGCCCGGCCTGAAAGAGACCGTCGCCGAACTGACTGGCCACCCGCACCGCAAGCAGCCGGCCGAATTCGGGTATGCCACGTACGGACCGCCACACGGCGATGGGGGCGTGCGCGTCAACCACCAAGAACACTTTCTGAAGCAGCGAAGGGAATGACCGGCAACGCGCACCACAGTACAAATATCGGGCGGTGCTGCGCCTGAACGCCCCAATGGTCCTGCGCTGGTGACATGATGGTGACGTGGCCCACTCGGAGGATCCGGAGGAGTACGCACCGACCGCGCATCGGGTGCGGGCCGGGACGCTGCTGCTGGCCAACACCGACCTGCTCGAGCCGACGTTTCGGCGCAGCGTCATCTATGTCGTCGAACACAACGACGGGGGCACCCTCGGCGTGGTGCTCAACCGGTCCAGTGAAACCGCGGTCTACAACGTGCTTCCGCAGTGGGCCAAGCTGGCCACCAAGCCGAAGACCATGTTCATCGGTGGGCCGGTCAAGCGGGACGCGGCGCTGTGCCTGGGGACGCTGCGGGTCGGTGTGAACGTGCAGGGTGTGCAGGGCCTACGGCATGTGCAGGGCCGGATGGTGATGGTGGATCTCGACGCCCAACCTGACACCATCGCGCCGTTGGTCGAGGGGGTGCGCATCTTCGCTGGCTACTCTGGCTGGACCATGGGTCAGCTGGATGGTGAGATCGAGCGCGACGACTGGATTGTCCTGTCGGCCTTGCCTTCTGACGTGCTTGTCGGACCGAGGGTCGACCTTTGGGCCCGCACGCTTCGCCGCCAGCCGCTGCCGTTGTCGATGCTCGCGACGCATCCGATCGACATCAGCCGGAACTGACGCCGGAACTGATTTCGACGCGCGAGAGCCGGGCTGCGATCATTGCGCACACCAGCAATTGCAACTGGTGAAACAGCATCAGCGGCAACATGATCAGCCCGACCGTGGCGGAGGGGAAGAACACCACGGCCATCGGTAGACCCGACGCCAGGCTCTTCTTGGAACCACAGAACAACAACACAATTGCGTCGCCCCGCGAGAGCCGTGCCCAGCGGCCGACCAGATACGTCACGACCAGGACCACCGCCAGCAGTGCGGCGCTCACCAGTGCCACCGCCACCAGCCGCCACGGCGTGACCGTGTTCCAGATGTGCTCGGTCATGCCGACCGAGAACGCGGCGTACACCACCAGAAGGACCGAGCCACGGTCGACGGCCTTGGTCAGCGCGGTATGACGGCGTACGAGGCCGGCGATCCACGGCCGCACCAGTTGCCCGACGAGGAACGGCACCAGCAACTGCAGCACGATGTCCAGCACCGCCGAACCGGCTACCCGGACGCTTCCGCCGATCTTCATCAACGCGACCACCAGCAACGGCGTCAGCACCACACCGAGAATGTTGGACAGCGACGCGGCCACCATCGCCGCCGGAACGTTGCCGCGGGCGATCGACGTGAACGCGATCGACGACTGCACCGTCGACGGCACCAGGCATAAGAACAGCAGGCCGCTGTACAGGCCGGGAGTAAGCACTGTTGGCACCAGCGCGCGTGTGGCGAGCCCGAGCAGCGGAAAGGCGACGAACGTCACGGCCAGCACCATGAGGTGGAGCCGCCATTGTCGTGCCCCGTGCCACGCCTGGCTCGGCGAGAGGCGGGCGCCGTAGAGCGCGAACAGCAGCGCGATCGCGATCCTGGTGGCCACCGACAGCAGGTCGGCGGCCACGCCCCACGCCGGGAACAGCGTCGCGACACCGACAGTCAGCAGCAGAAGCAAAACGAACGTGTCGATCGGTAGGCGCGAGAGGCGACCTAGCGACACGACAACGTGCAGTTCGCGCACGCCGGGGTGCCGGACCGCCCGCAGGGCACCGCGTCGTGACGCTCCACCGTCTGGGCGTAGCGGGCACCCTGGTAGATACCGGCCGTCACCGTCCCCACGGCGCCCAGCACGCACAACGCCAGCAGTCCGGGCGATGGCCGACCGGACAGCGCGACGACGCCGCCCGCGGCCAGCATCACCGCCGCGGCGAGTTGGGTGGGTGCCACAGCACGCAACACCTGGTGGGCGCCTCCCGTCGGCGCCGGCCGGGCGAGCGCTCGCGCGCCGAATGCAGCCGACACCACCGCCGCGCACAGACACAGCACCGCCGCGATGAGCATGCGGTCACAATACGAGAGCCGCGGCGCTTATGCGGACTGGGCCGCCCGCGGTCAGGCGGTTCCTGGAACAACCCGGAATCCGTTCACGATCGCGTCGGTCGCGCCGGCCGCCGCGACGACCTGGCTCAGCGCCGTCGTCACCGATAGCGACACCAGGTACTTGTCCGGCCCGACCGGCACGATCACATGTCGCCGGGAGGTGTTCAGTGTCATGTCGTTCAGCCGGTAGGTGCCTTCGATCATCGACGATGGCATGCCGTAGAACTCGGCGAGGGTCGCGTTGGTGGTCTGCCACGCCATCAACGACCGGCTGTCGATGAAACCGTGGGTGATCGCCTCCTTCGGGTCGAAGTCCCCGATCAGCTTGTAGACGACCACCTGGGCGTTGGACGTGTACAGGCCGTCGCCGCCGTTGCGGTCCGCGATCACGAGGAACGCGTCGGGAACATTGGGGTCGGGCACCTGCGACCAGCCCGGCGGCATCGGGAGAGTGACATTCAGCGCTCTGAAATCTTGCGCGCGCTGCGGCTCGAGTTTGACGCCTTTGCTCTTGAAGTAGTCCGTCAGCGTGCCCGAGGTCGCCGGGACCAACGTCGGCTGCACGTCGGGCACGGCCGACTGAACGGCCTGGCCGGCGGTCGTGGTGCCCGGCTGAAGTGGAGTGCCACCCAGCACCGAGTTGGCAGCGGGAGCGAGCGGCGCGGCGGGACCGATCGGCGCCGCTGCGGCGGCAATTGGGGCACCGGTCACCGGGATGCCTGCGACTGTCTGGGTGACAGTGGCAGGCGAGGGCGGTATCGGTAGCACCGGTTCGGCCCCCGCGCTGGCGCCGCCGAAGCCGATCACAGCGGCCAGTCCCGTCGCCGTTGCGCCGGCAACCGCCAGCCATGCCCGGGCCTTGTCCAGCATCGCCCGACCCCTTCCTTGCGCGCCGACCCGCAGGTGTTCCTGCCAGTGCACAAAAGTAACAACTGTCACTTTGGCACCACCAGCCCCGGGACCAACCTCTGACCGCTCCGCAACCCAACCGAGACCTCCTCCGGCAGCCGGCAGCCTGCGAGCGCCGCTGATTACCCTGTTGACGTGACCGAATCCCCGACCGCCGCCTCGACAGCGCTGCCCAGCGCCGCCGACGCCGAGGCTGACGCCCCCCCGTTCCGTTACACAGCGGAACTGGCGGGCGAGATCGAGCGGGCCTGGCAGCAGAACTGGGAGAAGATGGGCACCTTCCACGTGCCCAACCCGGTCGGGTCCCTGGCGCCGTCCGACGGCTCGGCGGTCCCCGAAGACAAGATGTTCGTCCAGGACATGTTCCCGTACCCGTCGGGCGAGGGGCTGCACGTCGGCCACCCGCTGGGCTACATCGCCACCGACGTGTACGGCCGATACTTCCGGATGATCGGCCGCAACGTGCTGCATGCGTTGGGCTTCGACGCGTTCGGCCTGCCGGCGGAGCAGTACGCCATCCAAACCGGCACCCATCCGCGGACGCGGACCGAGGCCAACATCATCAACTTTCGTCGGCAGCTGGGCCGGTTGGGCTTGGGGCACGATTCGCGCCGGAGCTTCTCGACGACAGACGTCGAGTACTACAAGTGGACCCAGTGGATCTTCCTGCAGATTTACAACGCTTGGTATGACCCGATAGCGAACAAGGCGCGCCCGGTCTCCGAGCTCGTGGCCGAATTCGATTCCGGCGCACGCCAATCGGATGACGGTCGAGACTGGGCCGCGCTGTCGCCGGGTGAGCGGGCCGATGTCGTCGATTCCTATCGGCTGGTGTACCGAGCAGACGCCGTCGTGAACTGGTGCCCCGGCCTCGGCACGGTGCTGGCCAACGAGGAGGTCACCGCTGACGGCCGAAGCGAACGCGGCAACTTCCCGGTGTTCCGGAAGCGGCTGCGGCAGTGGGTGATGCGGATCACCGCATACTCTGACCGGTTGCTCGAAGACCTCGATCTGCTGGACTGGCCCGAGAAGGTCAAGACCATGCAGCGCAACTGGATCGGCCGCTCGGCCGGGGCGGCGGCGTTGTTCGGGGCGCGCACCGATCAGCGCGACCATGTCGATATCGAGGTGTTCACCACCCGCCCCGACACGCTGTTCGGCGCCACGTATCTCGTTCTGGCACCGGAGCACAAGCTCGTCGACCTGCTGACTGCCGCCGACTGGCCCGACGCCGTCGATCCGCGCTGGACGTTCGGTGAAGCCACGCCCGCGGAAGCGGTCGGCGCATACCGTCGGTCGATCGCGGCGAAATCGGATCTGGAACGCCAGGAGAGCAAGACCAAGACTGGCGCGTTCCTCGGCAGCTACGCGACCAACCCGGCCAACGGTGAGCGGATGCCGATCTTCATCGCCGACTACGTGCTGGCCGGATACGGCACCGGCGCGATCATGGCGGTGCCGGGCCATGATCAGCGAGACTGGGAATTCGCGACGGAATTCGGCCTGCCGATCATCGAAGTCATCGCAGGCGGCGACGTGTCGCAGGGCGCCTACGTGGGCGACGGCCCGGTGGTCAATTCTGATTACCTCAACGGCTTGGACGTAGCGGCTGCCAAGCAGACGATGACGCGGCGGCTGGAGGCTGACGGGCGCGGGCGTGCCCGAGTCGAATACAAGCTGCGGGACTGGCTTTTTGCGAGGCAGCGATACTGGGGCGAGCCGTTCCCGATCGTCTATGACAGCAACGGACGCCCGCACCCGTTGCCGGAGTCGGAGCTGCCGGTCGTGTTGCCCGACATCCCGGACTACTCACCGGTGTTGTTCGATCCGAACGATGCAGCCACCGAACCGTCGCCGCCGTTGGCCAAGGCCACGGACTGGGTGCACGTCGAACTTGATCTCGGGGACGGGCGCAAGACCTACACCCGCGACACCAACGTGATGCCGCAGTGGGCGGGCAGCTCGTGGTACGAACTGCGCTACACGGACCCCCTGAATTCAGAACGGTTTTGCGCCAAAGAGAATGAGGCGTACTGGATGGGACCGCGGCCCGAAGAGCACGGTCCCGATGATCCCGGCGGGGTGGACCTCTATGTCGGCGGGGTAGAACACGCGGTGCTGCATCTTCTGTACTCGCGGTTCTGGCACAAGGTGCTCTATGACCTGGGCCACATCACTTCCCGAGAGCCGTACCGGCGGTTGGTCAATCAGGGCTACATCCAGGCCTACGCCTATACCGACGCGCGCGGCGCCTACGTCCCCGCGGCGGAGGTCACCGAGCGCGACGGCGGGTTCTCCTATTCGGGCCCCGATGGTGAGATCGAGGTGTTCCAGGAGTTCGGCAAGATCGGCAAGAGCCTGAAGAACTCGGTGTCGCCCGACGAGATCTGCGACGACTACGGCGCCGACACGCTGCGGGTGTACGAGATGTCGATGGGTCCGTTGGAGGCGTCGCGGCCATGGGCCACCAAGGACGTCGTCGGCGCGTACCGCTTCCTGCAGCGGGTGTGGCGGCTGGCGATCGACGAACACAGCGGCCGGCCGAGGGTTGACGACGTGGAGTTGGACCGCGATACGTTGCGGCTGATGCACCGCACGATCGCTGGCGTGGCCGAAGACTACGCGGCACTGCGCAACAACACCGCGGTGGCCAAGCTGATCGAGTACACCAACCACCTCACCAAGCAGTACCGCGGGGCGGTCCCGCGTGCTGCGGTCGAGCCGCTGGTGCTTATGGTCGCGCCGGTGGCGCCGCACGTGGCCGAAGAGCTGTGGCGGCGGCTGGGACACGGCGAATCGCTGGCGCACGGGCCGTTCCCGGAGGCTGATCCGCAGTACCTCGTCGACGAGTCGGTGGAGTACCCGGTCCAAGTCAACGGCAAGGTGCGGGGCCACGTCACCGTCGCTGCCGCTGCCGACGCCGATGCCGTCGAAGTCGCTGCGCTGGCCGACGAGAAGGTGGTGGCATTCCTTGCCGGGGCCACGCCGAGGAAGGTCATCGTGGTGCCCGGCCGCCTGGTCAACCTCGTGGTCTAGCCACTATCGCGGTGCCGGATGATCACCTGGTGCACGTGGCCGTCTGGCGGTGTCGAGACCACCTTCGCGACGCTGTCGGCGACCGTTTCGGGTCTGAGATAGGCGGATTTGTCGTAGTCACCGCCTTCGAACTCGCGGAGCTGGCGCTGCATTTCGGTGGCGACCCGGCCAGGATGCACCGAGGTGACGCGCAGCGCCGGCTCTTCGGCGCGCAGGGCATCTGCGAAGGCCCGCAACGCGAACTTGCTCGCCGAGTAGGACGCCATGCCGGGCAGCGCATTGAGACCCGCACCGGAGTTGATGAAAATCACCTGGCCCTCGGCACGGCGCAGTGCACGCAGCAGCGCCTGAGTCAGGGCCACGGCACCGATCACGTTGACTTCGAATGTCTCTCGCCAGTCGTCGATACTGGAGTCCGCGAGGCGGTCGGGGAACGCGACACCGGCGTTGTGCACCAAGACGTCCAGCTCGTCGATCACCTCGGCGCTGGCGGCCAGCGACTCGGTGTCAGCGAGGTCGAGCGGCCATGTGGTGGCACCGAGCCTCTCGGCGACTCGGTCGAGGCGGGCCGACGGCCGGCCGCCGAGCAGCAGGGTGTGCGTCGGAGCGAGGGCGGTGGCGATTGCGGCGCCGAGTCCGCCGGAAGCCCCCGTGATGAGCGCGGTCGGCATGTCGGTCACCCTATCGTCGCGTCGCGCGATCGCCCGCCTCGCCGCATCATAGAAACGATGGCACCCGATCCGAGCTTTTCGCCGACGCAACTCGCCGCCCGCGCGGCGTACTTGTTGCGTGGCAATGATCTGGGGGTGATGACGACGGCGGCGCCGCTGCTGTACCCGCATATGTGGAGCTGGGACGCGGCGTTTGTCGCAGTGGGGTTGGCGCCGTTGAGTGTGGAACGGGCGGTCGTCGAGCTCGATACCCTGCTCTCGGCGCAGTGGTCCAACGGCATGATCCCGCACATCGTGTTCGCCAAGGGCGGCGACGGCTACTTCCCCGGCCCTGCTCGCTGGGCCTGCTCGGCCCTGGCGGCGAAAGCGCCGCAACACCGGAACACGTCCGGAATCACTCAGCCGCCGGTACACGCGATCGCGGTACAGCGCATTCTCGACCACGCCCGCCGTCGCGGGCGCTCCACCCGGCAGGTCGCGGAGGCGTTCCTCGACCGGCGCTGGGACGACCTCGTCCGCTGGCACCGCTGGCTTGCCGAGGCACGCGACCAGCGCGAGCGCGGCCGGATCACGCTGTACCACGGCTGGGAATCCGGTATGGACAACTCGCCGCGGTGGGATGCGGCCTACGCGAACGTGCATCCGGGAAAGGTGCCGGAGTACAGGCGCGAAGACAACGTGATCGTGATGGACCCGTCGCAGCGCCCGTCGGACACCGAGTACGACCGGTATCTGCGGCTGGTGGAGGAGATGAAGTCGGTCTGTTACGACGATGAACTGCTGCCGAAGGTGATGAGTTTCATTGTGGAGGATGTGTTCGTCTCGGCGATCTTCTCGGTGGCCTGCGAGGTGCTGGCGGTCATCGGCGAGGACTACCGTCGGCCCCACGCCGACGTTCGCGACTTGTACTCGTGGGCGGAGCGATTCCGCGCGGGGGTCATCGATACCACCGACGCAAGAACCGGTGCAGCGAGAGATTTCGATGTGCGTGCCGAGAAATGGGTGGCGACGGAAACGGTGGCGCAGTTCGCGCCGCTGCTGTGCGGCGGGCTGCCTCATGACCGCGAGCGGACACTGTTGCGGCTGCTGGAGGGCCCGCGATTCTGCGGTCACCCGGACCTGAAGTTCGGGCTGGTTCCGTCGACCTCGCCGGTGTCGCGGGACTTTCGCCCGCGCGAATACTGGCGGGGACCGGTGTGGCCGGTGATGACGTGGCTGTTGTCGTGGGCATTCGCGCGCCGCGGCTGGTCGGAGCGATCGCAGATTCTGCGCCGCGAGGGGCTGCGCCAGGCGAGCGACGGAACGTTTGCCGAGTATTACGAGCCGTTCACCGGGGAACCGCTTGGCAGCATGCAGCAGTCATGGACGGCCGCGGCGGTGCTTGACTGGCTCGGCTGACCGCCGGCCGCGTAACCGTGCCTGGTGTCGCGAGTCATGAGTTCGCCGGCAGTGGTTACGGATGCCGGCGAGGGCGCCGATTGGCCAGGATCGGGTGGTCGATGCCGCTCAGATCGAAGCACCCCCTGTGCCCCCGAGCTTCGTCGCATGCCCGATGGAACCCCCGAGTCGACTCCCGACACTGGAGGACTGGTTCGATTGCCCGCCCAGGCGCTCCAGCGGAGCCAACGCCTTCGTCAGCGTGTCCAGGTCGTCGTCGCTGAGCTGCGCGAGCATCGCCGCCAACGCCGCGCGCCGGTTGGCCAGCGACTCGCGATGCACAGCCAGGCCGCGTGGCGTGATGTCGACCAGCACAGCGCGCAGATCGGACGGGTCGCGCGACCGCTGCACGAGTCCGAGCTTCTCCAGGCGCCGGATCGCCACGGTGGTGGTGGGCGTGCGCACTCGTTCGTGGGCCGCCAACTCGGTCATCCGGATGGGACCGCGGTCGATCAGCGTGACGAGGATGGACAGCTGCGCCAACGTGAGGTCGCCCGTGGCGACCCTGCTGGTGTCCCCGCGCCGCAGGACAGACACTAACTTCGACAGGACCCGGTGCAGCCCTTCGGCGAGTTCGGTGACCTGCTCCTCGGTCTCCACCATAATTCGCCAGTCTAACCTGTCTTGGCCTGACAGGTTGGCATGCTTGGACGATTCTCGGTGCGCTTAACAGCCCTACAGCAGCTGCGACAGGAACCGCTGGAGTCGTACGGTTTCGGCGGCCTGGAAGATCTGCTCAGGGGGTCCCGATTCCACCACGTGGCCGTGGTCCATGAACACGACTGCGTCCGAGGCTGACCGGGCGAACCTCATTTCGTGGGTGACGACGATCATCGTCATGCCCTCCTCGCCGAGGTCGGCGATCAACGCGAGGACGCCCTTGACAAGTTCGGGATCCAACGCCGACGTGGGCTCGTCGAAGAACATCACCCGCGGCGTCATCGCCAGCGCCCGCGCGATCGCGACCCGCTGTTGCTGCCCTCCGGACAACGTCGCCGGACGGACGTCGGCCTTATGCCGCAGCCCCACTCGGTCGAGCTGGTCCAGCGCCAGCGCGCGGGCCTCGTTCCGGGACAGCCGCTTCAGCTTGCGCGGCGCGAGCATCACGTTGTCGATGACGCTGCGGTGCGGGAACAGGTTGAAGTTCTGGAACACCATCCCGATCCGCTGGCGCAGCTCATCCGGATTGTCATGAAGCACCGATCGCCCGTCGATCAGGATGTCCCCACGGTCTGGCTCGTAGAGCCGGTTGAGCGTGCGCAGCAGCGTCGACTTACCTGACCCCGAAGGACCGATCACCGCGACCGTGCTGCCCGCCGAAGCGTCGACGTCGACGCCGCGCAGCACCGCGGTCGTTCCGAACGACAGATGAATGTCCTTGCCTGACAACGACACCGGCTCCGGCCGAGTGGTGTGTGTCATCAGCTACACCATCTCCGGCGACGGCTGGGCCACCGGCGCCAGCGGGTCCTCAGGCTCGGCCTGAGTCCGGCCGCTGCGCAGCCGCGCGTCGATGTAGTTGACCAGATGCGTCAACGGGATGGTCAGCGCGAGGTAGAACAGGCCAGCCGCCACCAATGGCGACAGGCTGCCGGTCTGTGCGTTCAGGTCACGGCCCACCTGAAACAGCTCGCGCTGCCCTGCGACCAGGCCCAGGAAGTACACCAGCGCGGACGCCTTCAGCAGGGAGATGAATTGGTTCACCAAGGCCGGCAGCACCCGTCGCACGCCCTGCGGCACCACCACCAACCGCATCGACCGGCGATAGCTGAACCCGAGCGCGCGTGCCGCCTCCATCTGCCCGGCCTCCACGCTTTGGATGCCGGAGCGGAAGATCTCCCCGACGTACGCGCCGGCCATGAGGCCCAGCGCGGCGATGCCAAGGGGGTAAGGGTTGTTGCCCGTCAGCCCACCCACGACGGGCCCCACGCCGAGCCCGATCAACAGAATGATCACCACTTCCGGCAGCCCCCGGAAGATGTCGGTGTAGACCCGGGCAGGCCAGCGCAGCCACCGGGAACGGGAAATTCCCGCCACGGCCAACACCATCCCCAGCGCCAAGCCGATGATGCCGGCACTGATCGTCAGGATCAGCGTGTTGGGCAGCCCGGTCTCGAACAGATCGGGTATCGCCTGCTTGTAGAGGGTCCAGTTGAAGAACGCGTCCGTCAGTTGCGCCAGCGTGGACCTCGGTGCCGGCGCGGTCAGCGCGCGCGGCTGATGACTTGTCGCGATCGCCGCGAAATCGGGCACCTGCGGATATGGGGCAGCCTTGGAGCCGGGCTTCCAGCCCGGTGGCAACGCGCGCGGCACCCATTCCGAATACAGCCGCGACCACGTGCCTTCGGCGACGACCGCATCAAGCCCGGAGTTCAACGCGTCGATCAGCGGCTGGTTCTCCTTGGCCACCGCCCAGGCTACGAAATTGTCCAGGCTGAAGGTGTTTTCGACGATCATGGCCTGATCGCCGGATTTGACGGCACCCAGCGCCTGCTGCGACGGCGCCACCCACGCGTCGATCTGCCGTGTCTTCAGGCTCGCATAGACCGTGTTGAAATCCGGGTACTTGACGGGCTGCAGGTGCAGGGTGTTGACGACGTAATCTTCTTGGACAGTGCCCTGCACGACGCCGATGCGCTGCCCGCCGCCAAGCTTGTCGAACCCGGTGATCGGCGAGCCGGGCGGGACGACAACCGAAAAGTAGCCGAAGTCGTAGCCGTTGGTGAACCCGGCCGTCCGCCGCCGCGCGTCCGTCGTAGTGATCGATGAGGAGCCCACATCGAAACGCCGAGACGCCACTTGCGCCAGCAGACCGGCGAATTCGGTGCCTACGAATTGAATACGCAACCCGAGCTTGTCGGCCACCGCCCGCAGCAACTCGTTGTCGAACCCCGTGAACTGGCCCTTGGAGTTGATGCACACGCTCGGCGGTGCGTCGGACAGCGTGCCGACGACCAGCGTGCCGGGCGTGCTTAGCCCGAGCGCGCCGAGGTTCACCGCGTTGAGCGGCTCTGCGGTCGCGGTGGTGTACCGGTTATCGGCGGGACCCTTGGCGGCCTTGGCCAGATTCGTGGGCAGCGCGCTCGCGCGGTCCACCCCGGGTGGGGCGCACTGATCGGCGGCGGCGGAGGGCGCCACCGCGAGCCCGAGGGAAACAAGAGCCACCAGCGCCAGCGCACCCGCCCTCACTCGCGCGCCGACACGATGGTTCACACGACGACCCTAACCACAGGCCAGAAGCCAACCGGAGGTTTTGGCTGCCGCGTGAACTCAACCGGAGCTAGCCGTGCGGCGATCCCGCCACCGGCACAACGCCTCCGCCTGTGTCAGGTCGTAGTCCGGCCCGCTCGCGCCGACGGTCAGCAGTGTCACGCCCAGGTCGGCCAACCCGTCGGCCTCCGCGAGCAGCGCATCAAGCCCTGCGCCGCCCTGCACACCGGCGGAGCGTTCGATGGTGGCCGGATCGCGTCCCACCGCCGCGCAGTGCCCGGCCAGCACCTCCGCTTTCCGCGGATACGCCTGCCGGTCGACGAACCCGTGCCAGATGTCGGCATGCTCGGCCACCAGCCGCAACGTCTTCTGCTCGCCCTGACCGCCGATGAGCATCGGAATCTCGCGCGTAGCAGGCGGATTGAGCTTCTTAAACCGCGATTCGATTCTCGGCAGCGCCGCGGCGAGCTCCCGCAACCGGCTGCCGGCGGTGCCGAACTCGTAGCCGTACTCGTCGTAGTCCTTCTGTTTCCAGCCCGCGCCGATGCCGAGAATGAGCCTGCCGCCCGCGATGTGGTCGACGGTGCGCGCCATGTCGGCAAGCAACTCAGGATTGCGATACGAGTTACACGTCACCAGCGCACCGAACTCGATCCGCGACGTCTGCTCAGCCCAGCCGCCCAACATCGTCCAGCATTCGAAATGTGGACCGTCCGGATCACCGTAGAGCGGGAAGAAATGATCCCAGTTGAACGCGATGTCAACACCGATGTCCTCGCACCGCTCGACGGCATCACGGATGTGGTCGTATGTCGGTGAGTGTTGCGGCTGTATCTGCACGCCAATTCGAATGGGAAAGGTCACTCCGCTACGTTAGCGCCGGCCAGCACTCGGCGAAGGATGTCGATCAGAGCCAGCGGCTGGTCGCCTTGGACCGAATGCCCGGAGTCGGCGACGATGTGCACACCGCGAAAGCCCGGTGCGGTGCGGGCGAATTCGTCGGCGTCCCCGTCGGACACGAACCGGGAGTCTGCGCCGCGTACCAACGTGGTGGGTGTGGCGAGGCTCGGCACGTCGTCCCACAGCCCGGCGAAGCCTTCGCCCCTGCGAATTGAGTCGTACCGCCATGTCCAGGTACCGTCATCGAGGCGCTTGGAGTTGTGGAACACGCCGCGTCGCAACGATTCCCGATCTCGATGCGGCGCGGCCGCGATCGTCACGTCGAGCATCGCCTGAAAACTGGGGAAGATGCGCTCCCCCTGCACAAGGGACACGGTGCCGCGCTGCGCGGCGGTCATCTCGGTGTGCCGGTCAGGTGCGGACGGGGTGACGTCGACGAGCACGAGTTCGGGCACGAGGTCCGGCGCGGTAACGGCCAACCGGATCGCCGTCAGCCCGCCCAGCGACATCCCGACAACCAACGCGGGAGCGGGCGCCAGTTGCCGCAGTACGGGTTCAAGGGTCTCGGCGTTTCGCCGCGGACCGTAGTCGCCGTCTTGCCGCCACGCCGAACGGCCATGCCCCGGCAGGTCCACGGCCAGCGCCGGCTCGCCGAGTCCGACGATCACCGTGTCCCAGGTGTGCGCATTCTGGCCGCCGCCGTGCACGAACACCACACGCGGCGCCCCGGCTCCCCACCGCAACGCACTGACCGGGCCGACGTCGAGGCGTTCGACGGGCGGCAGCGCGCCGGTAACGCCGGATTGCCGGGCGTTCTCGTCCAGTAACGCGAACTCCGAAAGCTCGGCCAGCTCGTCGTCGTGGCCCACACCAGCAGGCTAGCCCCTGATGAACTGCTCCAGCTCGGCGCGCGCGATGTCGTCCGGCATCTGCTGCGGCGGGCTCTTCATCAGGTACGCCGAGGCCGGAATGATCGGGCCGCCCCACCCGCGGTCCTTGGCGATCTTCGCCGCGCGCACCGCATCGATGATAACGCCTGCCGAGTTCGGCGAGTCCCACACCTCGAGCTTGTACTCCATGTTCAGCGGCACGTCGCCGAACGCGCGGCCTTCGAGTCGCACGTACGCCCACTTGCGGTCGTCGAGCCAGCCGACGTGATCGGACGGCCCGATGTGGACGTCCTTGGTCTTGAACTCCTTCTGCAGGTTCGACGTCACGGCCTGCGTCTTCGAGATCTTCTTGGACTCCAGCCGCTCCCGCTCGAGCATGTTGAGGAAGTCCATGTTGCCGCCGACATTGAGCTGCATCGTGCGGTCCAGCTGCACGCCGCGGTCCTCGAACAGCTTAGCCAGCACGCGGTGAGTGATGGTGGCGCCGACCTGGCTCTTGATGTCGTCGCCCACGATCGGTACGCCGGCGTCTTCGAACTTCTTGGCCCACACCGGATCGGACGCGATGAACACCGGCAACGCGTTGACGAAGGCCACCCCCGCGTCGATCGCGCACTGTGCGTAGAACTTGTCCGCCTCTTCAGAACCGACGGGCAGATAGGAGACCAGCACGTCCGCCTGCGCATCCCGCAGGGTCTTGACCACGTCCACTGCCTCGGCGTCGGACAGTTCGATGGTGTCCGCGTAGTACTTGCCGATCCCGTCGAGGGTCGGGCCTCGCTGCACCACCACGTCGGTAGGCGGTACGTCGGCGATCTTGATGGTGTTGTTCTCCGAGGCGAAGATGGCCTCCGACAGGTCGAACCCCACCTTCTTCGCGTCGACATCGAACGCGGCGACGAACTTCACGTCGCGCACGTGGTACGGGCCAAAGCGCACATGCATCAGGCCCGGCACTGACGAGTTCTCATCGGCGTCCTGGTAATACTGCACACCTTGAACCAGTGAGGACGCGCAGTTGCCGACGCCGACGATCGCGACGCGCACGGTCCCGGCGGCGCCGGTCTTGTTCCCAGTCATGTGCGGTTCTCCTTACTCCTACCCATAGTCATGTCACTACCCCCGCGGAGGGTCATTGTTCGGCGCGGCCCTGCGCGACCCGTTCCGCGGCAATCAATTCATTGAGCCATTTGACTTCTCGCTCGCTGGATTCCAGCCCGAGCTGATGAAGCTGACGGGTGTAGCGGTCAAATGAGCTACTGGCCCGCGCCAGGGCTTCGCGCAGGCCTTCGCGCCGTTCCTCGACCTGGCGGCGCCGCCCCTCCAAGATCCGCATCCGCGCTTCGGCGGGGGTGCGGTTGAAGAAGGCCAGGTGCACGCCGAAGCCGTCGTCGGTGTAGTTCTGCGGACCGGTGTCGGCGACGAGCTCGGTAAAGCGCTGCCGGCCGGGGTCGGTCAGGCGGTAGACCCGTCGCCCTCGGCGCCTCACCGGGGTGCCCTCCGGGGCGGCGTCCTCGGCGATCAACCCGTCCAGTTGCATCCGGCGCAGAGCCGGATACAGCGAACCGTAGGAGAACGCCCGGAATGCGCCGAGTAAACCCGTCAAGCGTTTCCGCAGCTCGTAGCCGTGCATCGGGGACTCGAGCAGAAGTCCGAGGATGGCGAGCTCCAGCACCGAGTCACCTCCTTTGCTCCGCCGTTACGACGCTTCGACACCTCGTGAAACAGTATCGCGCCGATATATTCGGCGCTATACCGGGTGGTTAGCCCGCGAATGTGAGACGGCGGCATCGCGTCACTCATGACGGGTAGTTGACCTGCTCGACGTTGCCCGCGCCGTCGATTTGGATGTAACCGCTGCCGAAGTCGCTCGACACGTACACCGACCCGGACAACGTCGCCGGCGCGGTCGGGTCTCTCGACGGCTCGAGGATCAGGTAGGTGCTCTTGACGTCGGCCGGCTTGATTCCGAGCGTCTCGGGGGCGCCCCGCAGGATGCCCACCACCGCCTTCGGGTCGAACGCACCCAGGTCGACGACCGCGTCGTCGCTGCTCTTCGCGGAAGTCCTCGGACTGCCCCAACCGCCTCTGTAGGTGTAGCTGAATTTCCGACGATCGTCGTTCGGATCCGCGCGGTCGATCACCGCGTAGTCGGGATACACCAGCATCCGGTAGCCCATCGTGTCGCCGAACTTCTTGCGGGCCTGCTCGGTAAGCCCGCGGAGTCCGCCCAGCGACTGCAGTTGCCTCGGCGGTGTCAGCACCACCGGCGTGACGCCGTCGGGTTGGGCTCCAGGATCGGCGACACTGAAGCTGAACGGAGAACCGCTGCTGCCGCTGCCGTAGATACCCCAGCCGATGCCGACGCCGAGCAACACCAACACGACTCCGACGGCGATCCGCATGCCCCAGCCGCCGGTGTTCAGCCGGGACGCCCGCTTCAACATGGGCATCGTCACCGGCGCATTCGACGTCTGCAGATCATCGACGAGTGACTGGAGTTCGCCCAACGTGGCGGCGTTCGTGGCGGCGCCGACCCGCTGGCGGTGTTCCTCCATCGACAGCTGCCCCTCGCCGAGCGCGGTGTCCAGCACCCGACAGGTGTTGTTCCGGTCGCTGTCCTTTGCCCGGGTGCCAGCAGATCGCCGCGTCGCCACGACGAAGATCGTAAGAGGTGGCCTGTGAGTTTGATGGGGTAACACCGCAGACCAGACCGCAAACCCGTCCGGGCGGCTCCCCGGTCCGGGCATTGAGCGTGCCGGGGCCCACGTAGTCTGGTCACGTGCGACTGCAGCGACAGGTGGTGGACTATGCCCTTCGGCGCCGCTCACTGCTGGCCGAGGTGTACTCCGGGCGCACTGGCGTCACGGAGGTTTGTGACGCGAACCCCTACCTGCTGCGGGCTGCCAAGTACCACGGCAAGCCCAGTTCGGTCATGTGCCCGATCTGTCGCAAAGAGCAACTGACGCTGGTGTCATGGGTGTTCGGCGAGCACCTCGGCGCGGTTTCGGGTTCAGCCCGCACCGCAGAGGAATTGGTGCTGCTGGCCACCCGGTTCGCAGAATTTTCCGTTCACGTGGTGGAGGTATGCCGGACCTGCAGCTGGAATCACTTGGTCAAGTCGTATGTGCTCGGCGCGGTGCGTCCCCCCAAGGGCTCGCGTGGCACCCGAACGGCCCGCAACGGCGCCCGCACGGCCAGTGAGTAGCGGAGAACGCCCAGACAGGTCAGCCTCTGACGTCCACCAGGGACCGGGGGCCGACCGTGCCCCTGCTCGCCCCGGGCACGACCGCGGGGGCCCGGCACGCGGGCCGCGTGACGAACGCACCGGCGCCCCCCCGCCGCGTCCTGCCCCGCCGCCG
>JAOPWC010000001.1 GCA_025965895.1 Mycobacterium sp.
GCGGACGCCGATGGGCCGGATCGGTCAGCCCGAAGACATCGCCGACGTCGTCGGGTTCCTCGCCTCGGACGGCGGCCGCTGGGTCACCGGCAACAGCATCGCCGTCGATGGTGGCCTGACCGCCTGATCCGTCGAGATGGGCCCCGACCCGGCTCAGGAACGCCCTGAGCAGGGCGGCGATCCCCTCGATGTGTTCGGCCATGCTCGCCGCGCCGGCCAATATCGCGTCCACAATGGCCTCGTGCTGGAGTGCTCGATATTCGGTTCCAGTAAAGGGATCTCGTCGAGCAGGTGGTTCGTCCATGTGCTCTGGAAATGAGCGGATCTGACGCCGAGGAATTTGTCGGGCCCCACGTGCACAATGACCAGGTGAGCGCAGCCTGTTGCTCACCGGACCGCCGCCGAAGTTCCACGGAACTTGGGCCATCCTCGCGCGGCCGTGCCGGGCGTCGTCAGGTGGATTGCGTAGTTGCGTGCCTGAGGTCGTGTCAACGAGGCACCGTCAGAAAATCTTTGGCGCGCAACGCTAACCAGAATTCCGCGATCGTGGCTGTTTCGGCGATCTTACGACCCGTGATTTCCTCGATTCGCTGGATCCGGTAGACCACCGTTTGGCGATGCACGCCAAGAACGGCAGCCGTTCGCACCCAGGATCTGCCGCACTGCAAATAGTGATCGAGGGTCCTGACCAGTTCGCTCGAATGACGGGTGTCGTACGCCATCAGCCCGCCGAGTACCCGGTCGACGACGACCTGGGCTTCGTCGGTGTCCCGCAACACCGACAACATCGTCGCGTCGGCGTAACGTGCGATCCGATCAGATGCCGTCTCGGCAACCCTGACAGCCCATGTCGCTTCCCGCACCGCTGCCGGGGCACGTGCGGGCCGGGTCAGTGGATCGCTGATCCCGATTATCGTCTGGGCACCGAGCCGGTGCTGCAGCGCCGTCAGCGAGACGTCGGTGACCGGCATCAGCGCGTATAACAGATGCCCGCGGCGAAGAACTAGATGCGGCACGCCGCGACGACCCAGGCTGAGGTGCAGTTGCCCCTCACCAGCCGGAGAGGCACCGCTGGCTGCAACGACGGCGCACTCGTTGGCCCGCAGCCCGCGCTCGGCCAGCTGGTTGTCTGCCTCTGCTGGACCCATCCTGCCGCCGCAGAGCTGGGCCATGATCTCGGCGCCGATTCTCCGGTCGTGTTCGCGGCGCACGTTCTGCTGCCCCAACAACACGGCCACCGCGGATGCGAGGTGTTGGAGCTGAACCAGATCCGTGGGCGTCGAGCGGAATTCGTAAGCGACCAGGACGGTGGGCTCTTCGTCGGGCACCACCACAACCAGACCTGCCAGCGATCCCGCCAAAACGTGTAGCACGCCCGGAACCGCACCGCGCCGGGCAGCGATCTCCTGCACGACGGCGAGGCGCAGATCCGCCGGCAGCGGGTCCGAGTCGTCCAGGGCGACCTCGCCGGTCGTCGGGTCGAGGACCGCGAACCGACACGACAAATCGCGGCCCAGCTGGGTCAGGACGTTGGCCGGCCGAGGACGAGTCACTGATTGCCGAATGATGTTGTATACGCGCTCGGTCGCTGCGACGCGGCCGCCGTCTCCTCCCGCGTTGGCAACAGCGCGCCCGATCGCTGAAAATCCGACGGAATAGGGAACGGCCATCACCGGGAATTGCAGGGCGTCGGCGAGGGTAGTCGCGGCCATGGTGAGTTCCGGAGTGGCGGCGTCCAACCCGATGACGAGGCCGCACATTCCGTTGTCGACCAGTCCGCGGATCAGCGCCGTTTGGCCGCGGGACGACTCCGGCAGAGTTCTGCCGTTCTTCATGAGCAGCTCACCGCCGGCCAACCACGACCAGGGCTCTTCCAGGTCGGAGGTCTGCGCCCACACCACCGGCGTGTCCAGACCGCCGGCCCCGGCTTTCACTTCCAATCGCAGGTGCGGTGTGTTCACCAGATCGGAAACCCGGCACACCATTCGCGGTCGCTTTCGTTGTACTTGGTAGCGAAGCAGCCCGTGCCAGCCGATGTTCATCGGCCCGCAACACGCGGTCACTCGGTTGTATTCGGTCGTCGCCCCGACGAAATTGGCTGGTCGGCCGCGCACGCGGCGCTTTCTCGGCGGCGAGTAGGTGCCACGGCCCTTCTAGCGTAGACGATCGTATGAGTGTTTCCACTGGATCTAGATGAACGGCTACTTCCGTTTGGCGGACGCCACGCTCAGAGTTCGGCTCAACGACAGGTGACAGGAGCATTACATGGCCCGCCCGATCGAGAAAGAGACCGTCGCGGCGCCCGGCTCGCCCCCACAGCTCCTTCGCGGATTCAACTTCAGGTCGGCGCTGTCCCTGGCGTTCGCCGATGTGTCCCCGATTGCCGCGGTCTACGCGATCTTCACGCTCGGGTTGTTCGCCGCAGGGCCGAAGTTCTTCTGGGCCTTTCCCATTGTGTTAGTCGGCCAGCTGCTGGTCGCGGCTGTCTTCGGGGAGTTGGCGTCGCGCTGGCCCTACGCCGGGAGTGTCTACCAGTGGTCTCGCCACGTGCGGGGCACTACGTGGGGGTGGGTCGCGGCCTGGGCCTATATGTGGGGTTTGACGATCGCCATGGGCACAGTGTCGTATGCCGCCAGCGGTTTCCTGCTGCAGATTTTCGGCGTCAGCCAGCCAAGTCGCTGGCAGCTCGCCTCGGTCGCCGTCGGCGTCATCGCGGTCGGCAGCGCCGTGAACATGGTTGGCCGGAAAGTCCTCAAAATCATGGTGATCGCGAGCATCGCATGCGAAGTTGTCGGCTCGGTTGGGCTCGGGGCGGTACTGCTGCTGTTCTATCGGGAGAACCCGTTCTCCGCGCTGTTCTCCACGGGGGGAATTCCCGGAGCGGCATCGTGGACGTCGGGACCGATGCTGCTGGCGATTGCGTATGTGGGGTGGTCCTTCCTGGGTTTCGAGGCCGCCGGATCGGTCGCCGAGGAGGTCGAGGAACCTGAACGCAACGTGCCGAGGGCGATAATTCTCGGTTTGCTCCTCGTCGGGCTGTTGGTGATCTTCTCCAGTGCGGCACTGATCTTGGCGATCCCGGATCTGCCGCACGTCATCGCAGCCCAATCGGGTGACGTCGTCTCCGATACGCTCACCGCGCACCTGGGTGCCGGCGTGACCAAACCGCTGCTCGCCATGTTCGTGATCGGTTTCGCCTCGTGCTTTCTCGCCGTCCAGGCGGCAGTGTCGCGGTGCATCTGGGGAGCCGCCCGCGACGGCAGCTTGCCGGGGTCGAAGGTTCTCGGCGGACTCGCCGGGCCGGAGCGGCTGCCGGTCAACGCCGTCGCGTTGACCGGGGTGGTCGCCACCGTCTTCGTGCTACTGGCCGGAACCCAGTTCTATAGCGTGCTGGTGAATTTCAACATCATCGGCTTCTATATCGCGTTCGGCGTGCCAGTGATCGGCGCCGCCGTCGCGCGGCTGACCGGCAAGTGGAAGCCGGGCCCGTTCAATCTGGGGCGGTGGGGTGCGCCGGTGACATACCTCGCCGCACTATGGATCGTCTTCGAAACGGTCAACGTCGCCTGGCCGCGGACGCAGCCCGGGCAGGCGTGGTTCATCAACTGGGCCAGCGTGCTGACCACCGCTGTGTTGGCGGTCGTCGGTCTCGTGGTCTATCTCAGCGTCCGCCGAAATATTCAAGCGCCGATCGCGCAGCGCCTGGCCGGCGATGACGAGTCCGGCGCCGCCGCCGCGCCATGACCCGCAGCGCCGTCGTCACCGGGTCCGCATCGGGAATCGGAGCCGCCGTCGCCGCGGCCCTTGAGCAGGGCGGCTGGAGGGTCGCCGGCGCAACATCGTCATCATCTCCTCCGAATGGGGCGTGATCGGGTGGCCGAACGCTACCGCCTGTTCCGCCTCGAAGGCCGGGTTGATCGCGCTCACCAAGACGCTCGGCCGGGAACTGGCTCCAGAGAACATCACCATCAACGCCATCGCGCCTGGTGTCATAGACAGGCCACAGCTTCGCGTCGACGCCGACAACGCCGGGGTGAGCCCGTCTGAGATGCCCGACGAGTACCACCGCAGCATCCCGTTAGGGCGCATCGGCGGACCCGACGAGATCGTCGCTGCGGTGGCGCTGTTGGTTCGCAGGGAACTCGGGCGTTTGTCGGCCAGATTATCCAGATCAACGGAGGGACAACACGATGCAGAGTATGAGCAGAACTGGCAGCGGCACCGCAATTTCACCGGTCGGGCCGGCCGACGGTCAGGTGGTGCCGCGCTACGCCGGCCTGTCGACATTCGCGCGGCTGCCGCGCCTTGAGGACGTGCCCGGCCTCGACGTGGCCGTCGTCGGTATCCCGTTCGACAGCGGCGTCACGTATCGTCCCGGCGCTCGGTTTGGCCCCGCCCACATCCGGCAGTCCTCGCGGGTGCTGCGACCGTATCACCCTGAACTGCAGGTCTCGCCGTTCGCCAACCAGCAGGTGGTCGACGCCGGCGACTTCGTCGTGAACCCGTTCGACATCGCGACCGCCGTTCGGGAGATCGAAGATCAGGCGTACGCGCTGATCGGCGGCGGGGCGAGACTCATCACGCTCGGCGGCGACCACACCATCGCCTATCCGCTGCTGCGGGCGCACCACCGCCGATACGGTCCTGTCTCCCTCGTTCACTTCGACGCACACCTCGACACCTGGGACACCTACTTCGACGCACCGCTCACACACGGCACCCCATTCCGCCGCGCCGCCGAGGAGGGTTTGTTCATCCCGGGACATAGCGCCCACGTTGGGATCCGGGGCCAGCTGTACACCTCGAACGACCTAATCTCCGATGCCGGACTGGGCTTCACCGTTGTACACAGCGCGGCGTTCGAACACCGGAGCATTACCGAGGTCACCGAGCAGTTGCGCACAACGATCGCGGACAACCCGCTCTATGTGTCTATCGACATCGATGTGCTCGACCCCGCGCATGCACCTGGCACTGGAACCCCCGAAGTGGGCGGGATGACCAGTCGTGAACTGCTCGGCATTCTGCGTGGCTTCGACGGTCTCAACCTCGTGGGCGGGGACATCGTCGAGGTGTTGCCCGCCTACGACCACGCGGAGATCACAGGCATCGCCGCGGCCAATCTGGCGTATGAGCTCGCCGCGCTCCTGGCACGGAACGCCGGCGCCCGATGAGCGTTGCGGCAGCACCTATTGCGTGGCCGGGACGAGCCAGCTCCGCGGCATCGTTCAGTTTCGACGTCGACGCCGAGTCAACCATGTTGGCCGTGTGGACCGAACGCGCTAATCGCATGTCTGCGATCAGTCACCAGGCCTACGGGCCGTTGGCGGGCGTACCGCGACTGCTGAGAATCCTTGCCAAGCACGGTATTACCTCGACATTCTTCGTGCCGGGATACACTGCCGTTCGCTACCCGGATGTCATCCGTTCCATCGTGGACATGGCCATGAGATCGCGCACCACGGGTATCTGCATGAGCAGATGGCAGGGCTGACGGCACAGGAGGAGGCCGCGATCCTCGACCGCGGCTGCGACATCCTCGAAGCTGTCACCGGCGTCCGCTCCGCCGGCTATCGGGCGCCGATGTGGGAACTGAACTGGCATTCGCCGAAATTTCTACACGACAGGGGGTTTCTCTACGACCAGCTTGATGGATGCCGACCATCCGTATGAGCTCGACATCGACGGCAGCAGGTCGCTGGTGGAAATTTGCGCGCTGACGCAGGGTGCTTCGTGCTGACCAATCACCCATTCCTGTCCGGGCGACCGTCACGGGCGGCAGCGCTGGCCAACCTGATCGAATACGTCCGTTCCCACGATGACGTATGGGTGACTAGGGTGAGTGCGATCGCGACACATGTGTGCAGCCTTAATCTCAGCCCGCGCTCGGTTGTCCGGCCTGACCCAATCGACTTCTAGGACGTGTCGTCCTCCTCACGGCTCCTGCAGCGCCCCATCCGGCTGGCCCCGAGATTGTGCGTTTTGCGACAGAAAGATTGGCTGAAAACGGTCGCCGGTGGGTGAATCGATCGGTCGCACCGCGGGTAGAGGGTCGCTGCTGTGCGCCAACGTAAATGGCCGAGAACAGCCGGCGGCGGCCGCCAGTCGGTGCATTACCCGCGTTTGCGTTACCCGCGTTTGCCCCGCACCCATTGGAGAATGCCCAAGTTGTTTGTCCGCACGCTGGTGAAGCCGTGTTCTTCGAGGATGTCGCCGATTTCGTCTTCACCGAACATGTGGGCCCCGATGTTCGGCAGCATCCGCCAAAACCGGGCGGCCCACCCGGCGGTGGGAACCATCACGGCCAGCCGTCCGCCCGCTCGCAGCACCCGCGCCATCTCCGCCAGCGCCGCCGCTGGGTCCGGTACCAGCTGCAGCACGGCGATCGAGACCACCGCGTCGACCGTCTCGTCGCGCAGCGGCAGCCGTTGCGCATCCGCCCGCAAAAAGCCGAGCTGCGGTCCCGCTTCGATGCGCACCGCGCGGGCCAGCATCGCCTCGGAGATGTCGAGGCCCAGGGCCAGCCCGTCCGGGCCCGCGGCGCGCGCCAGCGACGCGGTCACGTTACCGGGTCCGCAGCCGACGTCCAGCGCGATCCCGCCGGCCGGGATGTTCAACCACTCCGTGGGTTGTTGAATGGCGCTGAACAGCCTGCGTATCAGCGCTTGCATGTTGTCGTAGACCATAGACCCGACGGGCGAGGCGAACACCGCCTCAACCGCAGGGGTCCCTGTCGGCAAACCGGCGCCGAGCAGATCGAGATAGCCGTTGCTGACATCGGGCTTGGCCGGTGGATCGGCGAGCAGCGCCAGCGCCCTGCGCGCCGCAGGAGGCAACGTGGTGTTGGTGTTCAGATCGGTCATGCGCATTCCTTTGAGCAAAGTTCCAAACCGTACGGGCAATCACCCAGTCGCGCAACCGAAGACAACGGCGCCGGTTCGCAAGCACACGCCTGGCCTTCGGGCGGTCGACACCCCCAGACTACCGGCGCACCGGCGTGACCCTAAGCGCGCGGACCGCCCCGATGCTCCGCGGCGCCGCCAATGGCCTGTGCCGCGCCGAAGAGCCGCGCCGCTTCGCGATACCTGCCGGTATCGCCGACCAGCCCGGCGAGGCACTCGAGGATGTCGGGCACGGCCAGGTGCGCCTCCCCGTCCCGGCGCACGTGAGCGCGTCGTGGGCGTCGCGTTCGGCCTGTCCGGGCTCACCCTGTGAGATCGCGAGCCCGCGCCGCCAGCAGTATCAGGTGCGAGCCCGTTGTGACCGCGACGGCCTCGTCCCCCCTCCGACCTGATATCTGAGCTCATCGGCGCCGAAGACCACGCGGCGTTAAACCACGACGAGTTGGTCAATCTCGTCGCCACCCTGCTCAACACAGGAACCGACACCACGCGCGGCCAGCTGGCCGTCGCGGTGCAGGTGCTCTGTGACTATCCGGACCAGTGGCCGCTGCTCGCCGAACATCCCGAACTGGCACCGCAAGCCGTCGCCGAGGTCATGCGCCAATCTCCGGTCATCTTCAAGACACTGCGCAAAGCCCTCGTCGACGTCGAACTCGCCGCCGTCCGCATCCCCGCGGGCGTTTTCATACCGGAGTGTTAGACGCCGGCTCCGCTCGCGCCGGCTCGATGGTGACTGGCTTCGCCTCGACGGCATACATCGACTATGGCCGGGTACCCACACGCTGAACTGAAGCTAGAGACGGATGGTCTGAACGGTGAGACGTGAGTCGGCCGCTACTATGCGGCGTCGGCCAGCATGGTTGTCCATATTCGGGTCAGGGCTGCTGTTGTGGGTGCTGGCTGTGGTCGTCACCGATGTGACGGGCAATGCCAATCTGATCCCGACGGTCGTGCTCTTGGGTAGTTTTCTCGTGCCAGTCTCGTTCGTGGCGTGGGCGTTTGACCGGCGTGACTCCGGGGAGATCACCACTGAATTGCTGTTCCGCACTTTCATCGTCGGTGGCGTGCTCGGCGTACTGGCCGCTTCGGTTCTCGAGAACTATTTTCTGCATCCGTCTGCCGGCGTGTTCCTCGCTGTGGGTCTCATCGAAGAAGGGGCGAAACTAGCGGCGCTGGCTTTCGTCACCCGTCACCTTGAAGTCAAATCCACTCGCGACGGAATGATCTTGGGCGCGACGGTCGGCCTCGGTTTCGCGGCGTTGGAGTCCGCCGGGTACGCGATGGCGGCGATGATCACGCAACAGGGACTTTCGCTGAGTGCCGTGGTGAGCACTGAGCTGGTGCGGGGACTGATGGCGCCGTTCGGTCACGGCCTGTGGACCGCGATCCTCGGTGGCGTGTTGTTTTCTCGCAGTACCCGTCACCATTTCCTCATCACTGGCAGAGTGCTCGCCGCATATTTGGGGGTCTCCATACTGCATGCGCTGTGGGACTCCACCCACACCCTTGCGGTGGCGCTGACGCTGCTGCTGACCGGCCAACCCTGGCAGGACCAAACCCTCGCTGAAGGCCGGCTTCCCCCGCTGACGGCTGCCCAAGTGCGCATGTTGATGGTCCTGAGCTACTCAGGGCTGGCGATCCTCGCAGTCATCGGTCTCCTGTGGCTGGTCGCGCTGATCCGGACGTCTCGCCGATCCCAACCCAAGCCCCTGCGGTGGTCCTATCGAATCCCCACCTCCCCTCGGGCAGCCATCTGAGGCGCCAACGCCATCAGCGCGCTAGCCGCGGGGTTGAAGAGGGCACAGGCGAGTCGGGAGGCAAGCGCCTCACGTACAACAGCGACGATCGAACGCCCCTCTGCAGCCAGGACGTTAACTGACCGCAACGCCAGACACGCCTGGCCGGGCGGCGGGCCGCCCCAACGGCCCTCGCCTCCCGCTCAGATTCCGACACCCGATCAGGCGCCGGCGCTCGCCACCGGGACACCCATGCCGGGATCGATTTGGGTCGGTCCGTTGGCCGAGGGACGGATGTCGATGTCGAAGATCTCGGTGGGGATGTACACCGTCGAACATGAGTTGGGGATGTCCACGACGCCGGACAGCCTGCCCTCGATCGGCGCGGACCCCAGAATCATGTAGGCCTGGATGCGGCTGTAGCCGAACTTGGAGAGGTAGTCGATGGCGTGCAGACACGCCCGCTGGTAGGACAGGTGCGAGTCTAGATAGTGCTGCACGCCGTCGAGCGTGACCGAGGTTCCGGAGAACGCCAGCCACCGGCTGAATTGCGGATCGGTGGTGCCCGGCATGAAGATCGCGTTTTCACTGACGCCGTAGGTCTCCATCCCGCCCTTGATCAGGTCGACGTGCAGGTCGATGAACCCACCCATCTCGATGGCGCCGCAGAAGGTGATCTCGCCGTCTCCCTGGGAGAAGTGCAGGTCACCCATTGAGAGGTTCGCGCCGTCGACGAAGACCGGGTAGAACACCCTGGTCCCCTTAGTGAAATTTTTGATGTCCTGGTTGCCACCGTTCTCCCGCGGCGGCGCGGTGCGGGCCCCCTCGGCGGCAGCACGCTCGAATTCTTCACCGGAGAGGCTGCCGAGGATCGCAGAATCCGGTAGGGGCGGCAGCGCCAGCGGCGGCACCCGGTCTGGGTCAGTGTCAATGAGGGCCTGCTCGCGGGTGTTCCACTTCGCAAGCAGCTCTGCCGAAGGCGCGGTGCCCATCAACCCGGGGTGCACAATACCGGTGTAGGAGACTCCCGGCACGTGACGCGAGGT
The DNA here is from genome assembly GCA_025965895.1 of Mycobacterium sp. Classification (GTDB taxonomy): domain Bacteria; phylum Actinomycetota; class Actinomycetes; order Mycobacteriales; family Mycobacteriaceae; genus Mycobacterium. The sequence goes on from JAOPWC010000001.1 coordinate 9,685, forward strand.
GGCTACTCCGCCTTGGAAGTCCCATATCACCTTGTAGGCGTCGGGGAACTGCTCGGTGAGGAAGCCGCCGCCGTTCTGGGTTGCGAACACACCGGTGTAACCCCAGCCCTGGCCGGCCAGCGGCCCCGAGTCCTCCTGCGGGATCGGGCCGACATCGAGGATGTCGACGATGAGCAGGTCGCCGGGCTTGGCGCCCCGGACAGCAATCGGCCCACTCAGCACGTGCACAGAAGGGAGCGGCGCGTTCAGAATGTCCTCGGCGGAGTCGTCGTTGTGGATGGCGCCGTCGAACCATTCTCGGCAGTGGACGCGGAATGTGTCGCCAGGCTTGACCTGGACCTGAGCCGGGATGGCCCAGTGCCATCGATTGTGGCCGACTATCTGCTGCTCGGTGAACTTCTTCGTGGAATCGAGTGGAAACACTACCTGCGGCATCAGATCTCCTGACTGATTGTGGGCTCGACCAGTTGTGGTCGCTCGACCGGAAGTGCAGGCGGACGACCAGGAACTCGGGTATTCACACCTCCTCTCTCGACGCTGCGCCCGGCAGCGGCGCGAAAGGCCCTTACCGGCTAACGCGTGAGCCGCCGAAGGATCACCGAGCGGCCATCGCGAATGCTTACGGTCTCGGCAGGCGCTGCCAAGCCGGGTTCTGTGTCGCCATCGGGTTCCGCGTTCGGCCAGCGCGTGGTGGCAGAGCCGACACCACTTCAGGCTCGTCGCTGGTTTTCTCCGCGCGATCGATCGCGGCGACTAGCGCACGGGACGCAAACGAGAGCATCGGCGCGCGGAAGACCCGCGCTGCCTCGTTGTCACACACGGGACACTGCGACTTCGGCGCTGCTGTTCCTATCGGCCGACTCACGTCGAAGTCGCCATCCTGGACGCATCGATATTGGTAAGTGGCCATGCGGCGTGTACCTCCTAGCCGCTACCCACCCAATACCCCTCGCGGCGGGCACGCGAGCGCACTCCCCACCTACGCTTGCCAGTCGTCGGCGAGCCGACATATCGGGTCTTGCGGCCTTCCCCGAGACCCTCGACCGTCGCTATCACGGGCCGCCTCTACCCCAACCGTTGATAGGAAAGAAGCTCCGCGACGCGGACGAACATTACTTCGTTTCGTCTGGGACCGCCACCGGAACCGACAGCGGTCGCATCGACTTAGACCAGTCAGTGTCGCCTGCCAGAGTGATGGGACTACCCGTTTGCCGTGAGCATGGGACCGGGTTATCTCCGGTTGCGGCCGTGTGGTTCTGGTGACCGACGAAGGCGATGCGGTCAATTCGGCTGGTCCGAATTGACGGGGCGCGGCTGAGCAGGTGTCGTTGGGTGACTTCGGTATCGCCAGAGCGCTCGACGAAGCCGGATTGACGGTCACGGGATGCCGATCGCCACGATGGCCTACGCCGCCCCGGAGGTCCTTGCGGGCAACACGTTCGATGGCCGCGCTGACATATATTCTTTGGGCTGCAGCTTGTTTCGGCTTCTGACCACAGATTGGTGGCAACAACCACCAAAGACCGTGAGCCGCAGCTCTTCGGGACCGGGTTTGACGGTCAACGAACGTGGCGCGCCCTGTGGGAGGCGTCTGGTCATTAGTGCGGGTCAGCGCAGCGGATCATTGTCGAGCAGGATTGGCTGGCCGTGCGGTGTCGCATGTGCTGCACGGTCCCAGGCATCGCGGCGCCCGGCGAGGTGAGCGGTTGTGATGATGTCTTTGTCGACGAGCAGACGTTCGATGGCCGCAAGCCAGTGTTGGTAGTAGGTCGAGCCGTCGTCGGGGTCGCCCGCGGCTTGCGCGCGTTTGATCTCGGCGGCCAGCGTCGACGCCCATTCGGTCCAGGTGAACAGGCCGCGTTCGTGCAGCGCCAGCGTCATGGCGAAGGCTTGAGCCTGCCAGGGTGCCTCGAACACCGGTCCGCCGTCCGGGTCGCGCGGGACGGGCGCCACCAACTCTGGCAGGCCGCCTAAGGCCTCAGCCGGGTTCAAGGTAGCTTTCCCAGGCGTCGATCGAAGTGGTGAGCGTCGGGTCGGCGTCCTCGCCCCATAGCTCCGCACCGGTGAAGCGCACGGTATACAGCCATTGCGGCGCCGCGCCCTGCCCCAGCGCGTTCGAATCCGCGAAGACATGGGACCCGTGCACCCGCTCGATAATGCCGCGTTTGGCGCGGGCGTAGCGCGGCAGCCGGGTGTGGCCCTGCGGGTGCATGTTGCGGGTAACCACCCGGTCATCCACCGCGAAGCGCGCCGGTGTCGTGGCCGGTCGCTCGCTCGGTTCGCCGACAGTCAACGTCCGCGGCACGTTCTCCGGCGTCAGGACGCCCTTAACGGGCTTGCCGGGCGCCAGGGAGCGGCCGGAGTCGAGCTCTTCCTGCGTGACCAGACCGGTCTGCAGCACCATCTTTTCGAGTCCCTTGGCCCAGATTTCGTAGTAGCTGGACGACAGATACTCCGCAGGCGGCAGCGACTCGCGCGCGTGGCGGCTCGCATCCAGGCTCCACGTGCCGGTGGCTCCCATCGCGAGGTTGAGGCCGAAGGCGCGTTTTTCCCAGTCAGCGTGGAACAACGGCTCGTCGGGCTCTTCCTGAACCGGGCCGAACCCCATCTGGCCGCCCATGTCCTGCGCCCCGTTCACGAGCGGACCAATTGGTGAGGCGAGAGCGCCAGCCCGGTGCCGATCATCGAGTCGCGGGTGACAAGATCGGCGAGCCGCTCCTCGCTCCAGCCGTCCGCCCCGGCGGGACGCACCGGAATCACGAGGTAGCGCACCTCCGCCGTCGAGTCCCACACCCGAATGCGGGTGGTCTCGGGGAGCGTCACGCCGAAGTCGGTAAGCACGCCGCGCGGATCGATCACCGCGCGCGAGCGGTAGGACGCCGACTTGTACCAGAGCGGCGGAAGACCAAGCACCGGCCACGGATAGCACGAGCACAGCGTGCACAGGACCATGTTGTGTTCCGTCTGCGTGTTCTCGACGGCCACCATGCGCTCGCCCTGCAGGCCGCCGAAGCCGCAGGACGCGATCGCCGCGGTGGCCTCCGCGCGCAGCCACTCGGCGAAGTCCTCGTCGGCCCAGGCTTTCGCGACCACCTTTGCGCCGTTCCTCGGCCCAATCCGCGTCTCAAAGGCCTCGACGAGTGCATCGACCGCGGGCGGATCGATGTAGCCCTTCTCCGTCAGGATGGACTCCAACGTCCTTACGCGCAGCTCGATGTCCGAGAGCTCGCTGTGGCCGTGATGACCCGTGTCATTCATCGCGCGGCGATCCTAAAAGTACGGCTTGGGTTTCTTCACTCCGCCCACCGGGTTGAGTTCAGTAGGTTGATCGTCTCACCACCATCATCGTATCGACACAGATGCGCTGATTGCGCGCCGGTTTCCGACCGACTGGATGTGTCGGTAGCAGATGCGGGTGAGATAGACGAGCGTCACAGTCCCCGTGGCGACGACGAGCCGTCCATAGGGGCGTTGGACAAGAACCCTCCGACCGTGGCCACGATGCAACCGGTGATGACGAGCGTGGCTGCGCAGACCAGGCGGATGGCCCCGGCGCGACTCACGTATACACCGGGGTGGACTGATGCGTCGCAGCGGAAAGCGTGGCAACCGGTTCTGCGAATTAGCTTCTGACCGCGACCGCTGCGGTATCGGCGATCTGGCGCACAATCTGCCGCGTAGTGTCGATGCTGGCATCCTGATCGCTATAAGGGCGGGTGAGCTGTGACTGACGTCGAGTTCGTCGACACCGTGCTCGGTCGGATTCGCGTTCAGGTGAGTGCTGGTAGTGGTGATGCGATTGTGTTCTGGCCGAGCCTGCTGATGACGGGTGAGATGTGGGCAAGGCAGGCTGACCACTTCGGCGACCGCTGTCGCGCGATCCTCGTTGATCCTCCAGGCCATGGTGGTAGTCAGCCGCTGAGTGAGATGTTCACTTTCGATGACTGCGCACGCTGCATCGTCGAGATACTCGACGGTCTCGGCGTCGACAGGGCACATTTCGTCGGCAACTCCTGGGGCGGCATGATCGGTGGCACGTTCGCCGCCCGCCATCCCGACCGGATCGGTCGTTCGGTCCTGATGAACTGCACCGCTTCAGTGGCCGGGCGCAGGCAAAAGGTTCAATACGCGATCTTCCTGCGGCTCGCGAAGATCCTCGGTGGAATCCGCCCGCCGCTCACCCGGTCAGCCCTTAAAAGCTTCCTAGGCCCCACGACATTTCGCACCCGCCCGCATGTCGTCGAGACGGTGCGATCGAGTCTGGAGGCCGTCAATGTCGCGTCCAGCGCGTGGGCCGTCCGAAGTGTGGTGCCGGCCCGGCCCGACCAGCACGGGCTGCTGGGCCGGGTGAGGACTCCGGTCCTCGTCGTCGCGGGCGCGGAAGACGCGACGTTCCCCGTAGCCGAGACCCGGAGGATGGCCGATGCAATTCCGAGTGCTTCCTTCATCGTGCTCGACGACGTCGCGCACCTTGCCGCGCAGGAAGACCCGGCCCGCGTCAATCTGTTGATCGAGGAGTTTCTCTTTCCGTAGGAAGCTCCCGGAGCTTAGAAACTGTCCGCAGTTTGGGGTCGCTCGCCGTTGAAGCGGTCGGCGATCCACTGCATTGCGGGTTCGCCGTCCACTGCATTGCGGGCTCGCCGTCCACCGACATCGGCAGCGCGTGATTGACGACGAGGAACCGGGGCTGTTCGTTGGTGCGGAATTCGACGTCGACGCCCTGAACGCACCAGTCGCGACCGAGTTGGTTGACCGCCGTCCACGGCACCAGCGGGTCTTTCATATGTTTTCTCCTTCTGATCCGCGTTTCCGTTGATCGGTGGGCAGCACCGGACCGGCGAAACCCTGAAGCACTCATGAAACGAGAGCCTCGACTACCCGGCCTAGGCGCTCGGCAGCCCAGCGCCCCTGCGGCGCAGCGATTCTCATCAATCGAGCCGTCGAGCTGCATGGTGACTGCTGCAGTCAGCACGTCGAGATCTGCGTGAGCCATCGAATCGATGTGGCGGTGCTCGCGTTCGGTGGTGACACCGGCCTCCTGCAGCGCTTGCGGGCCTCGAGGATCTGCGTTTTCGTGCTGGTCGGCACCGAGCAGCAGGCCCGTGACGCGATCGACTGGGGTGCAGAAGGCCTGACGGCCCACGGACGGGCGGCCGGCGGCCATTTGGCCGGCCTGACGCCGGCATGGGAACTGTTGCCGCGGGTGCTGGCGATCGCGGGGAAACGACCGGTGCTGCTTGCGGGCGGCATCGCGGCCGCCGCCGACACCCGTGCGGCGCTGGACTCGGGCGCGTGCGCAGTCGTCCGCACCCGCTTTGTTTCACCCACGAGTCGGGCGCTCACCCGGCCTATCAACACCGCATCCTTTCGGCACGAACAACCTGTGAAAACGCTTTGACGTGGAGGCGGCCCGCCCGCCACCATCTGGTGCCCCTTCGCTGCCACCCAGCCATGGTGTCGCAAGGACGGCACAGCCAAGGGGCCACCGTCGCTGATCAACGCGAACAGTGCTGTTCTGGCGCGCCTCGCCCCCCGGCGACGGTGACCGCGCCGGGATCCGGATGCACCGACCCGGGCTGCCGTTTTTCCGCCCAGTCTGGCTGCGCAAAGGCATGCCCGAGGAGTGGGTGAATCCGACGTAATGCTTATTCCGACGCGACCCGCTCTGCGGGCTCTACTGGGCAGCCATCTCAAGCACTAGCTTGTGACCTGGTGCGAGGGTGGTCAGTTGGTGGTGAGCCTCGACGACCTCGGAGAACGGCGCCGTTGTGACGGCGGGCGCCCGAAGTGTGTTGTCGAGGATCCGATTCAGCTGATCCTGCAGCATCTGTCGGTACTTTGCCGGCTGCAGCCAGACCAGCAAGGGCACCGAACACAAACGCTCGTGGGGCGATGCATACCGGCGGACCGACGCGGTGAGCCCGCCCAGAGCGGCGTCGGTGCGCCCCCGTCCGGGTCGGCCGCTCCATGCCGTGTGCACCACGACACCCGAGTGGGCGGTCACCGTTCGCACCCGGGGTGTGCCGGTATGGTCGATGCTGGCGGCGGTGCCGCCCGGTACCCATTCCCGCACGCGCGCTGGCCAATTCGGATCGCGGTAATCCACGACTTGGGCGCCCAGCGATTCGGCAAAGCTGCGGGTACGTTCGGACGCTGTCCCGATAACCTGCATGCCTTCGGCGACCGCGTGCTGTGTGATCAAGGCGCCGACCGAGCCGGACACTCCCTGCACGAAAATAGTCGCACCTTCTGGCGGACGGGCGAGTTCGATCGCCAGCGCCGCAGTCACCAGGTCCAGCGGCAGTGCTGCAGCGATGGCCGAGTCCAGCGCATCGGGAAGCGGCAGCAGGCGATCGGCAGGGACGTCGACGTGCGTTGTGTAACTGCCCATTCGGGCCAAGCAGCCAGCCACCCGCATACCCGGGCGCAACCCCCTGCCCGCGGCGACGGAATCGACGGACTCCAGCACACCGACGAAGTCATAGCCCGGAACGAACCCCGGGCGGGGCTGCAGCAGGTAACCGCCCGAGCGGGCCATCGCGTCCGTCGAGCCGACGGAGGCGTGAGTGACCCGCACCCGCACCTTTCGCCGTGGGACCTGCCGCGGCGCGAATTCTTCAAGGCGCAGTACCTCAGGTCCCCCGAACCGAGACACTTTGGCTCGCGTCGACTGCGGTGCACTCATTGACCGGCCTCGAGGCGAGCCGCCGCCCGGGCGCTGATTCGTCCAGTCGATTTCCGATCAGAGCCGAGGCGCACGTGACTGCTGTTCACGAATGACCGTTCATCTCATCGCCGATTCGCCTACGCCGCAGGCGCGCAGCACAATCCCCTGCGGCGTGACGGGTGGCGCGGCCGTCATTGGTCGCCGCATCGGACGTATCCGCGCTGATTCGACCAGGCCAGCAACGGCCAATTCGCCCTGAGAATCGCTAAGATGGAACCCATGAAACATTACATTACAGTCTGTAACGAATGACGGTCAAGACCGGCCGCCCCCGGACACAGGCCCTCGACACCGCGATCCTCGACGCCGCGGAGGAATTGGTGATCAGCAAGGGATACCAAGCGGCGACAATCGACCGGATCGCCCGGCAGGCCGGAACCACCCGCCCGGCCATATACCGTCGACACTCCTCGCGCGGTCACGTCATTGTCGCGGCGATGAGCCGCCGATTCGGCCTGGACCCCACGCCCGACACCGGCTCACTGCGCGGCGATCTGCTGGCCGTTCAACGCGCCCAGGTCGAGTTCTTCACCGACCCACTCGTCATCCGGGCCCTGCCCGGACTTCTCGAGGAAGGCAGCCAAGACCCGCCACTCAATGCACAGTTCTTCACCGAATTCGTAGCACCCCGCCGCGAGTCGACCGCCCGCGCACTTCAGCGCGCCGCCGACCGGGGCGAAACCCGACCGGGCTTCGACACGGAATGGATCTGCGACCTACTGACCGGGCCCCTGCTGATGCGCGCCTTCCTCCCGATCGCCGCCATCGACGACCACCTGGCTATGCAGACCCTCGAAGCCGCACTTAACGAACTTACCGAAACAGCCGAATAAACAGGTGCACTTGGTTTGTCCGCCACACCGGACTGGGCCGATCACCAAATCCGCTCCGCCGATGCGGATCTTGCTGTTGACCGCCCGCTGTCGTCAGGCAGGCGAGAACGCTGTGCGGGCGCTCTCGGCGTAGAGTTTCGTCACGGCTCGTAGAATTCCTCCGCCGTCTTACCCTGTTCCGCACGGCTGCGGGGCCTGCGCTCCGACCGGGTTTGCACCCGGTGGGCTCGCCGGTTCCGAAGCGTGGTGTGCACGAACGCGCGGACACCAGCACTGTTCATCGACGGCAGGAAACGTTGGCATCAACATGGTCACCGGATGGGGTGATGTTCTGGCGAACTTCTGCGAGACGTGGCGGTGGTGCAGCGATTCGGGTCGTGCTCACCCCACTCCGCCTCAAATCCCTCTCGGTCGTCCTATGCTCTCGTCCCCGACCGCTGGCCGGCTGAGGACGTGTTCAGAGCCACGGCGGCGCGAATGAGCGCCTTCAACGCCTTTTCATCAATTTCATTGCCCTCATGGAAATCGATGGCACGCCTGGTGTTGCCTTCGAGGCTGGAGTTGAAGAGGCCCGCAGGGTCCTCCAACGAGGCGCCCTTGGCGAAGGTCATCTTCACGACGTTCTTGTGCGTCTCACCGGTGCAGATCATTCCGGCGTGCGACCACACCGGAACCCCTCTCCACTTCCACTCCTCGACCACTTCGGGGTCGGCCTGCTTGATGAGAATGCGTACCCGAGCGAGCGTCTCGCCCCGCCAATCACTCAGCTCATTGATTCTCGCATCTATCAGCTGAGAGGGAGAGTCTCCACCTTTTCCTTCCTGCGAGCCGCTCTTCCTCTTCTTCATGGGTGTTGTCGCTTTCTTCATGGTTGTGGTCGCTCCCCCGTCACTTGACACTTGAGTATGCTCGCCGACCGCGCAACCCATGGGCGCCGCGCTATGCCGCTCGCGGGTCATCCGTCGGAAGCGCCGCCGCGGTAGCCGTGCGTTTGGTGCCCGATCAGTGGTCACCAGCGGCCCGCTGATCCCACACCTGCCGGGCGGAGTTCTCGGCCCGCTCAGCATTGACCGAAATGTGAGCCTGCTTGCGAGACCACCACAGCAATTCGACGGCCAAGCATCCGACCACGACCCACGACACCAGGGCGAGCCGCACAGGCCCGAAAAAGCTATCGGTCACCGCGAAAACTAACGCGATCGCCCCTATTGACCACACCACCCAGCGGTATCGGCGAGCTTGTTGGTGAGCTTGGCGCAACCCGCCGCTGTACTCGATGACGGAAGGCGCCAGACGGGTCTCGCCGATGGTCTCGCCACGCCGGGCGGCCCGCGCCACCGCTACCCGGTCTTCTCCGCTCAGTTCTTTGGCGGACGGCCAGAAGCGTGTCATCCGGCGAGCCATCACGACCCCGTAAAAGGAGCTGATCACCGCGACCACGATGAGCGCGCCCAGCACTGACCCGGACTCGGCAAACACCAACGCGCCCGAGAAGACACCCACTGCAAGGCCCAGGCACACTGCCCTGCTCACCGGACCGCCTCGCCATACCCAGTCTGGCACCAACACAGGGTGATTGTGGCCGTTGAAGTCCGGCGAAGCAATCGTCTCTTGCTCGACCGAAAGTATTGCGGCCGCCGGACGAGACGCGCGTACCTCCGCTCGAGTAACCGAAACTGGGCAGGGCTGACGATTTTCTTGTATCCACGTCGATGCGACGTTCGGGCCACCGCTAAGCCTAAGGTGAATGAATTGACGCGCGGCGGTGCGGCGGTCAGGTGGTGTAGTTGAGGGTGGTCATCATGCCGGCCTCTTGGTGATAGGTGTTGTGGCAGTGGATCATCCAGATGCCCGGATTATCGGCGACCAGGGTGACGCTGACTTTCTGCTTGGGCAGCACGATGACGGTGTCTTTGCGCGGACCCGGGCTGCCGTCGGGCTTGACCACCTGAAAGGTGTGCCCGTGCAGATGCATCGGGTGCCACATCGATGTGGTGTTGTTGAACGTCAGGGTGGCCCGCTGTCCCTGCCGGATGGGCAGCGGCTGCCTGTCGGCGAAGGCGTGGCCGTTGATCTTCCAGTCGTAGGGCATCATGGAGCCGGACAGCTCGGCGTTCAGGGTGGTGTCGGGTTTGGCCGATCCCAGATCATCAGCCGGGGTGGCGGCGAAAATGTCAGCGGTGCCGAGGCGTCCGTTGAGTTCGGCAGGCAGAAATCCTGGGTCGGGTGTGGTGCCGGCGGCGGTGGACAGCACCGCGCGAGCCAGCGCGTTTTTCCCTTCGGCTAGAGCGACCAGGGGGAACACTCCGTCGCCGGCGGTGACGATGACGTCGTAGCGTTCCCCCATTCCCATCAGTAGCGCGTCGACTTCGGTGGGCTGCACGGGGTAGCCGTCGGTGTGGGTGACGGTCATCGGGTGGCCGGCCAGGGCGACCCGAAACGCCGTGTCGGAGCCGGCGTTGATGATCCGGATGCGAATCCGCTGACCGGGTTTGGCGGTGAAGGTGGTTGGTGCTGCCGGGATGCGCCCATTGATCACGTAGTAGGGGTAGCTGATGTCGCCGGCGTCCCCGCCCAGCAGGGCGCTGGTGCCAACACCGCTCATCGCCATCTCCGACATGCCGGACATGCCGGGCATGTTGTCTCCGGCGGGCTTGGCTTTTCCGGTCAGGTCGTCGTAGAGCTGCTGCGGGGTTTTGCCGATCCCGTCGGTCCAGTCGTCGAGAACGACGATCCACTCGGCGTCGTAGCGGTCCGGCTCGGTGGGGTCGTCGATAATTATCGGGAGATATAGGCCGTAGTCGGCGTCCAGGCCGGTGTGGGGATGCGCCCAGTAGGTGCCCCCGTGCGGTGAGGAGAACCGGTAGGTGAAGTCGCGGCCGGCGTCGATATTCGGGGTTGCGGGCTCGGCGCCGTCCATGTCGTTGCGCAGGGCGATGCCGTGCCAGTGCACCGAAGTGGGGTGGTTGAGGCGGTTGCCCACCGAGACGGCCAGTTCGTCGCCCACGTTGGCTCTGATCAGCGGGCCCGGGATGCCGGTGCCGTAGGCCAGGGTCCGCGCCACCGGGCCACCCAGGTCAATGGTTACCGGCTGCGCCGTCAACGCCGCCGTGACAGTGCGCCCGGTGTGCGGACGCGCCGCCTCGGCAGCGACGATGGCGGCCTCCAGAGACGTCGGTGTGCTCGTCGGGGGACGGGTCGAACGACCACAGCCGGCCAGCGCGAACCCGCCGGCCACGGCGGCGGCGACAAACGCCCGCCGGCTCAGGTAAACGCGATCCAGGGGTGATCCGGTCATGACGACTCCTGGTCCAATGCGCAAGTCCCGGGGATGTCGCGGGCGGTGGTGAAAGTGTCGCGGCAGCCGTGGGAGCAGAAGTGGTACGTGTGCCTGTCGAGCTCGGCGGTCTTGGCGGTGGCGGGGTCAACGGTCATCCCGCACACCGGGTCCGCCACTGTGGCGGCCGGGGCGGGTTGGGCGGTGCGGCCTGGGTCGGGGTTGGTGAATCGCTGATGGCAGCTATCTGAGCAGAAGTAGTAGCGCTGCCCGTCGTGCACGGCGCTGGCCGGTGCCGCGGTCTTTTCGACCTGCATGCCGCAGACGGGGTCTGTCGCGTAGTCGGCGCCGCCGCCGAACCGCTCGCGGTTGCGGTAGAGCCAGTACAGGACTGCGAACGCGGCCAGGGCGATGATGTTGAGGATGGTGGTGTAGTTCCAGCTCACCCCTTCGGTCGCCACCAGGTGCGCGCGGGTGGTGGGGACCAGCCCCAGCGGCCTGAACAGGTACTCCACCGCCAGCCCGGCGCCGGACATGACCGCCCAAAACACCGCGAGCAGCCGCAGCGTGAGCCGCCGTCCGTAGTACTTCCGGTAGATCAACAGCAGCGGCAGAGTGATCAAGTCAGCGAACACGAAGGAGATCACTCCCCCGAAGCTGATCCCCCCGACCCACAGCGCCGCAGCCAGCGGTATGTTGCCGATCGAGCATACGAAGGCCAGGATCGCCAGCAGCGGCCCGAGCAGCGCGTTCTCCAGAGACGACCAAAATCCGTGCCCGGTCACGAACAGCGACTGCCACGCCGCGGTGGGCACCAGCACGGTGGCGAATCCCGCGACCAAAAACCCGATCACCAACTCTTTGCGGAGCATCCTCAGGTCGCTGATCGTGTAGCCGGCCGCGTCCGACCAGCCCGCCAGCGAGCCGATCCGTTCCCGCACCGGCCGACGTTGCTGCGGTGGGCCGTGGTCCTCACCGCGGTCGTTGATGGCCGCGTCGGTGGTGATGTCGGTGGGCGTCTCGTGGTGCGCGTGCCCCTCGCCGCTGCTGGCGAGGTTGTTAAGTCGGGCGCGGGCGTCGTCGACCCAGCGCTGCCGGATGACCCGGGGCAGTATCACTGCCAGCAGCACGATCATGATCGCGCCGCCGACGAACTCGGCCACCGCGAACTGCCATCCGATCAGCAGCCACAACACAATGCCCAGCTCCACCACCAGATTGGTGGAGGCGAACATGAACACCATCGACGCGGTGAAGTCCGCGCCGCGGGCGAACAGCGACTTACCCAGCGCCGCAGCGGCATACGAGCACGACGAGGACACCATGCCCAGGAACCCGGCCCGGGCAACGGTCGCTGGTCGGTGATTGCCCAGAGCGGCCCGCATCTGGCCCCGGGAGACGAACGCCTGCACCGCCCCGGACAACCCAAATCCGAGAACCAGCGCCCACAGCGTCTCCCAGAACATCGAGAACGCCTCGGAGAGGCTGTTACCGATCGCGCTCAGCACGCTCATCGCTCACTCCTCGCCTGTGAGGCCGTTTGCGGTCGGCGGTGTCGCCGTAGTTGGGAAAGATCCTGGGCGACAAACCGCAGCCGTCCGGTGGGGCCGGTGGGGGCGGTGGGGGCGGTGGGGCACGCGCAGTTCGGCCCGCCCGCCAGTATCTTTGTGCGGACCGCCGCGCCGGGGCGGAGCGGTCATGACTTGACCAGCCGGCTGAGCGCGGCGCTGGCCTCGCGGATTTTCATCTGTGCGTGATCCCCGCCCTGCGCCGCGGCCTCCCTCACGCAGTGGGTCAGCTGGTCATCGAGCAGCTCCAGGGCCACCGACTGCAACGCCCGGGTGGTCACCGAGACCTGCGTCAACACCTCGCTGCAGTAAGTGTCACGTTCGATCATGCGGGCCAGGCCAAGGACCTGTCCCTCGATTCGGACCAGCCGGGCAAGCATCTCGTCTTTGTCGTCAATGTAGCCAGCCATCGCTTACCTCCACTCTGCACAGTACCCCATACCCCCACCCGGTATAGACACAGGCTCAACGGGCAATTCAGGCCATACGAGCTCAACGTGCTCATCTGCCCTTCACCCTGCTAGCCACGAAACCGCTTGAGCGGGGACTGCATGAGGCGCAACTCCGTTGCCATGGCGTTGGGGACGCCGTGCTGTCGCGTGATCGCGATTCACCGCGCCCCGACTTCGGTTCCTCGGCCAACGGTTCCCCCGGACTATTTCTCAAAACACCCACTTTTCGTCGACGCGGCACTCCACGATCGGCGCTCCGGCGAATCCTCCGTGCCCTTCCAACCGAGCTCGCATCTGGACCACACCAGGTTCGTCGCGTGGAGCGAGTCGGCTCGTCCCCCGTGGACGTACAAGGTGCGCATTGTGCCGACAGGCCCGTGCCCGGGCTCTGCCTACCCTCAATCGGTCCGCGCGAGTCCCGCGCACCGGACTAGCTGCGTCGACCTCCCCATCGTCGCCGCCCGCGATGACCGTCACCCGCCCGATTCACAAGAGCCCAGCGATACGAAGCATTTTCCGTCGGCCGTCTTGATCCGTCCAACCCATTTGCAGGACCGTCGCACGCAATAATGCCTTTAGCTACCGCAACGAAATAGCTCAACAACGTGCCTAAACCGCGACTCACTCGAACGGTGTCACGGCTAACAACACTTGCACCCAATAAGAGAAGTAAGCCTGACATAGCGAACGAGTAACTTGAAAGTAAGAGCATTATTAGCGGGACCGAAAATAACCGTTTCGAAATGGGTAACAGCTTCGCAGCACGAGACTAACGTCGTATCCAGCCGAGCCCCCGAACCTTCGGAAAGCAAAACGTTTCACCGATTGCTCGCCTGCCTCGGCGCAACAGAACTGTTCACCTCAGAAAGGCACCCACGATGAGCACCTCACCTCGCGTCACCGCCGCCCTGCTCGCCGCCGCGGCGGCCACGGTCGGGATCGGCCTCGCTGTCGCCGCCCCTGCCGCAGCTCGCCCCAACGACGGCGCCGGCACGAACAACTCCGTCGGCGCAAGCTCCCCGTCCGCTGCCGCCGCAATCGCAACACGCAACCCCTGCGACGTTGCGGCACGCCGCGTCGACGGCGGCCTTGGCAACCGCTTCGGGAGCGACGGGCGTGGGATGCGCGCACAAGGAGGAGGACCAGCACAGCGGGCGGCCAAGTGACCGGTCGATCGCGCAGGGTCTGATCACCCGGCCCCCCGGCGGCCGGCCGCAGGAATGCGGCGGCGCCGGGCACGCCGACATCAGGGACGGGCACCGATGTCTGGATGGATTCACATAGCAACGGCTGACACACCACGGCTGCTCTCAAGGTCGAATGGGCTGCGAGCAAAATTTCCGGAATCGCCGGGAAGGGACATCGCCAAAAAGCCGCTCGCGACGCGTTAGTTCGCCGGGATTTGCACACTTCCGGCGATGTCGGCGTGCCCATCGACACGAAATGTGCTATTGCAGCGAACGCCGCTACCTTCGAAAAGCCGCTCGCGGGCGAAAGCTCCGAGTCGGTGGCGACCCATGGTCAATTCAGGCGCTTCACGTCGTGCGACGCCATATAACGGTCGTTTTGCCAGTCGATTGACCGCCGATCAACGCCCCGAATTCCATCGGCGAAAATGGTAAACCGAGGCCCGTTGTTGCGGCGGTGGGCGGGGCGACCATGAAATCCTCTTCCTACCACTACGCTCGTAGTGCTACGGTCTCGGGCATGGCTACCACACAAGTCGTGCCGCGGGGACCGTCGTTGTGGCACACATGTCGACGACACGGGTATCTGTTCCGCGAGGTGGCGATGCTCACCATCGCGATGGGCTTTTGCCTACACCTGTACCGCGTGACCTTCGGCGACGGCTTGACGCTGCACTACGTACTGACACCAGCGACCGACAAGGTGCTGCTGGTGCCAATGACCTATGCGGCCGTCACCGGGATTCTGTTGTGGCACCGTGTGGAGTTCGCCAATACGCCGCATAAGGTCATCTTCACGGCCTCACTGGTCTACATCGCAGGCAGCGTGCCGCTGCATGTCTACTTCGGCGTCATCCGCGGGAACGTCCACTTCTACGTCGACTTCTTCCCGGTCTGGTTCAGCTACCTGCTGTTCCCGTTCTACGCAGCGCTGCTGACGATGTTCTGGCGGTTGCGCTACCGCGACTGATGCCGCCCAATCACCAACGGCGAGTGCAGATCCTCGACGCCGCGATCGACATCCTGGCCGACACCGGCGTCGGCGGGGTCACCCATCGTCAGGTCGACGAGCGCGCAAAGCTGCCCGCGGGTACCACATCGAACTACTTCAGGACCCGGCTGGCCCTGCTGGAAGCCACCGCCGCCCGCACCGTCGATTTGCACTGGCAATACGTTGAGGCCCTGCGGTCGGTTATCGGTCACACCATGACACGCGACCGCGTCGTAGCGCTGCTGTCACGGATGATCTCCGCCGAAGACGAGGATCACCGGCGCCGTACTGTCGCCCGATTCGAGCTCTTCATGGAGGGCACCAGGCGACCGGAACTGCAGCCGTTCCTGAACGAGCTGCAGGCCGCCGCGATGAAGTCCGCAACCCTGATCCTCGAGGCGGCCGGATTCACCCCGTCGACCGAGCAGGTCGGCACATTGACCCGATTACTCAACGGTCTCGCCTTCAGCAACCTCACAATCTCACCGGAGCGGCCCGGCGCTGCGGACCCGGCCGGGCTCATCGACCAGGTCCTGCAGTCAGTGCTGGGGAGTGTCGCGAGCGCCGCCGCCAAGCGGCGCCCGTGAAAAGCACAGTGCCGTCGGCGCCGATACCGGCTACACCTCGGTGATGTCATCGCCGAGGGGACATCGTGGGGTTGATCTGATCGCATCGACGGTGACGCTGGCCTGGCCTCGGGCCTGGCGTTTGCCAGAGAAGCGGAGCCGTCGGAGGGCCCGCAACGCAATGCCGGTGCCTTGCAACTGGTACCTGGTCCGAAGCATCACGTGACCAAACTGTGTGCGACGAAAGCTGCCGGAGCCGAGTTCGACGCGGCCGCTTTTCGGCGCGCCGCTCGGGTTGCCGCTGGCGATCTGCCGATCACCACTCGATTATCCGGGTGAGGTATGGAGTCATGCCGACGGTACGTGCTGGCGAGACCATCACGACTGGCTCCGTGGCCTCCAGCATCTGCCCGTTTCCTAGGTACATCGCGACGCTTTGGCTGCCACCGGGGCCGTAGAAGATCATGTCGCCGGGGCGCGCCTGCGCCGGCGCGACCTTGCGGCCGGCGTTGTACTGCTCGGCCGACGAACGTGGCAGCTTGATCCCGACGCCGGCGAACGCGTACTGCATCAGACCAGAGGCGTCGAATCCGACGGTATTGGCGTCTGGGCCGGTGCCCCGGCTGGGGCCTGCGGCGTTGCCGCCTCCATACAGGTACGGCACGCCTCGCTGCGAAAGCCCGCGCTGGGTCAGGTAATCGATGGCTTGCTGGCGGCTTGCCGGCGAGGGGTTCGTGTCAGCGGTCGCGACAGCTGGTGTCGCTACCAACAGGGCCAGACTGATCGCCAAGGCGTAGATGCGTCTCATTCGAAATTCCATTTCTGTCGGTCTCGGCGCGGCGACTTCGCGCATCTGCCGTCGTTCCATGACTTTTCGCCGGTCCACCATTGATACTCATGCGATGGTTCCTCCACCTGGGCGCCGCATGCCGCTACTACACAACTCGGGACGTGGACCGATTGGGCTAACCGGCTCCATTCACAACAGTCACTACAAACACTTCTGCACCACATCATGCCAGTGGCCCATATTTCCCCTGGCTCACGAAGAATGTTTTTGTCGTACCGTGACCGAATAGTGACCGCCTGCAAGCCGGCGCCCGAACTTTGACGGACAGTGGTGATTTCGCGCCGATGCCTGGTAGAGCGCGGGCCGGCTGCTGGCTATTTTTGATGGCACTGTGGGAGACCGCTTCCGCGGCTGCCCGTTTCACAACGGCGCAGTGGAGGCGGCAAGCGGAATTCCGGGGGCCCGAGGACATCGTGCACGCGGATCTCATTGCCCGTCTTGTCGATACAGCAGCGGAGGCCCGGCGCGGGATCCGTACCAGCTGGGCCGCCAGCTCGCCGTGCCGTTCGAGGGTGCCGCGGCGCCCGGCGGCCTCGCTTAACGACACCTGCCCCCTGCACGCGGGAGGCGCCGCCAAAACGCGCATCGATGTCGCGACCGTCGACTGAGGGAGATAGCGAGCAATACACCGCATGGCCGAAATGGGCAAGCGCGACGGCGATGACGTCATTGCGCACCACATCCGCTGAGCATTACGACGGTCGGGGATGCCGTTCCCTGGTCGCATGGAACACCGCCCGCGTAGCAGCTAGACTGCCCCAGAGGCGGCGACGCCGTCCAGGGTAATGGCGGACACGAAAGTCCTTCTGTCGATGACCAAACCAGTATCCAGCCAGGCCTTTCGGGTTTATTGCTATCACCGCCCTCGAACCGGGTCTGTTCAGCTGCTTGATCACAATCTGACCGTTGGGCCGCTGGCGGCGCGTGCGTTCACTCCTCTAGTGGATTGGGCTTACGCGGAGCCGACGATGGTGACCAGGCCAGCTTCCTGAAGGACGGCGAGGTTGACTTTTCGGTGCCAGTCCTCGGTGATTCGGACCGCGGCGTGTCGGAGAGGATCTCGATACCGTCACCTCGAACTTTACTTGTACTCGAATCTTTCGTAATCGTTCTACGGTCCGGTGATATCACTGGCGTGTATCGATAGCTCGTGGGGCATACGCCGCCGGAAAAACCAGTATTTTCGCCACCACCGCAATAGATTTACCGAGAAAGAGGTGCGCCCAGGTATGCGAACCTCGGCGGTGCAACGGTGAGGAGTGCGACGTGAGCCATAGATTGCGGTTCTGGTCGTGGGCTGTGGCGTCCGTTCCGGCGGTGGTGGTAATCCTCGCGGGGATTGTCACGATTGCTACGCCGGGACGCAGCGCGGCAGAGACGTGCAGGGACACCAGCAGCGCTGCGCCGCTGCGCGACAACACACCCTGCACCGATGTGTTGGCGCGGGAGGCGCGATGGTTGACGGCAATCACGGACGGCGATAAGGCGGCGGTCGACTCCATCCTTGACGCAAACTTCGAACACATCACCAGCCAAGGCATACTTCTGAACCGGGCCGAGGAGCTCGACAGCACGGTCAAACAGCCATTTACCATGAATCCCACCGAACAGACCGTGGATTTCACCGCAGACGCAGCGGTGGTCCATGGCGTGAACACGCTTACCCAGGCCGGCACGGTGGTGGCTCGGGAGCGATTCACCGACGTATTCGTCAACGAGGGTGGCAACTGGTCAGCGTTGTCCGCCCAGGAGACCGGGACCTAACGGCTTCTCTCAATCCCCTGTCGGCGAGAGTTGAGGCGCTCACACATCAGTTCCGCGATCCCATGATCGGGGGCAGCACCCTTCTCGCGGAAGTTGGCGGTGTTTGGATGCCCGCGGCGCACGCACGATCCGCTCGAAAACCGGTGATTTCTGCGATTTCCCGTCATCGCCGGTCCAGTGAACATCCTGGCAATGGATCGGGATAGGTCGCCACCGACGTGGGCCGTTCGTCGTTCTGCAGTCGACGGCCGAGCGATGGTGCGCAGGCGACGAAGAGCTGTCCATCCCCTATGGTCCCAGCCGCTTTGCCGAGGCACCCAAGCACGTTTGGCTGATCTCCATCTTGGTGATCTGGTGGACCAGGTTTCCTGCCGCATTTGTCGCGGCCAAAACGATCCCGTTAATGCTGGCACTCGCCCGGCTTGTGTTGCGCGGCGCCAGTTCCGCGTCTCGCAAGTACGGCGAAACATTCACCGAGGCCGGGCATACCTCTCCCTCGTCGTACTCTGCCCAATTCACGTTTCATGGATGGTCTTGGTGATCTAGCGAGCCGCTGCCCGCGAGGGCTTCACTCGGGTCGGCGTGTTCTGACCAGCGGCCAGCCACCACTGCCCCTCGCGCCGGACCAGCACATACGTCGCCATCTCGGAGAATAGGGCCGCATCGTCGATCGGGATCCGCCCGCCATCCGAGTCCAGGGCCACCCGGCACACCTGGGCAACGGCGATGCCGACCGACGGACACCGGCCGGTGTGTGCGCACTGTGCTGCGCGTGATTCAAACGCCGACCCTGCGGGCTGCGCAGTGCACCGTGCGTGCACGGCCACGTACAGCCTCGCCTTTCCCGGACCTGAGCAGCCTCAGGACCGTATAGCTCGCAGGCGCTGGTCCTCGGACCGGACACCTCGTTAGGCGAACGGTGGCGGTGTGGCGGGCAGCGTTGGGGCGGCCGCCGGGTTCTTCGGTGTCGAGGGCGGCGTCGTCGACGTCGTGGCAGTTCCCGCCAAGCTCGGTGGTGCCGACGGCGTCGTTGGGCCCGTGGTGTTGCCCGCGCCGCCGAGTGTGGGTGGGGCAGTCGATGTGGATGTCGACGTTGTCGTCGTCGGCGTGGTGGTAGCCGGGTCGGCGGTCGTGTTCGGCTGCTGGCCACCACAGGCCACCGTCATTGCACCCATCGTGACGGCGACGCCGGCACCGACGACGGCCCCCAGCGCTTTGAGCTTCCGTTGTTGTGAGTTCACCTCGTCACCCCTGCCGTAGCTTTCAATTTCATGCCCTTCCCGCTATACGAAGGTCAGAAACGTTTTGGGTTGAAGATTCGCGACATTGAGTGCTAGATCACATTCACGGCGTTCACAGGTTGTGAAACTATATCCGAATATCCTACCGGCGGCCCCAGTCTTCCCGCGATTCACGTGAACCGCTACCGGCCTGACCCAACGGAAAGACATGCGGTAATGGGCAGGTTCATGAGGTGTCACTACGTCAGCTTCTCCATGATCCGGGCGGCCGCATCGGCCTCGGCGCTCTGGAACCCTGTACCAGTCCATAAGCTGGTGCCCTGCGGATCGCCGACCTTGACCGATGCCGCCTGCACTGGAGCGGTGAGTTTGCCGATTTCGGGAAACCCGAAGACCGCCTGCGCCTCGTGCTCGTCGATGAATCGATTGCGCAGGCTGCGGGCATATCGTCCGGTAAACGCACGCGTCACAACGGTTTCGGTGAATGCTGGATCTCGCAACGCGGCGCGGTGGACGGAATTGGTGCCGGCTTCGTCGGCCAGCAGAAACGCCGTGCCGAGTTGCGCCGCAACCGCGCCGGCACCGATCACCCGCTGCACGTCGTCGGCTGTCGTGAGCCCACCCGCCGCGAGGATGGGAGCCTCGACACGCGCGGCAAGTGCGGCGAGCAGCGAGTCGAGCGGCTCGTGCGCCGGCTGCGCCGCCGGGTTGAACGTGGCGCGATGCCCACCCGCGCACGGACCTTGGGCGACGAGCGCGTCCACGCCGCGCGCTAGCGCCATCTCGGCTTCACCGACGGTCGTCACGGTTGCGGCCGTCGTGATCCCGGCGTCTTTCAGGCGACCGCATTCGCCGATCGTCGGCAGGCCGAACGTGAAAGACACCACCTGAGGGCGTAGGTCGTGCACCGCGGCGAGTTTCGCGGCCCAATTGTCGTCGTCGTAGCACGCCTTCCCGAGACCAACGCCGTAGTGTTCGGCCTCGTCGGCCAGCGCGGTCGCATAAGCCTCGAACTGCTCCTGACTGCCCGCACTGGGTTGGGGAACAAATAGATTGACGCCGAGCGGACCCGACGTCAGCTTCCGCGCAGCACCGATCCGTTCGGCCAACCCCTCCGCCGTGAGTAGGCCACCGGCGATGAAGCCCACGCCACCCGCGTTTGTCACCGCGGCGGCAAGCTGCGGTGTTGACGGTCCACCCGCCATCGGCGCAAGGATCACCGGCACGGCAAGTCCGGCGAAATCGAATCGCACAGGCATCAGAAACTCCTCACAGAGGGAATCGGGGATCAGCAGACGGTGCCAGCGGATTCATCGCCACCTCATTGCGCAGCGCGAAGGGCTTCAAGCGGTGTTTCGCCGTACTCGGTTTTGTGGGCGGTGCCGAACCGCCCGAGGTGGGTGAACCCCCAGCGGTGTGCGCTGGAGGCAACGCCGCCGTTGGAGGGATCAGCCAACCGCAGATCGGGGCGGGCACGGCGGAGCCTTACCGAGCGCAGATATGTCATCGGTGACATGCCGAGGTGAGGTTGGCATCCCTCCTGCAGCTGTACCCAAGTGCGGGCAGCACACACGTTGAGCGGCAGTGCCGCTGTGAAAGGGATGGGCGGGTCGATCTGGGTGTCGACCAGTGTCTTGAGTGCCCTGTCGATGGCGAATTGGTCGATCTTTATCGCCAGATGGCGACTACCGCCGGGCCAGCGGGACGCCGTCATCGGGCTGTCAGGCCGATATATCGAGGCCAGTGCGGGAGTCGAGGTCAGCTCCAGTCCCCGATGACTGGGCTCCGGCCAGCCTTGCAGGGGGACACGGACGTGGTAGCTGGCGCGGTGTTCGTCGAAACCAGGCGCAACGTCTGTTTCGTAGGTGATACCGCCCACGGTGATCGGTCCCGGGCTGCTTACGCGCTGCGACAGGCCGAAGCTGGGTGACGGGCCTGACAGCTTGAGTCGATGCGGGTAGTAGGCGGTCGCGCAGAGGTGAATCGCTCTTTCAAGTGATCCTGTGCGAAACCATGGATCCGACTGTGGTTGCTGGGCGCCTCCCGTTGCGCTCTCCGTCTCCATCGGTGTCGTTTCTTCCGCTCGTCGATCAGTCCCCTTCAATGACAAACGACGCCGATGGTTGGTTCACATCCCGCGCGCTCCTGGCCTCGGCGCGACGCGTCTTGGGTCGCCGACACCTGTCGACGCTCCTGCGCCGCTCCGCTTACGGCGCTCCGCTTACGGCGCTCCGGAAGGACAACGATTCACAACCGTCGGGGCGTCCCGCATACGTGTCGACAATTCACGTTTACTCGTGGGTCGGTACGGCGTCTGCCACCGAACGCGAATCAGCGGCCACCGAACGCGAATCTTTGGCCGCCTAGCGCGGATTAGCGGGCGGTCAGCGGAAAGCCGTCGATCGTCCGCTTAGCCTCGCCACTGTGGGCCGTCACCGTCGATCCATCGCGGCAGGCCCCGAGAGCGGTATCACGCTGCCCACGCTTAAGTGGTTCACCCAGACCCGGGGGCCGCGGTGCCCGTCGATGCAGCGCACCGCGAGGTGGCCGACGCGTTCGACGGGTTGGGCATCGGCTGCCCGTTACCCTTCGGTGCGCGTCCGCGCAGTCTGGTCCGCGCGCCGCCCCAACAATGCCGCGGCGGCACAGCGCAGTAGGTCGAAGCTGCACCGCCATCACATCGAATCAGGAAGAAGATATGGCGGCGAGTACCGACGAAACAGTCCTCCAGTCCGAAGGACCCGGCGGAACTCGCGTCGCACCCCCGACGTTTCCGCAGGTATGCGTGCCGAACAGTGGCCGCTGAAACATTGCGGCGAGCGGGACTGGAGCTTCGCCACCCAACCCAGCCCCGACGTCAAAGGACCTCACGGCGCGCGAGCCTACCGGCCAACCCCTTTCCGCGAATCTCAACCTAGTATTGGTGCCTGATCAGCATGAATGCGCCCAACCAACAGTCCGCCGATCGTGCAGTGATCGTGACCGGGGCAGGATCCGGGATCGGCCGCGCCGCCGCCATCGCCTTCGCGCACGCCGGAGCCCGCGTTCTCGGGGTGGGACGCCGCGCGGTCAATTTGCGCCAGACGGCCAACGAGCATCCCGCGATCACGACGTTGGTCGCCGACATTTGCGCCGAGGGCACGCCTGAGGCCGTCATCAAACAGGCGATTGACCGGTGGGGACGAGTCGACGTGTTGGTGAACAATGCCGGGGCTGCCGCGGTCATTCCGCTCGCCGAGATTACCGGCACCCGCATCGCGGAGCTGTTTGCCGTCAATGTCACGGCTCCCAGCCTGCTCGCTCGCGCCGCTCTACCCCATCTGCGTGAGGTTCATGGCTCGATCGTGAACGTTTCCAGCACCTTTGGGCATCGCCCGCTCGCCGGTGGATCTCATTACGCGGCAAGCAAAAGCGCTATCGAAATGCTTACCCGCAGCTGGGCGCTCGAACTCGCTGGCGACAACGTGAGGGTCAACGCCGTTGCCCCTGGTCCCACCGAGAGCGAGGCCCTTGCTGCCTCCGGTTTACCTGCGGATGTGGTCGAGAAGATCAAAAACGAGGAGGCCGGTCGGATCCCGCTGGGACGGCGCGGCACTCCCGAAGACATCGCGGCCTGGATCGTCAACCTCGCAAATCCCACCTCCACGTGGCTCACTGGCCAGATCCTCACCGTCGACGGCGGCCTAGAACTGACGTGAGCACCAACGCGCTGGACGCGCATGGCGCGGGCAACTGTTTAATCCGCGCACAGCGTCTCAACGAGCAGATAATTTACATGACCGAAAAACGACCCCTGCTAGCGCCATTCAGCCTCCAGACGGCGATCGAGAAGGTGCTTCGCGGCGAGATCACCCTCGACGCGGCACCCGACGCTTCCGGGTCAACGCATGGCGGTCCTTGGGTTCCTCTGCTGAGACAGGAGCCCGACGATGGTGGCGCTGAGAAGGCAGGTCAGGGTGCGGGTGAAGTCGAGGGCCCAGGGTCGGTGCGATCGTATGGTCGTTGGCGTAGGCACTTGCCAATCAGCGCAGCAAAGGCCAACTGGTTCTTTAGGTCATCCGGAACGGGGTACGCAGAGGCGGGAGATCGGTTGTCGCTCGCCATTTTCTCTGATCTGCTGCCCCGCCACCCGGCTGTCCGACACGCTTTAGGCCCGCAGGGTATGCCCCGGTGTTTCGCCATACACGCCACTTCGTCCGTTCGCCAAGCGAGAAGTCATGCCGGGCGATCTGAAAGACACCGAGTTGGAACGCTTCGTCCGCGACGCCGCCTCACCCTACTGGCATCAAACATCTACCGCCAAGACGGGCCAAGACACCTCATCGGTGGTGGACGGCAAGCTGAATGTCTATGGAACCGAACACCTTCGCATCGCCGACGGCTCAATCCTGCCCCGGCTGACAACTGGAAACACGATGGCCCCCGGCGTCATTGTCGGGGAACGCGCCGCGCAGATCCTACGGGACCAGTACCCGCTCTGACCGCGGCACCGCGGGCCCGGCCAGCATCAGCAGAGAAAATCGGAGAGCAGATGGAATCCCAACAGCCCATTAGCCATAGTATCGACCGGATTACCGATACAGCACTCCCCCACGCTCTGGACGTTTTCGGGCCGACAATCGAATTCCTCAGGGGCCCAGACGATCCAGATGCCCACTTCTGTGTCATGCGGGGGATCGTGCCGCCCGGGGTGACGGTGCCGCTGCACAGCCATGACGACGCGGAGGACTTCTACATCCTCGCCGGTACGCAGCAAGTGCTGACGCACGGAAACTACGGCCTGCAGTGGCGCGACGCTCACGCCGGAGACTACGTGCGGGTGCCCGGCGGGATACCCCACGCGCACCGGAACATCTCAGGCGAGCCGGCGATCGACCTCATCGTCACAACTTCCCGGCTCGGGCGGTTCTTTCTGGAAGTTGGACGCCCTGTCATCGGTTCGCCTCAACCGCCGACTCCCGACGAGATCGCCCGATTCGTCGTCGTCGCCGCAAAGTATGGCTACACCCTTGGTACACCGGAGGAGAATGCCGCGGTAGGGATCGACACGCCCTACTAACCAGCGCATCGCAGCGACTGGATGCCGGTGTCCAGCGCGGCTTCCAGGTAGGCCAGATCCCCCGTCGCCAGCAGGATCGCCACGCCGCCCTGGATGCCGGCCAGCAGCGCCGCCGCTGCACGGTCGGGATCGATTGCCGCGGCCATCTTTTCTTGGTGTTGCATCTGCCGCACGCCAACGGCGATGTCGTCGTGCCACTGGCGCAACAGTGCCGCGGTCACCGCCTGCGCACCCGGGGTCGTGCGACCGATCTCCGACATCAACACGGCCAGTGGGCAGTGCTGGCCCTGACGGCGGTACCGCTCGACGACCACGTCGCGCCAGCGCTGCCATCCGGCCCAGGACGTCAACGCCGACAGGTGGGGCTGCTGATCGCTGAGCACCAACCTGGCCTCGTGTTCGGCCACCGCCAGCAGCAGCTGCTCCTTGCCGCCAGGGAAATAGTGGAACAACTGGCTTTTGGATGTTTGGGTGCGCGCCCGGACGTCGTCGAGCGTGGTCACGGTGGCCCCGCGGGCCCTGATTTCTGCGGCAGCGCCCTCAACGATCCGCTGCCTGGTCGCGCGCCCCTTCGTCGTCAGGTTCTGGACTTGCGAGTCCATTTTAAGCGGTGCAGCATATGGACTCATGAGTCCAAATGATACGCGGCTGGCCGGCCGCACCGCGTTAGTGACCGGGTCGACGGGCGGCCTCGGCGCCGCGTTCGCCACTGCCCTGGCCGAGCAAGGAGCGTTCGTCGTCGTCAGTGGCCGTGACATAGCCCGGGGGCTGGCCGTCCTCGACCGCATCTCGTCAACCGGGGCCACCGCGGCGTTCGTCCGGGCGGATCTGTCCCGCGGGGCAGCTGAGGTGCACCGGCTCGCGGAAGAGGCGACCACAGCCGCCGGTGGCCGGATCGACGTGCTGGTCAACAACGCCGCGATGCTGCTGGCGCCCGCACCGACCGCCAACGTGCCCGAACAGCAGGTGACCGACGCGTTCGCCGTCAACGTCGTCGCACCGTTCCTGTTGACCGGGATCGTTGCGCCGCGGATGGCCAAACGTGGGCACGGGTCGATCGTGAATATCGGCTCGATCAACGGGCTGATCGGCATGGGAGGCTCGGCCCTCTACAGCGCCACCAAGGCCACGATTCACTCGCTGACCAAATCGTGGGCAGACGAGTATGGACCGCGCGGGGTGCGCGTCAACACCGTCGCGCCCGGCCCCAGCCTGACCGAGCGCAACGCCGACATCGCCGAGCAACTGGCGCCACTGCTGGCGCGGATTCCCTCGCGGCGGGCCAGTACGTTGACCGAAGTCGCTGCCGCTGTGGTGTTTCTGGCCAGTGACGACGCCAGCGGCATCAACGGCGCGACGCTGTCCGTGGACGGCGGCTGGTCGGCCATCTGACTGCGGCGGTCCAACCGCGCACGCGGACAACAGGGTGTTCTGGCCCCGCGGTCGCCGCGCGCCTGGTGTGATGGGACCCATGAGCTCCACCACGGTGCCCGACGTCGTCGCACGCATGCGCGCCATCGCCGCCGAAGTGCCGGACGGCGACGGCGTGGGCGTATTCAACCGGGTGTACCTGCGGGTGACGGAGAAGGTGCTCGAGGGCCTCACCGGCGGCGGCTATTTCTCCGACGACGCGTTCACCGCCGACCTCGATGTCCGGTTCGCCGGCTTCTGGTTCGCGGCATACGACGCCACCGGCGAGGTTCCGCCGGCCTGGAGACCGCTGTTCGACGCGCGGACGCGCCGTGGCGTGCTGCCGATCCAGTTCGCGCTCGCAGGCATCAACGCCCACATTGAGCACGACCTGCCGCTCGCCGTCATCTCGACCTGCGCTGCACACGGGAGCACTCCGAGCAGCCCCGGTGTGCACGAGGACTACGAGAAGGTCAACGACCTGCTCGCGGGCGTCGAAGCCGAGATCCGCCGATCCTTTCTCACCGAGGTTGGGCAGTCGGTCGACGACCATCTCGGCCCGGTTTTGCACGTGGTGAACTCGTGGAACATCGATAACGCCCGCGACGTCGCCTGGGTGAACGCGCAGACCATGTGGGAGTTGCGCCAAGCGAAGTTGCTATTCGACGCATACGAAGCGGCGTTGGCGCGGACCGTGGGGATGGGCTCGCGGCTCCTCCTCACTGCACTTACCTGACGCGACAAGCGGCGCCCGAAGTGCGCTTGGCAGCTGCGCCATCTTATGTTTGCCAGTCCAGACCCGCCAGATGTCTGATGAAGCGCTCGGTATTGGCGTGATCACCGTCATCTAATTTCAGTCCCCGGCATTTCACCCTGCGCGCGCTGAAAGGCCGCCTTACCGGAAGTCGCCGCGATCACTTCGAGAAAGCCGGCATCCCCGGGCTTGTCGGTCCGGTGCAGTTCCATTCGCTTGCTCAGTGCGTCGATCAAAGTCGACCTGGTAAAGGCGGTTTCGGCGCTCTTGCCGGGGACACCGGGCAGTGTGGACATAAGTGCCGTTATGGGCCGTGACCGCACGGTGGGTTGGGTCCCAAGTTGAACAGTGATTTGGGTGTCGCGTTGCGGCTTCCGTGATGGCCGACCTTGTACAAGTCCACCTTTTCCAGCTTTTTGCGCTGAGACGGGTCCTTTTCGGCCTGGTCGAGCAGGTACGACCAGTTCTCGATCTGCGCGTCCCCACCGAACAGGGGATGAAAGAGCACATCTCGACCACGATGAGACCAGCAAAACCGAAGCCGTGATGAAAGTCGCCTGGCCGCGGTCACCACGGAACTAACCAGGGGAGGCGAGATGACGGGCACAGCACTCTCGACGACTCGAAATCCTCTCCTAGCTCAGCTCTCGATTGGTCGGTGATGAGCCATAGTGACGCGAAAAAAGGCCGATTCGGCTCGGCGCCGGCGCAAACAGCACGCCTAAGAAGTTGCGCCACATTGACGGCGATTCCGCCATCTCGGACCCAGGTAGTCGAATACTCGCCCGTTTACTCGGCTGGCAGCGTTTAATCCGGTAAAGGGCGACCCTTAGCTCCGCGCGTCCGGTGGGGCTCAGGCGCGCCGGGGGATGGGGCAACATGACCACAAACGGTGAACGACAACTCACAAGCGGAGAACCTCACAAAGTTCTGCGGATCGCGCTGGCGATGCGCGGCGGGGTCAGCCTGGCGGTGTGGATCGGGGGAGCCGTCGCCGAGATCGATCTGTTCCGCCGGGCCTGCAACGGCGATGACCTTGGCGCCGATCCGCTCGGATGTCGCGAGAAGCGTGCCGCGATCTACCGCGAGCGTCTGGCCAACACCGGAAAGTACGACGGAGTCAGAGTCGACATCCTGGCCGGCGCCAGCGCCGGCGGCTTGAACGCGGTGCTGTTCGGGCTCGCGCAGAGCTGCAACACAGTCATGGACGACATTGTGCGCCGCACATGGATAGAACGTGGGGGGATATGGGAGTTGCTGCGCGAGCCTGGATTCGGGCGTGCCCCGTCCATTCTCAGAGGCGACGAACGGCTCTTCACGGTGGCGCGCGACGCGCTCGGCGAGATCGCCGGCGGATCCGCGGCCTCATCGGCTGGGGCGAGGCGTGTGGACCGGGTCAGCGTCGAGCTGGCCGCCACACTCCTGGATGACGCACCCGACGGCAAGCGGTCGAACCGGGCGCGGTTTTCCTTCGCCAAGACGCCGGGCGATCTGCGCTCCTGCTACTCAACCATCCCGTCGCCCGACGACAACGCTGATGCCGCCGGAGACAGCCGGGCGGCGTGGCGGACCGGCATGGCCCTGGACCGCATGGCATTGGCGGCCCGCGCGACATCGTCGTTCCCGGGGGCATTCGAGCCCGCCAGCATCTACTCGGTCCCGTCGGGCGCCGCGTCGCCCGGCGCAACGGCGCCCCTACCGACCGACTACCTCACCGCCAGGCAGACCAGCGTGAACATGGCGCGCGCTTTTGTGTACTCCCGGGCACAGGGCACGCTGCTGAAGCCGTTCAACGTGGTGGACGGCGGGATCTTCGACAACATCCCCATCGACCGCGCCATCCGTGCGATCCAGCGCATGCCGGCGACACAGCCCTCGGGGCGAGTCCTGATCTACCTGGACCCCGAGCCGCCGGTCACCGATCAATCCGGCTTCCCCTCCGACGAGCGGGACAGCGCCGCCAGCTGGATTCCGGTCATCCACCGCTCGTTCACGCTCAAAGAGCGCACCGAGACCGAGGATGACGAACTCGCGCAGGTCCGCGAGCACAACGACCGGGTGATGGAAACACGCGGGCGCCTGGAGGCCCTCGCCGCGGTGATGCGCCGCTTGCGCAGATCGGCCGGCGATGCCGACGCGCAAGTAGGCGCGTTCGTCGACGAGTTGATCACCGACGAGTCCTACCTGCAGTGCCGAATCGCCGTGGACAGCCCCAGAATTGGGCGACTTCTCGCCGATCCGGCAGCGGAGCTGTGCTACCCGCCCCGCCAGGCTGTGGACTATGTCCGGCTGCCGCCGATTGAGGGTGTGAAGATCAAAAATCAGGTCCAGGAAGCCTACAGCGACCATCCGGTGGACTACTGGAACTTGTCGACGGACGTGTGCGCGATGCTGGATTGGGTCCGCGTGTTGATCGGGTGGGTGCATGCGCTCGAGGACCTCGTCACTTACTTCTCGGAAGCAGAGCCCGAGAGCCGCGCTGTGGTTCTGCCGTCGGGCGTCGTGGGGGGCGACGAGCTTCTTCCTCCGGCGGCTCGCCAATCGCTGACCGACGGTCTGCAGGAGTGGAAGCCGCGGCTGTACCGCTGGCTGACTGTGCTCATCGAAGCCAGGCACCGCTCCGTCGACGAGGTTCTGGCCTGGCCGCTGCGCAGCGAATTGCCCGAAGCGGGCAAGCACTACCCTTTGGCCCACTGTCTGACGGAAAGCCGCGGCCGACAACTAGGTTTGCGGCTGACCCCGGAGATTAACGAGCTACTCATAGCCGGCACGGGCAGCGACGTCGAGGAGCGCTTCTACACGCTGCTGTCCGCCCCCGATCAGTTCTGCAACCCGGGCACCGCACTGGTCGAGGCGGTGACCGAAGGGCTCGACGACATCCTGGGTGAGATCCGCACGTGCTGCGCGCCGGTCGTTCAGAACTTGACGGCGATGTACGAGCAGCTTCCCGATGCGTCGAAGGCGCCGGAATGGTTCGCGTCCTGGTGTGAATCGGTGTACCCGCACTTCTATACTGCACCGCTGCAGGACTATTGGGTCGAACGGCTGTCGCGGTTGTTCGCGGTCACCGGCGTCCCCGACACCGCCTCGATCATCAACTATGAGCGGATCAGCAGCAAGGAGCCGCCGCGCATCGATGTGTCGGCCCTCAAAAACGCCGCGAAAGCCAAATATCTGGGCGAGTGGATGCGGCGGCTGCCGAGCAAAGAACAGATGCTCACGGTGCTCGCTCGTGACGACTCGCGCCTGGAACCCGACGCCAAGCTGGCAGGCAACGTGCTGATGCGTTTCGGTGGCTTCTTCCTGTGGCGGTGGCGGGAAAACGACTGGCAGTGGGGCCGTTTGGACGCCGCATCGGGCATCGTCAAAATCCTCGACGGGCTCGCGCGCCAGCGGGCCGGCGACGGTGAGGTGTGCGCTGCGACTGCCGACCTTCAGAAGATTATCCTGACGGAGTCGGCCAGCCAGGAAAGGTCCGCCGGCCAACAGGACGATGAGCGCCCGCTCGTCGAAACGGTCGGAGGCGACTCGTTCCAGGCGGTCTCTGCGCATTACCGGTTCGCGCTGGCCTCACGCATCGTGCCCCTGGTGGCCCGGGCGTTGTGGCCGGCCAAAGGGTCGGCGTTGTCGCTGGGCGGCGCCGCGGGGCGCCTTGCGAATATCGCCGCGCGGCCCCTTACGGTACCGCTGCCGTTGATCGCCGACCCGCTGCGCCTGGCCATGGCATTGGTCGTCGTCCTCGGCTCGGCGTTCGCGCTCGGCGCGCGAATCGCTGACACGCGATGGTGCAATGTGGTGTCCGCAGTGCTCTTTGTTCTCGGGCTCACCATCGCGGCCCGCGCGTGGAAAGCCGGCCACAACTGGCGGCAGCTCAACCAGAACCTTGGTGAACTGAACACGGAACATCCCCTCCTGGGCATCGAAACAGACTGGATCGCAGAGGTTCTCACACAACCCAAGAGGAGAAAAGACCGCGCCTATTCGTGGCTGCTCGCCGTGGTTGTGCTCGCCGCCGCGATCGCTCTGCCGATCGTGGGTTACCGGTGGCACCCACCGGGCACGATCGAGTCGTTCATCGTCGCGGCCCTCGGGGTCGTGGGCGCCCAGCACTGGCTGAACAAGCGCTCCTACCGGATCCTCCCCTCGGCACAAGACGGCGACAAAAACGGCCGGCGCGTCGCCGTGGCGATACTGGTCGGTGTGGGTGCGACCGCGCTGATCTTCAGCCCGATGCTGATCGGTTCGCTCGGGCACCGGTACGCCGGAGCTGCCATCGTGCCGCTGCACTGGAATTGCAACCACTTGCCGGGCGACGTCATCGTCGCGGCGGTCGCCGCAGCGGCGCTGACAGCGATCTCGTTGTGGGGCTGGGCGCGTAACTTCTCGGCAGCTTTGTGCATCGCGGTGAGCGCTGCGGTCGGCGCCGTTGCGCAGTGGGGGTTCGATGCTTTGCCGTTCACGAAGGATCCCGGGGTATGGAATCTGCTGCCCGTATGGGTATGGGTGATCGTCCTGGGCATCATGAACGCCCGGCTGCCGCACCGGACCGAAAAGTACGGCGAGCCGGCCAAACCCAAGCCGCCGGCTCCCCAAGGTCAACCGGAGGCGGCGGCAGCAGTAAATCCGCCGTCTGCGGAAGGCACGGGCGGGATGGACGGCAATGGTTCTGGCCCAAGCCCATCGGGGTCGGCAACCCAGCGGCCAGGTCGGGAGCGGTATCGGTCGACACACGCGGTGATTATGGCGTGGGCCAAGGCGCGAGGAGTGTCATCGGGCAGGTAGCCCTTTGGCTGTTTGCTGGCCGATTCGATTCCGCGCGGCATCTGTCGATCCATGAAGTGACAGCGCCAACTGCACCATGCTTGATTCCACCGTCGGGGTGAGCCGCAACAGGTCCGGAGGACCTCGCCTCCAGGCAGAGCGTCATGCTCACTGGCACGGGGTCACCCGCGTGCTCGGGCCTCCAGCTATGTACCGGCAATGGTCGAAGACGTCGTAACGTCGAGGTCGCCGGACGTGGGAATGCACTTGAGTGCCTCCCACGCCGCGCCGGTGGTTGACGTAGCAGGTGTAGCGGCGAATTTAATGGCCAGAGGCTCCGGCAATCATGGCAATCACGATGATCAACACCCACACGAAGCCGAACGACACACCGATCCACGCCAAAACCAAACCAGCCGAGGGTTTCCCGGCGTTCGGCCGGCTCGCACGAGGAAGCTGTCCCGACGTGTGCCATCTGCTGTGGGCTGCAGCTGAACCGCTCCGGGGATTTGACGAGGTCGTCGTCGTTCGACTGACCGGTGACGGCAGCCCTGGAAGGTACTCGCTTGTCCACTCGTGCCCGTTCCAGTATCGGCGTCGGTGCGCGCCGCATGGATCCGGAAACCAGGCCGCCGCTGGCAGCGGCTCTTTCCCCGGACGCCCCGGATGCTCGGTCTGTGGGCGAGGTAGCGGTGATTCGGTATCACGTGGCGGCGGTGGCTCGGTGTCACGGTGTTGAGCCGCCGGTTCGGGTTTGGCGGGCTGTGGGCGTATATACGTTTTTGATTTCGTGGGCCCCGCGGCGATCTGAGGTGAACTAGTCGTCGTAATCTCTTCGCCCTCGCACCGCCGGGCGCCGCTGGGATTGTCCGCAGTGAATGGGTGCTCATCGAGCCACGTGGTAGCCACCTTCCTGACGGTGTGGCTGTCGTCATGCTCACGAAGCTTCTCAACTTCCTTTGTGATACGTCCACGAACCGCCCGATTGCCGATCTTGAAGTAATGGTTCAGGTCGGACAGGGCCTGCAGGCGCATCCCGCGCAGTTCGCTGTCGAGTGCGTTACGGATGGACTGGGGAAGCGCCCAATTGGCGTTCTGCGCAATGACCGTGCGGCCGTCGACCGACGCGTCCATTTTGGGGCGCTGCTGCGGACGCTCCTCTGTCACTCTTTGGTGCAGGTAATCATAGAGCTCGTCGGCGGTGATGTCTCCGTTGCAGTCCTGGTCGGCACTGCCGTCGCGCAGTCCGGTGATCAAGTGCCGCGTAAAGACAGATTGGGGGGCGCTGCCCTGCGGTATCGCGGTGCCCTCGAAGGCGAACTGAGTTGCGTCCGAGGCGGTGAGAACAATTCTTCCCCTCCCGCTGAACCGCTCGATCACGTGCACGGTATCGTCGGCTTTTGCCACTGCACCAGAGGGAAACGCCCCGGCATAGCAGCAGTCCAGGATGAGTATCTTCTGCTTGGACCTGCTGTCGTCCAACGACTGGTTGATCTGATCTGCGGTGACCGACGTCCAGAGCTTCTTCTCGAGGTAGGTGTCCTTCATCGCCAGGTAAAGCTTGCCGCTGTCATCCTTTAATCCATGCCTGCTAAAATACAGCAGTGTCAGGTCGCCGGGTTTGGACTTGGCATACAACTTCCAGATCGCCTCACCAACCACTTCGTGGGACTCGTTGATCATCGTGGTGACTTCACCGAACCCGCCAATGGCCGGATTGCGAAGCACCTCCGAGAGATCCTGGGCGTCGTGTCTGGGGGCTGTTAATTGCCGCAGTCCGGGATCCTCGTATTCGTATGTCGCGACGATCAAGGCCGTTCGGGTAGTCATGTCAGGCTCCGACGTACTGGCTGTGCCGGCGAATGAAGGCATCCACCAGCCGTTGCTGTTGTTCGGGAGATGCCTTATCCAGTTCAATCGTGTCGCCTTCGACGGTCACCGAGATCTTCAGTGTCTTGGCGCTTCTGCTCAGCCATTGGTGCAATGCGCCAATGAGCGACGTGAACACACCCCCGCTAGCGCTCATAGCCACGATGACGGCCCCGATCGTGACCGGATCGGCGACTTTCGCGCCGAAAACTTCGGCGTCCCCGGGACACAGTGTCACCGACTCAACATCAAGTTCGAGAAGCTCTTTTCTGAGCTGCCGCGTCAGCTTTTCGTGATCTTCGGCGGCCAGCCCGGGGTCGGCCTCGAGCAGCACTTCGACATTCGCCACTGCGCCGGTCACGTCGCAATCGCCGGTTGTCATCGCTCACCTCCTCATCGATCCCCACCCGCGGCGACGCGTTGGTGGGTGCGTTAACCGATGACATGCCGAAATGTAGTGGCGAGGTGCGGTTCCTGCGCGAGTAGCCGACTACCTGCTCTTTAATCTGCAGTGACAGGTCGTTTGTTTGAATCAGCTCGAGAGCCGTCGCTGGAGTGCCGAAGCGCTGACCGGCACTGAGATTAAACACAAAATGAGTACCGCAGTACTCAGGCCTCGCCGCCTAAACCGTCGCATACTGGGCTGCGCTCGGCGTCCGCGCCGCTCATCCACGAGTGACCCTATCCGGCAGGGGTGAGGTATGACCGATACGCTTGATGACCGCCGATTGACGCCGTCCCGCGCAGCAGACCCACATTCAGCGTTGTGGGACAACGCCGTCGCACCGACTCCCCCACCGGACAGGGATCGAACTAACCCTCCACCGGAGCCCAGCGTCGACGCAATACCGTCCGTTGAAAATCCGACTCGACGGCTTCACGCCGCGTGGCGTGAGCGTGCGCAAAGCCGGATTGTGGATCTGGACCTTGAACTCGACTGCCTGCCGTCGCGATTGAATCGGGCCCTGTCGGCGCTCGAGCAACGCCGTGTGCACCCGGCGAAAAAGAGGCTTCTGGAGGCATCAGTGGTCGTCAAACGGCGCCCGTCTCCGTGGTCCGCATGGAACGGCGTCGACGTCGAGAAGGCCTGGGTGAACATCCATGCCGTCGAGGCCACGCTCATTGAGCTGTCTCCGGCCAACACAGTCGCCGCCAAACTGCCCGACATCATCGCCGATGCCCAACTGGCACTCAAACCGAACGACCGGCGGCTACAGCGCTTACGGGACTACGCAGCGCGGGAGGCGGTAGCAGACGATAACCGTGAACACATCGCAGAGGACGTCAAAGCGATAAAAGCGGCGGGCCTCAAGGAACAGGTCAAGGCGCGAAGCTTCCGCAACCTACTGTTCGGGGCCACCGTCGCGCTGACTTTGTTTGCCATCCTCTTCGCATTTGTGGGCCTGCTGTCGCCGAAATGGGTCGTACTTTGCGGGACCGCGACGAATGCGATGGACCGGTGCCCGAGCGGGGAAGGCGTGCCCACGGGGGGTGATGTCGTGCTGGTCGAGCTGATCGGGTTGCTCAGCGCCAGCCTGGTCGGCTCGGTCGCAATTCGCAGAATGCGCGGAACCTCAACGCCTTATGCGGTGCCGATGGCGTCGCTGCTGGTGAAGCTGCCGACCGGTGCACTGACGGCGGTTGCCGGGCTGCTCCTGATCCGGGCCGGCGTACTGGGCCCCGCTGTTGCAAATTCGACCGCTGCGCAGTTGGCCGCATACGCGTTGATCTTCGGTGCATCGCAGCAAGCACTCACCAGGCTCATCGACATCCAAACCCAGAGTGTGCTCGACAACATCCCGTCGCAGGAGCGTGACCGGGCCAACGAACCCGTCGGCGATAAGCACGGGACGTAGCCCGTTGCCGTCGCCCGGGGGGCTGCTTAAGCGGAGGCTCCTGCTGGTGAGCCTAGAAGCCCTTGCACCTTTGTGCCACCTGCGCCGATATGTCAAGGAAACGACGGATTGACACGAGTAGTCGACGACTCGCTGTTCCCGTTCCGCAGCCGAAGAACCCTTGGCAGGAACGTGTTTCGGCAAGTCGATCATCACGGATTCTCGCGGCCATCGACGGCGTCGCATGGTGAGCACAACGAGCCCGTATCTCAATAGCAGGTAGTGGATTACGCGTGTGGGACGTGAATGGCAGCCCGAGAATTGTCTCGTCCCAAACCGGTCTGCTTAGGGAGCGTTCACCATGTTCCGTGTCACGATCGATGCGTTTTCGGGCCGACCCAACCCCGCCTATGTAATTCAGGGCGAGGAGGCCCGCGATCTATTCCGGGAGATCCCGAAGGCGGCGATCAGCGAGGCCGGTCGGTTCGACGGGCTCGGATTCCGCGGCGTCATCGTGGAGGCCCTCACTGATGACACCACCGACGCCGGGATTGACCTGCCCTACCGGTTCGTTCTCGGCGGCGGCGCTGCCGCGGACGAAGACGCTGCCCTCGAGGTCGCCCAACGCCTGATCCGCGGCTTGGCCGACCACGAGGTCATCGGCCCGACTGCACCTTCGGAAGACTTGATTTCCTACTTGGTGGAGCTGGCGCGGCGCCGCGCTTCCGACTTCCGGACCTACGCGGACAGCAGGCCAGCCCCACCCGAGCCGGTTGCCCGGGCGGTGACGTGCTGGATCGAGCGCTCGAAGTTCAATCCGGGATTCTGGAACGGCGCCGACGTGGTGGCGCGGAACAATTGCTACAACTACGCGTCCAACTGGCGCACGAACACCTTCGCGCAGCCGGGCCGCGGCGCCGGCCAGATGTATACCGGCCTCGCCTGCCCAGAAGTTACTAAGGCGGCGCTCGCTGACGGATGCCACCACCGTTTCGACTGCTTTCCCGACAGCGAGAAAGCGCGGCGGCTCGTTGCACTGGTGATGGCGCCCGGATACGACTACCACTGGTATCGGATCCACACCGTCGCCGAAGGTTTCTGGGGCCACAAGCCGGGAGGTACCCCAGCCCGCAACACGGACAACAGTGGCAACCTAATTACGAATCCGGAGACGTGCGACCGCGGCCCCTACACCCAGTTCTGCGGGTACTTTTACACGTGCAATACACAAGCTCACCGGATCAACTAAGGAACGGCGTGCGGGTCGAGCTCGACATCTACAGCGGCCGGCCCAACCCGGCATGGGACACCTCCCCGGCGCAGACGGCCGCAATCAAGGCCGCTGTGATGCGCCTACCCGCCAAAGCCGGCGCCGAGCAGGAGCCTGTGGTTGGGCTGGGCTACCGCGGGTTTCGCCTCACCGAGCCCGACCGCGATTGGCAACTACGCGTATACCACAGCACGGTGGTGGAAGACGACGGTGTACACACCATCATCAGGTGCGACCCCGACGCCACCCTCGAACGCGCGCTCGCCGCTCTTGCCAGCAGTCACCTCGATACGTCCACACGGGAATTCCTCACCCGTCTCGACGATTATCCCGCGGCCGGCAATGGTTACTGAATCACGTGGCGGGTATCCAGCGCGGCGCCGCAACCCACGCGGGAGAATGCAGTTCGCACCGGCGCCCGACGAACGGGATTTAGAGTTGGTGCATCCATTTGGAAGTTCGTTGAACGGATTGGGGGCTTCCCTGGCACCTCGCGGTAGGCCGCGTATGCCGATGCCCCTTTACCGGGGTGACCAATCGACCGCGAATATTTTCAGACGTAAGCACAGCCGATGGCGCAACACGATTGGGGCGGAAGTGTCCCAGATCGGCCGCACCAGTTCGATTGAGGTAGTCGACTACGCGCGCCCTCCCCCACCCAGCGCACCTACGCTTCACTCACCGCCGGTGCGCTCTCCCGGCGGCGATAGACGCCACACCGCGTCTTTCGTGAAGCAAATGCTCGCGTGGCGTGGCAACCAGGCACGGAAGGCGAACACCGTGGATTTCGTCCTCCAATATGTCGAAACAGGATCGCCGACAGCCGGTCCAAAAAGATCTCCACGATCGACGGCCGGACCCACGAACAATGCTGCACCAGCCTGTCGACCGCAGGTATTTTCGGCGGCGGAATTTAGTAATAAAGTGGGTGACCGTGGTGGCCAGTAACTGGCCGGTTGTTCAACGGGAGAGCGAGTTCGCACGAATCCGTTCGGCTCTCGCCGATCACGAGGGCGCGTCAGGGATCGTACTGGTCGGCGATGCCGGAGTGGGAAAAACGACGCTGGCCCGCCTGGTCACGCAGTCGCTGCCGTGCCGTGTGCAGTGGGTCGCCGGCACGGAATCAGCGCGCAGCATTCCGCTGGGTGTCTTCGCCCATCTGGTCGGAGCCGCGGTGTCGCGCGACCCGATGGCTTTTCTGGCCGCCGCCCGCGAAGCGCTTCTCTCCGAGGAACATTTGGTCGTCGGGGTCGACGACGCGCACATGCTCGACCAGTTGTCGGCGACACTGTTGCACCAGCTGGCGCTCGACGGATCGGTACGGATCGTCGCCACCGTGCGAACCGGCGAGGCGGTACCGGATGCGATCACCTCGCTGTGGAAGGACGGCTACCTGGAACGGCTTCACCTGACGCCGTTCACCAAGGAGCAGTGCGTCGGGCTGATCGAAACCGCCCTCGGCGGACGCGTAGAGGGGCTGAGCGCGGACCTGATGTGGGAGGCCTCAGGAGGCAACGCGCTGTTCGTTCGGCACCTCGTCGAGGGCGCGCTGGAGGCAGGTACGCTCAAACAAGTTCGGGGTGTCTGGCAGCTGCGCGGCCGCACCGCGGTCACCTCCGAACTGGCCTCGCTTCTGGATGCCCGGATCGAGCAGATGCCCGACGACGTGCTGCACGCGGTGCGGCTGCTGAGCTTCTGCGAACCTCTCGACTTTGACGTCTTGACTCAGATGGTGGGCGACGACGCCGTCGAGCAGGCAGAGACGCGCGGATTGATCCGCATCGTCGAAGAGCAGGACAGCTGCGATGTGCAGTTCAATCACCCGCTGTTCGGAGAAGTCATGCGCCGGCGTCTCGGCATGGCGGCCGCGCGACGAGTGCGCGGTGAACTGGTCCGGGCGCTGCAGGACCGGCCCGTCCGGGGTCCGACCCAACGGATCCGGCTGGCCGAGCTGACCCTGGACAGCGACGTCGCCCCCGAGGTCGGTCTGCTGGTGGCCGCGGCGAAGGACGCGATCGCGCTGACCAACATCACCCTCGGGGAGCGTCTCGCCCGCGCCGCGGTCGCCCGCGGCGGCGGACTCGTCGCCAGCGAACTGCTGGCGCGGTCCCTGCTGTGGCAGGGCAATGCTGCGGAGTCCGAGCAGGTCCTCAGCGCGTTCGACCCTGCAGCGATGAACGAAGTCGAGCTGGTGCGGTGGGGAGCGGCCCGCATCGCCAACCTGCAGTGGGCGATGGGTGACGCGGAAAGCGCCGATGAGGTCCTGGAGATGCTGCGCAACGAGGTCGCTGACCACGGCTTGCGACTGATCATCGATGGCCTTGCTTCCGCCTCGCTGCTGTTTGAGAACTGCCTCGAGGAGGCCACTGCGCTCTCGCAGGGCGTGCTGTCTGACCCGATCGCCTCGGCTGCCGCGGTCGAGTGGGCTGTTTTCGGTGGGGCGCTGGCGCTGGCATTGATGGGCCGCGGCGACGAGGTGGCGGCGGTCGCCGAACGGGGCCGCATGATCGAGAGGCCCGACGGTCTGCTGCGCTATCTGATGGCGTTCGGGGAGATTCGGGCGCTCGCGGTGAACGGCGACTTTGACACCGCAGACAGACGATCCGCCGACATTGTGCGGATCTCTTCTCCGGGACAGTATCTGGCGTGGGGATTGGCCAATGTGCTGGCCGGGACCGTGGAAGTCGCCCGCGGCCGCTTCCCTCGGGCCGTGTCGCGCATGGAGCAGACCGTGGCTGCGCTGACCGCTGAATCCGCGGCGTCATGGAGCTTCCCGGCGCGGCTGTTGCTGGCCCAATCCTATTGCGTGCTGGGCCGCGCCGAGCCAGGTGCGAAGATGATCGCCGAATTGCGGACGCGCTCGGGCCGGCACGTGGAGATGTTCACGCCGCAGCTGAGGATTGCCGAAGCGTGGCTCGCGGCAGCGCAGGGAAATGTCAGCCGCGCGATCGAATTGGCAATCGACGCCGCGGAGGTGGCCAGGCGGTCCGGACAACGCGCGATCCGCATGCTCGCGCTCCACGATGCGATCCGGTTCGGTGACCGCACGTCGTTGCAGCCGCTGATTGACGTCGCCGCCACGGTCGACGGTGAACTGGCGACCGTGCACGGGGCGCACGCCGCCGCGCTGCTCGACCGCGACGCCGTCGGAACATATTCTGCAGCCCAGCGATTCGAACGCATTGGTGCGCTGTTGTCGGCCGCCGACGCGGCCGCCCAGGCGGCGGTGCTGTTCGAGGCAGCTGGCGACCGGCGCCAGAGCGTTGAAGCCGCCGCCACCGCCGATCGGCTGGCCGGCGAGTGCGGCGGAATTGAAACGCCCGCCCTCATCCTGGCCGCGAAGCCGTTACCCCTGACCACGCGAGAACGCGAAATCGCCAACCTGGTGGGAGCGGGTCTGAGCAACCGCGAGATCGCCGAGCGGCTGGTCGTGTCGATGCGCACCGTCGAGGGCCACATCTACCGCGCCTGTATCAAGCTCGACGTGACTGACCGCGCGGCACTGGCGGCGCTGCTTCGGCACGGCCGAAAACCCTGAGCCGCATTCCTCGGGTTCGCGCCGTCGATTCCGTTGTCTCGGCGGCGCCGCCCGGGGGTTGTACGGCTTGGCCGTCGTCACGACGCCGTCGTGACCTTGCTCAGTCGGTCGGTAGCCGTGCAGCGCGTGTCGGTCGGCCGGCAGTGCCGCGAGCGCACGCCGGCGGTCGAGGCCCATGGCGCGGGCGAAACGTCGGTCGATCGGGTGGCTGCAGTGCGTCCCTTCTGCCCAGGTCGCGGCGGTCCGGCAACTAGGTAGTCGCGCCCACTCCCCCGAAAACATTGCGTAGTCCGCTACTCAATACTCGGCCCTTCCCGCGGCGCAGGCTCAACCAGGTCAAACGCTTGCATGCCTTCCGTACCCGAGAGGGGTAGTGAAGATGCTCGAGACAGTCAGCAGGGCCCACGCCGCCGCGATATCTGAGGCCCAGACCCGGGCCGGCCTGCAGCAGAGGCCGACCAGGACGGCAAAAGCGTGCCGCGTGTGCGGCACCCGGCCCTCCCGGGACGGTGCCCGCTTCTGTGATGCGTGCGGTGCCGCGATCAGGCCGACGTGTGAGCGCGCCGAATACAAGCAGGTGACCGTGCTGTTCGCCGATGTGGTCCGCTCGATGGATATCGCTTCGGCCCTGGGCGCCGAACGGCTACGCGAGATCATGACCGAAGTCTTCAACCGCTCGGCGGTTGTCGTGCAGCGCTACGGGGGCACCGTCGATAAGTTCACGGGCGACGGCATCATGGCGCTGTTCGGCGCGCCGATGTCGTTGGAGGATCATGCCCTGCGCGGTTGTCTGGCCGCACTGGGCATCCAGGACGAGGTGGAGCGTCTGGCCGCCGAGGTGCAACGCCGCGACCATGTGACCCTGGCCTTGCGGGTCGGGTTGAATTCAGGGCGTGTGATCGCCGGTGACATCGGCCCCCGCGCACTCGGTTACACCGCGATCGGGGAACAGGTCGGGATGGCTCAGCGGATGGAGTCCGTCGCGTTGCCCGGTGGAGTGACGCTGAGCGAATCCACGGCCCGGCTGGTCGCGCACGCGGCCGTGCTGGGCGAGCCCGAACTGACCCACATCAGGGGCGGCGACGCTCCCGTGCTCGTGCGCCGCCTGCTGGGGATGACGGCCGACCGCGCCGCAAATGCCCCTTATGAAGGCAACCTGGTCGGGCGCCAGCGCGAACTGGATGTCCTGTCCGGGATACTCGATGAGTCGATCAGCGGCGCCGGTCGTGTGGTCGGGGTGGTCGGACCGGCGGGCATCGGTAAGAGCCGTATCGCCCGTGAGGCGGTTGCGCTCGCCAAAAGCGCCAGCGTCGAGGTGTTTTCCACGTCCTGCGAATCTCACGCCAGCGCGGTGCCCTTCCACGTCGTGGCCCGCATGTTGCGGGTGGTGTTCGGGTTGACCGAATTGGATGATGAGGCCGCCCGAGCGCGCCTGCGGGCGAGAATTCCGGCGGCGGACCCCGAGGATCTGCTGCTGCTCGATGACCTCATCGGCATCGGAGACCCAACTGCTGCGCTGGCCGACATCGATCCCGACGCCCGTCGGCGTCGACTCACGCGCTTGGTGAACGCGGCTTCGCTGGCGCGGGAAACGCCGGCCATGTTCGTGATGGAAGATGTGCACTGGATCGACGAGGCCAGCGAAACGCTGCTCGCCGAGTTCCTCTCGGTGGTGCGGCGGACCCGCTCGTTGGTCTTGATCACCTACCGTCCCGAATACCGCGGCGCCCTGAGGAGACCACCGGGTTCCCACACGATCAGCCTTGCCCCGCTGAGTCCTTCGCAGGGGTTGGCGTTGACTGCCGAGATCCTCGGCTCGCACCCGTCGGTGACCGGTCTGGTCTCGCAGGTCGCCGAGAAGGCTTCGGGGAACCCGTTTTTCGCCGAGGAGATCGTGCGCGACCTCGCCGAGCGGGGCGTCCTCGGCGGTGACCCCGGTGCCTACGTCTGCCTGGGTGATGTCGCCGCCGTCACCGCGCCTGCCACCGTTCAGGCCACCATCGCCGCGCGGATCGACCGCCTCGGCGCGGTCGCGAAAGACACGTTGTCGGCGGCAGCGGTGATCGGCTCACGGTTCGACGAGGACACGCTGACCCATCTACTCGACAGCATCGACCTGGCAGAGCTGGTCGAGGCGGAGCTGGTCGACCAGGTGACGGTGTCGCCGCGCGCCGAGTACGCGTTCCGCCACCCGCTACTCCAAGCGGTGGCCTACGAATCGCAGCTGAAATCCGACCGCGCCGAGCGCCACCGGCGGCTCGCGGCCGCGATACAGCTGCGCGAGCCCGGGACGGTCGATGAAAACGCCGCCCTCATCGCCACTCACCTGGAAGCCGCCGGTGAGCTGCGCCAGGCGTTCGATTGGCACATGCGGGCCGGACGGTGGTCGGCCTCCCGCGACATCGGCGCGGCACGGGTGAGCTGGCAGCGAGCGCGCCGGGTCGCCGACCGGTTGCCGGCCGATCCCCAACGGATGGTCAACCGGATCGCGCCACGCACCCTGCTGTGCGGGAGCTCCTGGCAGATCGGCGGCAGCGTTGCCGAGGCCGGCTTCGACGAGCTGCGCGAGCTCACCACACTCGCCGGCGACAAGCGCTCGATGGCCATCGGCATGGCCGGACTCCTGGCGTCGCTGACCTTTCACGCCCGCTACCGGGAATCGTCGCGGCTCGCCTCAGAGTGCGTCGGCCTGATCGAGTCGATCGGTGATCCCGCGGTCACGGTCGGACTGCTCTACGGTCCGATGTATGCCAAGCTGCAGGCCGGCGAAGTGGTCGAAGTCCTGCGGCTGGCCCAGCGCGTCATCGACGTGGCCGGCAGCGATCCGCGGAAGGGCGACCGGATCTTCGGCTCGCCCTTGGCCCTTGCGACCGCGATGCGCGGCGCGGCGCGAAACTGCCTGGGCATGGCTGGGTGGAAAGACGACTTCGACAACGCGATCACGATGGCGCACGGGTTCGGTGCAACGACCTACGTCATCGCGGTCTGGTTCAAGCACGGCACCATCGCGAATGGCGCGTTACTGCCCGATTCTTGCGCGCTGCACGACACCGCCGAGGCGTTGCGGGTAGCTGAGCGGGCCGCGGACGACTTCACCGTGGCCCTTGCGCGCCTGGCACGAGGCCTGGTCCTGATTCAGCAGGAGGGCCGGCAACGCGGCCTGGGATTCGAATTGCTCGCCAGGGCCCGGCAGACGGCCGTGCGGGAGCGGTTCACCTGGACCGCGTTGTCGATCATCGACACCCAGGTGGCCGAGGAGATGGCCCGGGTCGGGAACCTTGACGAAGCGATTGACCTCTCGCGGGCCGTGCTCAACCACCAGTTCGACACCGGGGAAATGATCTGGCGCGGGCCGACCGCGACAGTCCTGGGGGAATCCCTGCTGCGCCGCGGCGCCGAGGGTGACCGCGAGGAAGCGCAGGAGGTGACCGACAGGTTGGCGGCGGTGTCGACGGATCCGGGGTTCGCGCTCCACGTCATCCCGGTACAGCGCCTGCGAGCGCTGCTGGCACGCCACGACAGCGATCAGGACCGCTACCGGGACCACGTCCGGCGTTACCGGGACAAGGTCACGTCGTGCGGCTTCAAAGCCCATATGGCGACCGCGGCCGCGATGATGAACTGAGCGC
Organism: Mycobacterium sp.; assembly: GCA_025965895.1. Classification (GTDB taxonomy): domain Bacteria; phylum Actinomycetota; class Actinomycetes; order Mycobacteriales; family Mycobacteriaceae; genus Mycobacterium. Next base: position 53,266 of record JAOPWC010000001.1, read on the forward strand.
GATGGGGCGAATATCGGCATTCGAGTAGTCCGCCACCCGTGACGCGCGTGCACTTGCTGACGACGCTTGGCGGACGAGTTACGCAGAGCGGTTCAGCCGCGAACACAACAGAATCGGAAGGACCGACCAGGATGACCGACTCCACCCGATCCGTCGCCACCGGGCCTCCTTACGTTCGCTATCGACCCGGTTTAGAGCGTCCCCGCCCCGACGAGGACACGTTCGTCGACAAAATCGTCAAGGCGCTTCACAAGAACAACGAGCGCGCGTTCAAGAAATACAAGCACGGCATCCGGGACGCCCACGCCAAGAGCCACGCCGCCCTCGAGGGAACATTGCAGGTCTATCCCGACCTTCCTGAACAGCTGCGTCAGGGCCTCTTCAGCACACCACAGAAGACCTATCCCATTATCGCCCGGCTCTCCAGCACCCACCCCGCGCTCCGCAGTGACCAGATCCGCGGTGTCCGGGCCATCGCGATCAAGGTGCTCGACGTGCACGGCAAGCGCGCGCTTTCCGACGACACCGCCACCACGCAGGACTTCGTGCTCGTCAACCATTCGGAGTTCCCCTACGCCGACGCCCGGGCCTACTACAAGAGCGGAATGCCTGCGGCGTGGCTGCTCGCGCGGCTGCCCGACACGGCACTGTTGGTCCTCACCGAGTTTCTGGCCGCAACGCAGCGGGTCCTGTCGCTTTTCCGGCGCGACCTGCCTCCCGCCGTCGCGCTGTTCGCCGCACCCAACACTCACATCCTGGGCGAGACCTTTCATTCGGCGGCGCCGCTGCGGTACGGGGATTACGTCGCCAAAATCAGCCTCACGCCCTACTCCACGCCGGTCCGAAAACTGCGGGGCCAGCGCATTCCCCGCAGCGCCGGACCCGAGGCGCTGCGCGTCATGGTCGCCGACTTCTTCCGTCAGAACCCAGCAGAGTATGAAATGCAGGCGCAGCTGTGCACCGATCAGGTGGCGATGCCCATCGAGGATGCGACCGCGCGGTGGTCGGAATCGGATTCTCCTGCGCGCGGGGTCGCGAGAATCACTTTTCCCGCCCAGAAAGCCGACAGTTTTTATCGGCGGGTTTTCGCTGACGATGTGCTGTCGTTCAACTCCTGGCGCGGGCTGGATGCCCACCGCCCGCTGGGATCGATCAACCGCCTCAAGAAAAAAGTGTATGACGCGTCCAGCGACTTCCGGCACAAAGTCAACGACGCGCCGCAAGTCGAGCCCAACCAGATCAGTGACCTGCCGCCCGAATGACGCCGTTGGGATACTGACCGGTTCGTGAGAACTTGAAAAAACAAATTCTGCGGCCGCCCCGGGTGGTGGCGAATTCGAGGCTGAGCTCGCGTCCCGCTGCTAACGGACGGCAAATAGGAGCGGAGTATGCGGCGACGCGAAGGGGTTTCCCCGAGCGATGGTCAGTGGAGCGAATTAGGCTCTGGGTCCATGGCCAACCGTTGGCAGCTAAAGGATCGACCGGCGGAGTTCGGTGCGATCCGGCCGGCGTTGACCGACAGCGAATGCTGTGGCGTGTTTTTGGTCGGTCCTGCCGGTGTGGGTAAAACGACCCTCGCCCGCATTGTCACCAAGTCGCTGACCGCGACGGTGCACTGGGTGGCGTGTACCGAGTCGTCGCGCAGCATTCCCCTTGGCGTGTTCGCTCACCTTGTGCGCCCGTCGACCTCGCGAGACCCGATCGCGCTCATGGCTTCAGCGAGAGAATCGCTTGTCGGTCAGCAGAATACCGTCATCGCCGTCGACGACGCGTACCTTCTGGACCAACTGTCGGCGGCGCTGCTGCACCAAATCGCGGTGGACCGGGCGGGACACATTCTCGCCACGGTCCGCAGCGGCGAACCGGTTCCCGACGCGGTCACCGCGTTGTGGAAGGACGGACACCTGCTGCGATTCGAGCTCGAGCCGTTCACCAAGGAAGAAAGCATCGCGCTGGTCGAATCGGTCATCGGAGGCACGTTGGAGGGCCTGAGCGCCGATGTCATGTGGCAGTCGTCCGGCGGGAATCCGCTGTTTTTGCGGCATCTGGTCGAGGGGGCGATCGACGCCGGATCACTGACGAAGGTGAACGACGTGTGGCAGCTGCGCGGCGCCACGGTCGTCCCGTCCGGATTGGCTGCCCTGCTCGAAAGCCGTCTGGAGCACGCCGGCGACGATGTCATCAACGCGCTCAAGCCGCTGGCGCTGTGCGAGCCGCTGGACATCGACGCGCTCACCGAACTCGTGGGCGAGGATGCCGTCGACGCCGCCGAGGTCCGCGGCCTCGTCCGGGTGGTCCAGGACGGCTCGCAGATCAACGTCCGATTCAGTCACCCCCTCTTCGGCGACGTCGTGCGGCGTCGTATCGGCACCGCGTCCGCGCGCAGGTTCAGGGGTCGGATCGCACGGGTGCTACGCGACCGTCAGCTCGATTCAGCGGCCGGCCGGATCCGGATGGCGCAGCTCTATGTCGACAGCGACGAACCCGTGGAAACCGACCTTCTCATCGGCGCGGCCAAGGACGCAATGTCGTTGTCCAACCTTCCACTCGGTGAACGGATCGCGCGCGCGGCCGTCCAGCGGGGCGGCGGTCTGCAGGCAGCCGAGCTGCTGTCGCGCGCGCTGTACTGGCAGGGCCATCCGGTCCAGGCCGACGCGATCCTGGCCCGGTTCGATCCCGACCAGCTCGACGAATTGCAGCTCGTCCAGTGGGGCGTTCCCCGCGTTTCCTACCTGTTCTGGTCGTTCGGGGGTGACATCCGGCGCGCGCACCAGGTGTTGGAGTTGTTGCGTGAGCGGGTGGCGCACCCCAGCCTCAAGCTGATGGTCGAAGCGGTCGGAGCTGCAATGGCGGTGCACGAGAACAAGATCGCCGAAGGGCTCGCCGCGGCCGAGCAGGTATTGTCCGACCCGCGCGCACCCAGACAGGCCATCGACTTCGCCGCGTTCGCCGCCGGCTTGGCCATGCCCCCCGCCGGGCGGGGCCGCGACTTCGAACCGATCGCCGCACGGTGTCGCGCCGAGCAGAAGGCCACCGACGGCATGATCCGCGTCATGGTCCGCTATGGCGACGTGCTGGCTCTCACCCACCTGGGCGAGCTGGATCTGGCCGACAAGCGCGCCGCCGATTACGCCGAGTTCTCCTCCGCTGGACAGTTTCTCGGGTGGGCCATCGCGAAGATCATGGGCGGCCTGG
>JAOPWC010000029.1 GCA_025965895.1 Mycobacterium sp.
ACGGGATGAACCCGGCACCGGCCGACCAGTTGCCGGGGCCGACGCCGCCGACCAGTGACCCGCTGAGCACGCCGGGGCTGGGTACTGTCCAGTGCAGTGGCCAGCAGCCCAACCCGTGCATCTACACTCCGGTCTCGGGTCCTGCGGCGATCTACAGTCCACAACGCGGCGAAGTCGTAGCGCCGGACGGGTCGAAGTTCACCGTCACGAATTCGAATAACACAGGAGACGACGGATGGAAGGAGATGCTGGCGCCAGCCGGCTGAACCCCACCGATGATGAGGGCTCGTCCGACGAGAAAGAGGTAGTCACGGAGGCCGAGAACCTCACCGATCCGGCCCGCGAACCAGCGGTCGCATCGCCGCCCGAACCGTCGCGGCTGGGCCGTCGCTGGCTGCTCGGCATTGTCGCCGTGCTGCTCGCCCTCGGCGCGGGCGTGGCCACCGGCGGCTACTTCGCCCTCCGCGCCCACGATCAGAGCAATGCACTCGCGCGCGCCGACGTGGATGCCGTGCGGGCGGCGAAGGATTGCGTCTCCGCCACCCACGCACCGAACACCGCGGGCATGGCGGCGGCTCAGCAGAAGATCATCGAGTGCTCCACCGGTGACTTCGGCGCGCAAGCAGGGTTGTACAGCGGCATGTTGGTCGATGCCTATCAGGCCGCTAACGTCCAGGTGCAGGTTTCCGACATGCGCGCCGCGGTCGAGAAGCATAACGACGACGGGTCAGTCGAGGTGCTCGTCGCCCTGCGGGTCAAGGTGTCGAACACCGAGGCTCAGGGACAAGAACAGGGTTACCGGCTGCGGGTACAGATGGTGTCAGCTGACGGCAAGTACAAGATCGCCAAGCTCGACCAGGTGTCGAGTTGACCGCGGTGCTCGAAAAGGCGAGCGGGGCGAAGGTCACCGACGAGGTGGTGGCCGAGGCGCCTGTCGCGTCCTGGCCCTCGCGAGCAGGAGCTTTCGCGATTGACGTCCTCCTGGGAACCGGAGTTGTCGCGACCATGGCCCTGGTGGCGTTGACGAGTACGTTCGGCGGGTGGCTGTGGTGGCTGACCGTGGTGGTCGGCGGGCTGGTGATCATGGCGATTGCGGTGAACCGGCTACTGCTGCCTGCGGTCATCGGATGGAGCCTGGGCCGTTCACTGTTCGGGATCGCGGTCACCGATCGACACGGTGGACGGCCAGGCCCGTGGCGGCTGCTGGCGCGCGATCTCGCCCATCTGCTCGATACCGCGTCGCTGTTCATCGGTTGGCTGTGGCCGCTGTGGGATTCCCGGAACCGCACTTTCGCCGACTTCCTGCTGCGCACCGAGGTTCGGCCGGTCGAGCCCCGCGCCCGCGGCGCGCGGCGCCTCGTCGGGGGCGTCTTGGCGGTAGCGGTATTGCTCCCGGCCGCAGCCGCCGGCTTGAGCTATCTGATGGTCTACCGCCATGACCGGGCGGTCGACCAGGCGCGGGGGCAGATCAGCACGCAGGGTCCGAAGATCGTCGAAGAAATGTTGAGCTACGGCGCCGGCAGCATGCAAAAAGACTTCGCGCATGCCCAAACACTGGTCACCGACAGCTACCGCACCCAGTTGGTCGCCCAGCAGCAGGCGGTGCAGAGGAACGGCGCGATGACCAACGAGTACTGGGTGGCCAACAGTGCCGCGTTGTCGGTGACACCGAACAAGGCGACGATGCTGCTGCTGCTGCAGGGCCAGCGGCAAGCCAGTCAGCAGCCGTCACGTTTCATCACCGCCACTACGCGGGTGAGCTTCGAGAAGTCCGGTGACGGACGGTGGCGCGTTTCGGATCTCACGGTGCTGACGAGGCCGTTACTCACCGGGGGAGGGGGCAAGTGAGCCCCCGCCGCAAGATCGATCCGGCCGCCGAAGCCGCGACCGTAGAACCCGCGCCAAAGCCTCGGCGGCGCTGGGGATTGCCACTCGCCGGCGCAGTGGCGGCGCTGCTGATCGCCGCGGCGATCACCGCCAGCACGGTGATGTTGATCTCACATGAGACCGAGCGCCGTGTGGCGGTCAAGGATTCAGCGGTCCTCGGCTATGTGCGATCCTTCATGACCCAGTACACGACGTTGGATCCGTTCCACGCCAACGACTATGCCGACCGGGTACTGGCTCATGGCACCGGCGACTTCGCCAAGGCGTTCAAGGAGCGTGAGAACGAAGTCCTGGTCCAGGTGGCAAAGGCCGAGCCGACCACCGGGTCGGTGATGGAAGCCGGCGTCTCGCGATGGAACGACGACGGCAGTGCGGACGTGTTGGTGGCGACGAAGATCGTCACCAATGGTGGACCGGATAATAAGACGGTGTTCGAGTCAGGAAGCCGCTGGTTGGCAACGGCGATCAAGGAAGGGCAGCAGTGGAAGATCGACCGGCTGGTCCAAGTGATCTGATGGACGATTCGAAAGCCACGCCCGACGACTCGCAGTCGGCGTCATCTGACGAGACCTCCGCCGCCACGCCCTTACGCCCCCGTGGAAAGCACCGGCTCCCGCCCCGCCGCACCATGCAGCCCGCCACGGCGGAGACCGGCCCGTCCGAGCCCGACGACATGCCCCCGTCCGGCCAGCCGCCGGTCGAGAGCAACGAGCCGACGGATCCGACCGAGCCTGACGAGGTTCCGGCGGATGTGCCGGCGTCGGAGCCTGAGCTTGCGGCGGCGGCCGACGTTGCCCCCGCTCCGGGCGAACGCCGCAGGAAGTGGTTCCGTCGTCGTTCTCCGCAGGCCGCAGCCGGCATTGGCGTGGCTGCAGCGTCTGACGCGGCCACCGAGCAAGTCCCGGAGGAGACACCGACGCAGGACGAGGCCGGCGAGATCACCGCGTCAACTGAACCAACCGAAGCGGTGGACCAAACGCCGCTTGCCGAGAGAAAACCCGTGACGAGGCGACTCAGGGTTGCGATGGCCGCTGCTGCGGCCATCTTCGTCGCGGCGGCCGGTTTCGCGGGGGCAATGTTGCAGCCGTACCTGGCCGACCGCGCGGTCGTCAACACCAAACTCAACGTCGCCCGGACGGCTGCGAGCGCGATCACCAGCCTGTGGACCTACACTCCGGACGACATGGACAGGCTGGCCGACAGGTCAGCGAAGTACCTGTCGGGTGATTTCGCGGACCAATACCGCAAGTACGTCGACGCGATCGCGCCGACCAACAAGCAAGCTCAAGTCAGCAACAGCACACAAGTCATGGGCGCAGCCGTCGAAGCGCTGGACGGACCCAACGCCACAGCGGTGGTCTACACCAACTCCACCTACAGCAGCCCGGTCACCAAGAACATCCCGTCGCTGCGCTACCTCTCGTATCGACTCACCATGCAGCGCGCGGAAACACGCTGGCTTATCACCAAAATGACAACGATCACCTCGGTGGACCTCACCCCGAAGCTCGGCTGATATAGCAGCATCGGACAGACCGCGACATCCGCACTGCCATCACGGATTTGACGACAGGTGAGTGCGACGTGTCCGCTCGGACACGGAACTGCTCGACCGTATCAACGCCGCACAGGCCGAGACCATCCTGTTGGCCGGGGACACCGCGGGCGGTGGCCATCGCTGGTCGATCGTCGGCAGCGATTCGTGGCAGCGCGTCTGCGTGCACCTGGCCCCGGACGCCAACGTGCCGTTCACACCCGACGGCGGGTAGCGATCCGGCGCCCGGGATGGTCGATGCGGTCAGCGGGCTAGTGTGCGGCTATGCCTTCAGTGTTGATTACCGGCGCGGCGCGCGGGATCGGGAATGCGATTGGCGCGTATTTGGCGGCTCGCGGATGGGATGTGATCGCCGGGGTACGCAACGACGCGGATGCGGTGCGGGCGAACTCGGCGGGCTTCAGACCGGTCATTCTCGATATTGCGAACGCTGACCACGTCGCGGCGCTCGAGGAATCGTTGCCAGAGCGTCTTGACGCTGTGGTGAACAACGCCGGAGTCGTGGTCGGCGGACCGATGGAAGCCGTGACCCCTGAGGAGCTGCGCCGCCAATTTGATGTCAACGTGGTGGGCCAGATCGCGGTCACACAGGCGGTGCTGCCCCGGCTGCGTCGGTCGCGCGGCCGGGTGGTGTTCATCTCGAGCCTGAACGGCAAGATCTCTCTGCCCCTGCTGGGTGCATACAGCGCATCGAAATTCGCAGTGGAGGCCGTGGCCGATGCGCTGCGCATGGAGCTCAAGCCGTGGGGCATCTCAGTCGTGCTGGTCGAGCCCGCCCAAACCGACACCGACATGTGGCGCACCGCTGACGCGCTGGTCGAGGAGACGGCGGGCGCGATGTCCGAGCAGAAACGCCGGTTGTACGACCGGCATTTGGCCGGGCTCAAGAAGTCCATCCCGATGTCGCAAAGGCTGGCCGGCCGCCCAGAAAAGGTCGCGGCGGTTGTCGAACATGCGCTCACCGCGCGCAGGCCGCGAGCCCGCTATGTCGTCGGGGCGGGGCCGAGGCTGCAGTTGGCCTTCATGAATCGTCTCCCCACCGCCGCCCGCGATCGTGTGCTGCGGACTTTGTCGAGTCAACCCGGCCGGGTGTAGCCCGGTGGCGGCTCGCTTCGTCAAGCGGCGACCGTCCGCGCCGCCAGAGTTTTTCGCGAGCGAAGCCGCGGGTCTGCGGTGGCTGGGTGCGGTCGATGGCGGAGTGCGATGCGCGGAGGTGTTGGGCTACGACTCGACCAGCTTGACGCTGCGCCGGCTGGAGTCGGCGCAGCCGTCGCCAGAATCTGCGCGCACGTTCGGCGCCCGGCTCGCCGTTACGCACGACGCCGGCGCGGCGGCGTTCGGCGCCGGGCCCGACGGGTGCAGCGGTCCGGGGTTCTTCGGCCCGTTGTCCCACCCGTTGCCGATGTCGGTGACCCAGCACCCGACCTGGGGCGCTTTCTATGCCGCCGAGCGATTGCAGCCGATGGTCGAGATGGCGGCACCTCGGCTGAGCTTCGACGCGCGCAAGATTATTGACACCGTAATGAAACGCTGCGTCGCAGGCGATTTTGACAACGGTGATTGTCCCGCGCGGTTGCATGGCGATCTGTGGAGCGGCAACGTGATGTGGACGCCCGACGGCGTGGTGTTGATCGACCCGGCCGCTCATGGCGGACACCGCGAAACCGACCTCGCGATGCTCGCATTGTTCGGATGCCCGTTCTTTGATGACATCCTTCGTGAATATCAGCAGGTCCGGCCGTTGCAGCCTGGCTGGCAAACTCGCGTCGGTCTGCATCAGCTCTATCCGTTGTTGGCTCACGTGGTGCTGTTCGGCCGCGGGTACGCAAGGCAGGCCGAGGCCGCGGCGACCATGACTCTGGGAATGTGAGCTCCATGCCCAGGTCTTCAGTCGAACGCGAGCCAGCTCCCAATCGCGATTGTGCACCACACCAATCGCTTTCTGTCGCTTAACATTTGCCACGGTCATTGGCTGTGCAGGGAAATAGCGTCGACTCTACCGCCATAAATCGGCGGCAAGAAAGCGCCAATATCTGCGCAGTCAGCGCCACCGGCGTTTATTTGTGCTCTACTGGCACTAATCTTCGTGCGGCCCATAGGAGCGCCAGATGAGCGATGGTGAAGCACCGATTTCGGTTGACACCGCTGTGCGTGTTTATCCGGGAACCGACGCTGAGACCCACGGCGTGATCGTCGAGGATTTCGGTGACATTGCGGGGGAAGGCGTCGTAGTTGCGGGCGAACGCATTGCGGCGCCGGCACGGAGGTGGGCCGTCAGGCTCGATACCGGTGATCTCGTTTTCGTCGATAGTCACGAACTGGCTGCCGGGTAGTGCATTTGCTCCGTCCGCCGTAAAAATCGCTGGGTCGGCCGGCAGATCCTCCGTCCTGATGCCATTGACGAGCGCCCGCGCAGGGCGATCCGCTCCTTGTCGTTGATTGCCCGGGAACCGGCGCGTAGCCTCGGCGCATGAGCTTGGGGGACGACATCATCCCGAATTTCGAAGACGTCCAGCGGCACTATGACCTCTCCGACGACTTCTTCCGCCTGTTCCTCGATGAGTCGCAGACCTACAGCTGCGCCTACTTCGAACGCGAGGACATGACCCTCGACCAGGCGCAGTTAGCCAAGATCGATCTGTCGTTGGGCAAGTGCGACCTCAAACCCGGCATGACGCTGCTCGACGTAGGTTGCGGCTGGGGCGCCACGATGATGCGTGCGCGGCAACGCTATGACGTCAACGTGATCGGGCTGACGCTGAGCGAGAACCAGTACCGGCACGTGCAGGAGCTTCTGGCGACGTCGGACACGGGTCGCGACAACGGCCGACGTGCGCAGGTGCGGCTGGCCGGCTGGGAGGAGTTCGACGAGCCGGTCGACCGGATCGTGTCCATCGGCGCATTCGAACACTTCGGGTATGCCCGTCATGACCTGTTCTTCAAAAAGACCTACGACATCCTTCCGCCGGACGGCCGAATGATGCTGCATTCGATCGTCACGATGGGCCGCGACGTCTTCCGGATGGGCCGCAAAATCACCCAGGAAGATCTGGACTTCTGGGTTTTCATCAAGAATGAAATCTTTCCCGGCGGTGAGCTGCCGATGCAGCGCACCATTCCGCAGGGCGCCGAGAACGCCGGATACAGCGTCGAACAGGTGCAGTCACTACAGCCTGACTACGCGCGGACTTTGGATATCTGGGCGGCCTCGTTGGAGGCTCACCACGACGAAGCGGCACGGATCGCGTCCGAGGAGACCTATCAGACCTACATGCGCTACTTGACCGGATGCGCGGATCGGTTCCGCTGGCGCCACATCGACGTGCGGCAGTACACGCTGGTCAAAACCCCCGGCTGAGCCCGCGTTTCGGCGCCGCGTTGGCGCGCCCCCGATCCCTGAAATAGCGGGCCGGCCGAAACGATGTGGGGTTAGGACTGCGCCGAATGGGGGAACACCCGACTCAGATGGCACCCCTTCCCGGTGCCGCTAACGAAGGAGCAGCAATGATCGGAACTATCATCGGCGCGATCATCGTCGGCCTCATCGTCGGTGCTCTGGCTCGGCTGGTGATGCCCGGCAAGCAGAACATCGGCATCATCATGACGACGATCCTCGGCGCACTGGGATCATTGGTCGGGTCGTGGCTGTGCTACCAGTTGGGATACCACAACGCGAACGGCGGCTTCAAGGTGATCCCGTTCCTCGTCGGGATCGTCGTCGCCGTAATCCTGATCGCCGTCTACCTCGGCATCACGGGCCGGCGAGCCGGGACGCCAAGAGTCCGCTGAGTCACCCGCCACCGCTAACTCTCCGCCGATGGCGGGGCCGCCGGCGTTACCCGGCCAGCCCCGCGTGCATCTCCCAGACCAGGACCTCCGACGGTCCGGTGGCGGTGACCTGCTGGCCCCCCGACGCGGTCAGCCGGACGGCATCGCCTTCACGCAGCGGTCCGGCGCCTTCCAACGTGACGTCGCCGCGGGCCACGAAGAGGTGCAAATACGGTGCCTGCGGCAGTTCGACGCTCTCACCAGGTTGCATGCGAGCCCCACGCAGCGCGGCGTAGCGGTTGTGGATCTGGATCGCCGACCGATCGCGGTGTTCCGGCATCCCGGACGCGATCGTCACCAGGCCGCCCCGCAGCAGTTCATCGTCGATCTCAAGTTGCTGATAGCCGGGGGTGATACCCGCTTCGTCGGGCACCACCCACATCTGGATGAAATGCACGGGCTCGTCGTGGGATTGGCTGCCGGTCAACGTCCACGAATCGTTCTTCTCCGAATGGAAAATGCCGGTGCCTGCCGACATGCGTTGCGCCAGACCGGGATAGATCACCCCGGAGTGGCCCGTGGAGTCCTGGTGCACCAGCGATCCCCGCAACACCCACGTCACGATCTCCATGTCGCGGTGCGGATGCGTCTCAAAACCGCTGCCGGGCGTGACGATGTCGTCGTTGTTGACCAACAGCAGTCCGTGATGGGTATTTGCCGGGTCGTAGTGCTGGCCGAACGAGAACGAGTGCTTGGAGTCCAGCCACGAAATCTGGGTGGCAAACCGGTCGGACGCGCGCCGGATGTCGACGATGGGTGCCGTGCTCATCTCATCACCCCTTGTGATGTGGTTGCCAGCCTAGGTGGCTGTCGATGCAGCCGACAAGAGCTCGCCGACACTCTCGAGTGGGAGCAGAGCGGGCTCTCCCGTCAGCTGCGCAGGATGCGCACGCGGGGACTCGTCGCACGGCGCGGCAGCGATGACGACCGACGGGGAGCAATCGTCGAACTCACTGCCCGCGGCCGCTCCGCGCTGCGGGCCACCGCACCCGCGCATGCCGAACTGGTTCGGTCGATGGTGTTCGACGGGATGAGCGTCGCGCGGCTGCGGTGCGCTCGTGGACCGACACGGTGCTGGAGAGGCTCGCTACCAGTCCGCCTCGTCGTAGCGGATGACGCCGCGAATGTTCTTGCCGTCGAGCATGTCCTGGTAGCCCACGTTGATGTCTTCCAACCGATAGGTGTTGGTGACCATCTCGTCGATCTTGAGCAACCCGGACTTGTACAGCCCGACCAGGCGCGGGGTCTCGACGTGGCTGCTGCCGCCGCCGAAGATGTTGCCCTTCAACGTCTTTTGCAACATCGTGAACAAGAACAGGTTGAGCTTGACGTCGACGTCTGTCATCGCACCCATCCCGGTCACCACACAGGTGCCGGTCTTGGCGGTCAGTGTCATCGCCTCCTCGATGTAGTGGCCTTTCATCTCGCCGACGGCGATGATCGTCTTCTCTGCCATCACGCCCTGTGTGAGCTCGATCAGCGGGATTACCGCCCCGGCCATCGACTCGTAGGCGTGGGTGGCGCCGAACTTGATCGCCTGATCGCGCTTGAACTCGATCGGATCGATGGCGACGACGTTCTTCGCCCCCGAGATCACCGCGCCCTGCAGCGCGCTCAGGCCGATTCCTCCGACGCCGATGATCACCACGGTTTCGCCCGGCTGGACCTCGGCAACGTTGGTCGCCGACCCGAAGCCGGTGGGAACTGCGCAGCCCAGGATTGCCGCAGACTCCCAGGGCACGGACGGGTCGATCTTCACCACGGAGTCCTGGTGCACTGTCATGTATGGGGCGAAGGTGCCCAGCAGGTTCATCGGCGACACCTCGTGGCCGCCGGCATGCACACGGCTGGTGCCGTCGGCGATCGCTTTGCCGCCCAACAGCAATGCGCCGCGGTCGCACAGTGAGCGAAAACCCGTCAAGCAGGGCCGGCACTGGCCGCAGGACGGGATGAACCCGAGGATGACGTGATCACCCTCCATAAGACCCGTGACGCCTTTGCCCACCTTCGTGATCACACCGGCGCCCTCATGGCCGCCCAGGGCCGGCAGGCCGATCGGGGTGGCCCCGGCCATTAGGTGGTAGTCCGAGTGGCACAGGCCTGCTGCATGCAGCTTGATTTGCACCTCGCCGTCGACGGGATCGCCTACGTCGATCTCGTCCACCCGAAACGGCGAGTTGAGCTCCCACAGAAGAGCGCCCTTGGTCTTCATACACACGGTCCTTCCCACTCTCCGGCGCCGTGAAGGCGATCATAACCACATTGCGGGAACACGTTCCAAAACGGCCCCCAGAGATGGCGATGACCTGGACTTATAGCTGCCTATCGGGTCTCGTGTGAACTGGCGTGGCTAAAACGCCACGGCCAGAGCGAGGAAGTCCGCCAGGCCCAGGGGAAGCAGCGCAACACAGACGACCGCCGTGACAATGTGTTGTCGGCCGCCGGGCCGCACGACCGCGGCCGTCATCGTCGCAGCCATCGCGCCCACGAACAGCACAGCACTCAGGACGGCGTCGATCCGCGCGTCGCGAATCAGGTAGGCGTGCGGGCCCGAACCGCCGGTCCGGAAATTGGGTCCAGCATCGGCGCTGTCCAAGACGCTGATCACCAAAAGTGACGCAAAGAGCACCGCGACCACAGCAAACATTGACAGCAGCGCGGCCAGACCTGTGCGCTCTCGGCGATTGATTGACATGGGCGTCACCCTCGTCACCATCATTCCCCCCCGCCTGCCTCTTGTGAATCCCCAAGTCCGCGGGCGGCCATTTCCGACGGGTGATCGGTACCGTCTTAAGGGCTCACCGACGCTGCCACCGCTGCACATGCGGCGCAACGCGTTCCTCTCGACCGACGGTCTGCGCCGGATCCGGGAATCCGCCGGCGTGCAGACGTTCACCAACCGGTTCGGGACGGTCCGTCCGGCGGTCTCGCGCTCTCAGAGGATTAGTCGGCGCCGCGTCTGCCTCACTGGTTGGCGCGCTCGCGTTCTTCCTGGGCTTTGGCCCTTGCCCGCGCCTTCTGCGCTTCGGTCTCTTTCTTGCCGGCATTACGCAGCGAGTCGCCCTTGTCTTGCTGAGCCTGGCCTTCGCTGGTGATGTCGCCGCGGCCCAGAACCGTGCCGATCAGCTCTTTCGCCTTACCGAGGACGCTCTCAACGATTCCCTTGACGGCCAATATCGGGCCGCTCACATACTTCGCCATCTCATTCCCCTGTCTGTTGTCGTCGTCCTGTTGTCGTCGTCCTGTTGTCGTCGTCGTGTTCCCGTTGCCGGCCGGCGTCAAATGTGACAATTTTCACTCCTGGGTTCCAAGGCCCACGCAGACCGCCTGCACTGAGGCGCCCGAGCCAGGATCCCGCTCGCCCGCATCGGGCGTATCGACTAGCCGTCGCGAACGCATCTAGCGCGGACCGCGTAGACGGGCCGTACGAATCGCGACTTCGTGGCGACCGGCAATGATTGGCTTCGCCTGTGAACTGGCGGCCAGCCGTTGACGGTGACGCCGGTACCTTCCTACGCTGCGTCCACATCCTTCGGGCAGTCAACGGCGGCAGGAGACCAGTGACTATTACTGTGGCGGTGTGGGGTCCCGGGTCGATGGGCGTGATCGCGCTGCGCGGCGTGATCGACCACCCGGAACTGCAACTGGTGGACGTGATCGTTCACAGCGACGCCAAAGCCGGGCGCGATGCGGGCGAACTATGCGGTGCTGGACCGGTGGGCGTGATCGCGACGAAGGACCCCGCCGCCGTGCTCGCCGGTGACGCAGACGTCGTCGTGTACGCCGCGGCTGCAAACCTGCGCCCGCTGGAGGCGATCTCGGACATGGACTCGATCCTGCGCTCCGGGAAGAACGTGGTGTCGTGCTCGGTGGTCCCTCTGGTCTACCCGGGGGCGGTCGACGCGGCGTTCACTGACCCGCTGCGCGAAGCCGCCCTGGCCGGCGGGGTGTCGTTCTTCACGACGGGAATCGACACCGGCTTCGCGAACGATGTATTGCCCCTGGCGCTTTCGGGCGTGGCACGCAACATCGAATCGATCCGGGTGACCGAAATGTTCAACTACGCCACCTATCCGGACAATGACGCGGTCTACGAGATTCTGGGGTTCGGCAAGCCGCCGGAGTTTGCGGCGTTCGCCGCGACACCGGGCGTGTTCACGTTCGGCTGGGGACCCGTGCTTCATCAGCTCGCGGCCGGGCTCGGTGTCCGCATCGACGACATCGCGGAGGACGTCGAACGGGTCGCCGCAACGGAATCTTTCGACACCCCTACCGGCCATATTGCGGCAGGCACCATCGCGGCGATGCGGTCCACCCTGACTGGACACGTCGACGGCAAAGCGAGTTTCGTCGTCGACCATGTCACCCGCATGCACGACGACATCGCACCGGAATGGCCGCAGCCGCACATCTCAATGCCGCCGAAGGACCTCGGATACGGCGGGGCGTCCGGCCGCGGCGTCTATCGGGTGGAGATCGAGGGCTCACCCAGCATGCGCTGCGAACTCGAATTGGCCGAGAACCACGACCACGATCTGGGTGCCCGAATGGCCGGTGCATCCCGGATGGTCAACGCGATCCCGGCGGTCTGTGCGGCCCAACCCGGGTTGCTGTCGGCGCTGGATCTGCCCCTGATCACCGGCGCGGGTCTGGTGAAGCCGGCGACGGGCCCGTCGCCGGACAGCCGGCTGGTCGGTATCCGGTAGCGGTCAGTTGACGCAGGGCATCTTTCCGCCGTCGACGGCTGCGCCACTGTCCGGGGTAGGGGAGACCGATGTCGTGTCGCTGCCGGTGGAGGCCGGCGTGGTCGTCTCGCTCGACGCGAAATCGCTGCTCGCCCGGACGTAGTCCTGGCCGAGGGTGACGCGCACATGCCCCGGCGCGAGGCTCGAATCGGCCTGCGGTGCAGTAGAGATGCCCAGGATCGTCGCTATGTCACCGGCATCGTTCTCCGCGCCGGAGCCGTAATCGACCGTGGTGCTCGTTGACTCGCCGGCGCCCGGATTGCGTGATTGGCCGATGGTGTAACCCCGGCGGCTCAACTGTTGAGAGACAGTGTGTGCGAGGTTCGCGGTGCCACCGGCATTGACGATGTCGACGACACTGTCCGGGGCGGTCCGCGAGGTTGTCGGCGACGTTGTGTCGCCGTTGAAGGCGGCGCCGACTTCGGCTTTGATCGCGGCGGGGTCGACGATGTTGACGGACTGGCCGTCGACGGCGTCGTAGCGCAGCACGGGCAGGGTTCGGTATTCCATGCTGGTGCCGCTGATATCGCCGACGCGGCGGAACAACTGCTCGTTCCAGCCGGTGGACAACACGATGTCCTTCTGCGCGATGGACATCAGCGCGTTCAGCTTGCTCAAATCGCTGAAGCTGCCCGATGACTGCAGTTGTTGCATCATCGAGACGAGGAACGCCTGCTGTCGGTGGGTGCGGTCCAGGTCCCCGTTGTCGAGTCCATGGCGCTGCCGTACGAACGCCAATGCCTGTGCGGCGTCGAGGGTTTGGACCCCGGCAGGGAAGTTGGCTCCGGAATAGTCGTCGTAAACGGGGTGATTCAGGCACACCTGCACACCACCCAGCGTGGCGGCCAGGTCGTAGAAGCCGGCGAGATTGACTTCGGCGAAGTAGTCGATCGGCACACCGGTCAGATCCCGTACGGCTCTGAGGGTGGCGGCGCGGCCGGCTTCCCTGCCCTGCATCTCCAGGGACTGCTGATCGGTGACGCCGCGACCGCTGAGCTTCTGCTGGGCATCCGCCTTGGCCAGCCCATAAGCCTCTTTGATCTTGATGTGGCGATATCCGGGGATTCCGCGGACGGCAATGTAGTCGTCCCGCGGTATCGAGAACGCGGCGATGTTGTTGTCCGCGCTGAGATGAACCAGGATCAGCGTGTTGGTGTTGTATCCACCGGCCTCCGAATCGCCGGCGTGCAGCTGGTCCAGCAGCGCTTGCGGTAAGTCGTTGCCCTGCTGGTCTTTTCGGGAATCCAGCCCGATCAGCAGAATGTTGATGGCTGCGCCTGTCGAGCGTGGATCGTCGGCGCCGAGCGCTTGTGACACTGTGATGCCGCTCAACGTGTGGTGGGCGGCCCACCAGCCTGCGCCGGTCGCCGCGATCGCGACGGCAGACAACATCGCCATCGCGATGCGGGCGACGGCGAATCCCCGCCGGCGCCGGCTCGTGTCTGTCGACCTCGCCCGGTGGCGGGGACCCACCGCGGTCACTATCTGCTCGCGATCCGGACGGGGGGAGGCGGTCCGCCGGCGGGTGCCGGCGGTTGGCCGGGCAGTGAAATCCGGGGAACTCCCGGCGTGCCGATCTGGCCCGCGAGCCACGGCAGCGACGACCTGAACGTCTCGACGGCGAAGGGCCAGTCATGCTTGCCCGGAGTCGCCAGTACGGCACAGCTGATGCCGTTGACCCGTCCAAGCGCGCAGAGCGAGTTGGCCGCCTCGGTTTGGTCGCCGGGATTGCCTCCGGGGTCGCGTCCACCCAGTCCGACGGCGTTACTTCCCGCGTTTGGGTTGTGGTACTGGGCCTGCGGGCTGCTGGAGATCGCAAACCACCCCGAAACTTCTGTGTAGGGGCCGTGCTCGGTCATCACCGTGGTCGGGTCGAACGCGGCGTACGCGTCGGGGTTGCCGCGGAACAACCGCTGGATGGTTTGTTCCTTGGTACCGGCGACGGGGGCCAGATCGCCGGCGATGTCCACGAAGGAGCTGAACACGTCGGGATGCATCACTGTCAGATCCACCGCGCAGGTGCCCCCCATCGACCAGCCGACCACTCCCCAGTTGGTGGCGCTGCTGCTGACCCCGAAGGTCGAGGTCATGTATGGCACCAGATCTTTGGTCAGGTGATCGGCGACGTTGCCGCGGTTTCCGTTGACGCATTCGGTGTCGTTGTTGAACGACCCGCCGGTGTCGACGAACACGAGCACCGGCGCGCTGCCGCCGTGGGCCGCCTGGAAGTCGTCGATCGTCTTTATCGCGTTGCCGGTTCGCAGCCAGTCTGCCGGTGTGTTGAACTCGCCGGCGATCATCATCACCGTCGGAAGCTTCGGTGCTGGGTTCGACTTGAACCAGGCCGGGGGGAGGTAGACGTACTCGGTGCGGTGCTTGAAGTGGGACGCGTCGCTGGGGGTACTCACCGGCACCACGGCTCCCTTGGCCGGCACCGTGCCGTTGCGCTGCATTGCCGTCACGGTGGCCATATCGGTCTCGTCGGGCAGCGCCCCGGCGGTGAGCTGGTTCCACGCGGTTTGCACGCTCGGGAAGTAGCCGACCCACAGATTGAGTGCCACCCCGGTGCTGAGCACCGACAGCGACACCGCCAGGACAGAGGTGCCGCGGCGCCACCAGCGTGCCCCGCGCCAGCCGAGCAAGACCACGGCGATCGCCAGTCCGGTCAGACCTATCCAGATCCACAGCGCCGAGGGTGCGGGATCGTCGGCCATTCCCTGCGCGTCGATGTACCAGTGCGCCCAGCCGGCCACACCGACCCCGGCGAGCACGGCCAACGGCAACCACAGCATGCGCCAGCGCCGCGACCGCCAGCCGATCGCGAGCAAAAGGACCGCGGCGGCCACCGCCTGGATCGTGATGGGCAGCCACCCGTGCAGCAACGAAACGCCATGACGGTACGGGGCGGCAGGAGGCGGGTCTGCCAGCAAAGTCGCGGCGACCCTCGTCATCGAAGGTGTCACGCCAACATGGTGGACGGTGTTCCTTTCAACTTCCTGTGCACGGTCACGCCGGCTGTGCCCTTACGGCCGCCGGCCATCCTCATCGCGACGCAAGCTGTCTAGATCTGCCCGGGCAGGCCGAATTTGGCGAAGAGGGCGGTGTCGAGGAACGCCACGACGTGCGACACCCCCTCGCGCGTCAGCTCGATGACATGCAGCTGAAACGGCAGGTGCTTGTCCCCGTCGCGCATGTACATCGCCGCGGCGGGTTGGCCGTTGGCCAGCACCGGGATGAGCCGCATGTCGCCGGGGCGGCTTGCCGGGCACTGGTGATGAATCAGCGACCCGATGGCGCGGGGTCCCCGGTACCAGGTGTCGAACGGTGGCATCTCCCAGATCGCTTCGGCGGTGAACATCTCGACCAGGCGGTCGATGTCGTAGGCCTCGAACGCCGCGATGTAGGAGGCCAGCAGGTCCCGGGTCTCGGGTGAGTCCGGCGGAAGCAGCGCATCGTCCGCACTCGGTCTGACCGCGTCGAGCTGTGCACGGGCCCGCTGCAGCAGGCTGTTCACCGCGGCGGTCGACGTGCCGATAGCGTCGGCCACCTCGGCGGCCTTCCACTGCAGCACGTCGCGCAGCACCAGCACCGCGCGCTGCCGCGGGGACAGGTGCTGCAGCGCCGCGACGAACGCCAGCCGCACCGATTCTCGCGAGCCGACGATCTCCGACGGGTCGGCGGTGGGGTCGGGCAGCGGCTCCAGCCACGGCACCTCGTGGCGCTCGACCAGCTCGTCGATCGGATCTGAGCTCGGTGTGCCAAGACCTGCGGGCAACGGCCGTCGCCGTCGGCCTTCCAGTGAGGTGAGGCAGGTGTTGGTCGCGATGCGGTACAGCCAGGTCCTCAGCGACGACTTGCCCTGGAAGCCCGGGTACGCCTTCCAGGCCCGCAGATAGGTCTCCTGCACCAGGTCCTCGGCATCATGCAGCGAACCGGTCATCCGATAGCAGTGCGCGAGCAGCTCGCGCCGGTGGGGCTCGGCCTGAACCAGGAATTCGTCGTCGGCCTCATGTCCAGCTCGGTGTGCCAGGACGCTCACCGCACCGAGCTTACGCACGCTCCCGGCTTGCCCATTACCCTCTGCTGGTGACCAGCACCAGAACCGAACATTCCTTCGACGGCGCACGCGGCGTCCGCATCGTCTACGACGTGTGGACCCCCGACAGCACCCCGCGAGGCGTGGTGGTGCTCTCGCATGGGTACGCCGAACACGCCCGTCGCTATGACCACGTCGCCGAGCGCTTCGGTCAGGCGGGACTGGTGGTGTACGCGCTCGACCACCGTGGCCACGGCCGGTCGGGCGGCAAGCGGGTGTGGCTCAAGCAGCTGTCCGACTACACCGGCGACTTTGCGGCCCTGGTCGGCATCGCTGCCCGCGACTATCCCGACCTCCAACGGATCGTGGTTGGCCACAGTATGGGCGGTGGAATCGTATTTGCCTATGGCGCCGAGCATCCCGACGCCTACGCGGCGATGGTGCTGTCCGGGCCCGCCGTCGCGGCGCAGACGCAGGTCGCCAAGCCCGTTGCGATGCTCGGCAAAGCTGTCGGCTCGATCTTTCCCGGCGCCCCCACCATGAAGCTCGACGCGAACGCGATTTCCCGCGACCCGGAGGTGGTGGCGAAGTACCAGTCCGATCCGCTGGTGTACCAGGGTCCGATGCCTGCCGGCATCTCGCGCGCGTTGATCCAGGTCGGTGAGAACCAGCCGCAGCTGGCTGCCAAGCTGACCGCGCCGCTGCTGATCGTGCACGGTGAGAAGGACCGGCTGATCGACGTACAGGGCAGCCGGATGCTCGCCGACAACGCCTCGTCGGCAGAAGTGGCGCTCAAAATCTATCCGGGGCTGTATCACGAGGTCTTCAATGAGCCGGAGAAGGACCGGGTGCTCGACGATGTCACTTCGTGGATCGAGGTTCATCTGTGAAAGAGGTTGGGCGGCCGTTCGTTTGGTCGCTGATGGCGCTGCTTGTCGGGGTAGCGGGTTGCTCGTCCGACCGGGCGCCGGCGGCGTGGACCGACAACGAGGTGACGTTCGTCGCCGATAGGCTGACCTTGCACGGCACCTACCGGCACCGGCCCGGTTCCCCGCCCGCGCCCGCCGCGCTCCTGATTTCCGAGAGCGGGCAGACCGACCGTAACGGTGACAACGCGGTGGCTGGTCCGGTTGGCACGATGCGGGACCTGGCCGGACTGCTGTCCGAGCGCGGTGTCGCCAGTCTCCGGTACGACAAAGTGGGCACCGGGGCCACCGGGTTGGGCCCCTACGCCGCCAACCCGGCGCAGGTGGGCAGTGCCGTCGACACCGGCGGCGCCCGGGCGGCGGTGCGCTTCCTGGCCGGCCGGCCCAGCACCGACCAGTCCCGCATATCGGTGTATGCGTTGGGCGAGGGTGCGATTCACGCGATGACTCTGGCCACCGACGGCGGCGACGCGCCGAAGATTCATTCGCTTGGTCTGCTGCAACCACTGGCAGGCCGCTACCTCGACCTGATCACCAACCGCGTGCGATCCGACGTCGACGCGGAGGTGAGCGCGGGGCGGCGGACCCGCGAGCAGGGCGACCAGGCAATCGCCGCCTGGGCGGCGGCGGTCGCACAGGTGCGCGGCGACGGCAGCGTGCCGGCGAACCTGCCTGAGGGTCTGACCGCGATCCTCAACCCTGGAAATGCCAAGGCCGTCGTCGAGGCCGATGCGATCGATCCGCTCGCGCTCGCGGCGGCCATCCGTGCGGGCACGCCGGTGTTGTTGACCTGCAGCGACTCCGACGGGCAGGCCGGTTGTGGCCCGATGCAGCCGCTGGCCACCGCACTGGCCCACACCGATCTCGACTTGGTGGAACTCAAGGGCGTGAGCCACGTGCTCAAAGACGATCCCAGCGACAGCGTCACCAACTACGCCAAGAACCAGCCGCTGTCTCCGCAGTTCGTCACCGCGCTGGACGGATTCCTCACCCGGTGAGCGTGCGACGGGCCGGACCGGCGTGCGCGGAAATCGTCAGAGGTGTCCTTTAGCGTTGGCACAATGACCGACGACAAGATGTTGGCGCGCATCGCTGCTCTGCTCCGCCAGGCCGAGGGCACCGATAATGCGCACGAGGCCGAGGCCTTCATGGCCGCCGCGCAACGGCTGGCCACCGCCACCTCGATCGACCTGGCCGTCGCGCGCTCCCACGCGGCTATCCGCACCAAGGCACAGACGCCCGTCCAACGCACGATCACGATCGGCGCCGCCGGGACCAAGGGGCTGCGTACGTATGTCCAGCTGTTCGCGGTGATCGCCTCGGCCAACGATGTACGCGTCGACGTGGCATCCAACTCGGCGTTCGTGTACACGTACGGGTTTGCCGAGGACATCGACGCCAGCCACGCGCTGTACGCCAGCCTGGTCATGCAGATGGTGCGCGCGTCGGAGGCCTACATCGCGTCCGGCGCGCACCGGCCGACGCCCACAATAACGGCGCGGCTGAATTTCCAGCTCGCGTTCGGCGCCCGGATAGGGCAGCGGTTGGCCAAGGCCCGCGATGAGGCGCAGCGAGAAGCGCAGGACGAGCGTCGGGGCCGGCCCGGGACCGCAATCGCGTTGCGGAACAAAGAACTCGAACTTCGCGATTTCTACCGGGTTGAGTCCAAGGCGCGCGGGAGCTGGTACGCCAGCCGCGCATCGGCGGGATACTCGTCGGCGGCGCGCCGCGCCGGCGATCGGGCCGGTCGGCAGGCACGGCTCGGCGCCAACCCCGAACTGGCCAGAGCGCGTACCTCGTTGAAGAAGTGAGCCAACGGGATTCGCAGCGGTCGAAGGTCTACGCCGCGGAACAGTTCGTGCGCCTGTTGTTCGATCGCTCGGCCGAACACGGTTCCGGGGCGGTGGACTTCTTCGGCACCCAACTGACGCTTCCCCCGGAAGGACGGTTCGGGTCGGTGGAGTCCGTGCAGCGATACGTGGATTCTGTGATGAGCCACGCTGCGGTGCGGGCGCGCTGGCCGGGTGCGGGGCCGCTGGCCGTGCGGGTTCGTCGTGGGGTGACGGCGGCTCACTATGAGCGCCGCGACGAACTGGCCGTGATCGCGGTGCCGGATGGGCACAGCAGTTGGGCGCTGCGTGAACTCGTGGTGCTGCATGAGATCGCGCATCATCTGTGTGGCGCTGGGCCGCCGCACGGGTCGGAGTTCGTCGCGGTGTTCTGCGAATTGGCGGGCGCGGTGATGGGCCCCGAGGCCGAGCACGTGCTGCGGGTCGTCTACTTGAAAGAAGGTGTGCGGTAGGGCGAATGGGCTAGCGTGGGCCTGGTGACCGAACCGGACGCCCGCGACGTCGATGCGTTGTTCGACCGGGTGCTTCACGCCGACGACCCGGCGCCGTCGGCGGCTTTCGAGGCGAGGAACGCCGCCGGGCTGCCCCGGACGATCATCAGGTTCGAGGCGTGGTCGACATGCTCGAGTTGATCGGCCAGCACCCGCGTGTGGAGGCGGCCGCGATTCAGACGGTTGGAGTCCAGGGTTGGGACGGCTTTGCGCTGGCCCTCCTCACGTAGCACCCAGAAGAAGCGGAGAACAAGGAGCGGTTGGACAAGTGGGAGGAAGGACCAATCTTGCCGTCGACGTGCACATGGTGTGGTGGAGGGTTTGTCTGGCTCGCAGACAACAACGCGCGGTCGTTCAACATCGGTGTCCCACTGTGGACGTTCTGCCGCCGATCGTGATGCGGGCCCTCTACGTCGCGTCGTGGCGCCGCAATACCCGATGACCGACGACCGCTACCTCGGGTACCGCGACGACGACGCGAATACCCCGTTCGGCAATTTCTTTCGAGCCGACATGGCGGCGCTGCCACGACATGTCGTCGAGGCGCTGGAGCACGGTCCGCAGGCCGGTCCGACGCTGCTCGCGTTCGACGACGTCGCGACGCTGGCCGACGAGGGCTACCACCAG
Source organism: Mycobacterium sp. (assembly GCA_025965895.1). Classification (GTDB taxonomy): domain Bacteria; phylum Actinomycetota; class Actinomycetes; order Mycobacteriales; family Mycobacteriaceae; genus Mycobacterium. The sequence goes on from JAOPWC010000029.1 coordinate 19,946, forward strand.
ACCGAGAACGGCTACGGCGTTCTGGACGACGGCAGCACCCAGGTGTCGGTGCGGACCGACATGCCCGGCGTTACCCCGCAGATGTGGTCATGGTGGTTCGGCTGGCACGGCAGCGACTCACGCCGCTACAAGCTGTGGCATCCGAGGGCCCATATCTACGCCGCGTGGGACGACGGCGACGACGGCGGCCGCCGAGGTATCGAGCGCTACGTCGGCCGCGCCTCGCTGGTCACCGAGTACATAGGTTCGACGCTGCATCGTGTTGCGATCCAGTTCGTCACACCGGTGACGATCGGGATGCCCGCCGGTGACCGCGACACGTTGGCGGTCTGCGCCCGGCTGGGCTCCGGCGACGAACCCGTCGACGTCGGATGGCTGCTCCACCACATCCGGACCACTGCGACCGGCGTCGAGATGCGGTCACGGTTCTGGACGGGCGGACCGCACATCGACGTGCGGCGGGCGCCCGAAGTGGCGTCGCGCATGTCCGCCGGATCCGCGGCCGACCCCCGTGACCTCATGGTGCACTGCGCGCAGGAGATGAACCACCTTGCGGGATTCCTACCCGCGCTCTACGAACGCTTCGGCGACGAGTGAATCGCGGGCCGGCTAATTTTCAAGCGCGCTTCACAGGCCGACAGTATGTTAGCCGGGTGCGGACAAAGAGCCGCGGTGTGACCCGAGGGGGCGTGGGTGGTTTCACTTCCGGCTGGACGGCATCTCTTCCGCGGCGCGGACGGCTACGAGGCGGCTCGCCGGGGGAGCGTCTGGAACGGGCTTTTGCCGGACCGCTTCCCGGACGTCATCGTGCAGGCACTTGACGTCGACGATGTCGTGACGGCGATCGGCTATGCGAAGGCCAACGGACACCAAGTGGGCGTCCGGTCCGGCGGGCACAGCTGGGCCGCCAGTCATCTGCGCGACGGAGGGCTGCTACTCGACGTCAGCAGGCTTGATCACAGTAGCGTCGATGTGGACCGGATGACCGCGGTCGTCGGCCCCGGCAAAGTCGGCAGCGAATTCGCCGGGGAACTCGACCCTCAAGGGTTGTTCTTTCCTGCCGGGCACTGTGCAGGCATTTGCATTGGTGGCTATCTGCTGCAGGGCGGATACGGGTGGAACGGGAAAGTCCTCGGACCGGCATGCGAAAGCGTGCTGGGGGTCGACGTGGTCACGGCCGACGGCGAAAAGCTCTACTGCGATGCCGAAACCCACCCCGACCTGTACTGGGCCGCGCGCGGAGCGGGTCCGGGCTTCTTCGCTGTGATCACGGCGTTCCACCTGAAGCTTCACCGACGCCCGCCAATCTGTGGTAGCTGCCTGTATCTCTACCCGATGGAATTGGCCGACGAGGTGTACGACTGGGCGATTTCGATCAATTCGGAAATTGATCCGCGGGTCGAAAATCAGATCCTTGCCTCACGGGGCTTCCCCGGCGCGGGAATCGACCAGCCGGTGATCATCAATGCCTCGCCGGTGTTCGCCGAATCCGAGGAGGAGGCCCAGAAGGCCCTGTCCATCCTGGGTACCTGTCCGGTGGCCGACCGAGCCATGATCGGCGTCCCGTACGTGCCGACCAACCTGGCTAACTGGTACACCGCCGTGATGACGAACTATCCGACCGGACACCGCTACGCCGCGGACAACATGTGGACGTCCGCGTCTGCGGAAGAACTCCTTCCCGGTATCCGCAGGATCATCGAGACCATGCCACCGCACCCGTCGCACTTTCTGTTCTTCAATTGGCAGCCCTCGCCCGAGCGCAAGGATGTGTTCTACGGCCTGGAGGACCAGATCAACATGGCGTTGTACGCAGTCTGGAACGACCCGGCTGACGACGAGCGGTACGCGTACTGGGGTGCGTCCAACTTGGCAACGATGGCGCATCTGTCGCCCGGCATCAATCTCGCCGACGAAAACCTCGGCCGGCGCCCGGCGAAAATCGCCACTGACGAGAACATGGCACGCATGGACAAGATTCGCGCCGCCTACGACCCGGACGGCCGCTTCCACAGCTGGATGGCCCGCGTCTGACACGAAGGCGTAGCGCGGAGCGTTGCCCCGACGTTCTAGCCGCAGACCGCGCCGTTGGCCGCCGAGCCCACCAGCTTGCGGTACTTCGCCAGCACCCCTGTCGTGTAGCGCGCCGGCGGAGGGACGAATCCTTCGCTGCGAGAACCGAACTCGTCTGCGTCAGCGAGCACGTCCAGCGTCGCGCCGGCCACGTCGAGGCGGACCCGGTCGCCGTCCTTCAAGAAGGCGATGGGGCCGCCGTCGACGGCCTCCGGTGCGATGTGGCCGACGCACAACCCCGTGGTTCCGCCCGAGAACCGGCCGTCGGTCAGCAGCAGCACGTCTTTGCCGAGTCCGGCGCCCTTGATGGCCCCGGTGATGGCGAGCATTTCCCGCATACCGGGTCCGCCCTTGGGGCCCTCGTACCGGATCACCACAGCGTCCCCCGCGGAGATGGTGCCGTCCTCCAGAGCGTCAAGCGCCGCCCGTTCCCCGTCGAAAACCCTTGCGGTTCCTGCGAACACGCTGGAGTCGAAACCCGCCGACTTGACCACCGCGCCCTCGGGAGCCAGCGAGCCGCCCAAGATCGTGATGCCGCCGGTGGGATGGATCGGGTTGTCCAGCGCCCGCAGGACCTTGCCGTCGGGGTCCGGCGGCGCGATGTGGGCGAGGTTCTCGGCCATCGTCTGCCCGGTCACCGTGAGGCAATCACCGTGCATCAGGCCGGCGTCCAGTAACGCCTTCATCATCACCGGGACGCCGCCGATGCGGTCGACGTCGAACATCACGTGCTGACCGAACGGTTTGACGTTCGCCAGGTGGGGAACCCGCGACCCGACGCGGGTGAAGTCCTCCAGCGAGAGCTTCACATTGGCCTCGTGCGCGATGGCCAACAAATGCAGCACCGCGTTCGTCGATCCGCCGAACGCCATCACCACGGCGATCGCGTTCTCGAACGCCTCCTTGGTCAGGATGTCGCGGGCGGTGATGCCCCGACGCAGGAGCTCGACGACGGCCTGGCCGCTGCGCCGCGCGTACCCGTCGCGTCGACGGTCGGTCGCCGGTGGCGCGGCGCTGCCCGGCAGGGACATGCCGAGTGCCTCCGCCGCGCTGGCCATCGTGTTCGCGGTGTACATCCCGCCGCAGGCGCCTTCCCCCGGGCAGATCGCCCGCTCGATCGCGTCGACGTCCTCGCGGGGCATCAGCCCCCGCGCGCATGCGCCGACAGCCTCGAAGGCGTCGATGATCGTCACGTCGCGCTCAGTGCCGTCGGACAGCTTGGCGGTGCCGGGAAGAATGGTCCCGGCGTAGAGGAACACCGCCGCGAGATCCAGCCGTGCGGCGGCCATCAGCATGCCGGGCAGAGACTTGTCACACCCGGCCAGCAGCACCGACCCGTCGAAGCGCTCGGCCTGCATCACGGTTTCGACGCTGTCGGCGATGATCTCGCGCGACACCAGCGAGAAGTGCATGCCCTCATGGCCCATCGAGATGCCGTCGGACACCGAAATCGTCCCGAATTCAAGGGGATAGCCGCCGGCGGCGAATACCCCGTCCTTCGCAGCCTTGGCAAGGCGGTCCAGCGAAAGGTTGCACGGCGTGATCTCGTTCCAGGACGACGCCACTCCGATCTGTGGCTTGGCGAAGTCTTCGTCGTCCATGCCCACCGCCCGCAGCATCCCGCGGGCGGCCGCCTTCTCCAGGCCGTCGGTGACGTCACGGCTGCGTGGCTTGATATCGACCATCGTCTAAGTATGCCCGGGCCATCGTTTTCATACCCCTCAGGGGTATGGCGTACACTGGTGGGATGACTTCCACACCCGACCACCACCGCGACCCCGACGGCGGCGGATGCCCAGCAGGGCGCCCACGCACACGACCAAAGTCGATGATCTCGCATCATCAGGGTGCGATCGAGATGGCTCAGGCTGAGGTCGCGCATGGACAAAACCCCGACACCATCACGATGGCAAAGTCGATCATCACCGATCAACAGGCTGAGATCGACCGGATGGAACAGATGCTGGGAGGCTAAATGACCGCGGCACGAGGTTATTCAGACCGCAAAGACGACTACGCCAAGCGGCTGAGGCGTATTGAGGGTCAGGTGCGGGGCATCGCGAAGATGATCGACGAGGACAAGTACTGCATCGACGTGCTGACCCAGATCAGCGCGGTCAACAGCGCGCTGCAGTCGGTGGCGCTTGGACTGCTCGATGAACATCTGAACCACTGTGTGACCAATGCGGTCGCCGCCGGAGGTGAGGAAGCCGACGCCAAGCTGGCCGAGGCGTCGGCGGCCATCGCCCGTCTCGTCCGCGCGTGAGCAGCTACTGCTTGCTGAAGCCGGTCGGCCGCACGACAAACACCACCCTGTCGGGCGCGTCCGGCGGGGGCTCTTTCATCGGCAATCTGTAGCGCTCGGCGAGACGCATGTAGAACGCGCCAGTGGGGTCGGGCTCGATCTCGTCGACCTCGCCTCGCACCTCGAGGTAGCGGTACGGATTGTCCGGGTCGGCGATCGAGAATGCCACCTGTGGGTGGGCACGCACGTTGCGGTACTTCTGCCGCTTGGTGGTGTGCGTGAATCGCGCCAGCTCCCCATCGAACTCGAACCACATCGGATTGACCTGCACGGTGTTGTCGGGCCGGAGGGTGGCCAGATGCGCGTACAACGGACGCTCCAGCAGGTCGCCGTAGCCATCGGGAATCTCAACCATCTTCCGATGCTTCCATACCCGACGGGCGTCGCCGGCGAGCGGCCACAAAACCTCCATTTCGGTCTCGATTCGGGGGCTTTTGTGTCGGCTCGGCCGGTCGAAACGGCGACCCGCACGGTTCAGCCGATACCGTGTTGGCCAAGTCATGGAACGCACTGCGGTAGCCGATAACACCCGCCTGACCTCGGAGGTCAGGCCGTGGAGCACGCGCATCGCGGTGCAGCTGGGGGTACTGGCCGCGGCGGCGTTCATCTATGTCACCGCCGAGATGGTCCCGGTGGCCGCGCTGCCGGCCATCGCGGCCGCCTTCCACGTCAGCGCCGGAATGGTCGGCACGCTGCTGGCCAGCTACGCGCTCGTGGCGGCGGTGACGACGCTGCCGCTCGTACGCTTGACCGCACAATGGCCTCGGCGCCGAACCTTGCTTCTGACGCTGGTGTGCCTGACGGCTTCGCAGCTCATCTCGGCGCTCGCGCCGAGCTTCTCGGTGCTGGCCGCCGGGCGTGTGCTCTGCGCTGTGACCCACGGACTGATGTGGTCGGTGATCGCGCCGATCGGTGCCCGGCTGATGCCCCGAAGCCACGTCGGCCGCGCGACCACGGCGGTCTATCTCGGCACGACGCTCGCGCTGGTCGCGGGCAATCCGCTGACTGCGGCGATGAGCCAACTCTGGGGTTGGCGGGCCGCCGTCGTGGTGGTCACCGCGGCCGCCGCGTCGATCACCGCCGCGGCCTGGCTCACCCTGCCCCGGATGGTGGTGTCCGGTGCGCACCGCGACACGGTTCGATCGCGTGATCGGCACCACCGCAACGCGCGGCTGGTGACGTTGTCGGTGCTGACGCTGATCGGGGTCACCGGCCATTTCGTCTCGTACACGTTCATTGTGCTGATCATTCGCGACGTGGTTGGCGTGCACGGTCCGCCGCTGGCGTGGCTGCTTGCCGCGTACGGGGTCGCCGGTCTTGCATCGATGGCGCTGCTGGCCCGGCCGTTGGACCGCCGGCCGTGGGCCGCTGTCATCGGATGCCTGAGCGCGCTGGTGCTGGCGTTCGTGGTGCTGACCATGCTCGCCGCGACCCACCGGCCGGGCGCCGCCGCGATGCTGGCCGGGAGCGCGGCGATCGTGCTGTGGGGCGCTGCGGTTACTGCGCTGCCGCCCATGCTGCAGTCGACCGCGATGCGCAGCGCACCGGATGATCCCGACGGCGCGTCCGGGCTCTACGTCGCGGCGTTCCAGGTCGGCATCATGGCCGGGTCGCTGTCGGGTGGGCTCCTCTACGAGCGAGGCAATCTGCCGGTGGTCGTCGTCGGCTCCGCGGTTCTCGTCGCGGCCGCGCTGGCCGGCGTGCTGGCCAATCGTGGGGTGTTCCAGGTCCGCACGTTCTAACATCCGACATGTAACAAAGTGACGGGTGGTACAGAAGCACACAGTATGGTGAGGATCGACGCCCCAACAATGGCTGCCTTCTGCGCGGCCGGGGCGATCGCGGGGCTCATCATGACCGCCCCGTCCGCGCTGGCTGAACCAGACATCCCTTCACCGCCGGCGGCGGCTGACGGGGTGCCGCACCTGAGCAGCCCCGAGAACCTGCCGCCGGGCACCGCAGATGCGCCGGCCGGTCCACCGGAAGCGCACGGCCTCAGCTATCTCCGGGAACTGTGGCACGCAGTTCAGACCCAAGACATCAGCGGCAAAGACGCGGCGATCCTGCTGCTGACACAACGTCCGATGGATCCGAACGCCGCGCCGCCGCCCGGAGTTGCCGCGGGCCCTCAACAACAAGCGCCGCCCGCCCCGGCTCCGCAAGTTCCCAACTGAGTTTGAAACGGGTATGTCATAGCAAATCCGCAGTTCACCGCGGTGGGCCACCGGCCTCGTCCGCGCCGCGCAGCGGGCTTCCGGTCATGTTGACCCATTCCGCTGTGCCACACTGGGGCCACCGAGAGGCATGGAGGTGGGGATGAAAGCCGCAACCAGCGCCAAGGGGAGGGCGCACTGGCCGCTCCGGGCGAAGCACGCGTTGACCTCGGTGTTTTGCATCGGCGGGATGGTAGCCGCCCTGGTCGTTGCCACGCCGTCCGCGTGGGCGGAACCCAACATTGATCCGGGACCGCCGCCGCCCGTGGTGGATGCACAGGCGCCGCCCCCGGCCGACCCACTGGCCGCTCCGCCTCCGCCGGCGGTCGACCCGTTCGCCCCGCCGCCGAACGCTGCGCCCGACTCCGCGACGGCCCCGACCGTCGCCGGTCAGAACCCGCAACCGTTCACCGGCACGCCTCCGTTCCGGCCACCGAGCTTCAACCCGGCCAACGGATCGATGGTCGGCGTGGCCAAGCCGATCATCATCAATTTCGCGGTACCGATCGGTGACCACGGGCTGGCCGAGCAAGCCATCCATATTTCGTCGAACCCGCCGGTGCCCGGGAAGTTCTACTGGATGAACGACAGCCAGGTCCGGTGGCGTCCCCTGAGCTTCTGGCCGGCCCACTCGACCGTCAACATCGACGCCGCCGGCGCGAAGTCGAGCTTCACCACCGGTGACGCGCTGGTCGCGACCGCGGACAACGCCACCCACCAGATCAGCGTCACCCGCAACGGGAACGTGGAGAAGACCTTCCCGATGTCGATGGGCATGCCGGGTCACGACACTCCCAACGGCACCTATTACGTTCTCGAGAAGTTCCCCGACATTCTGATGGATTCCGCGACATACGGCGTGCCCAATACGTCGGCGCAGGGCTACAAGGTGCATGTCCAACTCGCCGTCCGCTTCGACAACAGCGGCAACTTCGTGCACAGTGCGCCGTGGTCGGTGGCCGATCAGGGTAAGCGAAATGTCAGCCATGGCTGCATCAACATCGCCCCTGCCAACGCCAAGTGGTTCTATGACAACTTCGGCAGCGGAGACGCGATCGTGGTGAAGAACTCCGTCGGCAGCTACACCCAGAACGACGGCGGCCAGGACTGGCAGATCTGAGCGGGCTTAGTTCCAGATCCTGACCCGGCCTTGCGGGTCGAGGAACAACACGTCGGACTCCGTAACGTCGAACGCGTCGTAGAACGCGTCGATGTTGCGGACCACGCCGTTGGTCCGAAACTCCGGAGGGCTGTGCGGGTCGACGGCCAGCCGCCGGACCGCCTCGGCTTCGCGTGACTTGGTGCGCCACACCTGGGCCCAGCCGAAGAACACCCGCTGCACCCCGGTCAGCCCGTCAATCACCGGCGCTTCTTCGCCACCCAGCGACAGTTGATACGCAAGCAGCGCGATGGACAGGCCGCCGAGGTCGCCGATGTTCTCGCCGACGGTGAACGCGCCATTGACATGGTGTCCGTTGCGAAGTCCCCGTGGCGTGTAGGCCTCATACTGCTCGATCAAACTCTCTGTGCGTGAAGCGAATTCACGACGGTCCTCGTCGGTCCACCAGTCCACCAGGTTGCCGTCGCCGTCGTACTTGGCGCCCTGGTCGTCGAAGCCGTGACCGATCTCGTGGCCGATAACGGCACCGATACCGCCGTAGTTGGCGGCGTCGTCAGCCTCCGAGGCGAAGAACGGCGGCTGCAGAATCGCTGCCGGAAAGACGATTTCGTTCATGCCGGGGTTGTAGTACGCATTGACGGTCTGCGGCGTCATGAACCATTCGTCGCGGTCGACCGGAGCGCCCAGCTTCGCAAGCTCACGGTCGTAGCCGACGGCGTAGCCGCGCCGGAAGTTGCCGTACAGGTCGCCGCGGTCGACGACAAGCTGCGAGTAGTCGCGCCACTTCGTCGGGTAACCGATCTTGGCGGTGAATTTGTCCAGCTTGGCCAGGGCGCGCTGCCGCGTCTGCGGGGTCATCCACTCGAGGCGGTTGATGCTGACCCGGTACGCCTCGCGGAGGTTGTCCACGAGCACGTCCATCCGCGCCTTGGCCTCAGGGGGGAAGTGCCGCTCGACGTACAACTTGCCCAGCGCGTCGCCCATCAGGCTTTCCACCAGCCCGACGCCGCGCTTCCACCGGTCGCGAATCTGCTCGGTGCCCGACAGGGTGCGGCCGTAGAACGCGAAGTCCTCGGCAACCAGCTCGTCGCTCAGCAGGAGCGCGCGGGCGTGGATCAGCCGCCAGCGCAGCCAGTGCTTCCACACGCCGAGCTCTTCGCCCGCCCACAGAGCGGCGAACGCGGTCAGGTAGTCGGGCTGGCGGACGACGAGCTCGTCGGCTGTTTCCGGCGATGTTCCCAACGCCGTGATCCAGCCGGACCAGTCGAAGCCGGGCGCTTCGTCGGGCAGCTCGGCGAACCGCCGCAGGTTGTAGGTGAGGTCGGCGTCGCGGCGTTTGACCACGTCCCAGTGCGACGCGGCCAACCTGCTCTCCAGCGCGACGATCCGCGCAGCGGTTGCGGCGTAGTCCTCGGGGCTGCCGCCGTAGACCAGCGCGAACATCGCCGCGATGTGCCCGGGGTAAGCGGCCAGGATCTCGGCGTGCTGCTCGTCGCGGTAGTAGGACTCGTCGGGCAGCCCGAGCCCGGACTGGTTGACGTGCAGCAGGTAGCGGGTCGAGTTCTTCGAATCGGTGTCGACGTACACGCCGGCGCCGCCACCGACGCCAGTGCGCTGCAGCCGGCCGAGCAGCCTCGCCAGCGCGGTGGCGTCCTCGGCTGCGTCAACATCGGCCAGCTCGTTCAACAGCGGCTGCACGCCGATCCGCGACACGGCGTCGGTATCCATGAAGCTGGCGTAGAGGTCGCCGATGCGCCGCTGGTCGGTTCCGCTCGGCGCGCCGGCGTCGGCGGCCTCGATGATGAGGTCGCGGACCTGCTCTTCTGCCAGGTCGAAAAGCGACCGGAATGCCCCGTCGGCGGCCCGGTCGGCCGGGATCTCGTATTCGGCCAACCAGCGCCCGTTGACGTGGCCGAACAGGTCATCCTGTGGACGCGCCTGCGTGTCGACATAACCGAGATCGATGCCGGAGCGCACTCCGGAGGGCCGCGTCCCGGAGGGCCGCGTTTCAGAGGGGGTAGATGCTGTCACCCTGCCATCCTTCCACGCGTTCAGGGGGGCTTTCCCCCGCCGCGCTGCGCAAGCTGGACACCCGGTTAGTTGGTGTGGGTAACCTTGCCTGCGTGCCCGAGGGGGAACCCAGCGGGACGGCTGAACAAAAGCCGCCCGTTTCCACGCCCGAGACCACCAGAGCCAACGAACCAGGGCCGGTGTTCTCCGCTTTCGGCATCGCGTCGGCCGTGCTCGGTCTGCTCTCGGTGGCCGCGATAGTGCTGGCCGCGATGATGTGGTCGAGCCACCGGGAGACCACGGACACGCTCAGCTACCAGGTCCGCGCCGCGCAGGCCGCTGTCGACTGGACCGGGGTGCTGATCAACCTGAACAAGGACAACGTCGACAGCAGCCTGCAGAAGCTGCATGACGGCACGGTGGGGGTGCTCAACAACGACTTCGAGTCCACGATGCAGCCGTACCGCTCCATCATCCAGAGGCTGCAGTCCAAGACCACCGGCCAGATCAACTCCGTGTCGATCGAGGCGCTTCACCACAACCTCGACGCCCAGCCCACAGGGCCGCCGCCGCCACCCGTGCAGGACTTCGCGTCGCGCACCGACACCGTGTTGATCGTCGCCACCTCGGTCAGCCAAAACACCGGCGCCCAACCACAGACCGTCCACTGGAATCTGCGGCTCGGGGTTTCCGAGGTCAACGGCAAGCTGCTGATCTCCCGCTTGGAGCCGATCCATTGAGGAACGCCCTGCGGGTCCTCGCCTTCGACATCGCCGCGCCGCTCGCCGCGATCGCGGCGCTGCTGCTGATCGGCGTCGCCCTGGACTGGCGGGTGTGGTGGGTGGCCGTGTGCTCGGTGCTGTGCCTGCTCATCGTCGAAGGCATGGTGGTCGATTTCGTGCTGCTGCGTCGCGACGGGGTGACGGTCGGCACGGATGACGACGGCCCGGGTTTGCGGTTGGCGGTGGTGGGGCTCGCCACCGCCGCGCTGGTGGCCGCCGTGCTCGTCGGCTACGCCGAGTGGACCGTGCCGGACAACGAACGCGAGTCCAACATGGCCGAAGTGGTGCGCCTGTCCACCAATGTGACCGAGGCCACCGCCACATTCACCCCGCAAGACCCGACGTCGTCCATAGACCGGGCCGCGGCGCTGATGGTTCCCGAGCAGGCCGACGCGTACCGCAAGGCGTTCGCGAAGACCGCCGCGGATCTCGCCGCGAAAAATATCTCCGCCCAGGCGAATACCGTCTCGGCGGGTGTGGAGGCGATCAGCCCTGAGGCGGCGAGCGTGGCCGTGGTCATGCGGGCCACCCAGACGACACCGAACTCTCCGCCCGACCGGGCGATTCTCGCGCTCCGGGTCACGCTGACCAAGCCGAACGGGCAGTGGAAGGTTTTCGATGTGGCGCCGATCAACCCGCCGCCGGCCAATCAGGGCCAGCCGCAAAGCTAGCAGCGCCATCCGCTCCGGTGCCGGAAGGCCCTGCTGAACCGCTGAAGATCCGCGTAAGCCACCGGCTTTTCTCGGCCCATTTTCAGCCAGGGCCTCGATAGTGAGATTAATTCTTGGCCGCCGTGGGATCGGCAATGGGCTCCGATCCCGACCGGACCAGGAGCCACGACCGCAGCTTGCCGCCAGTACAACCAGCAACTGTCCCAACGACTGGATCTCGGCTTCCTGTATCGGCGATCAACACAGGCGGGCGTGCTCGACCTTCAGGCAACGGTCCATCACTACCCGCATCCCGGCCGCTTCGGCGTCGCGGGCCAACTGCTCATCCCACAGACCCTGTTGCAGCCACAGGGTTTTCGCGGCCACGGCGATCGCGTCGTCGAGTACGGACCGTAGCTGATCCTGGCGGCGGAAGACGTCGACCATGTCCGGCACCACCGGCAGGTCACGCAGGCTGGGATAGACCGGTCTTCCGTCGAGTTCGGTGATCATCGGGTTGACGAGATACAGGTCGTACTCGGTGGCAGAGGCCAGGTAGGCGTAGACGTCGTTACTCGGCCGAGCAGGGTTTGGCGACACCCCGACGACGGCGATGGAGTTGGTGTCGCGAAGGATGCTGCGCACGGCGTCGGCATCGGGCTCAGTCCATGAGGTCATGACGCCATTCTCGTCAGTCACTGGACTTCGAGGGGGATGACCCCCGAGGGCCTCGACCGGCCTCGATCATCTGCTGCGCTGGACGGAGCGCGTGGCGACAACGATCTGACGGCCCCACGGCTGCTTGTGAAGCCGCACGTCGATGGCCGGGTCAGCGTATGCGGCCAATGCCCGCATCGCGGAGGGACTGTAGGCGCGCAGTGAGCTGATGATGGCCTCATGGGCGAACGGATGCAGGGCGGTGAGGGGCAATAACGGCGCTAACTGTGCGATGTGCTGGACCGACGGCGGGCGGGGCAGGTCAATGATGAGCAGCTTCTCGGCGACCCGGGTGCCCTCGGCGAAGACTCGCCAGGCCAATGCCGGCGGCAAGTGGTGAAACGACTGGGCGAACACCACCAGATCGAAATAGCCCTCGGGGGCGTCGATCTCGGTCGCGTCCATCACGCGCACCGTCGCCCGCGGGTGCCGGCCCAGGTCCCCGGCGGCGATGTTGGCCACCGAGGTCGGATCGAGATCGGTGACCGTGACCTCGGCGGTGGGATGCCGTTCGAGCAGCTTGCGTGATAGCCCGCCGTGACCCGAGCCCAATTCCAGAATCTTCGGGTCCGCGACGTCGGCAACCTGGTCGAGCGCCAGCAGGGCGAACTTCTCATGGTCCTTCAACAGGCTGCCTAGACGGTCGAGGGCGCCGACGACCTGGCGCTTGATCCGGTCATCGACGTCGTCGCGGTCCAGGTACTCCAGCCGATTTGTCTGCAGCAGCCGATCCAGCCACGACGCATACGGGCCGCCCCGCGGCATCCGGTCGATATTCATCGCTTCCCGGTCAATGCGCATCCCAACTCTCCGATCACAGTGTCCGCCCTCGACACACCTGCCACCGTCACATCCCGGCGACCCCAAGTCGCTACCGCTGACGGCCATCAAACGCTTCCCGCCACCGGCAATCTCGGCTTACCCGCCAGCTGCAAAATGACTCTGAGCTACCGTTCGCTGTCCAGCGTCGCCATTTGTGTGGCGTCGGAGCGGTCCCCGGCGGCCGAGCCTTTCGGTACCGCGGATTCGATTGCCGCTTCTGCGATCGAAATCCCGAGTTCGGATGCGACTGCGCGCAGCTTCTCCACCAGAGCGAGATTGCGGTCGAGGTTGTCCCCGTTGAATCGCGGGTTGCGAACGGTTGTGCCAACTTGATCGCTGATCACCGAGATACCCCGCTGATCGGCTTGCCTGCCCTGCGCGACGCAAAGAACCGCCGATCGTGGAAGCGCTTCAACCCCGCTGGTGGGGAAGCGTTGATGGGGGTCAGCGGTAACGACATGGGTTCGTCGGACCGCAATTCTGAGGGAGAAGCCGAATAGGGCCAGCCGTCAGAGGACAGCCACGATGCGAATCAGCCTCAACTTCATCACACCGGGCCGAACGCTCTCCGGTCGATGGTGATAGTGAGCGCGGACGTTGGGCGCCATGATCCGTAGTCGGCAGGCAGAGTAGTGGACTGCGGCACCCAGAATGGCGGCCGCAGCGTAATCGGCGCCGCGTTTGAACTGTTGGATCATGTGGGTGCGCTGGAACCGGTGCGGCTGATCGATCTGGCGGAGGCAACCGAAATCCCGCGGCAAACGGTGCACCGGCTGCTCAAGCAGTTGATCGAGGTGGGCGCCGTGCGCCGCGAGGGCACCCGCTATCGTCTCGGCACGAGCCTGTTGGGCTTGGGTTCTCGCGTCACGCCTGAGCGTCGCCTGCGCGTCGTCGCCCGGCGACCACTGGCCGAACTCGCCGCCGCCACCGGTGCAGCTGTGAGCCTGTCGGCCACCATCGGTGGTGAAATGGTGTACCTGGACACTATGGACGCTCGCGTTCCGCTCGGACCGGCGATGCCCGAAGCGGGCAGCCGGGTACCGCCGGGAACGGCCGCGGCGCGGGCGCACACCGAAATCGGCCGACATGCACCGATCGTGGATGCCCGTGGTGGGCTGCCAGACATTAGCTGCGTCGCCGTAGCCGTTCCGTTGGGCGGCGGGGACGTGGCCGCGGTGACCACGCTGGTCGCCGGGCACCGCCCGTCCCTTGGGTTGATGGCCGCCACCCGAGCCGTCGGCGCCCGAATCGACGGCCTACTACGTCGGCGGCACGCCAGCTGAACTGAACTGCGGATTCTCACCGGCGAGCTGCCCTGCGGGCACCTGCAAACCTCGGTCAACCCAACGTAAGACGGTTGTTGACAGCGGTTTGGTGCCGGCAATCGGCCAGCAGGTCTGAGGTGTATGTCCGGCGGGACTGTGCCCCGGCCGGGGGTGCCATGAAGCAACCAGCCCCGGGGGCACATGAACGGCGGTGTGTCCCCGTACCCCTGGGGGAAGGGACTGTTGGCCGAGCCTAGGGGCGAAAGACCCTTGTCGGGAAAACCGGAACGGCCCTGGTTTTGGTGCACACGATCACGCGGTCCGGGCAGTAGGTCATCTCGTGTCTGATCTACGGCAACCAGCGGCCGCGGGAACCAGACGAGTGGACCCACGACACGCCGATGGCATTATGCATTGCCCTCGTCGACGTCGACGCGACAGGTTCCGTCACGGCCAAACCGTCGTCCGCGGGCCCTCTTGTCACACCATCCGCAAATGACGAATGACAGTGTCCCACAATAACGCATGGCGCAGCGGGTCTGGTCGCCATCGCCGCGCTAAGCGGGTGAATACCGCACCCGGACCCGCGAAGTCATCACCGACACCGCCGTGCTTTCAGGGAGCAGTGCTCGGCAAAACCTTCGCAATCCGCGCGTCGGCTCGAAGGCTGGTCTCTCCCAATCCACTACTACTATGGGTACAAACGTCGAACGAGTTGAACGATGGCGCGAGCGGCAAACGACAGCTGGGAATAACTGGCGTCCGGTGTGGGGGCTACCGCGACGATGGTGGCGGCGGCGCGGGTTGCGTCGTCACACGTGGAATCGGTAGGTGGCGTCGTCGCTGACGACGTGACCGGCGACGGGTTCGGCAAAGTGGCTTCCGATCAAGACCGTTGCGGTGTCGGCGATCTCGCGCAGAATCGCCCGCCTGGTGGCGCTGCTGGTGTACTGATCGCTGTCGGGGAGGGCGGCCCATTCGGGGTGGGCGGTCTGGCAGGGGTGATGGAAACTGTCACCCCCGATGATCGCGTCCTCGCCGCGTGACTCGATGTGCACGATCACCTGCCCGGGGGTGTGACCGGGGGCGGGCACCAGCGTCAGTCCCGGCAGGGGTTGGTGCGGGGCATCGACGATGTCGGCCAGGCCGGCGTCGATGATCGGTTTGATCGACTGGTTGTACACGTTGATCTGCGTCTGGTGGAAATGGTTGGCGAAGGTGTCCGACTCCTCAGCGGCCGCGCTGTGTTCAGCGATCGGCTCAGCGGTCACCGCCGCCGCGTGGTCGAGTTCGGTGCCGACGAACAGGTAGCGGGCGTTGGGGAAAGTCGGCGTCCAGGTGCCGTGGTCCAGATGCGTGTTCCACCCGACGTGATCGACGTGCAAATGCGTACAGATCACGTAGTCGACGGCAGCTGGGTCAAAGCCGGCGTGTGCGAAGCGGGTGAAAAAGCCGGTGTGCCGGTGTGCCCAGGAGTCGATTACCGAGATGTCCTTGTCATCACCGACACAGGTGTCCACGACGATGAGCCTGCCGCGGTGCGCAACGACGAACGATTGCACCACAGCGCGCAGATCACCTTCGGCATCAACGAAAGCCGGTCGCAACCAGTCGATCTTGCTCAGCGCATCCGGCGTCGCGCTCGGAAGCAACGACGCCAGGTCGGGAAGATCCTGTTCGAACACCGACGTGATGACCGCGGAACCGATCTGCGCTTTCATCAAGAACTCCTCCCAGCGTTCCCGGGCCGGTCGCAGGTAGACCCGTGCTCGTCGTCGCGCGGTCAGGGAAAGAATGCTCGTGGCGATGTTCTGCGAATCCATAAACGAGACCGCTCCGCCCGGTGACCACCACGTCGGAGTCGTGGTTCCGCTGTGGTCGCCGCCGTGCGAGTCGAGTTGTTCGGCCCAAACGGCGGAACGACGTGACAGTGCACATCGATGCGATCCTGAGGTGTCCTGTTCGTGATTCCCGTATTCGGTTACGCCGGAAGGAGTTGATCTTCCTCCCGACGACATAGCTTGCGGGACGGGCTTGCCCGCACCGCCGCGGGTCGGTGCGGGCAACGCCGGCTGTCAGCCGGCGCCTCCTCCGCACCAGAGTTTGGGTTGCTGACGAACTTACGTTGGTGCAGCTCGGCGGCGGCCGCGGTGGCAACACAAACGGGATCTACGGTGCCCCGATGTGCATGGCTGGCACTCCTTCAACTCTGGACCCATCCCAGAGTTGACCTCTGCCGGCCCATTGGCGTCACTGCTGGCACCCATTCATGCATACCGGCTACCCGGAACCTGACCCGCTGTAGGGGTCAACTCCGGCGACCGCGTTTCTTGACCTGCAAGTGCGGTTCGACGGGACATGTGCAAGATCACACTGCCGGCAGTGATCCGAATAGCCTGTGCGACACAGAATGACCACGGTCACAGCGACTCTGTGATCGCTTCCCGCCAGCCCCACCCCTTCGGTAGCAGCCACCCGGAAACTTCCCGGCGTGCGCCACGAACGACTGGAATCGCCTGTGGGACAGCAGCTACGGTCGATACCGTGACCCAGACAATCTGGGTCTGTTGTGACGCTGCCCACCAAGCCTGCGACCGTTGAGGCCGTGGCCCAAGAGATTTCGGTTTGTGATGACATTGCCAACAGGAAATTCCGCCACTTTTGACGCTGTGACTCAGGACATCATCGACCTCGCCCAAGCTGAAGGGGGTGTGGTCGAACTCAGGGCCGATTCGAACCTCCTGAGTCAGGGGCTTGATTCGCTGAAGCTGATGTCGCTTCTCTTCAAGATCGAGGACCGCTACAACATCGCGCTGGAAGAGGACGACGGGGACGATCTCCGGACCGTCGGCGATCTGGCAGCTCTGGTGGTCCGCCACATCCAGGAGCGACCGTGAGAGCGGCTCTCGCGATCCGTCCCAAGCACCAGACGCTGAACGAGATGCTCGCCGCGTCGGCTCAGACTGGTGTGAGTCTGTTCTTCGTTAACCGCAAAGAAGAAGAGCAGGAGGTCCCGCTGGCTCGAGTGCGGCAGCGCGCGTTGTCGATCGCCGCCAATCTGATCGGCCGCGGCGTGCGGAAGGGCGATCGCGTCGCAGTTGTGCTGCCGACCTCCCCCGAGTTTGTCGAGTGCTTCTTCGGGGTGCTCTGCGCGGGCGCCATCCCGGTTCCGCTCTATCCGCCGGTGCGGCTGGGAAGACTCGACGAATACCACCAGCGGACGGCGGCGATGCTGCGGGCGGTGGATGCTGCGTTGGTGGTGACCGACGAACGTATCCGCCGGTTCCTTGGTGTGGCCGTGGAGATCTCAGCTCCCCGGCTCGGTTGCGTTACCGCGTCGAGCCTCGACGGTACAAGATTGGGTGCGCGCGAGATCGAAGTCGGTGCCGACGACGTGGCATTGATCCAATTCTCGTCAGGCACCACCCACGATCCGAAGCCCGTGGCGCTGACCCATGCGAATCTGCTGTCGAACCTCGCCGCGATTGACCGCTACATCACAGACGACGGCACGCCGAACCCGGTCGGTGTCACGTGGCTGCCGCTCTACCACGACATGGGACTGATCGGGAACCTGCTGTCCGCGTTCTACTTTCCCGCCCCGCTCGTGCTGCTTCCGCCTGAGCTGTTCGTCGCGGTGCCGGCTGCGTGGCTTCGGGCCATCTCACGACACCGGGGCACTATCTCGGCGGCGCCCAACTTCGCCTTCGGGTTGTGCCTCAAGCGCATCCGCGACGACGAACTCGAGGGTGTGGACCTGTCCTCATGGCGCCTCTCTCTTAATGGCGCGGAGGCGATCAGCGCCACGGTGCAGCGGCGGTTCATTGAGCGCTTCGGGCAATGGGGCTTGCGCGCGTCGGCACTGACACCCGTGTACGGGATGGCGGAGGCCTCTCTTGCCGTGACGTTCAAGGCGGCGGGCACCTCGTTCCGCGCCGTCGGAGTGGACGCCGAGAAATTGGCCCTGGAAGGAGTCATCGAGCCGGGTGGCAAAGAGCTGGTCAGCGTCGGGCGCCCGCTGGCAGGTGTGGAGGTCGAGATTCGTGACGGCCGCGGGGTGACCCAACCCCCACGCCGGGTTGGTCGCGTCTTCGTTCGGGGGCCCAGCGTGATGGCCGGTTACTTTGCCCGGACCGACCTGACTGATCAGGTGTTGCACGACGGTTGGCTGGACACCGGGGATCTCGGGTTCGTCCATGACGGCGAGCTGTTCGTGTGCGGACGGCACAAGGAGATCGTCATCGTGCGTGGCGCGAACCACGCGCCGCAGGATTTCGAGGCGGCGTTGGAAGGGCTGCCCGGGGTGCGCACGGGGTGCGCGGTCGCGGTGGGATTCGTCCCCCAAGGCGAGGATGACGAGGCGCTGGCCATGCTCGTCGAGACCAGCCCCGACGCTTCCCCCACGCTGGCGGCCGAGGTGGCGTCCCGGGTGCAGGAGCGCACTGGCATCGTGCCCGCGCATGTGGAACTGCTGGGCCCGGGCACGCTGCCCAGGACGACTAGCGGAAAACTGCGACGATACGAGGCCCGCAACCACTGGCTGGCAGGGACGCTATCCCGGCCGAAGAAGGTCTCCGCCACGGGGCTGCTGGTTCAGGCCGCGCGCGGAGAACTGCGCCACGCACGCGCCGCGTTGGCACGGCACACAGCGGCCCCCGGTCGGATTAAGCGATAAAGGGATATTGCGATAAGGAATATTGGGAGTGAAAACCATCTACCGAGCTGACACCCTTGACGCGCCCTTCCCAGGGCGTCTGTCCGATGGCGCCGCGCGGCTGCGGCCGACGCTGTTGGGGATCGCGTCGGCGTTTCCGCCGTTTGAGGTCTCCAGAAAGCAGAGCTGGGAGTACTTCTTTCAGTACTCCTCGGTGCCGTTCGCCAAGCGGATCGTGGAGTCCACCGGGGTGCAGAAGCGCTACATCATGTGGGACCCCGATCGGCGGGTGGAAGTGTGCGCGATGCTCACCGGTGATCGGATGGCCGCCCATGGCGAGGCGGTCATCGATGTGGGGTCGCGGTCGATCAAGCAGGCGCTGGGCGGGGTTGACACCGCCAGCGTGGGCAGTTTCGTGATGGCGTGCTCGACGGGCTACGTCAATCCGGGACCGGATCTGATGCTGGCCAAAGAGCTTGGGCTGCGCTCGGATCTGCGCCGTACCTTCATCGGCCATATGGGCTGTTATGCGGCGCTGAACGTGATCAAGGTGGCGATGGACGCGCTGGCCGCCCGACCCGGCGAGCGGGTGATCTGCAACTGCACCGAGCTCAGTTCTGCCCATATCCGCGATACCCCGATGCCCGGTGAGGATCCGACCGAATCGCTGATCACCCAGGCGTTGTTCGGTGACGCCAGCGTGTCGATGCTGCTGGGCTCGGCGCCCGAGGGTACCGGGGTCCAGTTTTTGGGCACCCACACCGAGCAGCTCTATGACAAGCACACGATGATGAGCTTGAACATCGGCAACCAGTCGTTTTGGATGACGCTGGCCGCCGGTGTGCCCGGGGTGCTGCAGGAAAACATCGACGGGTTTTTGGTCAAACTGCTCCAGCCGCTGGGATTGTCGGCATCCGATATCACGCACTGGGGAATCCATCCCGGTGGCCCCAAGATCGTGCGGCTGCTGGGCAAACAGCTCGGCTTGACCCCGGCGCAGCTGCGCGGGAGCTTTGACGTGCTGGCCAACGCCGGCAACTGCGCCTCGGCCACCGTGCTGCTCGTGCTCGAAAACATCCTGCGCGTCGACAAACCCCGCCACGGCGAGTACGGGGTCCTGTTGGCGTTCGGTCCAGGACTCACCATCGAAGGCGCAGT
>JAOPWC010000062.1 GCA_025965895.1 Mycobacterium sp.
CTCAACATCCCACTGCACGAACTGATCTCCCGGGCCGACGAGGTGCCCGATGGACAGATCTGGGTGCACTGTGCATCCGGCTATCGAGCGTCGATCGCCGCGTCGATCATCGAACGCCCCGGCCGTAAAATCGTCCTCGTCGACGACAATTTCGGCAACGCTGCAAAACACGACCTCACCGCCGCGGCCTAAGCTAAGGCGCGAACAACACCACCACCACCACCACTACTTCTTATAGTTCCGGGCCCAAGGTGTTGCTGTACGGGAAGGTCGACCGCTTCGCCTTGAACCGCATCGCGACGACGTTCTTCTCGCCGGTCTCCTCGTCGATCTTCGTGATCGGCCGCGGATGCAGTACCGCGCGCCCGCCAACCTTGATCGGGCTGCGGCCCAACGCCTTCCACATGCTGAACGGCGCGCACGGCTCGGTGACGCCCTGGCACATCAGCCAGATCTGATTCAGAAACGAGTATTGGTAGAACCGGCAGTACGTGTTCCCGAGCCGGCCCGGCATCGTCAGCGCCTGGTTGAGGAGGTCCCGCCAATCGATATCCGCGCTGCGCTCACCGGCCGACGCTGCCGCACCCTCGACAACTGCTGCAGTCATTGCACTCCCCTCTTCGGGATTCCGGGGCCCTCCCAAATGGCTTGCCCTACAAGCACAGACGCTACCGCTACACACCGACAGAAACCCGCCGCCGCCGCCGCGCGCCCGTCAACCAGGCAAAGAACTGACCCTCTCCCTAGCCCCGTGCCGGGTGGGGAGGGAGAGGGGTTGCTCGCCGCCGGCCGGCAACCCCTCTCCCCCGTCAGATCACGCCTCCTCGGTGTCCACCACGTCGCGCTCCTGGATCGCCTGATGCAGCAGGCTCCTGTTCATCTCCTGGATCGCGTCGGCGATCGCGTAGTCGTCGACCTCACCCGCGGCCGCGTCGGCGTTGCGGGCCGAGACCGTGACCCGCACGCGCACCGTGGCGTCTACCTCCGTAGTGGTCGGCGATCTTGTCGGGCACCGCCAGGTTCCCGGCGAACGCGCCGGCGGCCATCGCCGCAGCGCCGGCGCCCAGCAGCAGCTCACCGCGACTCCACCGTCGGCGGGTGGGGACGGCCCTGTCGTGATCGGCCACCACACCTCCAGTTGACTGATTATCAATCAGTATGAGAGGGTATGTCCAAGGTCGGGTGAAGTCAACCGGCTCTGGTCTGAAGGCAAGACCCCCACGAGGAACGTGGGAGGCCGATGAGCTTTGCGGAGTGGGAGGGCATTGCGGTGAGGATCGGGCGGCGAACGTCGCTGCAGGGCAAGCGAATTCTGGTTACGGGGGCCTCCAGCGGCATCAGGCGAGCACTGGCCGTGCAGCTGGCCGCCCATGGCGCTCTGCCCGTATTGGCCGCGCGCCGCGGGGAGCTGCTCATAGATGTTGCGGAGGAAATCGAGCGCGCTGGTCATGCCCGCCCCGCGGTGATCACCGCCGATCTCTCGCAGCCGGGCGCCGCAGCTTCGCTGGGCGAACAAGCGCTCGCCGCCGCCGGCGGCGCGCTGGATGTTCTGGTGAACAACGCCGGCGCCAACCTGACCGGGCCGCAATCGGTCATCGCCGATGCGGCAGACGCGCGAAAGGTTTTTGAGGTGAACGTGTGGTCGCCGTTGGCGTTGACCGCCGCGGTGCTGCCGGCGATGCTGGCCGCCGGCACGGGCACCATCGTCAACGTCACCTCTACGGTCCAGTCAGTACCGTTGCCGCTGCTGGGGTATTACGCGGCGTCGAAGGCCGCTCTCGCGCAAGCGACCCGCTCGCTGCGATTGGAGCGCGCCGAGACCCCGATCCGGGTGCTCGAGGTCATTCCCGGGTCGACCGACACGGCGCTGCGAGACATCCACGAAGTGCCGTGGAACGCCTCCCCACCCAGGACGCTGCCGCCGGTGTCACCCGAATCGTCGGCGGCCGCAATCGTGCGCGCTCTGCAACGCGGCCATAACCGGCTGGTTTATCCGGCTTACTCGCTTGTCCCGATTGAGTTTCCGGTCATCGGCCGACTCATCGCCGCGGCCGCCGCCAAGCGCGTCGACACCCTCGGCACACTCAACGCCGCTACCGGACACGAAAGACATCACTCCACATGACGCAGACAAGACCGCAGCAGCTCACCGAGGCTCAGATCCGGCTGGGGCATCCCTGGGCGTCGTCCACGTCGTGGTGGCCCTCATCGCGCACTTCGCAGTACCCGCGTCGCTGGAAACCCGGCTCGGTCTGGTCGCCGATCCGTGGTTTCGCCGCGAAACCGGCACGGTCAACGCCGGCTTCGCGTACGGCCTGTGGCGGATCGTGTCGGGCCGTAGAGACGTCACGTTTCTTCGGGCCACCGCACTGGCTGGACTACTGATGGCAGGTGTGCGCGGTGCGGCTACTTTTCGCGGCCAACGGAGCGGCCCGCTCAGCGCCATGGTCATCGGCAGCGACCAGCTACTGGGTATTGGGGGGCTGGCGTTGGCCAACCAGTTCGACCGCCAACAGCGAGGAGCCGCCCCCGAGCAGGTCCGGTTGCCGCACCCGAGCATCACTAGCGCGAACAGCGACGTTGAGTCCGCGCCGCGACACGAACAAAAGACGGGCAGCCGATGAACTCATCCGCACGCGGCCCCGGAGTGCTGGTAGGACCAGAGGACCTCGACCTCGCCCGCGCCGGCGCACCACGCAAGCTAGCCCACATCGTGTACAAGACACCACGGCTGCAGCAGATGATCGACTGGTACACCCAGGTGCTCGACGCTCTCGTCGTCTTCCAAAACAAACGGATCGCATTCCTGACTTACGACCAGGAGCATCACCGCATTGCACTGATTAAAGTGCCCGGGCTGCTGAGGATTCCGGGCGCGGTGTGGAAAGTGCATCGCAAGTTCTGGGGTGTCGACCACGTCGCCTTCACCTACCAGCACCTCGAGGACCTGATGCGAACATATCGGCGGCTAGCCGATGCCGGCATCGAACCGGTGTGGTGCATCAACCACGGCCCCACCACCTCGATGTATTACGAGGACCCCGACGGGAACCGTATTGAGCTGCAAGTCGATAACTTTGCGTCGAATCACCAGCTGCTGGACTGGCTGGGCGGCGGCGAGTTCGAACACAACCCGATCGGCATCGAATTCGACCCCGACGTGTTAGAACGCCTACTGGCCGCCGGCACCCCGGTGGCCGCCCTGGTCAAGCGCGGCTCGGCTCCGCCCGCCGGGCGCCCGGCGCGTGCGGGCATGCGCACCCTGCGATGGAAGACGCTGTAGGGACACTCGACATGCGCCTGGCGACCTTTGTGATCGACGCAGATGGGCCGCGCGTCGGCGTGGTCGCCGGCGACGTCGTGGCCGACCTCAGCGACGTCGACGGCGCACCCGCCACCGTTCGGCAGCTGCTTGAGCGTCCCGACTGGAGTACTCAGATTCCCGCCCTGCTGAAAAAATCTGCGCGGCACCCCCTGGATGGCGTGAGGTTGTTGGCTCCAGTGCCGAATCCAGCCAAATACATGGCAATAGGGCTCAACGCCGCCGATCACCGCAAGGACATCAACGCGCGGTGGCTGCTGCGCGAACCGAAGTTGATCCGGATCGCGGCCGGATACCTGTTGGCACATCCGCGGCCCAAACACCCGTTGTTCTTCGCCAAAGCAACGTCATCCATCGTGGGGCCGTTCGACCCGATCGTGCTGCCGCCCGGGGTATCCCAGGTTGACTGGGAGGGCGAGCTCGCGGTGATCATCGGGGCACCTCTGCATGAGGCGTCGGTGGAGACCGCCCGCCGCGGCATCGCCGGTTACTTGATCGCCGACGACGTTTCGGTGCGGGACTGGCAAACCGACAATCCGACCTCAGCGGCGCTGGCGAAAAGCTATCCCAGTCACGGCCCGCTGGGACCGTGGCTGGTCACCGCCGACGAGGTCAACCCCGCTGACCTTGAGCTGCGCACCTACCTCAACGGCGAGCTGCGCCAACGCGGCCGGATCGGCGATCTCATTTTGTCGCCCGCCGAGATCATCAGCCGGCTCAGCAGTTTCTGCGTCCTGGAACCCGGTGATGTGATCGCGTGCGGCACGTTCGCGGGAACGGGCTGGCCGGCCGGCCGGTTTCTGCAGCCAGCAGACACTGTGCGCATCGAGATCGACGGCATCGGCCACATCGCCAATCCCGTCACCGCCAACCCGGTCACCGCCGGCCCGACCGCCGCGCACACCGGTCAACATCGAGTGCAACCGGGTATTGGCTAGCGTGACGTGATGCCCGCCAGCCGCGCCCGCAAAGCTGACACCGATCGGCGTCAGCTGCTCATCGACGCCGCCCGCACATTGTTCGCCCAGCGCCCCTACGACAAGGTCACCACCTCTGAGATCGCCAGCAACGCCGGGGTGGCCTACGGGCTGATCGCGCACCACTTCGGCGACAAGCGAGGCCTTTATCAGGCTGTGATGAATGAAATCGCGGTGGAAATCGCCGCCGCCCAGCTGACCCCGCCGCCGCCGGGCGCATCCCTGCTCGACCAGTTACGCCACGCGCTGCGCAGCCACATCACCTACATCGACACCTACTCGCAGAGCTTCGTGGCTTTTGTGCGCGGCAACCTGGGCGCCGACCCCGACCAACAATCCGCGATCGACACCCAGCGCTGGCTGGGCGCCCAACGCATCCTGCTCGCGCTGGGCATCGTCGAACCCATACCACCCACGCTGCGCACAGCCATGCACGGCTGGGTCGGCTTCCTCGACGAGATGATCATCGACCGCATCACCCACCACGACACCGACATCGAAACCCTCGTCGAACTGGCCACAGCCACACTCGTCACCACACTCCTCACGGCAACACAACTCGACTCCTCGATCACCTTCGCACCCGAAATCCTGCACGCACTCAACACCTTCACCATCTCGACCGCCGCGCAGCGACAGCCACCCAAGCGTCGACGGACCGCGCGAACCCAGCCTTGACGACACTGTCAACTCTGTGAATGCCGCACAACAGGAAGGGGTACGCAACTTCTAGACCGCATTCGCGCGCGCAGAACTCGCGCACGGTCGCCACGAGACTGGTCTGCTCGTCGGTCAGAACCAGACTCACCGCAGGCCCACCTTGCTGACCCAGGCCGCACCGTCGCCGCCAACGGGTGCTGCAGCGGCTGTCGCGCCGATGACCATGCCCATCACCAACTCACTTCAGGCCGAGCGCTGCGGCCAGCTCGGCAAGCGCCGGAGAGAGCTCGGCGGGGCCGGCGAGCACTTGAACGGCGATATGGTCGGCGCCGGCGTCGAGATGCTCGCGCAGCCGGGCCGCCACCGTCTCGGCGGTCC
>JAOPWC010000075.1 GCA_025965895.1 Mycobacterium sp.
GTCGCCAAGATCGTCGACGACGCCGACGTGCTGCTCGAGTTCTACAAGTATCCGGCCGAGCATTGGGTGCATCTACGCACCACAAATCCGATCGAAAGCACCTTCGCCACAGTACGTTTGAGAACCAAGGTTACCAAAGGTCCCGGTTCACGCGCCGCGGGAATTGCCATGGCCTACAAGCTGATCGACGCCGCACAAACCCGCTGGCGTGCCGTCAACGCACCCCACTTGGTCGCCCTCGTCCGTGCTGGCGCGGTGTTCCACAAGGGCAAGCTACTCGAACGACCCATCGACATCACACCCGACACATCAGACATAGAGCCGTCAAACGCTGGATCGGAGGTCGCCTGAAACTCGCTGATCCACAGGTCTTGACAATATCTCAAATACAAGCCGGAGCTGCGAGTAATTAGCGAGGGAATTGCAATGTTCGTCGACAGATGCTTTGGGCCGACAGTACTTGCAGCAACGGGTTTCCGGTCTATGATACGGCCTGCTCCAGAATGGGTTTTGTACTGATACGTGGTCGCGACTTGTCCGGCCTGGACAACCCGCCAGATTCGCTGCGACCCAATCAGCCAGTCCCACTGCGTGACGAGAGAGTCAAACCACGCCGCAGGTGAGTCGTGGACGTCATAGAACAACACGACCGTGCGTCTCGCCTGATCGTGCAGGAACAACCACCAGCACAGCGGCGCGAACACGACCCAGATGATCAAGCTGTACGGGACGTGAACCAGCCCCAGAAGAAAAGCGGCAATGGTGACAGGCCAACCCCATGCCATCCGAGCAGCCGCGGCATTGAGTTGATCGACGACGTCGCCGCCGCCGGTTGCCACCAATGACATTGCCGTGGCACCGGTGATGTCTTCCATGACGACGCCGCTTGGACGATATTCGGGGACCCCCGGGGAATAAGGTCCAGGCAACGAATGATGTTTCTGTGTTGCCTGCGGTCGTTCGGGGCTATTCAAGCTCGCTCGATAGTAAAAGCCGTTTCGGCCGGCGAAGACGTAGTTTCCGCGTGGACCCGTTCCGACGCGAAATCCCGGGATGCCCGCACTGACCCCAACACCGGACTTGCTCAAGTTGAACCGGAACGGCCCAGCCTTCACGCTCTTACGGATATAGAAGCCCACTTCTCATTCCTCCTAACGCATTGCTCCAGGCGCGCGACATTTGGGCACAAGCAACATACGCGGCCTGCTTCACCCCGGGCGTCTCCGCCCTTCAGCGGATGACCCCGGAAACTTCACAAGCGGTGCACGGCGATGACTGCCTTGTTGTCGGATGGCCCAACAACCGACTGGCCGGATGCCGAACCACACGGACACCATTGCGCTACGCCACCGTGATGCGAACAGGTGCCGCTTCTGTTCTGGCTGAAGGAGTAGGTGCCATCGCGACACTGCGCGGTGGCCCCGGGGGCGGGTTCGGAGTTGGCGTCGGACTCGCGTCGGCGAGCGTCGGCGTTGCCAGAGACATGCCCGCTAGCACGGCAAAGGCCGCTGTCAGCCGAAACTTCGACGTCCTCAACCTCACCGCCCCGGAAGGTGCCGCAATGGCAAACTACGTTGATTTAATCCGGTTGATCTTGGACGCAGGTGCCATTTGGGCATTAATGTCGGTAATCCTCAACAGACCACTTGGATCCACGCTGTGTTGCCGCGCGCGGACGATCGCCAGAGCCAGTCTCAGAATTAAAGAACTGAGACGTCTCCGGTCGGATGGATTGTGCAACAAAAACCTCCAGTTGGCGGTGTCTCATAAGTTGACTCAAAACCGCTGCCGCATATTGACACCTTATGAGACTTTTGAGACACTCTCCTACGCGGGAGCAACGTCCCGGCCTGGCTGCCCTCCTGGACTACGCCCGCGAAGGCGACGCCATCGTTGTGGTCGGCATCGACCGCTTGGGCCGCAACGCCGCTGAGGCGATGACGACCATTCGCGACCTTGGCGAGCGCGGGATCGTGCTGCGTTCCCTTCGGGAAGGCATCGACACCTCGAATGCGACTGGTCGCATGGTGGCGGGCGTCCTCGCCAGCTTGGCGGAGTTGGAGCTTGAGCTAGGTCGTGAACGCCGGTCGGCTGCTCGGGATGCGCGTCGAGCACGCGGCCAGGCGATCGGTCGTCCAAGGGCTCTCACCGACGAAAAGGTTGCTTTGGCGCGGCGAATGCACGCCAGCGGAGAATCCGCCAGCACAATCGCCGACACCCTCGGCGTCAGTCGGGCGACGTTGTACCGCGCGTTGGCTGAAGCTGGTTCTTCGTAAGCCACTCGTCGATGTGACTCATGGTTGTGGGTAGATAAGGCCCGGAGAAGACCATGTGGTCAGATTTCGGTATGTGGACGACGTCGGCATGCTGATACTGAGCCGCTGTCTGACGCAACACTCCTGCGGGCACGATCAAGTCGCGTTCGCCTCCTATGACTAGTACGGGCGTGTTCACCGCGGCGGCATCTACATAGGTGGCCTTGGAAAGCTTGAGTAACGCGAGGAGCATCTCGCATTGCGCTCGCCCGGATTCATAAACCAGGCCGTCATATACCTCGCGTGCGGTGTCCTCGGATTGGGTGTTGGCTACCCATTGTCGGAATCGCTCGAATGTTGGCGGAGGCACCGGCTTGGCCCAAGGGCGTAACCGTAAGAACCACGGCATCGACATACGCCTATTCGCAGGAGTCGAACCCGCGATGCCGGCAGCCGGAGCGGGGCATGCCGCTACTAACCCGATGTGGCGTGTGCGTGCGGCGACCAGTTGTGCAAGCAGGCCGCCCATCGAGTGGCCGACCAACAATGGTGGTGTTTCGAGCGAAGCGACGAATGCCACGAGGTCGTCAACGTAGTCCCGCAGGCTTAGGGACGCGATCTTGATGGCACCCTCGTGGATCGGCAGTTCGTGATGGCGCAGCGTCGGAGTGTGCGCTGTGTAACCGCGTTGGTTGAAAGCGGCGCGGACAGCAGCCAGCTGTTCTCCGCGAGACCAGTTGCCATGAATCAGGACAACATGCCGGGCGTCAGACATGCCCAAAGGATGGCACCTGCTGACAACTCATTGTCGCGATTTCTGCTCAGTCCACATCGGGATGCAAATTTTGGTCGTCGATGACGCTTCCTGTTTCGACAGCACTCAGTTTGGGTTCGGCTTTACCCACGTCCAGAAGGGTGTCGGCGACGCGTGAAAACTGACCCCGTGTCGCCTGAATTCTGACCCCCTTCGACCGACTCTCGGTGCATGAGCCGAGAGGAGAAGGGAGTTGATGTCAGTGGAGGACTGGGCTGAGATCCGCAGGCTGCATCAAGCGGAGGGATTGCCGATTAAGACGATCGCGCGGACGGTGGGGATCTCGAGGAACACGGTGCGTGCCGCGCAGTCAGTACCAACAGCCCTCTGGTTTCAGCCGGGGGCTATATGTCGCTTCAAGCGCATAGATACCGGGGCATCCACTCCGCTACTGTCGGGGTCAGTCGATCCGGGTAGTTCTTCCGAATCGAGGCCCTGGCCGCATGGGTTGCCTGCGCTTCGAAAAGAGCTACGGCGCACTCGGTCATGATCAGCGCAGCGGCGAGTCCGTCGGCAATGATCTTGAGGGTGTCCTCGTCATTCCGGATGTAGTCACTCATCCACTTGTAACCATGCACGAAGCTCGACCCTGATGAGTAGAAGCTCGTCGCGCCGAGGGTCATCCCGAGTGCGAGCTCGTCAGCAGCATGTGGCGGTGGGTTCTCGTCGATCCACTTCGCTGACCACTCCACGATCTTCTCGAAGCTCCTTGCGGGCTTCTGCCGCGCCTCCTCGGGCAGTGCGGCGATGGCGGCCTGGCGCTCGTCGTACTCGTCTCGGTGACGTTGAAAGCTCTCGTAATCCGCGTCTCGTTCGGCATCCTCGCGCTTCTCATAGATCAGTTCTTCAAGGTCGACGAACTTCTGTTGATATGACCGCTCTCGCTCGATGTATCCGAGGCACCGGGCGCGGCGCACTTCACGACTGGGCTCCGCGAGTAGCCAAATCGTCTTTGCGGAGGACTCGATTGCGGCGCGGCATAACGTTCCTGCGCCCGCAACGCTGGTTCTGTTTTCCTGGAATGTCGCTGACTGAACCTGTCCTGCTCCCACCAAGTTTTCGGCGGCGTTCATCACCGGGAACCTCGCAGTAGAACTCACGACATGGGCTCCGAGTTTCGGCATGAAATCCAGGTCGTCTAGGGCGAGACTGCTGCCTTTGTCTGGCATAAAGCGTCGCGGGTCAGGTGCGGAACTGCCGCCGTCTGGCAAGACGCGACGAAGTAACGCCCATTCACCGAGCGGCCAGGTACGCACAGCCCTCTCGGTCACCCGGAACACCAGCCCCACCATTCGGATCCGAGACATCGGATCTGTAGTCATGAGTCGAACCTAATGGGAGGTCCGCCGCCTGCCAACCGATTAATCGCAGGTCAAATCGGCTAAATAGATGTCCACGCGACGGTTAAGTCGGTGGTTCGAAGTACTTGGGTGCCCTAGAGCCGGGCTGCGGTCTGGTCCGCAGTTGGTCCCGTTGGGCTGGTATGGGGCCTGCGGGAAACGCACTGGTCAGTTCAACTTTTCACACAACGACCAAGTTTGACCAACGGCACGAAACGCCAAGACAGTAGTTCCGGTTCAACGTGTGAGCTGCAGCTCTGGACTCACGCCAAAGCTAGCGAGGGGTCTGCCGCCGCGCCGACCGTCCCTCCTTTCATTACGCCGGTGTTGGTCCTCCACCCGCGGTGTGACGACCATGGCTTGCCCTTGATCGGCTGCCGCCACCGCGCAGTGTCCACCGGGGCTCTGACATCGGATCACACAAATGATCCGGCACAGACCGTCCCGCGCAGTGAAAGCCACAGTCACGCACCCACTTCGCCAACTCGGCGACCGACGTCGACGCAGGGTCATAGATCACCGTGGCTGTTTGACTCACCGGGTTCGCCTCAGCCGAGCTGACCCCGGGCGGCGAAGGGACGCAGCCTCGACCACCGCTGTCGAAGTCGCCCACTGCAGCCCGCACACGTCTAGGACGGTGGTTTGATTCATTGGCTCTCGTAGGCGTTCACCTGGTCGCGAGCGCTTGATCATCGTCCGCGCCGGCACGTCACCCCTGTTGGCAGCCGCCCGCCAAGCCGGAAGGCTTGTCACCGACCCGGTACAAGCGCCTGGCAGAAGGGAATCCGTTGCGATCAGCGGTGCTGACGCAGCAGCGTCACGCGCTGCTGGTATGCGTCGTCGTCGATTTCGCCACGTGCGTAGCGTTGAGCCAGTAGGTCCTCGGCACTATTCCGCACCCAGGTTGGGTCAGCGCCACCGGCGCGCAGTGACGCCAGATATCGCACGACAAGCACCACCGCGTTGATCAGCAGCGCCCAGAACACCACCATCGCGACGGTCATCAGGACCCAGCTTCCCCATCCCCAGTCACCGCTGTACCACATCATCATCGCGGTATCACCCTTTCCTCTACGACGCATAACGGTGGCATGGGCTCCAAGTTGTCGCCTCCACGATGTCACCGGTGCCGTATGCCCGCCTCAGCATCATCTACTGCCTACGTACCTAGATAGTAGATAGGTCGCGTGAGGTGCTGCAACAGCGGGGAGTCGAGTTCCTCCTTTTTCCGGTTTCCACTGCGGCGCGGGCTGAGGAGCTGCTGCTCGAAGATGCCGTTGATGATCAAGTGCGGCCTGTCAACAGCCACAGTCCTCGCCGCGCCAGGCTTCAATACCTTCACGGACGGCGACTGCGGCGATGCACAGGCCGATGATCGGGTCGAGCCACCAGCCGCCGGGCCAGAAGGGCGTGATCGCGAGTACGAGCAGCACCGCGGCGGCCTGCGCACCGCACAGGTAGTTCTGGGTTCCCTCGCCGATGGTGGCCCCCGAATCCAGCCGCGCCCCGAGTCGGTGTTTGCTGTAGCCCAGCAGCGGCATCTCCAGCAAGGCAACCGCGGTCAACAGGACGCCGATCAGGCTGCCTTCGGCCCGGTGGCCGGTGAGCAAATCGGCCGCCGACTGCGCGGCGATGTAGGGCGCGATCAGCCAGAACGAGACGGCGACAGCGCGCTGCGCGCGTCGCTCGGCGGTCTCGGACAGGGTGCGGGCACCGGTGAATCGCCACACCACGGTCACGCTGGCCAGTCCCTCGACCGCGCTGCCGAGTGCCCAGCCGGTCAGCGAGATCGACCCGGTGGCGAAGCCCTGCCAAAGTCCGACAGCACCTTCGATGCACATCCACGCCAAACTGATCCACGCCAACCGCCGCGCCCACCGCGCCGCCCGCAACCAGCCGGCATCCCGACCTCTGACGAGGGTGGTGGGCTCGGCGGCGCAACCGGCGTCTACGCACTCTTCGACCGGTGCCTCAATGTCGATCCCCTCGCCAGGTAGCGGCACTCCCGGTCCCCGGCGGGGTGACTGGTCAGCCAACGTTGGTTTTCCCTCCAGGTTGGCGGGCCCGAAAGCCCCGCTCCAATCACCGTATGCCGTCGCCCGCTCGCGGCTAACAGTTCCGTCAGCGTCGGTCGGGTCAGCGCGAACAGCAACATCCTCTGTATCAGGCGCCGAGCCCGTCGCGAGGTTTGAGCCGCGTCCTCGCGACGGGTGCGAGGCTTTAGATCAGCAAGGTTCTGTGATGCTTTCAACGGTAGCCCCGCCGCGGGTGCCGCTGCCTGCGCGTCGCGCGCCACCCACCGACCGACGGTCACCCAACACGTGGGTGCGGTCACCGAGGCCGTCGACATCGCGTTGGGCTCTGCGGCAACCAGCCCGGCCCCGCCGGTGTGTTTGTGCTGCGCTGGGCGAGAGGGAGGCGCACCGGTGTTCGGATACTGTCGTGGCTCGCCTCACCCCGCGCGGCGCGGCACGAGCAGGTGGTGTGGGATCGCGACATCGTCGAGTCGCCGCTGATCGACTGGGCCGAACCCGGCGTTTTGCAGGGCCGCGGTCACATCGGCGACCGGGCGGAGCGTGAAACCGTAGGACACGAACGGCAGCCGGGCCATGGCGTCGGCGTCGCCGATACCTACCACAGCCCGCCCGCCGCGCAGCAGCACCCGCGCCAGTTCAGCGCACGCGGTGTCCAGATCGGGCACGAAGTACACGGTGTTGATGGTGATGGCGGCATCCAGCGAATCGTCGTCGAGCGGCAGGGCGGTCAGCGAGCCGCGTGCGAGGCGCAGCCTGCCGGCCCGGACATCGCGCGCGTACCTTGACCGGGCTCGCTCAAGCATGTCGTCGGCGACCTCGACACCATGGACGACTCCGGTGGCGCCGACCCGCTCCAACAGCAACCCCAGGCCGATTCCGCCACCGAAACCGACGTCGGCCGCGTTCGCGCCCGCAGTGACCTCGCTCGCCTCCACAGCGGCCTCGACTGACCGGCGGTTGCCGCGGTTGAGCATGATCGCCACGCCGCGACCCAGCAGCCCGTGCGGACGGGCAAGCTGTCCGGCCAGCGCCGACATCAGCCACCGCCGCGGGCTGCTCACGATCCCGTCCAGTGCTGGGTCAGCAAGCCCGCGTGCAGCTGCTGGTTGACCTCGAGCGCGGCGACGACGACCACTGCTAGCGGGATCCAGATCCGCCGCGGTACGTGCACGCCGAGCCAGTAGCGCGTTGACCATCCGATCACGGCCCGGGCCAGCAGGGCGATCGCCGCGGCAACGAGCAGCGGACCGGCCGGGTTGTAGCGCACCGCGTCTCGCAGCTGACCGTGCAGAGTCAGATATACCGACCGGGTGCCGCCGCAGAACGGATCCATCACACCGAGGTAGTGAAGCGGCCCGTGGATGTCTGCTCGCGGCAATCCGAAAGTCGCCAACAGCACCGCAATCATCAAGCCGGCCAACGCAAACCACGTCCACACCGGACGAGGGTCGTGCCTGTGCACCAACAGGTGGGGCCGCGTGGTCGGCCGCTCGCCCGCGGGATGGCTGGGCACCAGTTGGCCTCCTCCTAACTCGCTACAGCGGGCATAAGCTGCGCGCCAACGCCGCATCCGGTGTGTTTGGATCGCTTACGCCGGCTCGGTGTTGTCGTCTAGGCGCTCATTGAGGGCGCGGCGCAGCTTGCGCTCGGACAGCCGCCCGAAGCTGAACGGTTCGCCGTTCACCAGCACTCCGGGCGCGAACAGGACGCCGGCGTCATGGGCGAGCCGCCGCCCCTCGGCACTAGTCAGGTTTATCTCGGTGATCTGCAGCGGATACTGCTGGCCGACCCGCTGCAGAATCTGTTTGGCGTGATCGCAGAATCCGCAGTTGTCCTGGGTGAGCAGCACCAGCTGTACGGGGCTGCTCACGGGTTCCGCTCCGCGGTCAGGTCGGCGAGCATCTTTTGGGTGGGCAGGAACATGGTGTAGTCGGGCGGGCCGCCGTAATCGGCACGCCAGCGGATGATGCCGTCGGGGCTGACCAGGATGAAGCTGTGGCCGTCGCGCATCTGGCCCATCATCCCGTATTTGTTGGCGTTGTAGGCACGGGAGACGTCCATGGTCGGGTCGGACAGCACCGGCGTGGACAGTTTCTCGTCGGCGACTTTCTGCCCGATCAGGTTGGCGGGGTCGGTGGTGATCGACACGACCGCGTCGATGCCGGCGCTTCTCAGCGCGGGTTGATTCTGTTCGAGGTCTTTGATCTGGTCCCAGCAGGGCTGGCAGGTCAACCCTTCCTGGAAATACAGCAGCACGTTCTTGCCGCGGTAATCGGCCAGGCTGACCTGCTTGCCGGCGCCCGAGGTGAGGCTAAATGCCGGGGCGGAAGTCCCAGCGCCGGGTTGGCCGGCCACATGCTGAAAGCCCCGGCCGCCTGTGGTGGAGTCGTGCATCCGTTGAGAGTGGTCATAGACCAGATACAGCCCGATGACGGCGAGCACGACGATCACCGCGGCAACGATGATCCACCCTCGGCGCCTGCCGCTGACCTGGCCGCGCATCCGCGCGATTCCGCGGGTCGCTCGTTTCCGGGTGCGGGCCCCGGCGTAGCGGCGTGGCTGATTGACGGCCGGTGGGGGTTGTGCCGCGGCGTGGGCGCTGGGCTTGCTCACGTCAAATGCTCCTTGATGGTGTCGGCGGTTGCGGGACTTGGTGATTCGTCGTCGGGGCGGCCCGGTGCGCGTCGGCCGGGGTTGACAGTGCGTAGCGCACGATCTATCAAG
This sequence comes from Mycobacterium sp., assembly GCA_025965895.1. Lineage (GTDB taxonomy): Bacteria > Actinomycetota > Actinomycetes > Mycobacteriales > Mycobacteriaceae > Mycobacterium. Next base: position 9,170 of record JAOPWC010000075.1, read on the forward strand.
AAAACGGCGCCGAGCAGCAGCACGGCCAGCAGCACCCAGCCGGGGATCCAGGACAGGGCGTGCAGGGCGACGCTGGACACATGCTGCAGCCGCGCGGACAGTTCGGTCTGCCAGCCGTGGCTGGGCATGCCGGGCCCGGTAACGGCTAAGACCACCGCGAGCACACCCATGGCGACCATCAGTGCGCCGCTCACCGCCGTGCCCAACGCCAAGTGCGGCTGCCAGCGGCCCACCCGCAGTCGCAGGGTGCGTTCGGTGAGCAGCCGGGTGGCGCGTTCGCGTCGGCGGTCCCACACCAGGGCCACCATGGCCAGCGGGGTGACCATCCCGGCCACGTAGGAGCCGCCGATGGCTAACGCGACCGGGAATGACGCCGGCGCCCGACAGCACCGCCACCCCGGCCAGCACCGGGGCGCAGCAGGCGCTTGCCGCGCCGGAAAAGGCCCCCAACAGGTAGGCGGAGCTGAAGCTGCCCTGTTTGGCGGCCCGCGCGCCGGGCATCGGCAAACTGGGTTTCCAGCCGGTCAGCGTGGCCGCTCCGGCGGCGATCATCAGCACACCGCCGATGGAGAAAATCCACCCGTGCCCAGACAGCAGCAGGCTGCTCAAGGCGGTCGCGCCCAGCCCGATCGGCAAGATCACCGTGGCTACCCCGGCCCCGAACACCAGGGTCGCCGGCACCACGCCACCGTGATGCCGGAACCCGGTTGCGAGGTAGGCGGGCAGCATCACTGACACGCAGCACGGCGCCAGCAGGGCTACCACCCCGCCCAGGAAGGACGCGAGCAGCGTGGTTCCGATCAAGACTTCACCCATGACGCCGGCCCGTCGCTGTGCGTGTTGGCATCCGCAGCCCCTTCAGTGAATGCGTGACGCTCCGCGGCGTCCACATCTACGATGTCGGTACGTAGATAGTAGCGCGTGGGAGGGTGAGGTCGACGCCGGTTGCGCGGAGCTCGCCGCGTTCCGCGGGTCTATTCGCCCCACGCTGGCGACTATCCTGCGAGGGAACCACCGACCACCGGGAGGGATCATGCGCGGGTTCGGCGACCTGGAGGCGGTGATCATGGATCGGCTGTGGAGTCGCGAAGGCACCACCACGGTGCGTGACGTTTTCGACGACCTGCGCACCGAGCGTGAGATCGCCTACACCACAGTGATGTCCACGATGGACAACCTGCACACCAAGGGCTGGCTGGTCAGGAAACGCCAGGGCAAGGCCTACGCCTACTGGCCCGCGCTGACGCGCGAGGAGTACAGCGCCCGCTTGATGCGCGAAGCGTTGCACGCGGGCAAAAACTCTGGCCTGGTGCTGACCCATCTGCTGGCGCAGATGACCGAGGAAGAATCGGCAACGCTGCGCGAAGCGCTGGCCCGCCTCGCCGGGCAGGCGTGATGAGCGTTGCGATCTGTCTGCTGCTGTACAGCTTCGCGGTCGCGGTGCTGGTCCCGCACGTGCTGGCGCGTCTGACCCCAACCGGAGTTGCCCCTGCACTGGGGGTGGCCGCGTGGCTGACCGCGATCGGCAGCGTGCTGGTGGCCTGGGCGGTCGCGGCGGTCTTTCTCGTCGCCGACGTCGTGGACAACTGGAGTCAGCCGGAGCGGGTCCTCAGCGGCTGCTTCGCGGCAGTGCGCCATATCGCTTCGGGTAGTTCCGGGCTGTTCCTGCAGGCCGGGCTGGTGACCCTGACGACAGCCGCCGCTGGCGCCCTGGGCACTGTGGGCTGGCGACTGGGCCGATCGCTGCTGTCCGCGCGCAGGCGCACCCATCGGCACGCGATGCAGGTCCGGTTCGTCGGCCGCCGCGTAGCCGGGCTGGACGCCGTCGTACTCGACGCCCCCGAACGGGCCGCCTACTGCGCAGCCGGGCGACCTGACACCATTGTGGTCACCAGCGCTGCCCTGGACGCACTCGATGATCGCCACCTGGGTGCGGTGCTGGCCCATGAACGCGCCCACCTGGCCGGACGGCATCACCAGATCGTGGCCTTCACCAGTGCTGCGGCGGCCATCCTGCCGCGGGTCGAATTGTTTACCCGGGGCGCCCAAGAGACCGCCCGCCTGCTGGAAATGTGTGCCGATGACGCCGCGGCCCGCGGCTACGGCCCCCGCACACTGCTCGGCGCGCTGCTGGCCCTGTCGGGATCGGCGCCCGCGACGCGCGGAGCACTGGCGGCGAGCGGAGTGGATGTGCTGGCGCGCGCCAAGCGTCTGGCCGCACCCGCCTCCACGGGCGCGCGGTGGCGCACTGGAATGCTGCTTGCCGCGGTCACCGTACTCGTCGCCGCAGCGGCGTTATTCACCGGTGTGCTGGCCGCGAGCGATCTGGCGTTGTGCAACCCGCTGACGGGCTGAAGCACAACCACGCTGACGTCTGCGCACCGCCGCGCCCACAGGTGAACGTTGGCTGCCGATGTTGCTACCCGATGCGGTGCCGCGATGAAACAGTTCAGTCCATGGCGCCGATGTTCGCCGCAGCGGCACCCTGGCCGCGGTCGCTTTCTGGATCGCGGTCGCTTTCCAGAATCCAGCAGACCGCCGATTTGTCGTGCTCGGTGGGTGTGCCGCCCTGGTCGGCGTGTTCGAGCAGGCTGTGCAGGTGGCCTTCCAGCGCGATGAGCTCGGCGAGCTGGGCGCGCACCTGATCCAGCCGGGTGTGTAGTAGCTGCCGGACATGGGCGCAGGGGGCGTCTCCGTGGTCGTGGATGGCCAGGATCTGGCGCACCTGCTGCAGGGTCAGGCCGGCGGCCTGGCCGCGATGGATGAACCCCAGCCGGTCGACGATTTCAGGCCCGTAGTCGCGATACCCGGACGGGGTGCGTGCCGGCGGCGGCAGCACGCCGGTGTCTTCGTAGAAGCGGATGGTTTTGGTGCTTGTGTCGGTGAGCTTGGCCACATCACCGATTTTCATCACACCACCCCCTTGACCTTCCAGTGCACTAGAAGGATAACACTGGTGGTCGAGCCGAGGAGGCGTGTGGTGAGTACAGAGGCAATCGTGGTGCCGGAGATCTCGTGTGCGGCGTGCAAAACCGCGATCGAGGGGGCGTTGGCGCCGTTGGAAGGTGTGCGGGCGGCCGTGGTGGACATCGCCGGCAAACGGGTGAGCGTTGACTTCGACGAGTCGCGGATCGGCCGCGAGCGCCTTGTGGCGGCGATCGAAGACGCGGGCTATGACGTTCCGGGCGAGGGCTGAGGCCATGACGGAGACGACCAGCACCGATCGGGCGGTCATCGAGTTCGCCGTGCAGGGGATGACCTGCGGTTCGTGCGCCACGCGGGTGCAGCGCGTTTTGGGTAGGCAGGCCGGTGTCGCTTCGGCGGAGGTGAACTTCGCCACCGGCACCGCGCACGTGCTGCTCGCCGAGCAGCCCGCCGCGCCGGATGCCCTGCGCGCGGCGGTGGACAGGATCGGCTACCGGTTGACGCCGGTCGAGGCCGACACGCCAGCCGGCGCGGCGATCGACGCGGGGGAGGCGGCGGCGGAGCGGGCCTGGGCCCGTCGGGTGCTGGTGGGCTGGCCGTTGGCCCTGGTGGTGGGCTATCTGGCGATGTTTTCCCTGGTGATCGGGACGCGGCCGTGGGCGCACTGGACCGAGTTCGCGCTGACCACGGTGCTGCAGTTCTACGTCGGCTGGCCGTTTTTGCGCGAGGCCGCCCGCCGGGCCCGGCGGGCCAGCGCGAACATGGACACCTTGATCGCCATGGGCACCCTGGCCGCCTACACCTTCTCGACCGTGCAGTTGCTGTTTTTCGGCGGGGACTTGTACTTCGAAAGCGCCGCGCTGATCATCGCGTTCCTTGTGCTGGGCCGATATTTCGAGGCGCGCGCGAAACGCCGCGCCGGCAACGCCATTCGGGCGCTGCTGCAGCTCGGGGCCAAGCAGGCGCGGGTGCTGCGCGACGGGGCCGAAGTCATGGTCGGAATCGAGGCGGTGCGCGTCGGTGATCTGATGCGGGTGCGGCCGGGGGAAAAGGTTCCTACCGACGGAGAGGTCGTCGAGGGTGCCAGCGCGGTGGACGAGTCGATGCTGACCGGCGAATCGGTGCCGGTGGAAAAGACCGTCGGATCCATGGTCGCCGGTGCGACGCTGAACACCAGCGGCGTATTGACGGTGGCCGCGACCGCGGTCGGGTCGCACACCGCGCTGGCTCAGATCGTGTCCATGGTGACGGCCGCCCAGGCCGGCAAGGGCCCCACGCAGCGGCTGGCTGATCGCATCTCGGCGGTGTTTGTGCCCACGGTGATCGCGGTCGCGGCGGCCACATTTCTCGGCTGGTGGCTGATCGGGCACGCTCCGGTGACCGGTCTAATCGCGGCGGTCGCGGTGCTGATCGTGGCCTGCCCGTGCGCGCTGGGCCTGGCCACCCCGGTGGCGATCCTGGTCGGAACCGGGCGCGGCGCCAAGCTGGGCATCCTGATCAAGGGTGTGGAGGTGCTGGAGCGCACCCGCACGATCACCACCGTGGTGTTCGACAAAACCGGCACCCTGACCCGCGGTGAGATGTCGCTGACCGACGTGCGCACGGCCGGCGCGTCCGACGAGCAGGTGTTGCGCCGCGCCGGTGCTGTGGAGGCCGACAGTGAGCATCCCATCGGCCATGCGATCGCGGCGGCCGCGCGCCGCCGCGTCGGTGAGCTACCCGCGGCGCGCGACTTCGCGGCGCTGCCCGGGCGCGGGGTGCGCGCCACGGTCGAGGGTGTGACGGTGACCGTCGGCCAGCGCGCCACGCTTACCGAGGCCGGGCTGGTGATGCCCCCCGAGCTGGCCGAGCACGCCGAGGAGTGCGAACTGCAAGGCAAGACCGCGGTGTTCACCGGCTGGGACGGCCAGGTCCACGGTGTGCTGGCGGTCGCCGACACCCTCAAGGACGGCGCGGCCGAGGTCGTCGCGCAGCTGCACCGGATCGGGCTGACCGTGGCGATCATCACCGGGGACAACACCCGCACCGCGCAGGCGGTCGCCCGGCGGGTGGGCATCGACCGGGTACTGGCCGAGGTGCTGCCCGTCGACAAGCAGTCCGAGGTCGCGGCACTGCAGGCGGCCGGGGAGGTGGTGGCCATGGTCGGCGACGGCGTCAACGACGCCCCGGCGCTGGTGCAGGCCGACTTGGGGATCGCGATCGGCACCGGCACCGACGTGGCGATCGAGTCCAGCGACCTGACCTTGCTGCGCGCCGATCTGGCCGGTGTGCCGACCGCGATCGCGCTGTCGCGGCGCACCTACCGCACCATCCTGCAGAACCTGGCCTGGGCGTTCGGCTACAACGTCCTGGCGATCCCGCTGGCGGCGTTCGGCTTGCTGAACCCGATCATCGCCGGCGCGGCGATGGGGTTCTCGTCGGTCAGCGTCGTCGCAAACTCCTTGCGGCTGCTGCGTTTCCGGGACAACCCAACCGCGACACCCCACCCCGTCAGCGCCTCTCAACGGGGTGGCGCCGACCGCGGCGCCGATGCGGGCTCTGTTGGGGTACACGTGCACGCGGGCCGATAGCTGCCTTCCCGGAATCACCGGGAAAGAGCTGAGAGCACTTACTTCAGCTATCAACCCATCATCCCGCCGCCCATCATCCCGCCGCCCATCATCCCGCGCATCATCGCCGGCATCCCGTCGTTGACGAAACCGGTCACCTCGCGCGCGTGGGCGCGGATGGCTTGGGTGAGGTCGGGATCACCGGAGGTTTCCACCGCGACCACACCCTTGGCGGTGAGGGTCAGTTGGCGATGGTAGTCGGAGGCGCGCCGGAACAGAGTCGGCAGGCTTTGGCTCATGCACATGATCTCGTTTCCCCCGTCGACGTGGGAGTACATGCTCGGCACATGCTGGTGGAGCAGGGCGGCCAGGTCAGGCGAGTCGGACTCCGTCGTGGTGCGCACGCCACCGGGGATTTCCTCCACGGAGCGTCGGATCTCGTTGTGACGGCTGAACATTTCCATGTAGAGGCTCATGTCCATGCTCGAGGCGCCCATCATTCCCGGCCCGTCAGCATGCGCCATCCCATCCGAGAAGGGGTTCAGCCGGGAAACACCGACGATGCCGCGCAAGGCATACCCGAGGCCGATCAGGCCGCCGCCCGCGCCGAGCATCGCCAACGCCGCCCGCCTCGTAATCTTCGCCATACTCGCTTGGCTCCCTTCAGCATCGAGCTGATCTGGTCGTGGCGATTGGCCATCGGAGGTCTGTTCACGTACTCGATGGGCCGGACCGCGATCGTGATGGCCTCTTCGGTGATGTCGGGCCCCAAGCCCAAGACCTACGCTCTGCGTACGTAGATCGTACGCCGATGTCATGCAGCCGGATGCGGCCACCCTCGGGGACGCTGAAAACCCGCACGGGGGTGGGTCTGCACAACCGTGCGGCGCCTGTGGACGGGTTCAAACGGTGACACCAGGTATGTAATCATCTACTATTTACGTACGGAGATAGTGGATAAAATGGTTGTCTGTGTGCACCTCGGACCGACCCCAAGGAGGCGGTGAATGCAAACTCTGCTCTTGGGCGTGTGCGCACTGGCATGTCCGTTGGGAATGTGCCTGATGATGTGGATGATGATGCGCGGCGAGCGCCGTCCCGACAACTCGGCCGCGGGCAGTGCGGGCGCGTCGGCAGCCGACGAGGCGCCCAGCATTGAGGCGTTGCGAGCCGAGGTCGAGCAACTCAAGGCCCAGCAGGCGGGGCGGCCGGCGGAGAGCCCGCAGTGATGTCGACAGGGCCGGCCGCCGCGACCGCTATCGGTCTCCGAGCACAGTGGTTCGGTTCCTGGGTGACCGAGCGCGGCCGCGGGTGTCAGGCGCCTTGCTGACCTGCGGCGGCGGTGCGCGTTTACGGCCTGCAATAGTTCGCAGTTCTGTTTCACGTTCACGGTCGATGGCCTGGCACGCGGCGCCGACACCGCGACCGGTCGCAACCGTTGCGCGCCGGGCCGTCGCCGCGGTGACAGCGGTATTGCTGTCGGCCGGGTGTGCGTCGGGTTCAGATGCAGTGGTGCAGGGAGGCTCGTTTAAGTTCGTGTCTCCGGGCGGCAAGACCGACATTTTCTACGACCCCCCGCAGCAGCGCGGGGCGGTGGGGGTGATTTCGGGGCCGGACCTCATGCTCGATCACAAGATCACGGCGGTGTCGGATTTCCCGGGCCAGGTGGTGGTGATCAACATGTGGGGCTCGTGGTGCGGACCCTGTCGCGCCGAGGCGCCCCATCTGGAGAAGGTGTATGCGGTCACCAAGGACCTGGGGGTGCAGTTTTTAGGTATCGATGTGCGCGACACCCGCGACGCCGCCCGCGATTTCGTCATCGACCACCAGGTCACCTATCCGTCGATCTTCGACCCCGAGATACGCACTGCGATCGGACTGGGCCGCGGCTATCCCACCAGTGTGGTTCCCACCACGCTGGTGTTGGATCGCCAGCACCGGGTGGCGGCGGTGTTTCTGCGCGAGCTGCTGGCCGAAGATCTGCAGCCCGTCGTGCAACGCGTCGCAGGTGAACGGTGAACGTCACGGGCAAGGTGAAAGGGGAAGCGGTTTGGCCGCAGTGGGTAGCCAGTTGTCCGCGTGTCCGCGCGGGTGGCTGTGCGGGGCTGCTGACGTGCGCAATGACCGTGCGGGGGTTGTCCTCACCGTACGATGGCCCTCCCGTTAAGGACTGGCGCACTATGTCGCGACGGCACCCGACCGGTGAATGCGGGCCACATTCGCAGTGTCAAAGTCGAAGGTTCAGACCGCGACTCGGCACCCGCGTCGAAGGCACCGATCGCGGTGCCGGGGCTGAGGCCGGCCCATCCGCGACGACGGCTGCACCGTCGCGGTACCGAACCGGCCCATCATCGCTTTCGCGCCCGGGCCCCAGATCACGTGAGTGCAGCCGCTCCCGGCGCCCCAGATCTACTGCAGCCCATCGCATATCGGGGATCTGCAGTGGTAGATGGCGCGGCGGTTTCGTGCCGGGGCACGTCACCGCCGACCATCAGCGCCAAAACCCTACGTCTGACCGGATATTCAGTTACGAGGAGTCACCGCATGAGCCGCAACAACGTGTTGGTCACCGCCGAGTGGGCCGAGCTCAACCTGAACCACCCATCGGTCGTGTTCGTCGAGGTCGACGAGCAGACCAGTGCCTACGACGCCGGTCACCTCGAGGGTGCGGTCAAGCTTGACTGGACGACCGACCTGCAAGACCGCGTGCGCCGCGACTTTCTCAACCGTGAGCAGTTCTCGGATCTGCTGTCGGCCAAAGGGATCGCCAACGATGACACCGTCGTGCTCTACGGCGGGAATAATAATTGGTTCGCCGCCTACGCCTACTGGTATTTCAAGCTCTACGGGCACGACAAGGTCAAGCTGCTCGACGGGGGCCGCAAGAAGTGGGAACTCGATGGTGGCCCGCTGAGCACCGACGTTGTCGAACGGGCGGGCACCGAGTACAAGGCCGCCGAGCCCGATGTGTCGATTCGCGCGTTCCGCGACGAGGTGATCAGCGGCACCGGCGCCAAGAACCTCGTTGACGTCCGCTCGCCCGACGAGTTCACCGGTAAAATCCTCGCGCCCGCGCACCTACCGCAGGAGCAGGCGCAGCGTGCCGGCCACGTACCCGGCGCGATCAACGTGCCGTGGAGCAGGGCGGCCAACGAGGACGGCACGTTCAAGTCCGACGACGACCTGAAGGCCATCTACGCCTATGCCGGCCTGGACGGATCCAAGCCGACCATCGCGTACTGCCGCATCGGGGAACGATCCTCCCATACCTGGTTTGTCCTTCACGAGCTGCTCGGGCACCCCGACGTGAAGAACTACGACGGCAGCTGGACCGAATACGGCTCGCTGGTCGGCGTTCCGATCGAACTCGGCGACCGTTAGGAACCGCACACCGTGGCCAGCACACCCAAACGCCCAGCCCGCTACAACCCGAATATCCAGGGGGGCAGGCGAAACCTGTTGATCCGGCTCGGATTGACCGCCGTGGTGGTGGTCTTTGCGGTGGCCCTCGTGCTTTATATCGTGTCCTCGCACCACAAACCGGCCGCGAGTGGCGAGGCCAAGGCGATCCGCGTGACGTCAAGCAAGCTGATCACCAAGCAGGGCACCAGTGACCCCAAGGCCGTGCTGTCGCTCTACGAGGACTTCCTCTGCCCGGCATGCGGCAACTTCGAAAAAACACTGGGCCCCACCGTCAATCAGCTCATCGACAGCGGAGCCGTGGCCGCCGACTACCACATGGTCGCCATCCTGGACCGGCCACAAAACCAGAACTACTCGTCGCGCTCGGGCGCCGCCGGCTACTGCGTCGCCGACCAGTCCGTCGACGCGTTCAGGCGGTTCCACGCCGCGCTCTATGCGCCGCAGTTTCAGCCGCGAGAAGACGGCAGCAGCTTCCCCGACAACGCGCAGCTGATCGAGCTCGCGCGCAAAGCGGGTGCGGGCGGCAACGTCGCCGACTGCATCAACAACGGCACCTACACCCAACTGGTAAAGGGCATGGCCGCAGCCGGCAACATCGAGGCCACCCCCACGATCCGCATCAACGGCCAGGACTATCGACCCAGCACCCCTGACGCGCTGGTGGCCAAAATCAAAGAAATCGTTGGTGATGTCCCCAGCCTCGGTGCGCCCGCCGCCGCGCCCGGGGGGTCGTGACGATTGCCCGAGCAGCCAACACCACACATTAACATCGCCTGTCGATAACGGCTCGGCCATCGTTGTCAACAACCCCACGACAGCCATGCCGCAGCAGGAGCCGTCTGACCGGTTAGCCGCACTCCTCACCTAGAGAAAGCCGAGCAACATGGAGCAGGACCTGGTGGGTTTGGCGTTCGCCGCCGGATTGGTGGCCGCGCTCAACCCCTGTGGGTTCGCGATGCTGCCGGCCTACCTGACGCTGGTGGTGCGCGGCGAGGGCACCACACAGTTGGTGGCGGTGGGCCGCGCGCTGGGGGCCACGGCGGCGATGGCGCTGGGTTTCCTGACGGTGTTCAGCGCATTCGGATTGCTCGCAGTCTCGGTGGCCTCCACGGTGCAGCGATACCTGCCCTATGTCACCGTGGTGATCGGTATCGTTCTTGTCGCCCTTGGCATCTGGCTGCTATCGGGGCGCAAGCTTGCGATACTGAATCCGTTCTCCCGTAGCTATCGGTGGGAACCTACGACGCGGATCGGCTCGATGTTCGGCTACGGGGTGGGCTATGCGATTGCCTCGCTGTCGTGCACCGTCGGTCCCTTCCTGGCGGTCACCGTGGCGAGCTTGCGTGGCAGCCCGATCCTCGACGGCCTGTTGATCTATCTCGCTTACGGAGCTGGCATCACGGTGATCGTGGGCGTGCTGGCGATCGCCGTCGCGTTTGCGCGGTCGGCGCTGGTCGACCGGCTGCGTCGAATCGCGCTGTACACCAATGCCATTAGCGCCGCGCTGCTGGTGCTGGTCGGCCTGTATGTGGGCTACTATGGCGTGTACGAGGTGCGCCTGTTCGACGCCAACGGCAGTCCCGGCGATCCAGTGATCGCGGCCGCCGGTCGGGTGCAAGGCATCTTGGCGGGGTGGGTGCACCAGCACGGGCCCTGGCCATGGGTTCTGACGCTTGCGGTGCTGGTGGCGCTCGCCACAGTGGCGTCGCTCGCGCGTAAGTTGGTGCGCCGGCGATCGCGTGCAAACGGCTCTCGTAGGATCCCTGCCGCGCCGACACCTGTGCCACCAGCTCGCTCACAGAGGCCGACGTAGGGCCAATGAACACGGATGCGGGTCTCGTTCACCCGGCGGGCGGCCAGCGTCACCGAACTGTGTAGTGCCTACGAAATGTGTACTGTCTACGTACCTAGATGGCAGTACAGCTCGGCTGGGTCGTGGTGTCGGGGATGGCGCGGTGAGTGACGTTCCAGTCGGCACGATCCTGGCGGCTGGTCTGCGAGCTGGATCGCCGCCCGGTCCGACTTGGCTCGTGAATGCGCTGCTGCGGTGGCTGGCGGCCGGTGTGCTGGCCGTGCTGATGTTGATTGGCGCCGGTGCGGGCATCGCGCAGGCGCATCCGACGTTGCTGGTCACCGACCCGGCCACCGAAACGGCGGTTGCCTCCTCACCGGAGGCGATCACGTTGCTGTTCAACGAGCCGGTCACGATCGGTGATCGGGCGATCGTGCTGCTGGATCAGGCCGGCCGCGAGGTGCCGACCCGGCCCGCGACTCACCTGCGCGAGGGCCGGGCGGTCACCACCCGATCCGCCCAGCCGCTGGCGCCGGGCACCTACACGGTGCGCTGGCGGGCCACCGGCAGCGACGGTGACCAGGTGGAGCAGGAGTTCCGGTTCGCGGTGGGGGTCGCTCTGTCGGGTTCGGCCGCCGGCGCCGGCAGCCCACCGGCATGGGGTGAGGCCGCGCTGCGCTGGCTGCTGTTCGCGGGTTTAGCGATCGCGGCGGGTGGTCTGATCGCGCAGCGGTTCACCGCGACCGCCCGCGCCGAGCAGCCCGCATTGCCGCCGCTGCGGCCCTGGGTGCCGGCGGCCCTGCTGCTGGCGCTGGCCGGGGTGGCCGGCTTGATCTTGCAGCGGGTGATCGACGCCGGCCAGCTGGCCGCGGCCTGGGAGGGCCGCGCAGCGGTGGCGCTGCTGGCCGAGGCAGCCGGCTTGGTGGCCGCGCTGAAACTCGGCCGCTGGGCGCTGACGCCGCTGGCCGTGGTGATCGCCGCCGAAGGAATCCGCTCGCACGCCGGGGTGAACCTGGGGATCTGGGGGGCGGTGCTAACCGCCGTGCATCTGGCGGCGGTCACCGTCTGGGTCGGTGCGCTGTTGCACACCGTGCGCGCAATGCTGACGTGGCGGCGAGCCGGTGCGGCGGTGCGCTGGGTGCTGGCCTCCTACGTGCGGCTGGCATTGTGGACCTATGTCGTCATGGTCACTACAGGTGTGGCGAGCCTGTTGGTGCTGGTGCCGCTGCCGCAGCTGGTCTCGACCAGTTATGGACGGGTGCTGCTGATCAAGCTCGGTCTGGTCGTCGCGGTGTCGGCGGCAGCGCTCAGCGCGCGTCTGATTTTCCGCGATGCCGCCCGCTCGGCGCGCCTGCGCGGGCTGATGGCAGCCGAAAGCGGTGTGCTGCTTGTCGTTTTGGTGGTCAGCGCGGTGCTGGTGTCCACCCCGCCGCCCACCGCGGCGGCGTCGGCTGGGGTCGCCCCGCAGCCGGTCGGGCCTGTGGTGCCGCTCGGGGCGCTGGCCGGGCAGATCGGGATTAGCGTCTCCGCCAGCGACGGCCTTGTGGTGGTGCGGCTGTCCACGCCGCGCCGCGGCGACTACTACACCACACAACCCGACCAGGCTTACACGTTGGCCGCGTCGCTGGGCGCCACCGCGCTGGCACCCAGCGGCTGCGGCACCGGCTGTTTTTATGCTCGCCCACGGTGGCCGCGACGGCGACAACGTGCTCACCCTGCGCGCCGAGGCTCCTGGCTGGGAGGCCGGCACCACGGGCGTGATCGTGTCGTGGCCGCCGCGCCGAGGGGGCGAGGAATTGGCCGCCGCCGTCGCGGCGACCCGCTCCATGGGCAAACTGACCGTCTTCGAAACAGTCACCAGCGACACCAACGCCCGTCGCCCGGAGCCGGATCGCCTCGACCTGGATGCCAGCTTCTTCCTGGCGCAGGAACCCTACGCCGACGGCACGGCGCCGATCGTGGCGCGGACCTCACCGCAGGGCGCGCCGGTGCGCCTGGCGCTGGGCTATCCCGCCGCCTCGATCAATGTTGCGCTCACCCTCGATGACCGCGGCCGCATCGCCGACGAAAAACTCACCGACCCCACACATTTGATCACCCACCGGGTCGTCTACCCCGGAGAGGATTGAGCCACTAGCTGCGGCGGGCCCGGCCGACGATGTGTGCGTGCGCGGGGAAAAACCGAAGCGGCGCATAGGAAAACCGGTCCATCGTCTCGACGTCGAAACCGGCGGCGCGGATCGCCGCGGTGGTGTCTCGGTTCGGGTGGCAGCCGCCTCCTACCCGCGACCACAGCGGGGTGATCGCGTCCTCGAGTAATCCGAACCAGGGTTTGTCGGAGCGGACATGTTCAAAGAACCGCAGCTCGCCGCCGGGCTTGAGCACGCGCCGCAGCTCGGCCAGCGCGGCGGGCACATCTGCCACCGAGCACAGCACCAGCGACGCCACCGCCGCGTCGAAGCTTGCGTCCTCGGCCGGCAGCGCGGTGGCGTGACCGGCGACCACCTCAACCGGCACCGCAGCCGTGGCCGCCGCACGTTCGGCCAACCCGCGTAGGTGGTCGTCGGGCTCCACCCCCACCACCTGCTCGACCGTGTCGGGATAGTGGATGAAGTTCATGCCATTGCCGGCACCCACCTCGATCACCCGTCCAGACATCCCGGCCAGCGCCCGGTCACGATGCTCGGCCGTTCCCCGCTGCTCCGACTCGGCGCTGATGCGCTCATACATCCGCGCAAACCGCGGATGCTGAAACTGCGATAAATCCGCCATCCCGTCTCCCTTGCGAACTAGGTGATGTCCTCTAGGTCACATAAAAGTCAAACATCTACGGCCTACGTACATAGATAGTGGGGGGGTCGCCGAGTGTGCCACATATCTATAGGACCAACGCCGGCCAACGCATCATTCTGCAAGTTTAGGGCTTCTGACCAGCACAAACAGGCGGCAATCGCGCCCGAGTCCCATTCATACGCCGAAGGTTGATGTGTCGACGGCACGGCCCCCAGAGTGCGTATGAGGCGAAAAGTCGCCTTGAGCGTTGTCACAGAGTTGTCACAACCTGCGTGAGACGCGCTGAGATCGGGGGAGACGACCTGAGGCAATTCCCGCAGGTCAGCGAGATTTTGGCGTCACGCTGGAGCGCGTGGAGACGGCTCCAGGCTGACTGGGGGTCAAGTGGTCGCAGGTTCAAATCCTGTCAGCCCGACCAAGTTTACGCAGGTAGACGCCCTAACGCCGTTGCATCACTAGACGAAAGCCAGTACTTGCCGGGGGGATGTACAGCAACCGGTACAGCAACCCGCTCACAAGCCGAGCGTCCCGATGAGTCCGTCGACCGCGGCGCGGGCCGTGTCATCTGAGGTGTGGCCGTAAATGTCCCCGGTCACGGCGATTGAGCTGTGCCCGAGCAGGTCGGCGACCGCCTTGATGTGCACGCCCGATTCGAGCCATGCGACCGCTGCAGAGTGCCGCAGCGTGTGCACCCCGACCCCTTCTATCCCCGCCTTGGCGGCGGCGGTCTCGACAGTGCGCAGGATGTTGCGCGGCTCGACTGGTGTACCGAACTCGGTGCAGAACACCAGACCGGAATCCCGCCACATGTTGCCTGCGCGGAGTTGTTCGGCTGCCTGCTGTTTGCGGCGGGCGCGCAGCATCGCCACAAGCCCCCCTATCGGCACGGTGCGCCGCGAGCGGTCCGTCTTCGGCTCGGACACCACCAGGTGCCTGCCAACACGACCGAGGGTGCCGCGCACTGTCAGCAACCCGGCGTCGAGGTCCACATCGGTCCAGCGCAGCGCCAGGGCCTCGCCGCGCCTGAGCCCCGTGGCGGCTATAAGCACCAGAACGTCGCGGTACCGCAGCCCCTCGGCGGCACGCAGCAGGGCGGTCACATCAACCGCAGCGGCGTGGCGGGCTTCCGTTCGGGCCACTCCGGGCCGCTTGACGACCGCGGCCGGATTCCGTGCGAGCAGGCCGTCGCGCACTGCGGCGTCGAGGTTGGGTACCACGCCCTGCTGCTAGGTGTCCACGATCGGTGGCCGTTTAGCCCAGCCAGAACCGCAGTGCCTTTCCCCGGGTCGTGCTGTGGGGTGGAGAAGGCTGGCGGCCGTCCGCTTATCGGACGCGCGCTGGCCCGTCGAGCAGGCTGCATCCGTCGCTGAGCGCCGGCCCGTACGCGACTGCGCCGCACCCACACGCCCACGTGAGGTGCCGGCCGCAGGAACACGCGATGGAGCCGACCAGCATCCGGCCGGGCTGGAGACGGTGGCCGCGGGGGCAATGCGTTGGCGGCCGAACCATCCATTGACCGGCCGTCGACCGCACCAGTTCACCAACACCAGCCGCCACACAAGCCACGCTAAACCGCCGAAACCCAAGTCCCAGACTCGTCACAAAACCCGAGCCGAGACTTTCAAACTGAGGGCGACCGCGCGCACGCCCCCGAGTAGGTACTTGCCACCCGGGGGGTCTAGCCGGAAATCAGTGCGAGCAACCGAGCCCCCTTTGGCCTAGCCTAGGAGACCGCCTGGTTCGCCAGGTCCGCCAGGTCCGGCAGATCCGCCAGGTCCGGCAGGTCTGCCACGTCCGGCAGGTCCACCTGGTCCGCCGGGTCCGCCGGGTCCGCGGGGTGCACCTGGTCCGCGGGGTGCACCTGGTCCGCGGGGTGCATCGGCTGTGCCAGGGGTCCACCAGGTGTGCCGTTCACGCATTGGGTGGTGGTGTTGGGGTTCCCGACCATGCCGGCGCCGCAATACGGGGCGGCCCGGCTGATCGCCGGTGA
>JAOPWC010000198.1 GCA_025965895.1 Mycobacterium sp.
CGGGGTGCATCGGCTGTGCCAGGGGTCCACCAGGTGTGCCGTTCACGCATTGGGTGGTGGTGTTGGGGTTCCCGACCATGCCGGCGCCGCAATACGGGGCGGCCCGGCTGATCGCCGGTGAGGCGAGCCCGGTCAGCGGCAGTGACGCCAACACAACGGCAAATGCGGTGCTCGCGGCGCAACGTCGTACCCAATGCCTCATCGCAGACCTCTATTTCCTGTCGTCAGCGAGCGAAAGTGATCGGGGGGATTGTAGGCACGAAGGTGACAGAGTCGTGCGGATATGAACAAACGTTCTAAGATCGGCCCGCCACCTCTAAAGCGCTGGGCGTCGATCGGCCGCTGTCTGCTTGGCGCCATCGCCGAACGCCCTCGTAGATAAAACCGTGGCCGACGCCGATCCCGAGGGCAGGAACCCGCGCAGCGTCTCGCGCACCGCGGCCTTCGACTTCACGCCGATTGTCCCTGCGTGGTCCGTCTCCTCTCGCACTTCGTCGAGCTTCACCCGCAATCGTCCGTTAATTTGCAGCGGCGCCCGAAATGGTGTCGGCCCGCCACCCAAGCAGGATGACAAGCCGACGTAGGAGACCTTCAGCGGACCGGAGGTGGCCCGTCTAGCAGGCTGCACCAGTCGCCGAGCGGTGGCCCGTAGCTGACTGCGCCGCACTCACACGCCCACGTGAGATGCCGGCCGCACGAGCAGGCGATGGAGCCGACCAGCATCCGGCCGGGCATTAGACGGTGACCGCGCGGGCAATGCGTGGGGGGCCGCACCATCCATTGACTGGCCGTCGACTGCACCAGTTCACCAACACCAGCCGCCACACAAGCCACGCTAGACCCGGCAACCAAGAAGTCCCCAGACTTGCAGAAAACCAAGCGATCGTGCTCTCAACCGTTGGCGGGCGTCGAGCGGACAGGTTGGGTTTGTGCAGGTGGCGTAGTTTGCGAGCCGGCCGCCATGGCCGATTCGCAGGAATTGCTGTCGCTGCTGTCCTGTGGTGACCGAGCAAATCAGACAAGATTCACCTATTTACCGAGGAAATCGCCGTCGTGTTCCGCATTCGGGAGTAGCTTAAATGTCGGTTAGGGGATCAGACTCTCGGGGTCTTCCGCGTCGAGAGCTAGCCCCCTTTCTCTGGAGATGTCTCTATGGCGCTTATCGGTATTGAATACGTCGACCACTTTGCGGATGAACGTGCTGCAGGCCCATTCTCCAACGCCCCGGACGTGACCTGTCCTTATTACATCGCCAACTGGTTCGGTCCCACGCTCGCACAGGCTGGACATCAGATTGAGTTTCTCCGCAGCAACCACAGCGTCAACGAACGCCACATGCACGAGGACACTTTCGGCGGTGACGACGGGCATAACGCCGATAGCGTCGACCTCTATCTGATCATCACCCACGGCCGGTATGAGATCGAGTGCCTGCTGCTCTACGACACCGACGTCGGTTCCTGGGAGGGCCACTCGAGGCAGTGGCGCCTCGGCGACAATTGCAACCTGGAGTGGCTCCTGATCTATGGCTGTCGAACTATCGACCCCAACAACATCCTGGAGCACAGGCACGTTTTTCGAGGCCTGCACCTCTTCTGCGGCGCCTACGGGCTCATGTACGACAGCTGGAGTACTGAAGAAGTGGGCGCGGATATCGCCAACAATTTGGTGTCCGGCAAGACGGTAGCCGACTCCTGGGGTGATGGCGCCTCAGACTGGTATGTCAACAATCATCCCATGGTCATCTCGGTCGAGCGCGAGTCGACTTGGAACAACGGCAACCCGCTTTGGCCCGATACCGTCATTGGATGTGATCACCTCTGGGGTGAGGGCGCCACGCTCGATGACGTCAAACCCACCGATCAGTACTGGATGGCTTGTCAGTGGTGGGACGGGGGAATCCATGGATAACAACGATCTCGTCTCGGCGCTTGTCAATCGGGCGGAAGGCTTTCAAGATCGCGCGCCGGTGTTTCACATCGAGCAACCCTCAGTCGAAGATTCCATCGCGCGGGCTCGATCGGCAGCCCGGTTCGTGTGGAACCAGTTCGGGGACTGCTCCTTGCGCCCCGACCCCGTCAGCACAGATCTCTCGCGTATGCAACTGCCAAACGAGGGGCGCGTGGACGTCTTTCATTCGTCGGGCGCCATCGCCGCATACATGCATCCTCCCACCTCGCGACAGCCGCTCACGCCCAATGAACGCCTCGCGGACCGCAAAGCGCTCTCCGCTCTCACGGAGCGCGTCGCGGAAAGCATTGCAAAAACCCACGTCACTTCGGACGAACAACTTCGCTTCGAGAGCCTGTGGGAGTTAAAGGGGCACGGCGTTACGCTCAAGGGAGAAAAAAGTCCGGTAGCGTTATTCGAAGTGCTCGGCGCCTTCCGCCGCTACTTGCATGGGCTGCCGGTCCTGGGTCGAGCCTCAATCCACGTGGCATTGGGCGGCGCTTCCCTGGTCACCCGCTGGGGCATCGATTGGCGGCAGGTCCGAACGAAACCGTTCGCAGAAACCGCGATCATCTCTCCCGAGGAGGGCGCAAAGCGCGTCCTGGACGATCTTTTTTGGCGGCGCCCCGAACGCCCGTTTACGCTTGCCGATTTTGAAGTTGATGCCTTCAACTTGGGCTATCTGTCATTCTCTCGCCGCCGCGTGCAGTTCGTGATGCAGCCTACGTGGCTCGCCGTTCTGAAGCCGCGCCCCCCAATGACCATGGGAACGGTTGTTGCGGTCGCTGCGGCACCTCAAGCGTTCGAGCCATTGAGCCATACGAAAATGCCAGTTGCGTGAGGTGGAATGATCGCGTTCGCGCGCACAGAAACGATCCAGTCCCGATCTGGGCTCTTACAGGGCCGCCGAACTACTGAAGTTAACCCGGCCAAGCCGACATCCACGCCGCACTCCGACTCGCCCGCCGCCAGGACTGCCGGGCGGTAGCGGTCACATCCGCATCCTTTCACCGGTTGAGAACTAGAACAGTCTCAACATGACCTTTGACATGGCCTTGGTGACCGCCGTGTTGCCGATCTGCGTGGCAGCGATGCCTTTGGGGTGGCTTGGGCACTGTCAGAACGACGATTGCTGATCGACTCAGACCCTTGGCGCTATGCCCGCAGTCGGCGAGCCGGTCCGCTGCTCGTTAGCGGTCTTCACGCGGAAATATCCGTAGAGCGCCACGACGATAGCGCCTGCGAAAATTGTTGGTGGCGATGGATACACGGCGAGTACCGCAATAGCAATGCCAAGCGGGAAAATAAAGTCAACCACCGTACGAAGATAAATGGCGAGTCCGATCGCGCCAAATAGGAAGCCGATTAGGCAGGCTATGTTCTCATTGCGCTGCCTCGCTGGAGGTGGCAGCTTCCCCATCAGGTTCTCTATTGCGGTTAGCATGGCGTCCTTCCCTTCTTGCCTCATGACCGTTGATGGTTACGTTTGGGAATCTTCGTCGCGGACTCCCGCCGCTGCACGAGTATTTCGCTACTCGTTCCCGCTGCATGGTGCAATCCCGACCGATGTGGGGTCCATCGGTTTGGCGTTGGACCATTAGGACTGTGTCACTGGGATCTTTGACATGGCGCTAGCTGAGGCTCTTCTGTGCTCCAGTGAGTCACACCTACTGCGCCTTGGTCGGTGCCCGACCTAGCACGCGCGTCTAGTAGATCCGCGACGAGCGACGCTGATCCGTACAGCAGCCGGTACAGCAACCCGGCCGATTCCTAGGGTGTCAGCGGATGTTCACGGATGCTCAGGAAACGGCCCTGGCCTGCGGATACTGGTCACCCACGGGCACCCGCTGACGCACTTGATGTATCTGGGGGTCAAGTGGTCGCAGGTTCAAATCCTGTCAGCCCGACACAGACGAGTAGGCTTTGACCTGCGGAAATGACCATAGAGTACCTTTACCTTGGTTTATCTTTGAGCCGGTTGGACCACGGATCTTGACCTTCGAGCTTGCTGTAGCGCACTTGTCCGATCGTCAAGTGCTGCGATCTGCGGCATTGAGCTCTATCGGCTCATCTTGCGCGGGTCGGGGAAGCCCATCTTGAGGTATCCGGGTGTTCGTTTCTTCAGCGATGAGGCGATGACGGGGGTGAGCTCGTCGTGGTAGTCGTGCACGGTTGCGGTGGTCTTCGAGGGGTAAGGACGGGTGACGCGACCGATGTACTGCACGAGGCGGTTCTTGAAGGTGATTGGCGCGGCCAGGAACAGTGTGTCGAGAGCGGGGCAGTCGAAGCCTTCTCCGATGAACGAGCTGGTGCCGACGATCAGGAGCGGATCCGAATCGGGCGTGCGGTTGGCAAGTTGGTCGGCGATCTGACGGCGTTTGCGAGGCTTGATGCCTCCGCTGAGGACGGTGACCGCCCTTCCGGCGGCCTGAAGCCGGTCGGTGATGGCGTTGAGGTGTTCGACCCAGGTGGTGAGTACCAGGATGTTGGCTCCGGTTTCGGAGGCGGTCAGCACGTCGTCGACGATCTGCTCGAGTCGAGTGCGGTCGGCGACGAGGGCTCGATAGATTTCGGCCATTCCACCGGGTGCGGTGGGGTCGGCGTCGCCGCGGTATTGGAATTCGGTCGGGTGCAGGTGCAGAACCGGGTGGGGCGTCAGTAGATCGGAACCGTCGACCGGGAGTTGTCCGGTACCGGGCGGCTCGATGGCCACGTGGTGTGATCCGAGTTGGTGATAGATCAGGTCTTCGAGTCCGTCACGGCGCTCCGGCGTGGCAGTCAGGCCGAGCCAATACCGCGCAGCTATGCGGCTCAGGACGCCGAAGAACGCGCTAGCTGCGACGTGGTGGCATTCGTCCACGATGACAAATCCGTAGTTGGCGGTGATGTCTTCGACATTGTCGCGGCGGGCAAGTGTTGGCAGTAGCGCGATGTCGAGGATGCCCGTGGTTTTCGAACGCCCGCCGCCGATTTGACCAGAAGCGAAACTCAGGTGGCTGCTGATCCGGTCGCGCCATTGATCGGCCATCGCAATTGCCGCACAGGCTATGACCGTCTTGCCGGCGCCCGGTGATGCGATCAGGACGCCGGTGTCCTGATCGAGGAGTTGGTGCAGTGCGGTGGTCTGAACGGTGCGCAACGGCGTGCTGCAGGTGAACTCATGGGGTTGACCGTGGATGCGTTTGTCGTCGACGTGAAGTGTGCTGTCGGCCGATTCGACGAGTTCCGTCAGTAGAGGATGGAGGCCGCGTGGCAGGACGAGATCACCGTCAGCAGTTTCGTCGTAGCTGTAGAGGAACCGTGGTGTGTCCCAGGTGCTGCGGCGGGCGCGTTGGCGCGCATCGAATTCTGGGTTACGTATCGATGCGGCGTGTTTGACGGCCGAGATCATCGCCGGGCCAAGATCGTTCGCGGTCAGGGTGAGTCGTGATGTGAACTCTGCGCGCACGATTGCCGCCGGCCGGGGGATGATGCGCGACGACGTCGGTAACTGCAGACGCCGGACGTTGTGGCCGATCTGTGGGTCGGGAAGTTGGCGCGCCAGCGCGGTCACGCCTTTGGTGGACAATCGGGCGACGCTTGACAGGTAGGCCCACTGATCCTCGTATGGCTCGAGGGTGGCGGGATCGAGGAAGACGGTGGTGCCGTGTTGACGGCGCTTACCGTTCATCGGTGCGGCGATCAGATTGCCCACCCCTCGCCCGGTGTGGACGTCCTGGGATGGGAACAAGCGGTCATAGCTACTCAGATGCATGCTGCCACGCAGGCGAAATGCCTCACTCAGCAGACTTGTAGCGATGCTGCGGGCGACTGATGCCGAGATCGCATGAGCGAAGAAGATCCAAACGTGAGCTCCGCGCCCGGATTGTGATACCTCCAGTGCAGCCGGAATCCCATAGGAGCGACCCGCTTTCATGTATGCGAGCGCGTCAAGCATCGCGGCTTCCTTGTCGAAATCGGCCGCCACCCAGCAGCAGGTGTCGTCATCGCTGAGCGGATACAGGCCGATATGTGCCTCGCCACGCAGGTGGGCATCAACGACCTCTGGGGTCAGCGGACGGTAAGGTGCGTCGGCCCGATTCATACCCTCGCGCCAATAGCCCTTGATCGCCGGCATCCAACCTGAACGGCCATCTCGACGATTCTCCCAGCGCAGCGCGTAAACATCGGTGCGACAACGGAACAAATCGAAGAAGAACCGCACCTTATCAGCGGAGCTGGAGCCCATTGTCACCGGTGAGGCGGGCGCCCCGGTCAGCGTCGCCTGGTCACTGGCGGCTGCGCGTGCCTGTTCCTCACTCAATTGAAGGAGATGACGCAAACGCGCGTTGTCGGCACGCAGCGTGTCCAACTCACCAGGGAAACTCTCGACACCGCTAACGGTCAACTCCTTTGTGCAGCACACTCTTCGGCGGAAGGGTCTACGCTCGCCAGCGCTCCCCGAGCGCTTTCGCCGCTGTGGACACCTTCATGACCAGACGACGCTCGCGCTTTCTGACGGGAACGAAGTGGTAGTGCTCATAGAAGGATTGCGCTTCGTCGTCTATGGCATCAACGACGATGAGCCGGCCGCCGCCGATTTCCGATGCGGCGTCGGCTTTGCCTAGTGCGTCGAGGAGCAGCTGCTCGCCATATCCCTGACCCCGCAGCGACGTGTCGATCGCCAGGCGGGCAATCAAGTAGCCGGGTATGCGGGAATAGCCGCCGGCCATGGATCCTGAGAGGCCGTCGTCGTTGCGTACTACTTCGGTGGGGCAGATGGCGAAATAGGCGCTGACTTTCTGTTCGCCGAGCGGGGTCCACACGTAGACGTGCGCGACTCCGCTGCTGTCCGCGCGACGGGCGTGGGCGATGAGCCAGGTATTCAGCGACTCCTTACCGCAGTCGAA
>JAOPWC010000091.1 GCA_025965895.1 Mycobacterium sp.
CCGTCCGGACCGAGGTTGACGCCGCCGCCGGTGTTGCTGCCGGCGCCGGCACCGATCGGACCGAGGTTGAGGCCGCCGCCGGTGTTGCTGCCGACCCCGCCGCCGACGCCGTCCGGACCGAGGTTGAGGCCGCCGCCGGTGTTGCTGCCGACCCCGCCGCCGACGCCGTCCGGACCGAGGTTGAGGTCGCCGCCGGTGTTGCTGCCGGCGCCGCCGCCGATGCCTTCGTTTGGATCAGCGCTCGCGACGCCGGCACCAAACATGCCGAGTACGAGGGCCGTCGCCGCAGCAAGTGTCCATTTGTGAAGGTTATGAGGTGTGTTCATCGCATTCCTTCTATCTATCGGTACTGAATTGGGAACAACTGAGCGGGAATACGTTGCTATTCCCCCGACCGCCCGCGTTGATCCCCCGGTGGACTGTCCACGCAAGCCTGACTGTATTCGGCGACTCGGCCGGGCGCAAAACGGCCCAACAGAAACCGACGAAATCCGGTGGTCAACCACCGATCCGCTCATCAAAACGGCCGCAACTTGTCTACAACTCCCCCCATACCGCAGCTCCACGGCACGAACTGCTCTCTTTGTCGGCTACCGGAGCGGCCGATCAGCTTAGTCGTCACGTGAGTGAATCGCTCTCTCTCAGTGGGTCTTTGGTGCGTCCCAAGTTGTACACACGCCGGGCGGCGCATGGCGGTAGGCCAAATTCAACGCGGTAGCCTTCCGCGCGTTCAGCAAACCTCATTGCCGTTGGCATGGTGAACCTCCTGCCGCACCGCCAACCCGGCGCTCCGACAAGCCACCTGGGGAAATGGTGCGGAATGTTATTGGTTGGCTGGGGATTCACACCGATTTTGCCACCCCAGTCTTCGCAGGTCAGCGTGACGCCATTTTGGTGAAAGCTGGTCAGAATTCCGCACGCACACAACCTAATTCCGGGCCACGTACCGTGGTGCACGGTCACTACTCCGTCGCAGCAAATAAGCAGACCCTTATCCACAGGCAAGGTGAACAGCGCTTGAAGTCAGCCCCCGGCAAGGCTTGCATGGTGGTGCTAGCCGGGCTAGTCGGCGCGCGCCGGCCGACCAGCTGTCTGCGGGGCCGGGGGGAGGGGCAGCCGCCCGGGGCCGTCATGTCGGCCGACTACTGCTGGGCCCTCGACAGTGTTGTGCAACGAGGGCCTGCGATGGAAGGATCGCCGATCCCCTGGAGCTGTGGTCCCTTGCGGGGGCCATTGCCAGTTGCATCGTGATTTGTAGAGCGGTGAACCCGATCACCGCGCTTTCACGGGGCCGGGGCGGGAGTTGACCCGCGATGCACAAAGTCCTCGAACGGAGTGATCACTTGGCCGCACACCTGAGTAGATCACGCGACACGAGAGCCAACAGGAGCCGAGCCGGTGCCCATCGAGGACCCGATCGACGTCAACGCGGTCGGGCCTTG
This sequence comes from Mycobacterium sp., assembly GCA_025965895.1. Classification (GTDB taxonomy): domain Bacteria; phylum Actinomycetota; class Actinomycetes; order Mycobacteriales; family Mycobacteriaceae; genus Mycobacterium. The sequence continues at coordinate 1,443 of JAOPWC010000091.1, forward strand.
GGCCTTCAGCGACAGCTGGTAGCGGCGTATGGTCGCGTTGGCTCTCCAGTCGGCCTAGGCGCGTCATCTGGAGTTCGACGTCGTTGCGTCTCGGTGGTCGGCTGCGTCGGGTCGTTGATGCCCAAACGGGTTATCACCTCGGCTTCGCCGCCGCTCGGGCCAACCACTCGCTCGAAGCTCGACGGCATTAAATCTGTCGGCTCGTCGTTGTCGTCCGTGTTGCTTGTGAATCCAATTCTGTACCAGCCATGTTTAGGGCCGCACCTCTGAGCTTCTGCGTCCTGCAGTCGTCATTCGGCCAGGTCAGGGAATGCGTGTTGAATTGGGTTACCGCGCAAGCTGCCGTCGATGTAGGCGGCGCGGCAGGCGGCGTGGCCAACCTTGCCGCTGGAGGTGCGTGCGATCGAACCGGCCGGCACCAGCAACACGTCGCGTACGGTGACGCCGTGGCGCACCGCTATGGCGGCACGGATATCGTCGGCGATCGGTTGGATGTCCGATTTGTGCGCGCCGGGGGCGCGTTCGCCGACGATGACTAGCTGCTCCGCGGAGTCCTCCGGGTCACGCTGGAGTCCAGAGTGCGGGTTGTCGAACACCTGATGCGGCAGCTGGTTGGCCGGCACCGAGAATGCGGCCACGTAACCGGCACGCAGCGCGCGGCTGGCTTCCTGCGCCGTGTACTCCAGGTCCTGCGGGTAGTGGTTGCGGCCGTCGACGATGATTAGGTCCTTGACCCGGCCGGTGACGTACAGCTGGCCCTGAAAGTAGGTGCCGTAATCGCCGGTGCGCATCCACTGGCCGTCATCGGGGACGCCCTCGGCGTGCGAGGGGTCGGCCCGTGATTTCAGGATGTTGCGGAAGGTATCCTGCGTTTCCTGCTCGCGACCCCAGTAGCCCGAACCGATGTTGGCGCCATGCAGCCAGATCTCGCCGACCTGACCGTCGGGCTGCTCGGTGGCGGTGTCGGAATCGACGACGACGCCCCACTGGTCGATCGAAACCACGCCGCACGCCACCTGCGTGACGGCCGTTGGTGCATCGTCGGCAACGGTGACGAAGCGCCCGCGGTTCAATTCGTCGCGGTCCACGTGGATGGTGGTAGCCGTCTGCTTCATGTCGGTGGTGGAGACGAAAAGCGTTGCCTCGGCCATGCCGTAGGACGGCTTGATGGCCGTAATCGGCAGCCCGTACGGGGCGAACGCCTCGTTGAACTTGCGCATCGACGCGGTGGAAATCGGCTCGCTGCCGTTGAGCAGTGCAAACACGTTGCTCAGGTCGAGTTCTGGTTCGCCCTCCTTGGGCAGGCCGCGCAACGCAGCGTGCTCGAACGCGAAGTTCGGCGCCGCCGAGAACGTCGGGCCATGGTCGTCGCCCACGACCGCGAGCTCCCGCATCCACCGGATGGGGCGGCGCACGAAGGCGGCCGGGCTCATGATCGTGATGCTCCGTCCGACCACCGACGGCACCATTGCCGTGATCAGGCCCATGTCGTGGAAGAGCGGCAACCACATCACACCCCTCTGGCCCTCTTCGACCTGCAGTGCGGTGATGAGCTGCACCAGATTGGTCGCCACGGCCAGGTGGGTGATCTGCACACCGGCCGGGGCGCGAGTCGAGCCGGAGGTGTACTGCAAGTAGGCGATGGTGGCCCGGTCCGCCGCGGCCGGAACCCAGGTCTGGCCTACCTCGTCGGGGACGGCGTCCACGGCGATGACACGGGGTCGTTCCTTGGCCGGACGGTGCCGGAAGAACTTGCGTACGCCCTCCGCCGAGTCGGTGGTGGTCAAGATCGCCGCCGGCTCGCAGTCATCCAGCACCGAGTACAGCCGCCCGACATGCCCCGGTTCCGCGGGATCGAAGAGTGGCACCGCGATGACGGCGGCGTACATCGCGCCGTAGAACGCGACCATGTAGTCCAGGCTCTGGGGGACCAGGATGGCGACGCGGTCTCCGGGCTTGGTGACCTGCTGCAGGCGGGCACCGACGGCGCGGTTGCGGGCACTGAATTGGGCCCAGGTCAGGTCCTTGTAGACACCGTCGCGTTCGGTGGAGAAATCGAGGAAGCGGTACGCCAGGTGATCCCCGCGCGACTGGGCCCACCGCTCCACATGGCGGATAAGGCTGCCGTTGTCGGGAAACTTGATCCGACCCGTCTTCCGATCGATGAACGGGTTGATGAACCCCATGTACCTCTCCTGTCGCGCGTGTACAGCGGACGGAGCCGGTCTCTTCGCCGACCGGCGCAACCCAAATCTCACCGATCGTACCGAGGTGTGCACTCGGCCCAAGGTGTCACTGCCCACACCACTGCGTGGCCGTCGCACACCACGTCGCCCGCTAACTCCGAAGTGTGGCCAAGGGAGCTTCAACGCACACCCGTACGGCCTTGAAAACGCTTCTGCCAGCACATATGCCGCCAAATAGGTTGAGCCCCTGTCGGGATTGAACTGTTTTCAGCAACGCTGGTCAGCGATCTAAACCGCGCTTGACCTGCTCGTAAACATCACGGTGGTTGACTTCAGATAGCTGTAACTGTGGCCAAAATGTGGCCACGACGCGGCCACGGTCCTACGTGGCCTCAAACTACCTGCAGCCTGCTTGGCCATGGGACAAACCGCGAACCACGTACGAGGGGGCTACTGGTTCCCGCGGCTCGTCCCTAGCGGTATGCCTACAGAATTTTGGGCAGGTGTGGTCAGTCCGTAGGTAAGAAGATGCGGTGGAACCGAACCACCCGTAGCTAGGGAATGGTCAGGCGCGAAGCACCTGAATCGTTCTCAACCGCTGCTTGCCAAGTCGACGCCCATCGAGCACGCGCGCGTTCGCCGAAGTCCACGCACGGCAGGAGGGGTCTTCATCGCTGAGCCCTCGGTGCACCACGTCGCGTTAGGGTTCGGCGCCCCCGCACACGGGTAAGCAGCGGCGATGGCACACGCACGGAAGCTCGCCCTGGTCACCGGCGCCTCCAGCGGGATCGGCTTCGAGCTAGCCACGTTGTTCGCCGAGAACGGCTACGACCTGATCGTGGCCGCCGAGGACGACCGCATCCATGCCGCTGCAGACAAACTGTCGGGCACCGGGGCCGAGGCCCGGGCCGTCCAAGTGGACCTGCGCAAGCCCGAGAACGTTGAGAACCTCTATCAGAACGCCACAAGCATGGGCCGGCCGCTGGACGCAGCAGCGTTCAACGCCGGCACCGGTCGCAGCGGCAGGTTCGTCGACGAAGATCTGCAGGTTGACCTCAACATCGTCGACCTGAACGTGAGATCGACCGTTCACCTGGCCAAGCTCGTGCTGCGCGACATGGCTGACCGCGGAAGCGGGAGGGTGCTGTTCACCTCGTCGATCGTGGCGATGATGCCGGGGTCGTGCCAGACGATTTACAACGCCTCCAAGTCGTTCATCCAGTCGTTCGCCGAAGCGATCCACGACGAATTGCGCGACACTGACATCACCGTCACCTCGTTAATGCCCGGTCCCACCGACACGGACTTCTTCCGGCGCACCGGCATGGCGGACACCGCGCTGGGACGGATGCCGCGCAAGGACGATCCCGGCAACGTGGCCAAGCAGGGCTTCGACGCGCTGGTGCGCGGCGAGCGGAAAGTGGTCGCCGAATCGGCCTCGACGAAGCTCGTGGGCGTGGCGAGCCGGTTCCTGCCCGACTCGGTGAAAGCGGCGGCAAGCCGGCTCATCTCCATGCCCCTCGGACGCCGTTGACGTGCCTGCCCAGCCACCTACACGAATCCTGAAAGGACCTACAGTTATGACGTCTCCCCCCGAACTGGACAGCTCTCTTACCGTCACCCGAGACACCACGGCGGCCCGGCAGCAGGTGTGGGCTGTGATCGCCGACGGCTGGACCTACTCGCAATGGGTGGTCGGGAACAGCCGCATGCGTGCGGTTGACGCCAACTGGCCCGCGCCGGGCAGCACCATCCGGCACTCGATCGGGATCTGGCCGCTGCTGCTCGATGACGAAACGGTTGTCGAGAAGTGTAAACCGCTGGAGGAAGTCGTTCTGCTCGCCAAGGGCCGCCCGTTCGGTGCCGCGCGAATCACTCTGCGGCTCTCCGACATCGACAGCGGCTGCCGCATCGAGATGTCCGAAGTGCCGGTAGGCGGTCCGCTCAAGTGGCTCCCCAAGCGGGCCGCGCTGGCCACGGCGTGGCCCCGGAACCGGGAATGCACGTGGCGGTTGGCCGCGCTCGCCGAGCGCCTCGAGCCTAGTGAAGTCGACGATTAGCGGCGGCGGTGCCGTCGACGCGGTGGTGATCGGCGCCGGACACAACGGCCTGGTCGCCGCGGCATTGCTTTCCGACGCGGGCTGGGATGTGCTGGTGCTCGAGGCCCAGGCCGAGCCCGGCGGTGCCGTCAAAAGCGCGGAGTTGATGCCCGGCTACGTCAGCGATCTCTACAGCGCGTTCTACCCGTTGTCGGTAACCTCCCCCGCGTTGCGAGAGCTGAACCTGCAAGACCACGGTTTGCGCTGGACGCACGCGCCCGCTGTGGTCGGTCACGCTCGCTCGGCTGCCGACGATGACGCACCGGTCATCTACCGGGACATCCACCACACCGCCGCCGAGTTGGATCGACACGATCCCGGCGACGGTGATCGCTGGTATCAGCTGTTCGACCAGTGGCAGCGGATCAAAGCGCCCTTGCTCTCCACGTTGTTCTCGCCCTTCCCGCCCGTGCGCGGGCCCGCGCAGCTGCTGCGGAAGTTGGGCACCGCCGAGGCGCTGCGACTCGCACACCTGATGCTGTTGCCGGCCGGCGTGATGGCCCAGCAGCTGTTCGACGGTGAGGCCGCGCGGCTGTTGCTGCTCGGCAACGCGATGCACGCGGACGTGCCCATCGATGCTCCGGGAAGCGGAGTCATGGGATATTTGCTGATCATGATGGCCCAGGACGGCGGTTTTCCCGTCCCCGTTGGCGGCGCGGGACAGCTGACGGCGGCCCTGGTCAATCGCGCCACTGCCGCCGGCGCGCAGATCGAATGCGGGACAGAGGTCAACGCCATCGACGTCCGCGGTGGGCGAGCCGTCGCGGTTCGCACCGCCGACGGCGCAACGGTGCGGGTACGTCGGGCTGTCGTCGCCGACACCTCTGCGCCGCAGCTCTACCAGCGCCTGCTGCCGCCCGACGCGCTGCCTGCTGCGCTGTTGCGCAGCCTGGAGCACTTCGTGTGGGACACACCGGTTCTCAAGGTAAACTACGCGTTGAACGCCCCGATCCCCTGGCGGTCGAAAAGCCTTCATGGCGCCGGCACGGTTCACTTGGGGGCCGACCACGACGGGCTGATCCGGTGGATGGCGGACCTGAACACCCGAACCGTTCCAAACCGTCCCTTCATGTTGTTCGGTCAAATGACGACAGCCGACGCCAGCCGGTCCCCCACCGGCACCGAAAGCGCGTGGGCCTACACCCATCTTCCCCGCGGCGTCGCCGACGACGAGTCGGCGAACAAGCTCTCTGAGGCGGTCGATCGCGTGCTCGAGGAGCACGCGCCGGGTTTCACCGATCAGGTGGTCGATAAGGCCATCCAGCGCCCGTCAGACCTGGAAGCCAGCGATGCCAACCTACATGCCGGCGCCGTGAACGGCGGCACCTCCCAGCTGTTTCAGCAGCTGATCTTCCGGCCGGCAGCGGGCTTCGGCCGGGCCGAAACACCGGTGGAGAACCTGTATCTCGGCAGCGCGGGTGCCGCGCCGGGCGGCGGCGTCCACGGCGTCTGCGGCCGCAACGCCGCACGGGCGGCGCTCGCCAATGACGGCGCACGGGGCTGGCCGCGACGCCGGCTCAACCGAAGGGTCCTGTCCCTGACCATCCGATGAGCTGACGGGCGAGTCACCATCAGCGACAGCCCGGCCAACGCCACCTCGGATACACCAACCCCGTCAACCAACCACACACTCGCCAATGCACACCCGCCCACGCCTGAAACCGGTGGGCGCGTCTTACGGCTTCTGACCGCCCGCCGCGCCGGAGTTTCAGTGACTCTCGGGTCCGGTGTGTGCAACAGTTCGCGGGCCGGCGCGTTTGTTTCGCGATGTCGTGGGTAACCAGGTAGCGGTGCTCGCCTCCAGCCTCGTGGGGCACAGCGCGACCGCATACCCCACGAAAGGCTAACGATGACCGCACATAACCCCGCCCACATGCCCGGACGAACGGCGACGCGTTCAGCGCCCGTCCAGAAAGCGGCCATAGCGTTCGGCGCCGTGTTCGTGCTCGTCGGCGTGCTGGGCTTCATTCCCGGCATCACCACCCACTACGACCAGCTCGCCTGGGCCGGCCACCACTCCGACGCCGCGCTGCTAGGCCTGTTCAACGTGTCTGTCCTGCACAACCTTGTGCATCTGCTGTTCGGCGTCGCCGGACTGGCGCTGGCCCGCACCTTCAACGGCGCCCGGTCGTATTTGATCGGCGGCGGCGTGATCTACCTACTGCTCTTCCTTTACGGACTGGTCATCGACCGGGATAGCTCCGCCAACTTCGTCCCCGTCAACAATGCCGACAACTGGCTACACCTGGGTCTGGCAGTCGCCATGATCGCGCTCGGCGTCAGCCTGGGCCGCACCCGTGACGACACCGGCTCTCCCGTCGGCACCCGCGGCACGGCACCGGGTAACCCGTCGTCTGGGACCGCCCGGTAGACGCCACACTGCTGCCCGTCACCTCGAGCCCGGTCGGCGTGGGCCCGGGGTGCCGGTCACGCGCACGTGGCATGTGCGACAAAAAGAATTGGTATGACAACACGCTTGAGCAATACGCGTCGCGACGCGACTGCTGAAATGCACCGGCGCTCATCGTCGAGTTCGCCGTCGACGAAGCCGAAGTCCTGTTCTGGGGACTGTGCCGGAACGCCAACAAACCACGAATACACAAGAAGGGGCATGACCATGACCGACGTTGCCTCCCAGCCGCCCGAACCGACGACATCCGCGACCTGCTGACCACCGGGCAAGGGCATGGCGTCTACGACAACCAGAATCAGCGGACGGTTGGCGCGCGCGGCCCGGCAGCGCTGGAGTCGGCTGACGGTGGCGAACAGGATCTTGGCCCGGTCCTTGACCAACATGCGCCGTAGCCGGCGGGTGTGGTCATGCGCCCCCATCGCCCCGATACCGGGCAGCGTCACCGACCGCGGACGGGTCTGGCCGACCTAGATGGCGAGCCTGCCGCCGCCGGGTGCTTGCTCGAAGCCGAAAGGACGGCCTGGCACATGTGAGTGGTGAAGATCACACCTGAGTTTGAACCTTTTCTACCGGGGAACCTCTTGGTCCCGGACACGCAGCGAACACCTCACTTTGAGTTTCGGTTGACGTCAAAAGGAGACTCAGATGACTGAGCACAATAAGGCCGACCAGGCGCGTAAGGGTTTGATCGACTCAGTCAAGGGCAAGGCGAAGGAATTCGCCGGCGCTGTGACCGGGAACGATTCACTGACTGCGGAGGGACAACTCGAGCAGACCCAGGCCCAAGAGCGCAAAGAGGCCAACAGCGTCGAGGCCGTCGCCGATGCCGAGGCCGCGCAGGCCCATGCCGACGCGACAGAAGCCAAGCGGGAAGGTGCCGAAGACCGAATTGCGGTGAACGCAGAAACAGCGGCTGTCGAGAATTCCGTCCGAACTCAGCAGGCCGCTCAGAAGCGCGCGGCCGAGCAGGCCGGACAACGGGACGCGGCCACAGGGATGACCCAGGCCGAACTCGACGCCCAGCGCGAGGTGGAGCGGGTGAAAGCCGAGGAGCGCGCAGAAGTCGGCGCCGCCGCCGAGGAAGTCGTCGACGCCGTTGACAAACATCAGACCTCGGTGCAGGAGGCAACTAGGGCCGAAGCGGAAGCCGATCGCATCAGACAGCAGGCCGACAGTCTGACCAACGAAGCCGACCTGTCCTGAGCACCGGCAAGACACAGGAGTTACCGATGAGAATCGTCGACGTTACGTTCGCAGTTGTGCGTTTTCAGTACCAGATCGCCCGGTTCCCGCTTCAGTTAATCGAGGAGCAGGTGGTCGCCCGGATGAGTTCGGAAGCGCCTGCACGATTGGTCTATGAGCGGTCGCTGGGAGTGCTGGACGCGACGGTCGGCAACCTACTGGGCGACGCGAAGCTTCAGAAACGTGGGGCCGCGCTCACCGAGCGCAGTCATGCGCTCGGCCGTGCGGCCCAGCTCGACGCGGCTGCGACCCAGAAACAAGAGCAGGCTGACGCTGAGCTGAAGGACAAGCGCGACAAGGCGATTAAGGACCAGAAAGAGGCGCGGGCAGCGAAAGAGCGTGACATCGAGGAAGCGCGGACCGCTGCCGAAGAGCGGAAGCGCGCCGCAGCAGAGGCCGCCGAGAAGGGTACCACCGCCGCGAAGCAGCAGGCCGACGAAGTGGCTGCCCAGCGCAAAAATTCGGCCGAAGCGGCCAAGCGCAAAGAACAGGCCAAGATTCGGGCGGCCGAGCAGAAAGCCACCGCAGCTGCCGAGTCCAAGCGCAAAGATGCTCAGGCGAAACGCAGCGACGCTGCAAGCAAGCGCGCACAGGCAGACCGGGTAGAGAAATTGGCCGACGTCGAGAAGCAGAAACGCCAATCTGAGCGGGCGAACAATGCATGAGAACACGTGGTGACCGAATATTGATGTCGCGGGTTCTCTGGTCACCGCGTTCGGCACAATACGGAGCAGTCTTCCCGGCCGTCGCATTGTAAAGGCGTGAGGCAGATTGTAAAGGCGTGAGGCAGGTAGCCAGCCCGCTTTCCTGGTGTCTGCGAGAACACCCAGCTCATCGGCGCGGTGTCAGATGTGTGGCCACCATCGGTGCTGATGTGACCCGATCTGCCGCGCCGACGGTGTTACGACTTCGACCTGTCCGACACCGCCTAGGCCAGAACCGCTCGGTTCATCATTCCCAACCACCGGCCTGGCAGAAGGCAGTGCCTACCCCAGCGGTGGCGCGAATACCTCGACGCCGCCGTTGATTACCGGGGCCAGGCGGTCAGCGCCTTCAACCGACTGCATTTCACCTCCGGATTGCCGTTTTGCTCATCTGGGGCGACGAGGACCCCATCATTCCGGTCAGCCATGCACCGGCCGCTCACGATGCGTTGCCAGGCAGTCGACTGGTGATACTGCCTGGCGTCGGGCACTAGCCGCATCTGGAGGCGGCGGGCACAGTGGCAGGCCACCTCGACGATTTCATCACCACAACGCGACCATGGCTGTCGCGCCGAAGACCGTCGGTTGCCAAAGATCAGGTTCGGTGCTGAGGCGCTGGCGCCTCCGGCAGCTCCGGCAGCTCCGGCAGCTCCGGCAGCTCCAGCAGTGACATCTCTGCGCGTTGGGGCGTTGACCGACGAGGAATTCGTGACAGAAAACCGCAGAGTGCTGGTAATTGAGCGCACTGTTTCGCCCGGCGGCTCGACGGGCTGGTTTCGGATCGCGGACGGCCGGGAACCTAAACGTGGCCACGACGTGTCGCTATGGCGACAGCAATTGTTTGCGGGGCACCGCAGCAATGAGTAGAGCGTCGCCAGTTTCGGTGCCTACGGTCGTGGCTGTCGGGGGTTGAACACGCAGGTGAGAATGGGAGGAGTACCACTATGCACCTGAAACACGTGGTCGGTGCCTCGGCGATTGTCGTCGGCATGGGCCTGTCACCGTTTGGGGTCGGCGTGGGGTTAGCCAACGCTGACCCTCCATGCAGCGGGCCTAATTGCCAAGGTCCTGGCGGGCCGAATGGCCCGGGAGCCCAGGGTGGGTCGCAGCAGGCCCCACCCGGTCGCCAGAATGGCGCACCGCCGAATGGCGCACCGCCTAACGACGCGCAGCAAAATGGCGCGCAGCAGAATGGCGCACCGCCGAACAGCGCACCGCAGAATGGCGCGCAGCAAAATGGTGCGCAGCAGAATGGCGCACCGCCGAATGACCGCGGGCAGCAGGGCAACGCGCAGCCGCAGAACAATCAGGGGCCGCACGACCCGACCCACGGTGGTCCTGCCGATCTGCCGCAGGGCACATGGAAGACAGTCGGCCAGGAGGGAGTACCTCAGCCGCCTGGGGCCGGCGACCGTGACCATGGCTGGAACGATGGCCAGGCGCCCGGTCACCCGCCTCGGGACTGGGACGGCCCGACGCCTCCCGGTGGCTGGGACGGCCCGCCGCCTGTCGGTGGTTGGAACCGCTCGTGGGACGGACCGCCGCGTGACATCGACCAGGGACGCTTCGATCACCAGCCGTTCGACTACGACGACTACTACGCGAAGCCGGTTTACGACCCCGGGTTCAATCAGTGGGGCTTCTGGTTCTTCGGAATCTGGATCCCGCTGTAAACATCGGGGTCCGCTGAGGTTGCTCCTGGCGTCCGGATAGTGCAACTGTTCGCGGCGCCGGGAGCAGCCAACCCGCTCTATCTTTGTCAGGCAATCCTCAGTCAACGGCCATGAGATCAGCGTTGTTATCAGCTTTTGCTACCGACCAGAGACCGGCCGGACGACAGTATCGGGCAAAATGTGGGCACGGAAACCTGAAACGCATAACCGTCGACGGAGAAAGGGGCTCTACCAGCAGATATGCCGGAGTATAGGCAGAGCCTCCTGTCAGGATTGAACTGACGACCTTTCGCTTACAAGGCGATCGAAGCCCAGTTCGGCTGGGTTCGCACTTATTCGCGCATGCCCGCCACCTGCGAATACGCATTCGTGACAGTTCGCGGTTGTTCGCCCTGATCCGCGGGGGTTGACGGCAAAGTGACGGCAAAATCAGTGGTACTGCCGTACCAGATTCCGGGGGTTCTGGTTCGGACCCATCGACGCTTACCACGTGGATGTTCCATGTTCACGACGAGCTACTTTGCCTCGAACGTCACACGGATGCTCGATCGAGCGGACGCGGCACTGGTTCCCCTGGAGTTCGCCCACCCCTGTCTCAAGTTGCGTCCCGGCGAGTGGTGTACGACCGCTCGATCGGTGGGCGTGTTATAGCCCGATAGATGACCGCACCCCACCATATCGACGTTGAAAAGCTGTTGGCCGAACAACTCGCGACGGCGAGTTCGGATCTGCTGCGTGGGCTGTTGTCGACGTTCATTCAGGCGCTGATGAGCGCGGAGGCCGACGCGCTGTGCGGCGCCGGCTACGGCGAACGCTCCGCACAGCGGTCCAACCATCGCAACGGGTTGCCCGGAGCTGCCTGGCAGCGTTGTCGCACCCATTACACGACCAACCTGATGTCGGTTACCCCGAAATCCTCCTGGCCCTGGGTGCGTACTGTGCTGCACTCCATCTTCGACCAGCCAGACGCCGAATCGGTTGTTGCTCAATATGATCGGGTGCTCGACGCACTGACCGATAAGCTGCCTAAGGTCGCCGAGCACCTCGATGGCGCCCGCGCCGACCTCCTGGCGTTTACCGCCTTCCCCAAACAGATCTGGCGCCAAATCTGGTCCAACAATCCGATGG
>JAOPWC010000116.1 GCA_025965895.1 Mycobacterium sp.
TACTCGACCGGTGACAAAGCGCCCTTCCCGATCTTCTCGTCGGCCGCGGTCAACATCTCAACGAGGGCTTCCCATTCGCCGTATCGAGCTTCGATGCGTCGGTCGGAGCAGCCGTCGATCAAGGTCACCGACATCGAGCGCATCTCAGCGCGCGGGGCGGCCGAGAGCACGAACAGCGCGGCGCCCACGACCACATACGCGCCGCCGCACATCACCAATGTCGTTGTCGGCGTGAGGACGGCGCCGCTCAAACACATCGCCGCCAGCAGCGCCAACGCGGCTCCGCCGAACGGCCAGCCACGCCAAGCCCTCACCAGTCGCCGGTCGGCGGTGCCGATGCCGGGCGGGAACAAGGTGAGCCGATAGCGCCGCAGCCCGTAACGGCCGAGCATCGCGTCGAACGATCCCCAGACGCGGGTGCCGTCAAGCAAACTGAGCCACCACGACCGAGTTCTGGGTGCAGCGACGTGCGCGTCGCCCTGGCTGCCGTCCATGCTTCAACGTCTACTCCGACTTGGGCTCGTCACCGCGTGCGTGAACGGGATCCATATGTGCGGAGCCGGAACTTTTACGGATTCCTCACTGGCCACCCGCGGGCGCCGGTATCAGGGCCAGCACCGCACGTGACGTGCGCTGCGCGCACGTCACCGGGTATTGCGGTCAGGTCGCGGGTGTCACGTCCTGGATCCGTCGCCACGGGCGCGCCTCTTCGAGTTCGTAGGCCAGTTCCAGCAGGCGGGCTTCCTCACCGACACCGGCGGACAGCATCATTCCCTGCGGCAGCCCGGCAGCGGTTTCGGCCAGCGGCAGCGAGATCGCCGGCTCACCTGTCACGTTCTGCAGCGGCGTGAACGCCACCCAATCCATCAGCCGGTTCATGATCTGGTCGAAGTCGGCGGTCGGATCGAGGTGTCCGATCGCCGGGGTCTGCGTGGCCAACGTCGGCGTCAGGACCGCGTCATAGGTGCTGAAGAAGCGCATCGTCGCGCGGCGCGCCGTCGCAAGCCGGGCGATTGCGCGAGGCAGTCGGTGCAGGTTGCGGCCCGCAAGACGGTCCAAACCGAGTGTGAGGTTGTCCAACCGGCCGCGATCGAAGCTCTTGCCGAACGCACGGGAACCGCCGCGCACCAACGCGAAAGCCAAAAACGACCAATACAAGACGAAGTCGTCCGCGAAGCTCGCCGGCACGGGCGGAGCGTCAAGGCGCTCGACGTGATGCCCGAGTTCGTCCAGCAGCGCGGCCGTCTTGAGGGTCAGTGCGCGCACCTCGGCGCTGGACTCCCGGCCGATCGAGGTTGTGATCACCGCGATCGTGAGGCGTTGCTTTCCCGGACCCGTGACGTCACCGATCGGCGCCAGCTTGGCGTTACGCCACACCCGTTCCGCTTCGCGATAGAACGCCGCAGTGTCGCGAACGGACCGGGTGATCACCCCGTTCGTGACGATACGCAAGGGCATCCGGCGCATCTGGCTGTCCAGCGGCAGCCGGCCGCGGCTCGGCTTGAGGCCGACCAAGCCGTTGCACGAGGCCGGAAGCCGGATCGAACCGGCCCCGTCGTTCGCGTGAGCGATCGGCACCACGCCGGCCGCGACGAATGCCGCCGAGCCCGACGATGACGCGCCGGCGGTGTATTCCGGATTCCACGGATTGCGGACCGGCCCGATGCGCGGGTGCTCGGCCGAGCCGCTGAACCCGAACTCCGACAACTGCGTCTTGCCGAGTGGCACCAGCCCCGTCGTGAGGAACGCGCGCGCCCAGTCTCCGTGGGCCCGTGCCGGTCGCGGCGTCCATGCATCGGTCCCCTGCATGGTCGGCATGCCCGCCACGTCGACGTTGTCCTTGATGAATGTCGGAATTCCGCCGAAGAACCCGCGCTGATAACCGGCTGCCCGCCCCCGCGCACGGTCGAACGCATCGTGGGCCAAGCCGTTCAGGGCCGGGTTCACCGACTGGGTGCGGGCGATCGCCGCATCGACCAGCGCAACCGGCGATATGTCGCCGCGGCGTATCCGGCCGACGAGGCCCACCGCATCGGAGTCACCAAGAGCATCGTCGCCGAAGGCGTGCACGTGAGTCATGCCCGCAGACTCTAGGCCTGCCCCACCTCGAACCTGGCGAACCGGGTCGCGGTGACGCCGGCATCGTCGAGCAGTTGCTTGACGGTCTTCTTGTTGTCCGACACAGACGGCTGCTCCAGCAGCACGACGTCCTTGAAGAACCCGTTGACCCGGCCCTCGACGATCTTGGGCAGCGCCTGCTCCGGTTTGCCTTCGGCGCGCGAGGTTTCCTCGGCGATGCGGCGCTCGTTGGCCACCACATCCTCCGGAACGTCGTCGCGCGACAGATACTTGGCCTTCAGGGCGGCGATCTGCAGTGCGACCGCGTGCGCGGCCTCGGCATCGTCTCCGGTGTATTCGACAAGGACCCCCACGGCGGGCGGCAGGTCGGCCGACCGCTTGTGCAAATAGGTCTCGACCGTCCCGTCGAACGCGACGATCCGGCGCAATTCGAGCTTCTCGCCGATCCGTGCGGACAGGTCGGCGACCGCCTGCTCCACGGTCTTGTCCCCGACCTTGGCTGCCTTCAGCGCATCGAGATCCGTTGCCTTGGCGGCGACGGCAGCCCCGACGATGTCGTCGGCCAGCTTCTGGAACTCTGCGTTCTTCGCCACGAAGTCGGTCTCGGAGTTCAGCTCGATCATTGCGCCGCCCCTGGCGGCAACCAGACCTTCCGCGGTCGCGCGCTCGGCACGCTTGCCGACGTCTTTGGCGCCCTTGATCCGCAGGATCTCGACGGCCCGTTCGAAGTCGCCGGCAGCCTCGGTGAGCGCGTTCTTGCAGTCGAGCATGCCTGCGCCGGTCAGCTCCCGCAGTCGCTTGACGCCGGCAGCGGTGTAGTCAGCCATATTCAGCCTTCCGTGGTTCTCGTTTCGGTGGCGACCGGGCCGGCTTCGGTGGGCGCGTCTGCCGCCGGGTTCTCGGCCGCATTCGCAGTGGCGCTGGCCAGCAACTCCTGCTCCCATTCGGCCAGCGGCTCGGCGGACTGGGCCTCGGGCTTGCCTTCGCCGTTGCCCAGCCCGGCGCGCGCCTGCAGGCCCTCAGCGACTGCCGCGGCAACCACCCGGGTCAGCAGCGCCGCCGAGCGGATCGCGTCGTCGTTGCCGGGGATCGGGTAGTCGACCAGGTCGGGATCGCAGTTGGTGTCCAGGATCGCGATGACCGGGATGCCGAGTTTGCGCGCTTCGCCGACCGCGATGTGCTCCTTGTTGGTGTCGACGACCCAGATCGCCGACGGCACCCTGTTCATGTCGCGGATGCCGCCCAGGCTGCGCTCCAGCTTGTTCTTCTCCCGGGTCAGGCCCAGGATTTCCTTTTTGGTGCGGCCCTCGAAGCCACCGGTCTGTTCCATGGCCTCAAGCTCCTTGAGGCGCTGCAGCCGCTTGTGCACTGTCGAGAAGTTGGTGAGCATGCCGCCCAGCCAACGCTGGTTCACATACGGCATGCCGACGCGAGTCGATTCGTCAGCGATCGACTCCTGTGCCTGCTTCTTGGTGCCGACGAACAGGATGGTGCCGCCGTGGCCCACGGTCTCCTTGACGAACTCGTAGGCCTTGTCGATGTACGTCAGGGTCTGCTGCAGGTCGATGATGTAAATGCCGTTGCGGTCGGTGAAGATGAACCGCTTCATCTTCGGATTCCAGCGACGGGTCTGATGCCCGAAGTGGGTGCCGCTGTCGAGCAGCTGTTTCATGGTCACGACGGCCATGGATATGCCTTGCTTTCGTTGTCGGTTGTCGCCCGACATCGGGTGATATCGGGCCCTGGCGCCTGCGGGATGCCGGACCCGTGATGAGACGGGACCGACCGGCATGCCGGTACGAGCTTGCTCGCGATGCAGACGCGCGAAGTCAACCCACTTGCGTAGGTTGCGAAGACAACTTTACACGTCGCCGGACAGGTGTTCTGCTCAGGCCCTCGGGTGGGCCTGGTCATGTACCGCCCGCAGCCGCGCGACGGTGACGTGGGTGTACAGCTGTGTGGTCGCCAGGGTCGAGTGGCCGAGTAACTCCTGGACGATCCGCAGGTCGGCGCCGCCCTCGAGTAGGTGTGTCGCGGCGCTGTGACGCAGGCCGTGGGGTCCGATGTCGGGGGCACCCCCGACGGCGGCGATGGTCTGGTGGACAACGGTGCGGGCCTGTCGCTGGTCGAGCCGGCGACCGCGGGCGCCCAGCAGCAGCGCCGGACCGGATTCGCGGGTGGCCAGGGTGGGTCGCCCGTCGGTAAGCCAGGCCTGCAGCGCGTCCTGCGCGGGCCCGCCGAACGGAACGGTGCGTTGTTTGTTGCCCTTGCCGAGTACCCGAAGCAGCCGGTGGCCGGTGTCGAGGTCGTCGATGTCCAGCCCGCACAGCTCACCGACCCGGATCCCGGTGGCGTAGAGCAGTTCGACGATCAACCGGTCCCGCAGCGCCAGCGGATCACGTTGCTCTGCACCGGATTTCGCGGCGCTCATCGCGTCCAGCGCCTGGTCCTGGCGCAGCACGGCAGGCAGGGTCCGTCGCGCCTTCGGCATTTGCAGCCGGGTGGCCGGATCGGAGGCGAGCAGCCCGCGCCGGGCCGCCCAAGCGGTGAAGGTTTTCGCGGCGGAGGTGCGGCGAGCCAGTGTCGTGCGAGCCGCGCCCGCATTGGCTTGTGACGCGAGCCAGGAACGCATGGCCGGCAGCGTCAGATCGGTCGGCGCCGCGTCGGGCTTGCGCGCGGCAAGGAAGTCGAACAGCGACCCGATGTCACCAAGGTATGCCCGTTGGGTGTGCGCCGACCGCCCGCGTTCCAGCGCAAGGTAGTCGGCGAATTGCCCGAGGATCGCCGAGAACACAGCCGGGCGGGTCACCCTTCTAAGGTGGCATCTGCCGCGGTGTGACCGCCTCAGCCACGCCGTGTGTCTAACGCCCTTCTTCCGCCGCCTCGGCTGCAGCCAATTCTCGCTTCCACTCGCGGAACGACTCCTCGGTCCGGCCTCGTCGCCAGTACCCCGAGATCGACGCCCACTTCGCCTCGACACCGCGTTCCCTGCGGATGTAGGGCCGCAGGCTGTGCATCACAGCCTGGGCCTCGCCGTGAATGAACACCTGCGCCTGGCCGGGCAACCAGCGGGCTTGTTTGACGCCGTCGATCAGCGGGGCGTGGTCGCCGGCGCGGTCCTCGGGAACGAGGTCGGCGCGACCGCCCCGGTAAATCCAGTTCACGTCCACATCGGCCGGCGATTCGAGGGGAATTTCGTCGTCAGGACCGGCAACTTCGATGAACACCTGCGCGACGGCCGTCGGGGCCAGCGCTTCCATGGCCGCGGCGATGGCAGGCAGTGCGGATTCGTCCCCGGCCAGCAGGTGCCAGTCGGCCGCCGGATCCGGCGCGTAGGCTCCGCTCGGGCCCATCAGGTATGCGGGCCGGCCGGCTTGCGCTGCAAGCGCCCACGGTCCGGCAACACCGTGCTCGCCGTGCACGACGACGTCGATCGCCAGCTCGCGGCGCTCGGTGTCCAACCGGCGGACGGTGTAGGTGCGGATCGGCGGCTGGTGCTCGGCTTCCAGCGCGCGGAAACTGTCCAGCGTCAGCGGCGCCGGAAGCGCGGCGACGTCGGTGTCTTCCCGGACGAACACCAGCTTGCAGTAGGCGTCGGTGAAATTGTTCGGCACAAATGTGTCAAACCCGCTGCCGCCGAGGACCACCCGCACGATGTGCGGCGAAAGCTGTTCGGTGCGGATCACCTCGAAGGTGTGCACTGGTCGTCCCGCCACAGGGCCTCCCGACAGTCGTTAGCAGACCTTACCGACTATACGGACGTGATCGCAGCGCCGTGCGGCGCCTTCAGAGGGAGCTGACCAGCCCGCCATCGATGCGGTAGTCCGACCCCGTGGTGTTTCCGGCACGGTCGCTAGCGAGGAAGACGACAAGGTCGGCGACCTGTTCGGGTGTGGTGAACCGGCCCGTCGGCGTGCTGTTGGTGATCATGGCCTTGATGTCGTCGCGGGTTTGGCCGGCGGCTTCGGCGAAGCCGTCGGCGACGCCTCCCTCATCCATCCACAGCCCGGTCGATACGGGTCCCGGGCTGACCGAATTGACTCGGATATTCCTGGACGCCAACTCTTTTGACAACGCTTTGGCGAAATTGGTCACGGCGGCCTTCGTGGCGCAGTAGTCATAGATAGCGGGGTCGGGATAGTAGGCGTTTACCGAGCCGACGATGACGATCGAGCCACCGCCGCGCCTTTCGATCTCGGGCAGCGCCGCCCGTGTGGGCCGCACCGTCCCCATCACATTGAGATCCCAGGACTCCTGCCACTGCTCGTCGGTGATGCCTGCGAAGCCACCGGGCCGGACCGTCACCGCGCCCACATTGTTCACCAGCACATCGATCCCGCCGCGATGGGCCGCGGCGCTGACTAGCTTGTCGGCGGCATCAGGCCTGGACAAGTCGACGGCCACGAACGACACCTGTCCGGTTTGCTCGAGCGCAGCCAGGCCCTCGCCGCGGGTGCGCGATCCGGCGACGACGTGCGCGCCGGCATCGATGAGTGCTTTGGTGACCGCAAAGCCGATGCCCTTGCTCGCACCGGTGACAACGGCCGTCTTGCCCGACAGATGCAGATCCATCTCGCTCCTTCGCCTGCCCCGGCGCGGATGACGCTACGCCTGGTGACGACTCAATCGCCAGCGTCCGTCGTCTTCGGTGGCCAGCCCGGCCAACTCCAGCATCGCGAGTTGGCCCTGCAGAACTGGCACCGAAACTCCGGATTCCACAGCGAGCTCGTTTGCCGAGCGGGTCCCGCGGGAGGGCAACGCCTCGTACACGCGTTTCTCGTCGTTGCTCAGTTGGTCAAGAGGTGTGGTGAGGTGTTGCGGCTCCGTCGCCAATTCCCCGGCGCGACCGACTATTTCGATGATCTCATCCGTGCGGGTCACCAACTCGGCGCCCGCCCTGATGAGTTCATGGCAGCCCGCCGACGCCGACGACGTCACCGGACCAGGCACCGCGCACACGACCCGACCCAACGCGCGTGCCCACGCCGCGGTGTTTGCTGCGCCGCTGCGCAGCCCGGCCTCTACCACCACGGTCGCCCCGGCCAGGGCCGCCACCAGACGGTTTCGCACCAGGAAGCGGTGCCTCGCAGGCCGGACCCCCGGCGGATACTCGCTGACGACCACGCCGCGGCCACGGATACGCTCAAGCAGGGCCGCATGTCCCGCCGGATATGGCACATCCGCGCCGCAGGCCAGCACCGCGACCGTGGCGCCGTCGACGGTCAGGGCTGCGCGGTGCGCCGCGCCATCGATTCCATAGGCGCCGCCAGAAATCACCGCCACGTCGCGTTGGCACAATCCGGCAGCCAACTCGGCGGCGACGTGCTCGCCGTACGCGGTGGCTGCCCGCGTTCCCACGACCGCCGCCGCCCGCTGAGCCACATCACATAACGCAGCTTCTCCGATTACCCACAACGCCAACGGCGCCACTCCGCTCGGGTTGCGGCGGAGGTCGACACCGGCGAACGCCCTGAACGCCACCGCAGGCCATTCGGCATCGTCGCGGGTCACCAGCCGACCACCGAGCCGGGCAATCAGGTCGAGGTCCTCGGCGGCACAGTCCACGTCGCGCCGCGCGGACGTCACGCGGTCCAACTCATCGCTGACCGCTCGCCGCCTGATCCTCTCGGCGGCCTCGAGCGCCCCGACGCGGCCGACGAACGCGGTCATTTCCGGACACGGCGCCTCGGCGACCCGGGACAGGTAGGCCCATGCCATTCGGCTGTTTGTCATCGCCCGGCTCCTATCTGACGAAAACCCATGGCGGTCTTGACTTCTTCAATGCCCGGTTGCGTGAGACCGGCCAAGTCGGCCAAGGACCACGCCACACGCAACGTGCGGTCCAGTCCCCTGATGCTCAGCAAGCCCCGGTCCAGGGCCAGTCGCAGCGGTGCCATCGCATCCCTGCCGAGCCGATACCTCTGACGCAGAAGCGATCCCGCGATCTCTGCATTGGTGTGTACCCCGTGAGGCGCCCAGCGGTGAGCGGCTGCGGCCCTCGCGCGGGCCACCCGCTCGCGGACCGCGTCGGTGCACTCGCCCATTTCGGCAGTGAGGGCCGCCGTGCGCACCGCGTGCATCCGGATGCGAAGGTCGACGCGGTCCATCACGGGGCCTGACAACTTACCGAGATAGCGACGCCTGGCCAGCGGCGCGCAGATGCAGTCTCGCGGATCGGCAGGCGCACACGGGCATGGATTGGCGGCGAGTACCAATTGGAACCGCGCCGGATAGACCGCGACGCCGTCGCGGCGGGCCAGTCGCACTTCGCCGTCCTCCAACGGCGTCCGTAATGCCTCCATGGCCTGGACACCGATCTCGGCGCATTCGTCGAGGAACAGCACACCACGATGTGCCCGGCTGACCGCGCCGGGCCTGGCCAACCCGCTGCCGCCACCGACCAGCGCCGCGACGCTGGACGTGTGGTGAGGAGCTACGAAAGGCGCCCGGGTGATCAGCGGGGTAGCTGCTGACAGCAGCCCGGCCACAGAATGGATCGCCGTCACCTCCAGCGATTCCTTCTCGGTCAACCGCGGCAGTAGACCCGGAAGCCGCTGCGCGAGCATCGTTTTGCCGATCCCAGGGGGCCCCGTCAGCATCAGGTGGTGTGCGCCTGCGGCGGCGACCTCCACCCCGAACCGGGCCTGCGGCTGGCCGACGACATCGGCGAGATCCGGCATATCGGCTGCGTCCTGGACGTCGACCTTGACGCCGGGCTCCAAGTCGCCCTTGCCCGCAAGCCAGGCCTGCGCGTGCCGCAAGGTGTGGGCGCCGAACACGTCGATCCCGTCCACAAGCCCTGCCTCGGCCAGGTTGCCCACCGGTACGACGACGGCCGGCCACCCTTCGTGCCTGGCGGCCAGCACCGCCGGAAGCACGCCCCTCACCGGTCGCACGCGCCCGTCGAGGGCCAGCTCCCCGAGCAGCACCGTCTTCTCCAGCCGCGCGGCGGGTACCTTCCCGTCGGCCGAGAGCACGGCCGCCGCGAGGGCCATGTCATACACGGAGCCCATTTTGGGCAGCGTCGCCGGCGACAGCGCAAGCGTGAGCCGTGCCATGGGCCAGCGATTGCCGCAGTTCATGATCGCCGCGCGGACGCGGTCCCGGGACTCCTGCAGCACCGCGTCCGGGAGCCCGACCAGGTGCACACCGGGCAGGCCCGAGGTGATATCGGCCTCGATCTCGACGATCTCACCGGCCACACCGCGCACCGCGACGGAGAAAGCCCTGCCCAGCGCCATCAGCCGACGCCCTGAACGTGGGTGATCTCCGGCGAGCGCCGTCGCCCGACGCGCACGCCCACCACATCGATGCGGATCGCCGACCAGGTGGCGTCCTGGGCGGTCAGCCACAAACCGGCCAGCCGCCGCAGCCGCCGCACCTTCTGCGGCGTGACCGCCTCAGCCAGCCCGCCGAACCTGTCCGTGGTGCGCGTTTTGACCTCGACGAACACCACCGTCCGCGTCGCCGGGTCGACGGCGACCATGTCCAACTCGCCGTAGCGACAGCGCCAGTTGCGGGTCAGCACCTGCAGGCCGAGGCCGCGCACGTGGGCGACCGCGAGATGCTCACCGAGAGCGCCGAGTTGGGCGGGGGTCAACGAAGTCATGCGGCCAGCGTGCGCACCGGCGCCGACAGATTGGCCCGTTCAACGGGGGGTTATCCCCAGATGCGAATCCGTCCACAGCCTGAACCGGGAACGAAAACTCGTGCGATGCGGCTTAGGCGAAAGCCTGAAGCAGCGCCGATATCTGGCCGGCGGACACGTTGGAGTTGCACTGGTTCCGCAGGCTGGTCAGGGGCTGCGCGATGCCGCGCAGGTCGTTGTACTCGCCGGGATGTGCGGCGAAGTAGCCCTGCAGCGACGCCTGGGCGTCGCTTGGCGACTGGGAGCCGGCGCGGGTCAACGCGTCGTTGACGTCCGGGTGTCCGTCCAGGTACTGGCCGGCCGCACCGGTCACCCCACTCACGGTGTTGGCGAGTCCTGCCGCGGTGCACACCGCCGGCTGCGCATTCGCCGCCGGGACCGCGATGGCGGCTACTGCGGCGGCGCCGAGTGTACTGCCAGCAAATACCCCCAGCAGACCGCGGCGAATGGTTGAACGAGTGTTTTTCATGGCTTTGTTCCTTCAGATTTGCTCATTCGGTCGCGTCCCCCCGACCCTAAACACAACGTACAGGACGGTAATGAGTGTGAAAAACCTCGTAAAAGCACCGGAAACCGAACACCGTTCGCGTTACCGCGATCCCTTGTGACTTTAGCCTCAATAGCAACTTTTTCGGTAAGGCAGCGACCAGATTTCTGAGAGCCGTTACAGATTCGTAAGAGACACGGGGTCACTGTCTTAAGACATCGTGACCACGTTGAGATCCGGAGCTCACCCGCGCAGCGTGTGCTCCAGAAACCTTCGCAGCCGATCCAGCACCAGCGCAGGCTGCTGCTCGACGATCCAGTGGCCGAGCCCGTCGACCATCTCGACGTCGAAATCCCCGATTCGCTGTTGGTAGCCGCGCAACAACGTGGGTGTGATGACGGGGTCACTGGTCCCGTGCAGCCATCGCACCGGCACATCGATCCGCGCGTTCGCGAATTCACCGCGGGACCAGCGCAACACTTCTCGGCTCAGGAACGTGCGGTACCACCGGGAGCCGGCGACCGCATGACCCGGCTCCCTCAGTTGTCCGAGGAAGAGGTCGAAGTCGTCGTCGGTCGGCGAGAAGCCCGCACCGACCCAGTCGACCACCACGTGCCCGTATCGGGCCTTCGGGTCGGCGATGATCTTCGGCCCGAGGACGGGCAGCGCGATGGGGATCTGGTACCAGAACCGCCAGAGGTTACGCAGCATCTCCAGGTCCCAGGTCAAAAACGGGGCAAGGGTGTTGACCCCGAAGAATCCCGCGACTTTTGCGGGATGGCGCAGCATCACGATGAATGCCACGGGGCCGCCCCAGTCGTGACCGACGAGGCTCGCGGGCCCGACTTCCAGTCGGTCCAGCACGACTGCCAGGTCGTCGGCCATCTCGTTCTTCCAGTAGCGCCCGCCGGGTGCCGAACTCCACCCCGCCCCGCGCAGGTCGGGACACAGTACCCGGTAGCCGTCGGCGGCCAGTGGCCCGATGAGCCGGCGCCATTCCCACCAGTTCTGCGGGAAACCGTGGACCATCATGACCGGCGGGCCGTCAGGCGGCCCGGCGTCGGCGACGTGGATCGTCACGCCATCGGCCACGTCGATGAAGCGGTGCCGAAGGTCGTCGAGCAGGGGAAGCGGGCCGGGACGCGCCACGGCTCTATTCAGCCATACACACCTGTCGTCCTGTCGCACCAGCCCGTTGACTGGCACCCCGCCGCACGCGTTCGATTGAAGCAGAGGTCAGCCCGCCCGCGTTGAACAGCCGCTGACTGAATCCTCTTCCGCGCTATGCCGCAAGACATTCATCGGGAGGAAAACAATGACGACAGCCGAACAGGAACGGACGTACGACGTCCTCGTCGTCGGCGCCGGACCGACGGGACAGAACGCCGCCGACCGTGCCAGAGCAGCCGGACTCAGCGTCGCGGTGGTGGAGAGGGAATTGGTTGGCGGGGAATGCTCGTACTGGGCGTGCGTTCCGAGCAAGGCCCTGCTGCGACCGGTGGTGGCCCTGGCCGACGTCGGCCGGGTAGACGGGGCACGACAAGCGGTGACCCGGTCGATCGACACCGGGGCGGTGTTCGCCCGTCGCGACCGCTACGTACATCACTGGGATGACAGCCCACAGGCCGACTGGGTCGCAGGAATCGGCGCCGACCTGGTGCGCGGGCATGGGCGACTGGACGGTGCACGCCGCGTCAGCGTCGCCACCTCTGACGGGCACACAGCCTCTCTCACCGCCCGGCATGCCGTGGTCGTCTCCGCCGGAAGCACGGCCGCACTGCCCGATCTGCCGGGCATGGCTGAGGCACGACCGTGGACCAACCGTGAAGGTACCGAAAGCAGTTCAGTGCCTTCACGACTCGCCATCGTCGGCGGTGGGGGTGTTGGCGTCGAAATGGCCACGGCCTGGCAAGGTTTGGGGTCGGCGGTGACGCTGCTGGCCCGCCGTTCCGGATTGCTGGCGCGCATGGAGCCTTTCGTCGGTGAGCTGGTCGGCCGCGGACTCGGCGAGGCCGGTGTGGACGTGCGGACCGGCGTTTCCGTCACCAAATTGCGACGCCCCGGGGGCACAGGCCCGGTGACGCTCGAGTTGGACGACGGAAGCGAGCTGCACGCCGACGAGGTGCTCTTCGCCACCGGCAGGAAGCCGTTGACACGCGACATCGGTTTGGACACCGTGGGTTTGACACCCGGTTCGTGGCTGGCCATCGACGACACCGGCCTGGTGCAGGGCGTCGGCGGCGAATGGTTGTATGCCG
Organism: Mycobacterium sp.; assembly: GCA_025965895.1. GTDB lineage: Bacteria > Actinomycetota > Actinomycetes > Mycobacteriales > Mycobacteriaceae > Mycobacterium. Next base: position 12,473 of record JAOPWC010000116.1, read on the forward strand.
TCGGCGATGTCAACCATCGCGCTCTGCTCACTCACGAGGGCAAATATCAGGCGCGGGTCGCCGGCGCGGCGATCGGCGCCCGCGCCGCCGGGAAGCCGCTGGACACCAAACCGTGGGGCGCGCATGCGATGACGGCCGACTGGCGGGCGGTCCCGCAGGTGTTCTTCTCAGATCCCGAAGCCGCGGCAGTCGGGTTGTCCGCAGCCCAGGCCGAGCAAGCCGGGCATCGGGTGCGGGCGGTCGATGTCGACTTCGCCGAGACTGTCGAGGGCGCCGTCCTCTACGCCGACGGCTACACGGGGCGGGCCCGCATCGTCGTCGACCTCGACCGAGGCCACCTGGTCGGCGCGACCTTCGTCGGCCCCAACGTTGCCGAACTTCTCCATTCCGCCACTGTCGCGGTCGCCGGCCAGGTTCTGATCGACCGGCTTTGGCACGCCGTCCCGTGCTTCCCGACCATCAGCGAGATATGGCTACGCCTACTGGAGGCCTACTGAGACTCTGAGCCGGACGGGGTCTGAAGAGTTGTGACACCACAAGTGAGAGATAAGGCCGCGGGGCTGTAGCAGGGCGATTACGGATTGATACCGATAGCCGCTTCGCTGTGGCACGACGACCCTTCCGCACAAATGATGGCCCAAGCGCGTTTTTCGCCGAGGACCCTGCCAACCACAGGACAGCCGCATCGGGGCGCGCAACCGGGACTCTGCGCACGGCAATGGCGATGATCCGCGGCGCACCACCACAGGAGGTTCGCACAACATGATGGCCGACTGGGCTCCCGCCCAGACTTCTTTCGACCCGCACGGAAGGCGCATCCTCGACAGAGCCGAGGGCATCTTGATCGGGCTTCGCCGGTGTCCTTCAGAGGCTGCCTTCACCGAGCTGCTCGGTGCAGCTCAACGTCACCGGATGCCGGTCTTCACGATGGCGTGGGCACTTGTTCACCTCGCCAGCGGCACCAACAAGTCAGCAGAAGCTTTTCGCTCGGCTCAGTCGGCCGCACACCACGAATGGGGTCAGCTTCTGACCGCGCCCGCCGCGGCGACCCCGTAGATAACGTGCTCCTCCCGCGACGGCGGGCGGCGGTGTCACAAACCGACCATGGACCCCTCCGGTTCGTTCCTGACCCGAAGGAGCCACAGCGTGGATCTCGAAAACGCGGTCTACCCCACTCGTGAGCGCGTCGAGGCACTGAGGGCGGATTCCTCCCGCGATCCGGTCGTCATGCTCAACCTGCTCAAGTTCCGCAGCCGGGCCGTGTATCCAGACGGCCGCTCGACGAACCTGACCGGCCGGCAGGCCTACGAGCTGTACGCATCTGCCATGCAGACTTTCGTCGAAGAGCACGGCGGCAGGTTTCTTTTCGCCGGAGACATCGCGTCGCTCGTGATCGGCGAAGTCGAGGACATGTGGGACATCTGCGCGCTCGTCGAATATCCTTCTGCGGCCGCTTTCGCCGCGATCGCGGTATCGGCGGACGCCGGTGAGATCGGCGTGCACCGGGCCGCGGGACTGGAGGGTCAGTTGCTCATTCGTCTTGCGCAGCGGCCGCGATAGCCGCCATCCCCGATGGTTTCCTATTCGCCGGCTCCCGCCGCCGCCATTTTCTGCAGGTCCGAGGCCTTGATGCTGCCCTTCTGCCCACCGTCGCGGCGCTGCGATTTGATCGCGACGTCGTGGCCCTGGACCTGCGTGCGCAGCGCCCCGACAGTGCAGTCCTCCCGGCCGCCCAACACCGAGAACGGGTCGTAGTGATAGTGCTTCATCGCGTTGAGGTGGGTCATCTTGTCGATGTCCTCGTCGCTGACCCCGTCGATTGACTGGGCGAACACCTCCGGTGATTGCGGCCAGTTCGAGTCCGAGTGCGGGTAGTCGCACTCCCAGGTCACCATGTTCTTGTCCAGTGCATCCAGGCTGGCCACCCCGAACTTGTCGTCGATGAAGCACGTCAGCACGTGCTCGTTGAACACCTCACTTGGCAGCTTGTCGCCGAAGTCCTGACCCGTCCAGGCATGGTGGCGGTCGTAGTTGTAGTCGATGCGCTCCAGAAAATACGGAATCCAGCCGATGCCGCCCTCGGACAGCGCCACCTTGAGCTCAGCGAACTTGCGTAGCACCGGCGACCACACCAGATCAGCGGCCGCCTGCACGATGTTCATCGGCTGCAGCGTGATCATCACATCCATCGGCGCATCCGGCGACGTGATCGTCAACTGCGACGACGACCCGATGTGCATGCACACCACCACCGACTCCTCGCTGCACGCCCGCCATACCGGATCCCAATGATCGGAGTGAATCGAGGGCCAGCCCAGCTTCGACGGGTTCTCGCTGAATGTCAGCGCATGACAACCCTTCTTGGCCACCCGGCGCACCTCGGCCGCGAACACCTCCGGATCCCAGATCGCCGGCAGCGCACACGGAATGAACCGACCCGGGTGGCTTCCACACCACTCGTCGATGTGCCAGTCGTTGTAGGCCCGCACCATCGCCAGCGCCACATCCTTATCCTCGGTACGCGCGAACAGCTGTCCGCAGAACTGCGGGAACGACGGAAAGCACAGCGACCCCAGCACCCCGTTGGCGCTCATGTCCTTGACGCGTTCGCTGTGATCGTAGGTGCCCGGGCGCAACTGGGTGAACGACGTCGGCTCGATCCCGTATTCCTCCTTCGGGCGACCCGCCACGGCATTCAACGCAACATTCATCACCGTCTCGCCGTTGTACTTCCAGACGTTCGTACCGTCCGCATTCGTGATGAACCGCGGCGCGAACTCGACGTACTTCGACGCCAGCCGACCATCGAATATGTCCGGCGGCTCCACCACATGATCATCCACGCTCACCATGACCATGTCGTTGACGTTCATCAGGAATCCCTTCCTACGAAGCCCATCCGCGTTCGCCGGCCTTACGGGTATGAACCTAGGTGGCAATTATTATAAAAACAGTGACAATAGGCAACAAGGGGTCACATCGTCGCAGGCCAGAGGTTTTTCCCGGGGCGCTGGCACCCGCTTCAGTAACGACCGCACAGTCCATGGCGCGGTCGTCAGTATGTTCCGAGCTAGCGAGGACTCCGGTTCCAGGTCAGTTCTTGAGGCTTCCCTCTTCCAGCATCGTCAGGGCCTTATCGACGCTGAGCGTGCCGGATGCCTGGCTGGGCGGGTACTCCTTGAACGTCGCGAGGAACTCTCCGACGATGTTGATGGCGGGCACCATGGTCCACAGCTTCTCGCCCCACCAGCGGCCATAGAGCATGCCTTCAGTCTGGTAACGCTCCCACGGATCTTGTCGCAGGTTGGTCACCACGGGAACGTTGGTCGAATCCTCTTTGCCGGTGAAGAGATTGCCGATGATGGTCTTGAAGTTCAGCTTCCAGGCGTTGTAGCGCACGGCCATGAGGTCAGCGTTGTCGCTGAAGTAGAAGATCTCGCGGCGTGGCCCCTCGGCAACGTCACCGGTGAAGTAGGGCTTGAAGTCGTAGCCGTCGAGGTGGACCTTGAAGGTCTTGTCGCCGGTCGCCAGACCCGTCAGGAGGTCCTCTTTCACGTCTGGCTGACCGGCCGCGGCGAGAAGCGTCGGCAGCCAGTCCTCGTGGGCCATGATCTCGTTGGCGATGGTGCCCGGCTCGATGACGCCAGGCCACTTGGCCACCATGGGCACGCGGAATCCACCCTCGTAGGTGCTGCCCTTCTCGCCCCGGAACGGTTGGTTGCCGCCGTCGGGCCAACTGAAGATCTCCGCGCCGTTGTCGCTGGTAAACAGCACGATGGTGTTATCGGCGATGCCGAGTTCGTCCAGCTTGTCGAGAATCTCCCCGACTTCCCAGTCCAGTTCCATCATCGCGTCGGCGTACAGGCCGAACCCGCTCTTGCCCTGCCACTTTGGAGCGAGGTGAGTCCAGACGTGGCATCGCGTGGAGTTGTGCCAGAGAAAGAACGGTGTGTCCGCCGCCACGGAGCGATCGATGAAGTCCAGCGAGCGACGAACGAGTTCCGGGTCGACGTCCTCCATGTTGACTGTGGCCGACGGGTCCATGTCCGGGTGCGGAGGCAAGGGACCGCCATCAGCGATCGTCTGTTTGCCGACCCGGCCCCAGCGCGGATGCTCGGTCGGGTCATCGACGTCGGTTGCCTTGGTGTCCACGATATTGCGCGGGCCGAAGCGCGCGCGGAACTCTGGGTCCTTGGGATACTCCGGGTCGTACGGCTCCTCCATGGCGTTGAGGTGGTACAGGATGCCGTAGAACTCGTCGAAGCCGTGGACCGTAGGCAGGTAATCATTGCGGTCGCCCAGGTGGTTCTTGCCTATCTGCGCCGAAGCGTAGCCAAGGGGTTTGAGCAGTTCGGCGATCGTCGGGTCCGAATCTTGCAGGCCTTGTTTGGCGGCGGGCATACCGACCTTCAACAGGCCTGTGCGGAAAGGACTCTGGCCAGTAATGAACGCGGCCCGCCCTGCGGTACACGATTGCTGGCCGTAATAGTCAGTAAAGAGCGCACCTTCGCGGGCGATCCTGTCGATGTTGGGCGTGGACCCGCCCATCATGCCGCGATGGTAGGCGCTGAGGTTCCAGGTGCCCACGTCATCGGCCATGATCATGACTATGTTCGGCTTCTTCTGATCTGCCATTGGTGACCGCTCTCGTCGTATCCGCGATTTGCCGGGCGCGTGACGGACCCTACGCTGCCGAGCCGGACCGCGACGGCTGGTCAGGGTTCCTACGCGAACTCAACGGCCATCATCTGAGTCGAGGGTCATAAACTCCTGGTCGACCCGCCGCTAGAATGTGGGCGAGGAGGATTACCGAGTCGGCGGTGATTCCGGCTTCGCGCCCGGTGGGGGCCGTCGAGTGTTTGACACCCTGGGCAAGCTCGATCTCCGACTCGCTGAGCCTTTCGCCGCCGCCGGTTCCGAATGCTTCAAGTTCACTACGGGACCAGCCGGGTCTGCACGATGGCGCATGTGAGGTCGTCCTCGCCGGAGAGCGGACCGGCACGAAGCGAATTGAGCAGAGCGGTTCGCAACTTCACGGCGGCCGGACCCGAGACTCTTGCCCTTTCATCGAAGAAGTCGTCTTCGTGCACAGTGGCGATCCTGTCCGACAATGGGTGCGGATGCCGCGGTCGCGGCCCATTGTCGTGTCGATGACTAACCCGAACCCGCAGTCACCCCCTACGTCTTGGCCAACAACTGATGCTCCGGACGTGATGTGAGTTCAGCTGCCGGGGGCGCGCCCGCAGCTTGGCCATCAGTTGGTCGAGGTTGAAACTGGCCGACTACTGCCGCTGGGGAAATTCGACCAAACGTCTGCAACATCTGCGCGGCGTAGGCCTGGGCCGGGGTGAACACCCAAACATGGTCGATCATCCAGTCGAAGTAGGTGTTGGAGGTGATGTCGGCCCGCTGATAGGGGTCGGTCCGCAGGTTGAACAGCTTCGCTGCACCCAATTCGGTGTAAGGCTCCAGCCAGATCCGCAGCGTCCCGGCGGCCCGCTGCGCCACGAAGACGATCTTCCAGTTGTCGAACCGCAACCCGGTCAGATCGCCATCGTCTGAGACGTAGAAGAAGTGCTGGCGCGGGCCTTCGTTGGTCTCACCATCTAGAGCGAGTGCTGCCCCGAGTGTAGGTACGTCTGGCTCTCAGCACCCGGCAGTCCGAACGAGGGGATTCGGTGTGCGCTGTACACAGCGAAAGCCGATGTGACTCATCCCGGTATCAACCATCTGCGGGCGCCGGGCGGCAGGCCGGTAACGGAGGCAGTAGCTGTCCGCGCACAGGAACGAGCCGCCCTTAATCACTTTGCGCGGGATCTTAAACTGCGGCTGACGAGGGTCGTAGCTGTCGGTCGCGCAGCATGGCCCCTCGGCTCGACCCGGCCCGTACCAGTCGGTGGTCCACTCCCAGACATTGCCAGCCATGTCAAATAGCCCGTAGCCGTTGGGGGGAAAGCTCCCGACCGCAGCAGTGCGCCCGTAACCGGTGTCCGGCAGATACGGGAACTCGCCGTGCCAGTAGTTGGCCAGCCGCTGTCCGGGCCGCTCCGGTTCATTGCCCCAGGTGTACGTCGCCTGATCCAGGCCGCCGCGCGCGGCGGCCTCCCATTCCCGCTCGGTCGGCAGTGCGCGGCCCGCCCACAGCGCATATGCCTCGGCATCGGCGTAGGCGACGTGCACGACGGGGTGATCCTCTCGGCCCGTGAACGACGAGCGCGGCCCCCGTGGATGCCGCCACGACGCACCCGGCGTCCAGGTCCACCACAAATTTATGTGCCGAAGGTCCACCGGCCCGCGCGTGCGGCTGAACACCATCGAACCGGGCTGCAGATTCTCGGCAGGCGCACCCGGAAAGTCAGCCAGATCGGGAGGCAGCTCGGCGAGGGTCACATAGCCGGTCTTCTCAACAAATTCGCCGAACTCCGCGTTGGTGACTTGGCGGGCCGCGATCCAGAACCCGTCGACGCTGCCCTCGTGGGCAGGGCCTTCCTCCGGATAGTGGCTGTCAGAGCCGAGGGCGCATGTCTGCGCGGGAATCCAGGACATGCCCGGCACAGCCTCAACGGGCGCGCGGGGAGCGGTGGGAGAATGCGTCGTCGCCGGGATCGTCGTCCAGTCGCGCATCACGCTGACGATAGTCCAATCAGACTCCGATGCCCGCTCCAGCGCGTCCTCGGCGGGCCGCAGTTGTCCCCAACCGGTTGGGTCGCCGGTGGAACACCGGCACAGGATGTCTACCGGCGCAGCACAATTATCCCGGGGTGAACGCGACCGTCGTCTCCATCCGCGCGAGCGGCATACCCGGGCACGGCGCCGCTGGCGCATCGCAAACGCAGAAACTGCGTTTCATCTGCGGTAGCGTTGGCCGTATCTGGGCAAGTCGTGCGAAACCGCCTCTTGCAGCGGTGTTTCAGATGAGATTAAGCGGTCAGGGCTCGTCACTGGTCAGCGCTTGGCGGATCGCCACGCTGGCGATAACTGGTGCCGTTCTTGTGCAGTGCAGCTCCTTGCCGCCGCCTCAGGCGGCGACGTCGCCACCGTCCGTCGCCGACACCTCACCGTCTGCCGCCACGCCGCCGCCCGCCACGCCGACAGCACCCGCCACCACGACGATTCGGCACGTCAGCGCCGCCGACCTCGGCCCGAGCTGGCATCCCGGATGCCCACTTGAGCCGCGGGACCTGCGCCGGGTTGAGGTCAACTACATCGGCTTCGACGGCCAGACCCACCGCGGCGACGTGGTCGTGCATGAAGATCTGGCATCGGAGGTCGTCGCGATCTTCGAGCAACTCCTTCAACTGCGCTATCCGATCGAGAAGATCCGCACGGCGGACACCTATCCGGGCGCCGACGATGAGTTGTCCATGGAAGACAACAACACCTCGGCGTTCAATTGCCGAGACATTCCCGGCACGGGCCGCTGGTCTCAGCACGCATTCGGTAGAGCCATCGATCTCAACCCGTTGCTCAACCCCTCCATCGATCGGACGGGTGCCTTCCAACCCAAGGACGCCGCGCCATACCTCGACCGCAACCGCACAGACCCAGCAGTTCTGCACGCGGGAGATGCTGCCGTGCGCGTCTTCACCGATCGTGGTTGGCGCTGGGGTGGTGACTGGCGAGCTCCCCTCGACTATCAGCACTTTGAGCGATGATCGTCGACATAACCGCGCTGGTTATCGCTGGCCGGCAGGTATCGAATCCGTGGCCGATCACCCACTGCCGTAGAGACGCAGGGCCTGGGCCGTCGCCGTCGCCACTTCACCTCGCAGAGTCGACATCGGTGGGCTGCCTCGCGTATGGATTGAGTTCGCGAGCAGAACTACGTAGGTATTTGAGCCTGGGTCCATCCAAAGCGAGGTTCCGGTAAAGCCGGTGTGGCCAAAGCTACCGATGGGAAAGACTATGCCTCGCGCCGTGGATTGGGCCGTATCGATATCCCAGCCAAAGCCGCGCAGGTTTTGTCCCTTGATCGCCGGATAGTTCGGAGCGAGCAGCGGATCTGTTGTATTCGGTCTCGTTGCGACGGCTTCTCGGGCGGCGTCGTTCGCTGCGTCGAGTTGTTGAGCTGAATGTCCGGGCTGCTGCGGAGTCGTCATCAACTCCCGAGTCGCTTGCTTCAGCGGAAACTCGCTCGGGCGGCCCGCAAGCCGATCAAGCAGGGCCTGCGCATAGATGCTGACATCGTGCGTCGTCGAGAACACACCGGCATGCCCGGCCACTCCACCCATACGCCGCGCCGTCGTGTCATGCACAGTGCCCCGAAGCAGGTAATCAATATCGGGATTCTTGCCCGGATCGGCTCTGCTCTCGTCGTCACGTGCCGTCGGTGCGACGCGCGACAAAAGACTGGTGCTCCACGTACCTGCAGGACAAGCGACCGGCACGCGCCCTGTTGACGCGGGAGCCCACGCAATCGCCGCTCCTCTCATCTTGTGTGGACCACATGCTTTGGCCGGGGGGAGATAACGGGTGTCCTGCATGCCGAGTGGCGCGAACACGTGCTGCTGAACGTAGACGTCTTCTGCGTCACCTGTGACTTTCTCGATCAGCGCGCCGAGCAGAATGAAGTTGATGTCGGAGTAGCGGAACACCTCACCGGGCCCCGACTGCAGCGGCGCGGTGAGCGCACGACGAATGCCTTCTGTTTTGTCGGCTCGATCCAGCCCCCACGGATCTTTGAGGTCGACGTCCCCCGTCTCGCCTGAAGTGTGCGTTAGCAACATGCGAACCGTCACTTTTGCACGCTGTGAATCGTTCGACGGGTTGAAGTCCGGCAAATATTTCTGGACGGGATCGTCGAAGTGAACCTTGCCCTGTTCGTATAGCTGCATGACGCCAGTCGCCGTTGCAAGGGATTTCGTCAACGACGCCACGTCGAAGATGGTGTCCTCGGTCATCGGCTCTGCAGGTGCAGGCGATCCATCTAGTCCCAGCTCGCCGGCAAGCTTCCGCGAGCCATAAGCCTGGTGGACGACGACATTGCCGCCGTGCCCGATCACAACCACCGCACCCGGCAGCTTATGTGCCGCAATCGCGTCGTTCATCAGCTTGGAGACTGCCGCGAAGTCGGGTGTGGGCGCCGCATCCGGCGGCAACATGGGTGTAGGGGCCGCATAGGGCGCCAGCGCAGGCAGAACTGGAGCCCGCGTTGCCTGCGCGCTGTCGCTTACGGCCGGGTGCGCTGCATGGCCGTGCGAACATGCCGTAACCAGTGCAAGCAAGACAGCGCCGACAGCGATGGCCCTTCGCGCAGATGGCGTACCGAACATAAGCTGGCTACTTGTTCTACTAGTTACAGAACTTGGGTGAGCGGCAGTTCCGTGGCCCACGACCCACACGACCATCGTGTCACTGCTCGTGAGCGATGTCCGCCATATCGCCGTGCCGTCTCCAACGTCAAGTTTTTGAGACCACTGCACATCGAGTCTCGAAATAGACGAGTTACGAGAGTCTTGATAGTCCGTCGCAACTCCGTCAACCAAGTTGGGCGGCCCACGGAACATATCGCCATCAGGCTCCCCGGCTCAGTGATCTTTGCGCTTACGGTTCGCCCGGCGCGTTTAGGAACCCGTATTTCAGCAAGACCCTTAGAACATGGTCAGTTTGGTTGCGTGCATTCCGTCGCACATCGATGAACGAGATCATCTCCCTGATGAGCCTCGGCCATTCGAGCAGCTCGACATTGTGTTGATTGGCATGGGCTTCAACCCCGCCACGCTGCTGGTCATTTATTGGCGGGACAACGAGGACGTGCTGGAGCATCCGGTCCCCAGTCAGTTCTCTCAAAGCAGCCGTGGCGGGCGCGCAGGTGAAGTTCAGCAGCTGCGGCCAGGACCTCCAGGTGCCCATGGTGAATCGTCCGGTGTGCCAGCCCTTGACCTCGCACGCGATGCATTTCTTGTCTTCGAGCGGGTGCACCGCGACTATGTCGATGTCACTGGAGTCATTGCGGTCATCTGCGGGGCGGTAAGGAACGTTCATGCGAACGAAGTAACCCTGCAGCTCGTAGTAGGAGCTGACTATTTCCTCGTTGAACTCTCGAGGCATCGACGGAAGGCCCTTTCGTGCTGAATCTGACCGGCGCTTGGTGGCGACGACGACCTCGAACCTGCGTCGAGTGAACTGGTCGTTGTCTTTGCTGTCAAAATAGCGGTTCAGGTTCTTCTGGGCTCGCCAGAACCGAGGTCGTTGGCGCGTCCGAACCGGCAGCATTGAAGGCCACCTCGGTTGTAGGGTCGCCGGGTGTCGTACACCGCCACGATCGCCGGGTGGTTCAGCGCGGCGGCATTTCGGCTTCGCGGCGAAACCGAAGGTAGAAGCTGGGGTCACGGGCCAGGTCGGCCCGCAGCACCTTGACCCCGACATCGCGATGCAGCCGAAGGTCCCGGGCCAGATGGACCTCCGACATCCCGCCGAAGCCGAGGATTTCGCCCAGCTCGTAGCGGTCGGACAGGTGCTGTGGGGTGGTCATGCTAGTTCTCGTCGGGTGCGGGCAGCACGGTCGGCGTTAATCGGACGGAATACCCGATCTGCCTATTACCTTTACTTACCCCTTGGCCTTTGCGTCCAATTCTGCGGATAAACGGGCGCCGCCGACGGGGTGGTCACCGATTCGCTCACCGTCGGGGGCAGCTGTTGCTGTTGGTTCTGTTTGTCGCGCGCGTTGATCACGATCAGCACCGCGATCACGATCACCAGCGCGCCCAGCACCCCGGCGGTCCACAACAGCGCCCGCTGCCCCGACGAGAAGGTGCGGCGGGGGGGTGGCGGAGCCGGTGCAGGACCCGGGGGTGCCGGAGCCGCGCCACGCGAAGTCGGAGCCGGGTCGGGGGGGCTTGCCGTGGCCGACGACGGTGCCCGGCGATCCTTAGTCCACCGCTGCCCGTCCCAGTACCGTTCGTCGCCAGAGCCGTCAGGATTCGGGTACCAGTCTGCCGGTGCCTGGGGTGATGTCATTCGAGCTCCTCCCCGGGTAGTGAAGGCGGGCTGGTTAGAGCCCAGAGCTTCAGAGAATATCGCCAACGCACGCGCATAGCTGTGCGTTCCGGCCAGTCAGCAAGGCGGCGAACCTCAGAGCCGATGGCACGGCCCGCGGCCCGAGGAACCTGCGGTTTCCCTCTGATACGCGGACGCCTCAGCTACTGTTGACCCCACCCGGGACGTCTGGGGAGGCAATGTGTCCGACGAGATCGACCCGAACTGGCCACCGCCACAGCCGAAGCCCGCCGAGGATGCGGACCCCAACTGGCCGTCGCCGACACCCAAATCGGCGGCGATCATGGTGACCTGCCCGAACGGCCATGAGAACCCTGAAGGCCAGCATTTCTGCGGAGAGTGCGGAGCACCAATCGTCGGGACAGTTCCGGCCCCTCAAGGGCCCCCCGTCTACCCGCCTCCCTTCCAACCCCGGTATGCGTCCTTCAACGACGATCCCCGACCGTCCGGGAGGGTGGACAAATGGCTCGAGCGGACTCCCCAAGATGACTCGTTCCAGCAGTCGCGCGGGCATGCACCTCAATCGCAGTACCCGTTCCGGCAGTACCGGCAGGGCCTAAGCAGGCGGGCCAAGATCGGCTTGGCAGTCGCCGCAGCCTTTGTGGCCGTCGTGGTCACGGTGATCTTGCTGCTGGTTGTGTTCAATGCCCCGTCACAGAGTTACCAGTTCGGCTATAACGAAATGGGACCGGCGGCGATGGCTAACGTCAGCCTCGGGCCTGAGCCGGAGACACTCGGGGCCATTTCCGCACGGGCTTGCAACATCACAATCGCCCACTGGCAGAACACGAATGCGACACCGTCGTGGTGGGATTTCAATGATGTGCTCAACGGGTGCGTGAAATACGGGACCGAGCTTCGTACCCGGTAGCCGGTGCCAACAGGGTCAGGGTTCGTGGGGCCGTTCCGAAAGCGGTGACCGCCCTCGGAGCCTTAGGTCACAGGACTCAGCATTCGGAAAAGAGCACCGCGCACGGCTTCATGCATGATTCGCCTCAGGCGGGGCAGTGGCCGACATTCATGGTCGGGCTCCTTCCCCACCAGCCTCGATCGGTATTCGGTCGAGCAGCGACGGGTGCAACGGAGCCCGAATCACTTGGCCCAGTTGACTATCTCGTCGATGACCCTCCCGTCCCGCCGTGTGACGGATGGCCTGCTTGTGCTCTGCGGGGAGACGAACATCGCCTCGACGCATCGTCGCTCGTACGACTTCTCCGACCCGTATGCCTGAGCCGGGCGGTGGACCGGTGTCTCGAAACAGACGTCTTTCGGGACAGACAGCACAACCTGAGGCTCCAACCAACTGGTCCGGTCACGATTACGTTTCACCGGCGTGCCCTTCGAAGATGTTTTTTTCAGCGGGGCGACGTTCAGCGGCAAGAACACCTCATTCACCGAAGCGACGTTCAGCGGCAAGAACACCTCATTTACCGAAGCGACGTTCAGCGGCAAGAACACCGACATGCGTGCCCCCACACGGTCGCCCTGCTAGTTGAGTACATTTTGGGCGCGTCCTTCATGTCTCACCCGACCGGGCGGAATGATCGTTTGGCGCAAAGGAAGGGTGTTCAGGGTTGACACTGGTGGGGTGATCTGTTGGGTCACGGCTGCGCGGGGTGGGTTCTGGCGGCCGGGGTGGGTTGGTGGCGGTGTCGCCGCCGGGGCTTTGGCGGCCGGTGGTGTCGTGTTGGTCGCCACGCTCGTCCATCACGCCCGTCGACGAGCCTGCCGGTCGGGGTCGGCGGCGGGGAGCTGCACCGCAGGTGTGGTGGTGGGCTCGGCCGGGCTGTCAGCTGCTGGTTGCTCGAAATCCGGTGGGTGATCGTATGTCGCGGGTGTTTCTGAGTCATTCCAGCCGCGATAGCCGTCAGGCGATGGCGGTCAAGAAGTGGCTGATCGAGCAGGAGCCGGGTCTAGCCGAGGAGATCTTCTTGGATCTGGACCCGCACACCGGCATCCGGCCCGGGGAACGGTGGAAGCAGGCATTGCAGCAGGCCAACAGCCGCTGCGAGGCGGTGATCTGCCTGCTGTCGAAGCACTGGGAAGCCTCCCACGAGTGCAAGACCGAGTTCCGCTACGCCGAGACGCTGAACAAGACGATCCTGTGCGCCCGGCTAGAGCCGTTGCCCGACACCGGGATCACCTCAGAATGGCAGCGCTGCGACCTGTTCCCCGACCACGGCCTCACCACAGAGATCGACATCGCCGATGGCGGGGAGCCGGTGGTGTTTTCCACCGAGGGCCTGCAGCGGCTGCTGGACGCATTGTGCGCCCTGGGGATCGGGGCCGAGCACTTCCCGTGGCCGCCGCCGGGTGATCCTGACCGCGCCCCGTATCGAGGGTGGGCACCGCTGGAGGAGGCGGATGCGGCGGTGTTTTTCGGGCGCGACGCCCAGATCGTGCGCGGGCTGGACGTGCTGCACGGGATGCGCACCTCGGGGGTGCAGTCGCTGCTGGTGATCCTCGGCCCCTCTGGTGCCGGGAAGTCGTCGTTTCTGCGCGCCGGGCTGCTGCCGAGGCTGCGCCGCGACGACCGCCGCTTCCTTCCGCTCGACATTGTCCGCCCGGAACGGGCGGTGCTGACTGGGGAACTCGGCGTGGCTCGCGCCATCCACTGCCTGCGTACCGACCTGGGCTTGCGCGAGCCGATGCTGGGGGAGATCAAGAACGCCTGTCACCCCGACCACGTGGAGCGGCTGCGGGGGTGGTTGGAGGAGGCCCGACAGGTAGCGCGCGCCCGGCTGTTGGATGTGGCCGCCGAGCAGCCCGCCCCCACCCTGGTGCTGCCGGTGGATCAGGCCGAGGAACTGTTCAATGCCGACGCCGGGCCAGAGGCCCCGCGCTTCTTGGAGTTACTGGCTGCCCTGGTCGAGCATGAGGCGGGGGTCACCCCGGCGATGATCGTGTCGGTCACCATCCGCGCCGACCGCTACGAGCCAGTGCAAATCGCCCCCCAACTGGACGGAGTCCACAGCGTTGTATTCGATGAGCTCAAACCCATGCCGCCTACCGGATACAAGGACGTCATCACAGGTCCGGCTCGACGCGCCAGCGCCGCCGGGCAGCGACTGACCGTCGAACCTGCGCTGGTGGAGCGGCTGCTGGCCGAGGCAGAAGGGGCTGACGCGCTGCCGTTGCTGGCGTTGACGTTGGAGCGCCTTTACCACGATTTCGGCGACGACGGCGATCTGACCTTGGCCGAGTATGAATCGATGGGCGGGATGGCCCAAATCGTGCAGACCGAGGTCGACAAGTTGCTGGCCGCCCACCCTGACCAGCGCCAGGCCCAGCTCGACATCCTGCATCATGCGTTTATCCCGTGGCTGGCCACCATCAACCCGGCCAGCGACCAGCCGATGCGCCGTCTGGCTCGTTACACTGACCTGCCCGCCACCAGCCACAGCTTGATCGAGGGGTTCGTCGAGAAACGGCTGCTGGTCAAAGACACCCGCGACGGGCAGGTCGTCGTCGAGGTCGCGCTGGAAAGCCTGCTGCGCCAATGGCGCGAACTGGCCGGATGGCTGCGCGAACAACGCCAAAACCTCATCACCGCCGACGAGCTGGAAAGCAACGCCGCCGCCTGGGACACCCACGAGCGCGACCCGGCCTGGCTGGTGACCGGCACCCGGCTCACCGACGCCGAAACCCTCGCCGAAACACCAGAATTCCGCGGCCGCCTCGCCCACACCCGCGAGTATCTGACCGCCTGCCGCCACGCCGAAAACCAAAAATTACAAGGCGAAGAAGACCAGCGCCAAGCCGAACTCCGCCACGCTCAAGACCGTGCCCAAGCCGCCCAAGAGCGCCAGGAAACGGCCGAGGCCCACACCGCAGCCCTGCGCCGACGCTCCCAAATTCTGCGCCGCGTGCTGGCCGCAACGGCGGTCGTCGCCGTCATCGCCCTCGTCGGGGCCGTCGTCGCGGTGATCGCATTCGGCCAGGCCACCAACTCCCGGCAGCAAGCGCAGACCAATCTGCGGACGGCGACCGTGCAGAAGCTGGTCGCGCAGGCGCAGGGCATGCTGGGCGGCACCCAGCCCGGCGGGGACGCGCGGGCTTTCCACCAGATCCTGGCCGCCCGTACCCTCACCACCCCCGCTGACGAAGGCCCGCTCTACAGCGCCGTTGTCCAACGAGCCAGCACCCTCAAAATCATCACCGGCCACGCCGCCGCGGTGATCAGTGTGGCGTTTAGCCCCGATGGGCACCGGCTGGCCACCGCCAGCGCCGACACCACGGTGCGGCTGTGGAACCCCGACACTGGGCAACGCGTCGGCCAGCCGCTCACCGGCCACACCAACTCGGTGACCAGTGTGGCGTTCAGCCCCGATGGGCACCGGCTGGCCTCCGCCAGCGGCGACACCACGGTGCGGCTGTGGAACGCCGACACCGGCCAACCCCTCGGCCCGCCGCTCGCCGGCCACACCGGCCCGGTATCGGGTGTGGCGTTTAGCCCCGACGGGCACCGACTCGCCTCGGCCGGCTACGACAACACGGTGCGGCTGTGGAACGCCGACACCGGCCAACCCGTCGGCCAGCCGCTCACCGGCCACACCAACTCGGTGACCAGTGTGGCGTTTAGCCCCGACGGGCACCGGCTGGCCTCCGCCAGCGCCGACACCACGGTGCGGCTGTGGAACCCCGACACCGGCCAACCCGTCGGCGACCCCCTCACCGGCCACACCAACACGGTGTTCAGTGTGGCGTTTAGCCCCGACGGGCACCGGCTGGCCTCCGCCAGCAAAGACGACACGGTGCGGTTGTGGAACCCCGACACCGGTCACCCCGTCGGTGACCCCCTCACCGGCCACACCGACACGGTGACCAGTGTGGCGTTCAGCCCCGACGGCCACCGCATCGCCTCCGGCAGTTGGGATCGCACCGTGCGGCTGTGGAACCCCGAGGCCGGCCAACCCCTCGGCGACCCCCTCACCGGCCACACCAACAAGGTATGGAGTGTGGCGTTTAGCCCCGACGGGCACCGGCTGGCCTCCGCCAGCGCCGACACCACGGTGCGGTTGTGGAACGCCGACACCGGTCACCCCCTCGGTGACCCCCTCTCCGGCCACACCGGCACGGTGACCAGTGTGGCGTTTAGCCCCGACGGGCACCGGCTGGCCTCCGCCAGCCTCGACACCACGGTGCGGTTGTGGAACCCCGACACCGGCCAACCCGTCGGCCAGCCCCTCACCGGCCACACCGGCCCGGTATGGAGTGTGGCGTTTAGCCCCGACGGGCACCGGCTGGCCTCCGCCAGCGCCGACACCACGGTGCGGTTGTGGAACCCGGACACCGGCCGTGCGTTCGTGCGCGGCACCCTCAGCGGCCACACCGGCCTGGTGACCAGTGTGGCGTTCAGCCCCGACGGGCACCGGCTCGCCTCCGCCAGCGACGACACGACACTCCGGTTGTGGAACGCCGACACCGGCCAACCCCTCGGCGCTCCCCTGACCGGCCACACCGGCACGGTGTGGAGTGTGGCGTTCAGCCCCGACGGGCACCGGCTGGCCACCGCCAGCTTGGACGGCACGGTGCGGTTGTGGAACCCCGACACCGGCCAACCCGTCGGCGACCCCTTGACCGGCCACACAAACACGGTATGGAGTGTGGCGTTCAGCCCCGACGGGCACCGACTCGCCTCCGCCAGCAGCGACACCACAGTGCGGCTGTGGAACGCCGACACCGGCCAACCCGTCGGCGACCCCCTCAGCCACACCGACAAGGTGAGGAGTGTGGCGTTCAGCCCCGACGGCCACCGACTCGCCAGCGCCGACACCACGGTGCGGCTATGGCCGGCTGACGCGTCGCCGGACATGCTGTGCACCAAATTGACGGCCAACATGAGCCACCGCCAGTGGCGGGACTGGGTGTCGCCCGACATCGGCTACATCAAGGGCTGCCCGGACCTCCCGGTCGCGCCGGACTAGCTCCCCTGCCGAAAACCCGCAGTCTGCCGTGCCCCTAGTGCCCCTTGGGTCGTGGTCGGCGGGTGACCGGAAATGCAGAATCGTATTGACCGCGTACGGGTTTGTCTACACGGACTTCAGGCCGTCTCAAATCAGACGTGTTTCGAGAGTCTCGAAAGTCAGTCGCGATTGCCACGTTGAACAGGGCTTTGTGTGACATTCTGTGCGGGTGTCCGCGGGGGACCCGCCTTCGGGTGTTGTGACGTTCCTGTTCACCGATATTGAGGGATCGACTCGTCGGTGGGAATCCGACGCGGCTGCGATGCGGGCAGCGCTAACCGCGCACGACGAGGTGCTGCGCAAGACGATTGCGGTGCGCGGCGGCTTCCTGTTCAAGCACACCGGCGACGGGGTGTGCGCGGCGTTCTCGTCGCCGGGGTCCGCAGTCGACGCTGCCGTAACTGCACAGCGGGCCCTGGAGTTGCCGGTCCGGATGGGGCTGGCGACCGGGGAAGCCGAGCTGCGGGAGCACGACTATTTCGGTGCGGTGCTCAACCGTGCTGCGCGGGTGATGGCCGCCGGGCATGGCGGTCAGATACTGGTCGCCGACTCAACAGCGGGCCTGCTGAGCGGGCTTGATCTGTTGGATCTGGGGCCGCGACGATTGCGGGACGTACCGATACCGGTTGGGGTGTTTCAAGTACGGTCAGCGGGACTGCGCGTGGAGTTTCCGTCGCTGCGGGCGCTGGATACGACGCCGGGAAACCTGCGTCCGGCGACCACGAGCTTGATTGGGCGCGAGTCCGAGGTCGACTCGATCAAGACCGCGGTGCGGTCTCACCGGTTGGTGACGCTGACCGGGGTAGGCGGAGTTGGCAAGACCCGGCTGGCATTGGAAGTCGCGGCGCAATTGGCCGATGAGTTCCCCGATGGTGTTTGGCTTTTCGAACTCGCAGCCGTCACTGATCCCGCATCGGTGCCCGACGCGGTGGCCGCGGTGCTGGGCATCACCCAGCAACCCGGCAAGAGCATGAGCGACAGTGTGGCGGCGGCGTTGCAGGCCCGAGTCCGGCTGTTGGTGATCGACAACTGCGAGCACGTGCTCAATGCCGCAGCCGATCTCATCGAGGCGATCCTCGCGCAGTCGGCCACCGTGACGATTCTCGCGACCAGCCGTGAAGGACTAGGGGTGGCCCAAGAGCAAGTGTGGCCGGTGTCGTCGTTGGATGTCGTCGCGGGGACCGGTTCCCCTGCGGTGGAGCTGTTCGTCGAACGCTCCCGGGCCATCGCTCCGCGCTTCTCGATGACCAATGATGCGGATGCGGTGGTGGAGATCTGCCAGCGCCTGGATGGGATTCCGTTGGGCATCGAATTGGCGGCGTCTCGGATGGCGTCAATGACCGCCAGCGAGGTACGGGATCGTCTCGATGATCGGTTCCGGTTGCTGGTCGGGTCACGGCGCGGCCTGGAGCGTCACCACACCCTGCGCCACACGGTGGCGTGGTCCCACGACCTGCTCGACGACGCCGAAAAAGATCTGCTCGACCGGTGTTCGGTGTTCGCCGGGGGATTCGATCTCGAAAGCGCTTGCGCAGTAGCAGAGTCCGCCGACGACTACGCCGTCCTGGACCTGCTCGATGCCCTGGTGCGCAAGTCGCTACTGGTCGCCGACAGGTCATCGGGACGGACCCGGTTTTCGATGCTGGAGACGATCCGCCAGTTCGCTGAGGAGCAA
Organism: Mycobacterium sp.; assembly: GCA_025965895.1. Classification (GTDB taxonomy): domain Bacteria; phylum Actinomycetota; class Actinomycetes; order Mycobacteriales; family Mycobacteriaceae; genus Mycobacterium. Next base: position 31,112 of record JAOPWC010000116.1, read on the forward strand.
CTCATCGCCAACGGCGCAGCGACCGAGGCTCGGAACGCGCATGCTCGCCACTTCGCAGAGCGCGAAGCGGACATCATGGCCCTATGGGACAGTCCGCGGCAGCGCGACGCATACTCGTGGTTCGACGTCGAGCTGGCCAATCTGCGCACGGCTTTCCGGTGGGCCGCCGACCACGGCGCGCTCGATACCGCGGCTACCATCGCGACGTACGCGGCTTTTGTCGGCTTTTTGGTCGAAAATGGCGAACCCACAACCTGGGTCGAAGAACTCATCGAGCCAGCCCGCGCCACCAACCACCCCGGGCTGCCGGCACTGTACGTGATGGCAACGTACTGCTGGGTGGTGGGACGGGTCGCGGACGCTGTCGGCTACAGCGACGCCGCCCAGGTGGTGATCGGCACGGGCGGCGAGGATGTTCCGTATGGCATCCAGGGCTGGCTTGGCGGCCCGTACCTAGCTATCGGCCAGCCCGAACGGTCGGTCGACGTGTGCCGCGCCCAACTCGCGCGTGGTCGCGACACCCACACGCTCACCAGGGCATCCCTGGTCTTCTCACTGACAATGGCAGGTTCGCGTGACGAAGCGATGGCAGTCGCTGACGGCCTAATCGAGGCTGCCGAGGCCACCCGCAACCCGTTGGCGCTCTCGTATGCGCTGCTCGCCTACGGCATCGCCTTCGGTGATGCTGATCCCGTCCGCGCGGTTGACGCCCTGCGCCGGGGCCTGGTGATCGCTCAAGACAGCGGTAACCGCATGAACGAGACAGGCGTGGCGGCCATCCTGTGCCGCCTGGAAGCCAAGTACGGCGACCCTCTGCTCGCGTTCGAATACGTCATCGTCGCCGTCGGCAACTACCACGACTCGGGCAACACCACCGCGATGCGTACTCCCCTGGCGGTACTCGCCGCCCTTTTCAGCCGGCTCGGACGCCACCAACCGGCGGCCACCATCGCAGGTTTCGCGTTCAATCCCGCTACCGCAACGTGGGTCCCCGAGATGACCACCGCGATCGCCCATCTCCGCGAGGTCCTCGGCGACAAGACCTATGAATCCTTCGCTCGCAACGGTGTGGCGATGTCAACCGCCGCGATGGCGACCTACGCCTACGACCAAATCGACCAGGCCCGAGCAGAACTGGACGCCGTCTCGAAATAGACGACATCTGTGACTCTCGGAAGTTCGTCTTGAAAGTAGCGGTTTCGCAGGATCTCTCGGCATCTAATCTAACCGGGTACGCCACAAGCCCGCGTCTTCGGTGGCCGACTCGATCTAGGCGCAGCAGGTGGGGTCCAACACGGTGCATAGTGCCCAGACAGCGTCGCGGTGCGGTCGGTGGTAGACGTTCATGCCGCGGCGTTCGGACTCGACCAGTCCCGCCCGCCGGAGCTGGGTCAGATGGTGGCCGACCGTGGACTCGGTCAACCCCAATGCGACGGCGAGGTCGCCGCTGTTCTCC
>JAOPWC010000123.1 GCA_025965895.1 Mycobacterium sp.
TGCGGTGGCCAAGCCTCGATTGACCAAAACAGGCCCTTCGTGCGGCGACAGTGCCCGGATTTGTGCGGCCGAAACCGATTCACGCTGCGGACAAAACCCGCTTCGACCCTAAACGCGGGCTGTGTCCAGCGACGGCAAAGGAGCCGGTGATGACGCGCACAATCCAACACGGCAACCGGAACGGCTATGCCTCCCTCGGCGCCGGCGGCTTGAGCCAGGAATCCTTTCCGATGCCGCCCGTTCGCCAAGGGCATGGCAGAAGGTGTGCACCAGCCGCGGAATTCACATCGCGTGGGTTGCTCGGCTTCGAGATCTGCGATGGTGGCGCTGGCCGACTCGTCGCCCTTGACCGGCCCCGCGCCGCCATCTCTAGGTTGCTCCTGACGCTGCGTCAGGTCCTAGCCTGTCGTGCATGATCACTTCGGATCAATTGCAGGTCCCCCCGCGAGTGTGGAAAGTGGGCGCACTGGCCGAGCTCACCGGGTTGACGGTGCGCGGGCTTCATCACTATGACCACATCGGTCTCCTGAGGGCGTCCTGTCGCTCGCCGTCGGGTCACCGTCTCTACACCGCCGACGATGTCGCACGGCTGTATCGGATCTGCTTGTTGCGAGGACTCGGGTTTCCCCTCGACCGGATCGCCTGGGTTCTCGACGATCCTCAATGGCAGCTTCGCGACGCGGTGCAACGCCACCTCGACGACACCCGCCGCCGAGTCCAATTGGCAACGAGTCTGACATCCCGGCTCTCTGAGATGGTGTCCGCCCTGGCCCGCTATGACGATCCATCCACCGACGAACTGTTCGCCACTATCGAGGAGATGACGATGCTCGCCTCCACCGCGCACAGCACTACGGCACTCTTGGTCTATGACGACCTCGCTGCGGCTCATGAGTACCTCGTTCGCGTCTTCGGGCTTACCGCCGGATCGCTGCGCCAAGACGAGCAGGGCCGTCACCTCCATGGGGAGGTCCGCGCAGGCGATCACGTGATCTGGCTGCATCCACCGGCCAACGACTACAGGTCGCCACGCACCTTGGGCGCGGCCACCGGCATGACGGTGATCAACGTCCACGACGTCGACGCCCACTATCAGCGATGTATGGCGGCAGGGGCTGATGTCATCGAGGAACCCACCAGCCAGCCGTATGGTGTGCGGGAATGGGGCGCCCGGGATCTAGAGGGCCAGTTGTGGTTCTTCCACTCTCCGATCGACTAACCAGACATTGTTGCAGCCCCGGGCGCTGTTTCAGCTTCGGGGCAGCGGGTTCCATAGCCAACCGCGACGCGGTAAACGGCGCCATCGCGCCGCTCGCCGTCAGGGGTGTGCTGCCGGTCGCCGTCCTGGTCGCGGTGGCGCAATTCGCGGCGGCCATCGCTGATAAGGGGTATTGGTTCGACGAGGTGTACATGCTGGCGATTGGCCGCAAGCACCTGGACTGGGGCTCTGCCGATCAACCTCCGTTGGCACCGGCGCTGGCTCGGTTGATGGACGCGATAGCACCGGGCTCGATTCTGGCGCTTAGAGCGCCCGCGATCCTTGCCAGCGCGGCAGCAGTGCTAGTCGCGGCGCTGATCGCGCGGGAGCTCGGCGGAGGTCGAAGGGCGCAGGTGTTCACGGCCGGTGCGCAGGCAACTGGTATCTGGACGACGCTTGCCGGGCATTGGTTGACGCCGTACACGCTTGAGCCTGTGCAGTGGCTGACTCTGCTGTGGCTGCTGATCCGATGGATACGGCTGCGCGACGATCGCCTACTCCTCGCTTGCGGCGTGGTCGCCGGGATGGCGGCGATGACGAAGTTCCAGGTGCTACTGCTGTGCGTTGTCCTGCTGGTAACTGTCGCGGCTCTCGGGCCGCGGGATCTGCTGCAACGGCGGCTGCTTTGGGCGGGGTTCGCCGTGTGTGCCCTGATTTCAGCGCCGACACTGGCCTGGCAGAGCGCTCACGGCTGGCCGCAGCTGAAGATGACGACGGTCGTGGGGAGCGAGGCCGACGCCCTTTACGGGGGCCGGCTCGGCATCGCCGTGGGGCTCATCATCTTCGCCGGAGTGGCGGCCACCGTACTGATGACCTACGGACTCTATTGCCTGCTGCGCGCAGAGGAGCTGCGGCAATATCGCTTTCTTTCAGCGACATTCGTCATTCTTTACGTCATGTTTGTGGCGACCGAGGGACGGCCCTACTACCTGGCAGGCCTCTACGCGCCACTCGCCGCGGCTGGAGCAGTGAGTTTGCAGCACCGCCGCGAGTCCGATGGGGCATGCTGGCGGTGGGTGGTCTGGCCCGTCTACGCACTCAGCGTGGCGGTGGCTGTCGGAATGCTGGTCGTGGGGGCGGCGATCACGCGCTCTCAGGTGCCAGAGCAGATTGCACAGCGCACCGCGGCGACCTATCACGCACTGCCGGAGCCGCTCCGCGCGCACACCGTGGTGATGGGTCAGTCTTACATTCTGGCGGCGTACATCGATGATTTGTCGGGGAAGTACGATCTGCCCAACGCGTACAGCAGTAATCGCAGTTATGGCTATTTTCCACCTCCGCCGCCGGACAAGGATGCGATGCTCTACATCGGCACAAATCCGGACCGCATACGGCCTAACTTCCGTGACGCCATAAAGGTCGGCGAGGTACAGGGTGACATCAATGCGTGGCTGCTGACCGGTCGGCTCGAACCGTGGGACACGATCTATCCTCGGTTGCGGACACTGACTGTGACCTGACGACCAAGCACTACCCAACGTTGACGCGGGCGGGCGGGGATCGAACGCGCTACCAACGGATTTGTATCGGCCGCCATCGCGGAGCACCGTAGTTACCCAGATCAAAGCATCTGGCGCATACCAAAGTCCCAGCTATTGCGATGTGATTGCAATGACTGAACGAATCGGCGAGCGGCCTTTGCCTGATGCGAGCGCACAAGCGAAGACATTTCGGAATTCTCGTGAAGCCGGGTTGGTGGCGCCTCGGTAGAATTTGCCCGGCCATCGCACGGCGGTAGATATCGCGGAAGGACAACGAAATACAGCTAATTCCCGCGATATCCCTGCTAGCGCAACAAGAGTGGATGAATGATCCAACTGCAAAACAACTGGCCGCTCGGCGCAAGTTCGCGCAAGTGGCGAAGAACAAGACCGACAAAGTAGCGCAAAGGACCGCTGCCCCAGTGTGGTTCAAGAAGAAGTCTAAGTCTAAAGGCAAGTGAAGGTTGGGGCCTGTTCACGGGTTTTGTACCTTCTTCTCCGCGCGAGCCGACACAGGCGACCCTCGGTCTGTAAAGACACGGGCAAAGCCACGGTCCTACGTCTGTAATTCGGTCCAGGCCCGTTCCGGGAATACGGGTCGTTGCCGCTCAGCCAGCGCTCCTCCGCCCGCGCCGCCGCCGAGCGCCTTCCTTGAAGCACGCGTTCGCCCGGGCTTAGGCCAGGACTTTCTTCATCTTCTTGGACATTTTCTGCGGGTTCTTGGACAGCTTCTTCAACCTTTTCGATAGCTTCTTCATCTTGTTGGCCATGGTATGTCTCCCTAGCGCGAGCTTCAGTCTGCTGAAACAACGGTGCCAAACGGGCCGGAGCGTGTGCCTCGTCCCCAGAGTTGCAAAGAACGGCCGCGGAACGGACCCGCTGGGCCAAGTTCCGCCGTTTCAGCTCACCGATAAACGTTGTCCACCGCCGAGGCGGGGCGCGCGCGTACCCAATCGGATCGCCGCGCCCATGTTGTCTCGCTGTCGAGTCGGTTTGGATAACGCAGACCGCCACACACGCTCGGACCTTCGCCGAGCACGGCGGCATCGGCTCGGCAGTCTTCAACGTAGGCCCGAATGCCGGCATCGGTCCAACAGTGACCGCTCCAACCGTAGGGGTGTTCGATATACGGTTCGCGTTCTTTGTTGTGCTGGCAGCCCTCCTATTTGACCGTCTCAGCTGCGCGAATCGTTCTCGGCAGAGCGATTCGACTTGGCCGGCGGGTATTCAACCAGCGGTTTCGAATCGGTCTACGGAGCAAGTTCACATCTGAACACAGTATGTCCGATTGTCCTAACGACTTATCGGTCCACCCGGTGGCCGTTTCGGCGGGCGGCCGGTGGGAATGAGGAGACACCGCAAGCCGTGAACGTGGCTTTGTGTTGAACATCGCGAGGGTTGGCCGCCGATACCCGCGAGGAATTGATCGCAGCAGTCGCTGGTCGAACATCGCAACGGTCGTGCCGATCAGGTGACTGTGCGTCCCGGGGCCACGGACCCACGCAGCTCAGGCGGGAGCGTTCGTCACCGGGACATCTGGCCATGCCGGGGTTCAACTCAGAGCGAAAACATACACAGCTCACCAACAGCACAGGCGGCTAGGATCACGACACATGACAGAATCGTTGCAGACGCCCGCGCGCACCAGACACCGAAATGGACTCGGTATTGCCGCGCTGGTCCTCGGCATACTTGCGCTGATCACTAGCGTGTCGCTGGTTGGCCTTCTGTTCGGCACTTTGGCGATGGCGCTGGGCCTCTCTGCGTGGGACATGGTCGTACGCAACGAAGCCACGAACCGGAAGACGACAATCACCGCAATCGTGCTGGCTGTTGTCGCGATCGTCATAGGCCTTGTCGCGCTTGCGTTTAGGATCTGGCTGATCTTTTAGGGCACTTGCTGAGCTACACCTGAACTCGCTTCCCCAGAAGTTCGAAACCCACCATCCCGTCGTGCGCGTACACCCGGAAACCGGAGAACGTGCGCTGCTGCTCGGTGCTTTCGCCAAACAGATCCTCGACGTCAACTTCAGTGAGTCCCGGGACCTTTTCGGACTGTTCGAGGCCAGGATCACCCGGCTAGAGAACACTATTCGATGGAACTGGGAGCCTGGTGATGTCGCCATCGGGGACAACGGGGCAACCCAGCACTACGCCGTTTCCGACTACGGTAACCACGACCGCCGCATGCACCGGATCACCCTCGCCAGAGACATCCCTGTCAGCGTCCGGGGCGAGCGCAGCAGGGTCGTCGACGGTGATGCAGCGGACTACTCGGAGATCGACAACCCGAAACCGCGCGTGGCCTAGGAGGGCCTCCTCCGGCGAATCGTCTGTCCATGAGCAGCTGGCTCCGAAGCAGACGAAGTAGCCAATCGACATGCGACACCGACAATGCGTCACCGATCACCGCTATCACGGCCTGATACTTCAGCTCCACCACGCTCAACTTCCTCACGGAACGAGCGTCAAGGATCAGCCGAAACACTGTCAGGCATCAACCGGAGGCGCACCGTCAAGCATCGGCCGAGTTCATACAGGGGCATTCTGACGTGGGGCGGGCGGAGCTCGAACCGCAACCAAACGGATTCTTTTTTGCCATTTCCAGCAAATTTTGCAAAGACCGATTATTTGCTATTGTCCAAGTGATATGGGTGTAGCATTCACTAGGTGCGAATTTGGCGAATCTCGCCGATCCTCATTCATAACCGCTGAAAAAAGGTGGCCGAAGTCTGTCCAGACTCGCGTCCTCGCGCCTGTACCAAACCGGCAGGTCACGATCACTCGCCCGTCCGACCCCTCGCGCTTCGCTACGAACCATCTCGGCAGATCATCGATCAAAGTCCCACTGCCCGAAATCGGTTGCAAGGACTTCGTCCACATCCACGTGTATACCGCCCAGGAGGGGACCCGGGCTCGCCGAGCTGTTGACCACGACCTGGTAAAGCACCGCTGTGGGCTCGCGCTCGCCATGAGACCACGTGCTCGTCTGCCATGCCCAGCGGTGCCCTGCAGTGGTTGAGCGCCCAATTACGCTGTGTTCGATCGCCCAGGCACACGCGCGGGAATGCCCATAGATGCCGGTGCGGTCCACGCCCAGTACCGAGTTAATTCCTCGAAACCACTCGACAGCAACGCTATTGAAGGTGTTGACGTCGATATCCTCATCGATACTGAAGAAGATCGGCGCCGAATCAGCACCTCCGGCTGCAGCATGCAGCTGCAGAGCCGTCTGAGCGTCTGCCACGCCGCCGTCGTACCGTCGGGTGTAATCCGACGGCGCGGACCAACCAGGCTTGCCGTACTGGTAGTTGCTGACGATTGCAAGACCCGCTGCGCGTAGCGCATCCGCATACTCGCGGGTGATGGGCTTTGCCTCGAAGTCCGCGCCCGGCCGCGACTCGGACACATAATTCACTACCCCGTCATAGCCTGCCGATTTGATCTGATCCGGCGGGATCCTCCGCTCCGCAAAATCGATGAGCCTAATGTTGGCGGCTGATGCCTTCGGCCCGTCGCGTGTCGCAGCCAGTGTCCCTAGACCGAGTAGACCTGCTGCGGAAAAAGCATATTTGACGACTTCGCGTCTTGAAACAGATCGCTGGCCGCCGCGTCCACTAGGCGTAGGCGAATCGTCCACGGGCAATGGTAACAAAATCAGCCGTGGTCCAAACCGACGAGACAGACAAGGAAGAGGAAATAACGATCCGAAAACTGTTCTGGTGACCGGCGGAACCGGCTGGATCGGCAGCTTGTGCATCATCGAACTTCTCAGGCGTGGCTACACCGTTCGGACCACGGCACGCAGCCTGGACAAGGAGCCGGTGGTTCGCGCGCAGATTTCCACCATCATCGATCCCGGCGAACGGTTGTCATTCTTCGTGGCCGATCTCACAAACGACGCAGGATGGGACGTTGCCGTCGCGGTTTGCGAATATGCGCTCCATCGGCTCCTCGTCAATTGCCTGCTGTTCCTTCGGGAGTTGGCAGGTAGGGCACACAACGAGATTGACCTCATCGTGGAGCGCTTCCCACTCTACGAATGCCGGGGTCATCCACGTTGGGCGCCGCGGCCAGGCAGCGGTTGCAGTGGCCATCTATCATCACTGCGTGCTGCGACCCCAGTTGAGAGCCGCTGGTCGAGAGGCGTTCCGGTAGTGACCGCGATGTACTCGCGTGCCGTTAGCTCGAACTCACCGGGAAAGCGCGCTTGTCTCAGCCCGCCAAGCTCGGAAAGTGAACATCCACCAGCCGCCGTTGCGCATGAAGTCGACCTCGAAGCTGGACATCGCCCCCCCGTCTGACTGACGCGCTGCCATTGGGGATGGCAGCGCGTCAGTAGGCGATATGCGGTCGTTACTTACGAGCAGCGGTGTGTTTCAGCCGCGTCATGGCCGCTCAGCGGTGGCCCCAGGGCCACCAGCCGCCGCCCCAGCCGTAGCCGCCGTGATCGCCCCCGTAGCCGCCGTGACCACCGCCGTAGCCGCCGTGATCACCGCCGCCGCCGCCGCCGTGACCGGCCGCGACAACATGGGGGGCGGCAGTCGAGGCGGTGGCGATCACTGCCGGCTGAGCCGGGGTGGGGTCGGCCATAGCCGTCGGTGCTGCGGCGATAGCTACCGCGGCAGCCGCCGCCGCCAACAACGGCGTGATATAGCGCAGTCTGTTTGTCACAGTTGGACTCCTTCGTTATCTAGAAACTGAACGTCCAGTTTCTAGATAGGTCAGCGCTCGGGGAGCCGCCCTTAATTCCGGCTCGCTGGGTGATCTGCAGCTCAGTGCGCCAAGCCCCGCATCCCCGGATCTGGCCGGATGCTGGGTCGGCTCCATCGCGTTCCCCTGCGGCCGGCATCTCACCTGGGCGTGCGAGTGCGGTGGAGTCAGCTACGGGCCAGCGCTCTGCGAGGGGTGCAGCCTGCTCGACAGGGCCCGGCCCGCGTGCGCTCGCGCAGCGCATCATCCAGGCCGACAGAACATGTACGACCACCACACCCTCGTCACTTCATCCATCACTTTAATCACTCAACTAATAAGGGTCAGCGCGTCAATGGTCTCCCATGTGTCCGTCTTCCGGCCCGTGGGCCGGTCATGAGCCCAGATTCCAGCTAGCGGCGAGGATGGCTGGTGCTGGCGGGAACGACGTGAGCTCGTCGGAGCGCGATACTGGAGTGTGTCATTTGGAATAGTCCAGATTTGGTTGAAGCGAAGGAGTACCACCATGCGAATCAAACTGAACTACATCGCACCGCTGTTGGCGGCGGGGGCTGCCGTGGCAGCTATCGCCGCCGCACCGACGGCCGCCGCAGCGAACGTGAACAATCCCAGCGAGGATCTTCTGCCGTCCTGCACGTACGTGGGCGGGGGCTTCTACGACAACCAATGCCAGACGCCCGGCAACGCTCAGCTGAACGACAACCTTCCTTATGTTCAAAATCCCTACTACGGCGGCTTCGGAGGGGGCGACTTCGGCGGCAACCACGGGGGGCACCGGTAACGCTTCGCCGGCACTGGCATCGCCAGGCGGTGTGCACGACCGCAAGAGTCAGCGATGGTCCGGACCATCGCTGACTCCCGTGGGCCGCAAAAGGTTACTGATGTATCGGCAGTCATTCCCTGAGCAGCACCCCATCCTGTTGGGGGTTGGGATCCTGTTCGGCGCCTTCATGGTTGCGGCGTTCTGGCCGCTGTTCCTCGCCCTGGCCGTCCTGGCGGGCTGACCTGCTGGTTTCTGATGCGCCTAGATGCTGAAAAGCAGCAGCGGCTCCGCCGTCAAGCCGAACTGACCGCCCGCGCCGACCACCAGCACCGGTTGTGGATGAGTGGCGATCCCAGAGGGCTTACGGGCCCTACCCGCCCTATAGGGCCTCGTAGAGCGCGGCGGTGCATCGCCGCGAAATAGCGGAAATCGCGACACTCTGGCGACTTTGGGGTTAAGCCCGTGGAATCGATCCGGGCAGACATCGAGGGTCTTTCAGTCTTGGCTGCCACCTGCCACACCAATCGGCACACCCCTTGGGAGGGCCACGCGGGGCGGATGGGTGCGTTAAGGGCGGCTCCGGAGGTTGCGCCTGACTTTCCATTGTGCCGACACTGACCGCCATGTCCCTGCAAGCACTGACCGATGCGGTCGTCCTACATCTGGAGCGCACCCGCGAATTGTTCGGTGCCGCGCCGCAGGCTGCGGACTGGACCACCACGAGCAGGCTCGAAACTGCCCGCGACACACTGGCCGCACAGAACACCTCCGCCACCTCCGCCTGGCAGGGCGAAAGCGGCGCGGCCCACAGAGGCGCAGCCGACGCTACTGTGGCCGCCCTCGATCGTGTCGCCGCAGCCGACTTGGCCGCCGCGGCGCCGAGATGGTCGCTGCCGCCGAGATTGCTCGCTAAGGGCGCACCGCACTGGACGCAGTCGTCGCGGACACCCATCGCGGGATCGCCGCCATCGCACCCAGCACCGACGCCCCGGCAGGCCAGACCCAACTAATGGCGCACCTGCAAACCCAGCTCAGCAGGGCCCAAGCCGTGGTGCAGTCGGCAGCGCAAGCCGACACGACGCTGGCGAGCCAGATAGGCGCCGCCGGCAAGAGCTATCAGGTGACCAACACGCCGCGGAACGTCCAAGCGGTGGACTTCAAACAAGACGGCGCACCGATCCCCCCGATCATGCCCAACCCCTACAACACCCCGAACTGCAGTGCTGGGAAGATCGTCAAGCTTCAGGGGAAGGTCGCCATCGGCGCTCTGGAGATACAGGCCGCGATCGCGGCAGCTACGGCTGATATCGGCCTGCACCTCACGCCGCATCATCTCGGCTGCTGACGTAATCGGTGAAAGACGAAGGCCCCCGGTGCGATTCGCACCGGGGGCCTTTTCGTTTTCGGCTAAGGAGAATCAGGCCTCTCGTTAGGGCCCCAGTTCCAGACGCTCGGATCGCTGGGCGGGTACTGCGCGCAGACGTCGGTCGTGCGCGCGGCGACGCCCTTGTTGTTGAAGAACAGCTTGGCCCAGTTGCCCCAGTGGGTCGCCATCTGCTCGTAGTAGACGTTGGTCGCGGTGTCCTCGGAGTACTGCCGGCGGCCGGCGTAGTCCAGCGAGAAGAACCAGTAGATCCGGTCGCGGGCAGCGTTCTCGACGTCGACCGGCCGGTTGTTGTAGTCGATCATGTAGCGCTCGTAGTAGACCGGCTCGACGTCGCGGGCCGCGGCCATGTACTGGTCGACAGTGCACGTGGTCTTCAGGATCCGGTTCGGGATCGGATAGTCGTCGGTGGCGTCTGCCGACGCGATGCCGGGCACCGCCGCCAGGCTGGCGCCGACAGCCAGTGCTGCGACGCCCGCGCGGACGAAGGCGTCGGGACGCTTGTATGTAGCCATGACGTTCTCCCGAGGAGGTCGGAGCGGGCGGTCAGGTGGGCTGGTGGGCGGCGGCGGCCTGCAGAACAGGCTAGCAGGCCTACCGGTCGCCGGATCGCCGTAAGCTAGCTACACCGGCAGTAACTGACTTATCGGTATTAGCCGCCACCGGTGACAGGGTTTGACGACAGCGTGATGAAGCCGCCGTTGATCCACACGCCCCAGCGTCCGCCCCAGCCCGAGTTCCACACCACGGGCTGCCCTTCCCAGAACTCGGCGGGCTTCGGCGGCGCCCAGTCCGGCGGCTGTTCGCCTTGGACGGGCGCCGGCGGCGGCGGGGGCGGTTCGGCGCTCGCCAGAGCGGCGCCCAGGCCCAGTATGGCTGCGGTGAGCCCGCCGGCGACTGCGATGGCAGGCAGAGTGGTCTTGATCAAGGTCATGAGCATGACTCCAGCGTTGAGACTGAATCCAGATACTTAGCAGGTATAACCACCTTACGTGACGGCCAAACCCCCGGACACCACCTGACCTGGCTAGCGCTGCTTCGGCTTGCGGCCTGGACGGCCGCAAGGACAACTTTCGTACCTCGCCTGATCTCATCGAGCAAGCTGCGAATCACCACTCTAGGTTGAGATGACGCCGCAAACGCCGAGCGGCGCCGCAGCAAACCTTGGCCTCCGGGGCTCCGGTCGCAGCCTGCGACGTCCCTCGCTTACCTTGCAACCACACCAGCCGCGCAAGGTGTCGCTTTTCGACAACCGCCGATGGCCGCGCACAACACAGCCGAATACGACCGAATCAAGTATGGCGGGTTACCAGTATGCGTTCTTGCGAGTTCAAGCGCCTGCATTAGCGATGCCGGGTGGGCGTGCTCGGGAAATACTCGACCGCAGCATCGGTCGCCACTAACTTCAAGGAGTCGCCGATGGTGAGCACCACCTAGTCGACAGGGTTGGGGCGATCTGAGCTGCTGGCGCCGCGATGGGATGACTACGACGACGGTGCCGGGACGATCACGGTCACCGGGAAGGTCGTACGGGTGGCAGGCCAGGGCCTAATGCGTGTCGATGAGACGAAGACCGCGCCCGGCCGGCGCACCATCCCGCTACCCCGGTTCGCCGTCGAGACGCTGACGGCTCGGCGCGGCCAGCACTACCCGGTGAGCAGACCGTGATCTTTCCGTCGACTGCTGCGCGACCCGAACAACTTCGGCAAGCAATGGCGCACTGTGCGCGAGCGGCTCGGCGTGCCCGGTGCCATCACACAGCTTTCGCAAGACCGTAGCCGCTTTGATCGACGACGAGGGCCTCTCGGCACGCATCGGCGCCGACCATCTAGGCCACTCCAAGGTGTCGATGACACAGGACCGGTACATGTCTCGCGGGCGAGTGCATGCCCAGGGTGCCGAGCTACTCGACCACACCATAAACGACGAATAAACGTCGACTCAGCGCGGCTGATCTTGAAAATAGCCTCTGCCGTGGGGCGGGCGGGGCTCGAACCCGCGACCAACGGATTATGAGTCCGCGGCTCTAACCGACTGAGCTACCGCCCCCGGGGTCGGCACCATCGTAGGTGGCGTCAGGTGTACTCCAACTGCCCGTCCGCCAATATGCGATATGTCTCGGTGCCGTCCACTACGCGCGGCGCGTCAGCGGCAAACGCGACAGCGATCTTGTTGCTCGCATTGCGCATCACGTCGAGCGTCAGCTCGACGGCCGCGTCGTCGGAGAACCGCTCGCGAACACCGCCGGCGACCTCCGCTGAAATCGCGGCCGGAGACCAGATCAGCGCGTCCACGTAGCGCAGAGCCGCCTTCTGGCGATCGCTCAGCAGCGCCGATGACTCGTACCGTTCGATGTCGCCGTACAGCGTCTCCGACCCGCCCGCATCCAACGCCGCGCCTTCACGTAGCGAATTGCACAACCGGCACTCGTGCTGCCCCGCGCCGCGCAGCCGCACCACTTCCGTTGTGAGCGGGTCAAGCCCGTTGAGCCGGGCGACGGCGGGCAGGAAATCGTTGAACACCACATCCGCCGGATCGCTCACGTGGTCCCACGAGACCGCACCGTCGCCCCCGCCACCCAGTTCGAGCACCTCGAGCCCCGCCCACACCCGCGGAACGAAGTCCGCCACGTACATCAACACAACCGCACCGAAAGCCTTCTGCCCCAGCCCGGCGAGCAACCGACCCCGCTGCGCGTCGGTGATCCCCGTGACGTCCACGGCGAACTGCTCGGCAAATTCCACGACCGCCGACTCCACCTCTGATTCTGCCACCCTGACTTCGAACTCCACAGGCAACGGCGCCAGCGACGACGCCTGTGCACACGTCCAACGGACAAGGGCGTTAATGCGGGCATCATCCGGCGGCGACAACGCCGCCAAGCGCGCCACGTCCGCAATCACAAGTGAACGCTACTGCGCCTGGCTGACCGACGACATGAAAAAGTCCGGGATCCTCAGCGTCGGCATCGCGGCCCTCGTCGCCCAATCGCCCCATTCACGCGGCAGCGTGATCTCGCTCGCCCCGACCTCCGTGGCACGTCTCAGCAGACTCAGCGGGCTTTCGTTGAATCGGAAGTTGTTGACCGCCGCGCTCACCTGACCGTCCTCAATCAGGTACACGCCGTCGCGGGTCAGGCCGGTCAGCAGCAGCGAGCTCGGCTCGACAGTGCGGATGTACCACAGCGTCGTCAGCAGCAGTGCCCTCTCGGTGCTCGCGATCATCTCCTCCAGGCTCGCGTCCCCGCCGGTCATCAGCAGATTGTCGGCCGGCACCGCCACCGGCACGTTGAACTCTGCCGCAGCCGCACGCGGATACGCCAGCGCGTGGAGTACGCCGTCCTGGATCCAGTCCACGCGGTCGATGTCCATCCCGTTGTCGAACACCGACACGAAGTCCGATGAAGCGGCCGTCGCGACAAAGGGCATGCACTCCAACGGTTTGGTCGAAGGATCCGAGTACAACGTCACCGGCAACTGAGTCAGCCGCTCCCCCACGCGGGTGCCACCCCCCGGCGCCGAGAATGCGGTCCGCCCCTCCTGCGCGCCCCGGCCGTCCATATTCCACGCCATGTAGATCATCATGTCGGCGACGGTCGACGGCGGCATCAGCGTCGGATACCGCCCCGCCTGCAGCGACACGGTGCGCCGGGACCACCCCAGCCGGGTCGCTAACTGTTCCAACAGTTGATCAGTCGGTACATCGACAAAGTCCGGAGTCCCGACGCCGGCCCAGCTGCTGGCCCCGTCGCGTTTGGCGTTGATCTCCACCGAACCGGTCGGTTGAGTGTAGCGCCGCCGCAGCCCCGTCGAACTGGCCAGAAACGTCGTCGCCAATGCATGGTGCGCGTATCCGTACAGCGTCTCAGGCCCTTTGAAACCGCGAGCGAGCGCATCGACGACCCCGCCGAAAGCCTCCGGGCCGGTGGCGGGCACTGAGTCATCCCAGTCGGCTGGTACGTCCGTACCGCTGATCAAGGGCGCGGCGTCGCGCGCATCGGGCGCGCTACGAGCCACCGATTCACTCGCCGCCACTAATCCCGAGATTGCCGCCTGGTCGACCTCACTGGTCTGGACAGAGCCGACGCGGGCCTTATCGCCGTCCCGGACAATCGAAATGACTGTCGTGCTGCGACCGGCGGACGCGCCGTTGGTCGTCATCGTGTCGTTGGCCCACCGCAGTGAGGCGTCGGAGCGAACGGTGACAAGCACGATTGTCTCGTCGACGGTGGCCGCCGCTAAGGCCTCGTCGATCACGCGATGCGGGTCAATCAACGGCCGGCCTCCATCAGTGTGTTCAGCACCCGGATGCCCCGAAACAGCGCGGACGGACACCCGTGGCTGACCGGTGCCACCTGCCCGGGTTGGCCTTTACCGCAGTTGAACGCCCCGCCGAGACGCCATGTCGACTCCCCGCCGACTGCTTCCATCGATCCCCAGAACTCGGTGGTCGTCGCCTGATACGCGACATCGCGCACCTGCCCCGCGATCTCACCGTTCTCAATCCGGAAAAATCGCTGCCCGGTGAATTGGAAGTTGTAGCGCTGCATATCGATTGACCACGACTTGTCCCCGACGATGTACAGGCCGTTCTCGACGCGGTCGATCAAGTCGTCCGTGCTGAGGTCCTCGCCGCCCGGTTGCAGCGACACGTTGGCCATCCGCTGAATCGGGACGTGATGCGGCGAATCCGCGTACGCGCATCCATTGGAGCGGTCAAGTCCCAGCCGCGGGGCGAAGACACGGTCGAGTTGATAGCCGACGAATACTCCCTCGCGCACCAGATCCCAGTTCTGCGCCGCCACGCCCTCATCGTCGTAGCCGACCGTGGCCAAACCGAAGTCGACGGTGCGGTCGGCCGTCACATTCATAGCCGGCGAGCCGTAGTGCAGCTTGCCCAGCTTGTCGGGCGTCGCGAAGGACGTGCCCGCATACGCGGCTTCGTAGCCGATCGCCCTGTCGTACTCGGTGGCGTGCCCGATCGACTCGTGAATGGTCAGCCAGAGGTTGGACGGATCGATCACGAGGTCGGTGGGGCCGGGGTCGACGGTTGATGACTTGTCCTTCTCGGCCAGCAGCGACGGGATGCGCGACAGCTCGTCGGACCAGTCCCACACCTCGGCGTTCACGGCGGCCTCCCACCCGCGGGCGGTCGGCGGGGCCAGGGTGCGCATCGACTCGAAGTTGCCGATCGCGGCGTCGACCGTCACCGCCTCCAGCCGCGGCTGCACCCGCACCCGCTGCTGACTAATCGACGACCCGAACGTGTTGGCGAAGAACGTCTGCTCCTTGACCCCGTGGAAACTCGCCGCGACGTGGTCGACCCCGTCGCCGCCTAACAGCCGCCGCGAGTAGTCCTCCAGCACGGCGATCTTGTCGGCCGCCGGGACGTCGAATGGGTCGATCTCATATGCCGAGACCCACTGAGCGTCGGAGTAGACGGGCTCGTCGGCCAGCTCGATGCGCTCGGCGTTCAACGTCCGCAATCGGCGGGCGACGTCGACCGCCCGCCGCGCGGTTTCGGCGGCGACCTCGGGCGCCAGCTCGGCGTGCGACGCGAATCCCCACGTCCCGTCGACGATGACACGCACAGCCAGCCCGACCTCGCGGCTGATCACCGACGTTTCGAGCGCGGCGTCGCGGAGTTGGATGACGTCGGTAGAGATGCGGTGAATGCGGAGGTCGGCATAGTCGGCACCGGCCGCCTTCGCCGAGGAGAGCGCCGCATCTGCCAGCTCGTGGCGGGGCAGCGCCAGAAAGTCGGCATCGACCCCCCGGTTCGGTGTCACGGTGTCCACCGTAACGGCTGCTCCCCGACAGCACGGCTTTAATTGCTGCATGGCCGCCGCGCATGTCCGCGCTACAGCACTGGGCTATGTGCTGCTCGCCCCCAGCCTGTTCGGCGTGGTGACGTTCCTTCTGCTGCCGATGTTTGTCATGGTGTGGCTCAGCCTGCACCGCTGGGATCTGCTCGGCCCGATCCGCTTTGTTGGGCTGGACAATTGGCGTTCGGTGCTGTCCGACCCCACCTTTGGCAACTC
The DNA here is from genome assembly GCA_025965895.1 of Mycobacterium sp. Lineage (GTDB taxonomy): Bacteria > Actinomycetota > Actinomycetes > Mycobacteriales > Mycobacteriaceae > Mycobacterium. The sequence goes on from JAOPWC010000123.1 coordinate 15,643, forward strand.
ACTGCTGGTGACGGCGGTATTCGTGGCGTTGGTGGTGCCCCTGCAAACCGTTCTCGGATTGGGTGCCGCCTCGATGCTGGCCCGCGGACTGCCCGGCAGCGGGTTCTTCCGCACCGTGTACGTGCTGCCGTGGATCTGCGCGCCGCTGGCCATCGCGGTGCTCTGGCGCTGGCTGCTCGCGCCGACTGACGGCGCGGTCAACACCGTGCTCGGCCGTCGCGTCGAGTGGCTCACCGATCCGGGTCTCGCGCTGCCGGTGGTGTCCGCCGTGACGGTGTGGACCAACGTCGGCTACGTGGCGATGTTCTTTCTGGCCGGGATCCTGGCCATTCCGCCCGAACTTCACCGGGCCGCGCGTGTCGACGGCGCCACCGCACGGCAGCGGTTCTGGCGGATCACATTGCCGATGTTGCGGCCGACGTTGTCCTTCGTCCTGGTTACCGGCATCGTCAGCGCGGCGCAGGTGTTCGACACTGTCTATGCGCTGACCAACGGCGGACCGGAGAACCGCACGGACCTCGTCGCACACCGCATCTACGCCGAGGCATTCGGGGCCGCCGCGGTGGGGCGGGCGGCGGTCATGGCGATCGCGGTGTTCGGGGTCCTCGTCACGGCGACCATCGTGCAACACCTGTACTTCCGGCGACGGATCAGCTATGACGTCGTCTAGTCGTGTGCTTTCCGGCGCGGCGATTCACGCCGCGCTCGCTGTCGGCGCGGTCACCACGCTGACCCCGTTCACGCTGGGCCTGCTGACGTCGTTCACCTCGGCGCGTCAGTTCGCCACCCGCTCACCGTTGGGCATACCGGATCCGCCGACGTTGGCCAACTACCGCGGGCTGGCCGGCGCCGGCTTCGGCCGGGCCATCGTGGTGACGGCTTTGATGGCCGCCGTCATCGTCGTCGGCCAACTGACCTTCAGCGTGCTCGCGGCTTATGCGTTCGCGAGGCTGGAGTTTTGGGGACGCGACATCCTGTTCTGGATCTACCTCGCCACATTGATGGTTCCGGCGACCGTGACGATCGTGCCGCTCTACTTGATGATGGCGCAGGCTGGTCTGCGCAACACGTTTTGGGCGTTGGTGTTGCCGTTCGTGTTCGGGTCGCCCTACGCGATCTTTGTGTTACGCGAATACTTTCGCACGATCCCGGCCGACCTGATCCGCGCCGCGCGGCTCGACGGTGCGAACACGCTGGACGTGCTCGTCCACGTCGTGGTGCCGGTGAGCAGGCCGATCCTCGTCACGCTGACCCTGATCACCGTCGTGTCCCAGTGGAATAACTTCATGTGGCCCCTGGTGATCACCAGTGGCAGCAAGTGGCGCGTGCTTACTGTCGCCACCGCCCGCCTGCAGTCGCAATACAACGCGCAGTGGACCCTGGTCATGGCGGCGACCACGGTCGCGGTCGTTCCACTCTTGGCAATCTTCGTTGCCTCTCAGCGGCACATCGTGCGCTCGATCGTCGTCAGCGGCCTGAAATGAATCTACGGCGCAACCTCAAGGTCTTCGCGCAAGCGGCTCATCCAAGATCCAAGGTCTTCGCGCAAGCGGCTCATCCAAGATCTTCCGTCCTCGCGGTGCTCGGGCTCGCCACCGTTTTTGCGCTGCTGTTGGTCGCCGCGGTGCTGTTGGGCCGTACCGGCGAATCCACCGGTAAGACTGTGGTAACCGTGCGGTTGTGGGACCAGCAGGTGGCTTCGGCCTACCGCAAGTCCTTCGACGAGTTCAGTCGACGCCACCCCGGTGTCGAGATACGCGTCGACGTCGTCGCGTACTCGACGTACTTCGACACATTGCGTACCGACGTCGCTGGAGGCAGCGCCGACGACATCTTCTGGATCAACAACGCTTATTTCGCCGCGTACGCCGACAATGGCCGTCTCATGGCTATCGCATCTGACCGGAGATGGGAGCCGTCCGTGGTCGACCAATTCACCCGGAACGGTGCGCTGTGGGGTGTTCCGCAACTGACCGACGCGGGCATCGCCGTGTATTACAACGCCGATCTACTCGCTGCGGCGGGGGTGAATCGGGCGATTCTCAACACCCTGCACTGGAGTCCGCACGATGGCGGTGACACGCTTCGACCACTGCTGGCCCGGCTGACCATCGACGACGCGGGACGTGACGCTGCCGCACCGGGCTTCGACGCCGGCCGCACACGGCAGTGGGGCTACAACGCCGCCAACGATCTACAGGGCATTTACCTCAGCTACATCGGCTCGGCCGGCGGGACATTTTCCGACGGCGACCGCTTCGCGTTCGACAACGCCCCGGCTGTCGCGACGTTCCGGTATCTGGTGCAGCTCATCAACGTCGATCGGGTCTCGCCGCCGGCGTCGGACACCAACGACAACAGCGACTTCTCACGCAACGAGTTTCTGCAGGGCAGGATGGCGCTGTTCCAGTCCGGCACCTACAACCTCGCCAATGTGGCCGCCAATGCCCGCTTCCGGTGGGGCGTCGCGATGTTGCCGATCGGCCCGGCAGGCCGCGTTAGTGTCACCAACGGTATTGCGGCAGCTGGCAATTCGGCATCGCATAATCCTGCCGCTGTGCGCGACGTGCTGGCCTGGATGGGCAGCGAACAAGGCAACGCCTACGTGGCCGAAGGCGGTGCCGCCGTCCCGGCGGTGCTGGTCGCTCAGCGGGCCTACTTCAACTACTGGGGAGCCAGGGGCGTGGATGTGGCACCGTTCTTCGACGTGCTGAAGGGCCCACGGATAGCCGCCCCGGGCGGAGCAGGGTTCGCGGCCGGATTTCAGGCGATCAAGCCCTATTTCGACGAAATATTCCTGGGCCGGCGTGACGTGGCCCGCACATTGGCCGACGCACAGGCCGCCGCAAACTCCGCCGCTGCGCGTTAAGCGTGTCCGGAGGTGGAAACCACCAGCACTTCGCTCGCCACCGCGGCACCGCACACGGCGATGACGATCAACAACGTCACCCAGTCAGCCCACTTCGGCCGCGACGGCGCCGCCGAGATCTGCCCGGTTCCACCGCGCGCGGTGATCGCGTCACCCATTTCGTCGGCGCGGCGCAGTGCGACGGTGATCGCCGCAGTCAGCATGTCTATCACCTCGGTGGCCCAACGACGCCGGCGCGCCCGCCGGCTCGTCGGAACCTGCCGTGGCCGCAATCGCCGGGAGGCGTACAGCACCCGGAACTCGTCGATCAGCATCGGAAACGCCCGCAGCGCCAAGGCCAACGCCACCGCCCATTCATCGACCGGGATCCGAACCCACCGCAGCGGCCGGCCCAGCGTCGCGACTGCAGGCGCGATTTCGGCGACGTTTGTGGTCCACGACACCATCGCGCCCAAACCAAGAAGGACGACCGACAGCGCGGTAATGCGCAGGAAAGACAGCAGGCCGCCGAAACCGACGTCGACGGATCCGACGTGCCAGACCGGCGAGCCGCCGCTCAACGCGGCCGTGAACGCGCCGAACGCCAGCAGAATCCACATCCAGCGCGGGACCGACGGGAGTGCGCCTCGGGGGATGTGGGCCATCCAAGTCGCAGTGAGCACGAGCGCCGCGACCGCCCCGATCGGCACCCAGCCCGGATAGAACGTCAACAGCACCGAGATGCCGAACACCACAGTGAGTTTCGTTCCCGCCCATAGACGGTGGATCGTCGAATCTCCCGGAATGGGACGCAACAGCACGACGGGCCTGCGCTGTCGCGGCGGTTTCTGGGCCGACATTGTCATGTCATTTCTCCGGCGATAGCCGGAGTGCGCTCCAGCACGCCGCCGGACAAGTGCAGGGTGCGCGGGCACAGGTCCTCCAGGCCGGCGAAATCGTGGGAGATCACCACGACGGTCAGCCCGGCCCGGCGCCGCAGATCCTCGAGCAACCGCAGCAGCCCACGCTGGCTGGCCGCATCCAGACCGGCCAATGGCTCATCGAGGATCAGCGCGCGCGGCGAGCGCGCAAGCAGCCCAGCGAGCACCACCCGCCGCATCTGACCCCCGCTGAGTTGATCGATGCGCCGGCCGGCCAAACTCGTGTCGAGGCCGACGGTCGCCAACGCGGCCGCAACGCGTGCAGTGTCGTGGGGTGAAAACCCTGCCGCCGAGGCGACTTCGTAGTCGACGCGGTTGCGCATCAGCTGCAGCCGCGCGGCCTGGAACGAGATCGCCACCGTCCCCACCTGCTCTGAGACCGGCCGCCCGTCCAACAGGCATGCGCCGGTGGTCGGCACGGTAAGACCGGCCATGATCCACGCCAGCGTGGACTTGCCCGAGCCGTTGCCCCCGTGAATCAGCACGCCGTCACCCTCGTGGACAGTGAAGCTGACATCACGTAAAGCTGTTGCCGCCCAGGGTGTTCCGCTGCTGTACTCGTGGCCCACGTCCTCGAGCTGCAGCACCGGTCGACCTATCAGGCCGGGGTCGACCGACGGTCCCGGGGGCGCCACGACCTCCACCATCGTGGTGTTGTCGGCGGATCCGTTGCCGGTCAAGTTGACCGTGCGGTCGGCGGAGTCGGCCTCGTTGTTGTAGTGCGTGATGTGCACGAGGGCCATCTGATGGTGCTCCTTGAGCCCGGACAGCACGCCGAGCAGCGCGTCGCGACCCTGCTGGTCGACCATGCTCGTCACCTCGTCGGCGATCAGCAGTGACGGTTCCCGCGCAAGCGCGCCAGCGACCGCCAGCCGCTGCAACTCGCCACCCGACAGCCCTCCGGTGTCACGCTCGGCCAGACCGCCGAGCCCCACCTCCCCGAGGAGGCGATCGACGTCGGTCCGGGTGCCCGCCGGCAATCCCCATACCACGTCGTCGGCGACCCGCGTGCCGAGCACCTGGCTTTCGGGGTGCTGCATGATCACCGCGGTGCCGCCCATCTTGCCGAGCCCCACCGCGCCAGGCCTCTGCACGACGCCGGAGGTGGGCCGGCGTCCGGCCAGCATCAGCATCAACGTCGTCTTGCCCGAGCCGTTCGCCCCGGTCACCGCGACGTGCTCGCCGGGTTCCAGGTTCAGCGTCAGCGGCCCGAGTGCGTCGTGATCGGCGGTGGGATACCGGAACCGGACGTCGCTCAGCCGCACCGGAACCGGCGCGACGGGTCCGGTGTCCAGCGGTGTCTCCAGTTGGTGAACATCCGGAATGACAAACAACCTCCTGATCACCCGCGACAGCGCCCACCAGCCGATCAGGCTGATGACCATCACCGACAGCACCGACGACCCGCCGATCAGCCACGGCCAGTAGTGCAGCGCGGCGGCGAAAATCTGCTTGAGCCGTTCCGACGCGATCTGCATATGCGGTATCCGGGCCAGCACCGCGGCCATACCGTTGACGTTGGCGGTCAGCGAATCGAAGATCAGGTTTCGCAGCCGCGACAACACGGTGAGTCCGAGCACCGACGCGGCGCCGACGGCCACACCGGCGCAGAACGCCGCGACGATGACGGTCGGGGTGCCGTGGTGTCTGCGCTTGACGATTCCGGTCAGGCCGCCGATGTAGGCACAGTGGACGACGGTCATCAGCCCGCCCATGCCGGCCACCAGGAATGCGATCAGCCCACCGGCAACGGTTGCGGCCACCAGCACCCTGATGCGGTAGCGGTAGGCGAGCATGCCCATCGGGACCGTGCCGAGTAACGACAACCCCGCCGCGAACGGGACGACCACCGCGATAATCGCGGTCGCTGCCGACAGTGCGGCCATCACCGAGGCTTGCGCCAGCTCACCGGGACGCAGCGATCCACGCATCGCTGGTCCCGTCGTGGTCATTTCTCGATAATGCCAGCCGACGCTGAGCAGCTGTGAACAGCAACACCTTGATGTGTATAGAAAGCCTATGTAAATTGGAGATATGACATCTTCCGCGCCCACCCAGGCTTCGTTGGGAGTCGACTTGCTGGGCGTCGTGGCCAGGCTGAACCGCCTGGCGACACAACGCACCCGGCTCCCTCTACCGTGGGCGCAGGCGCGGCTGTTGTCGACAATCGAGGATCAGGGCGCGGCCCGAATATCTGACCTTGCCAGCCTCGACCACTGCTCGCAGCCCACCATGACGATGCAGGTGCGCCGACTCGAGGATGCGGGACTTGTCACACGCACCCCCGACCCCGAGGATGCGCGGGCGGTTCTGATTCGCATCACCCCCAAAGGCGTCGACACGCTGGGCCAGGTTCGCGCCGACCGCGCCACCGTAGTCGATCCCGCCATCGCGCGGTTGGACGCTGACGACCGGCAGACATTGGCCGAGGCAGTACGAGTTCTTCGCCGGCTGCTGGACAACGCGGCGGCAGCACCGAAAACAGCAGCGCCGAAAACAGCAGGGCCGAAGCAAGCCGAACTAAGCACATAGCGACATAGAGGAGAAAGCGCACTCTATGTGGCGCCAACCCAAAGCTGTCTGGGCCGTCGCGTTCGCAAGCTAGGTGTTGGTACACGCTTGGCTTGCCACAACGGCAACCGCACGTGGCCAAGAACACACCCGGTTCGGTGAAGCGGGACGTCCTAGGCTTCGCCGCTGATCCGCTGCCGCTCAGCCTCCAATACGCGCCGCGCCCCGCTGAATCGGCCGCGTTGAGGTGCATCAATTCGTCGGTGTTCGAGTGCACAAAGAATTCGAGTTGCACGTTGTCCGGATCGCGACAAACCACCGTGGGTCCGAACTCGGCGTCGATGATTTCCGAGTGCGCTACGTCCTTCGCCTCCAGATGCATAACCCATCGCTGCAGTTCGTCTCTATCCGCAACCCTGAACGCCAGGTGATCAAGGCCGACGCGCCGTTCGTCGAACGCGCCGGTCTCCGCGGTCCCGTCGTGAGTCATGACTGACACGCCTACACCCGAAGGGTGCACCATCGCCCGGCCCTCGAAGCTCTCGCCACGGAAATGATGTACCACCGCGAAGCCCATCACGTCCTGCCACCAGACGGCTGCTCGCTCAGAGTCCGAGACCGTCAATTCAACGTGCGAGAATCCCGTGAGCTCTGGCATACGCATTCCCTTCCCGTCTTGGTGGGCGCGTTGCTGCACGAGCGCGGCGACGTCAACCGTACTCGTGACGGTGACGCTCTCTGCCCGATTTCACCCGTGGGCCGTCGCGTTCGCGTCCGTCGTCGCATTCATGGGCATCGGGCTCGTCGACCCGATCCTCAAGCCCATCGCCGATAACCTGAATGCCTCCCCGTCGCAGGTCGCACTGCTGTTCACCAGCTACATGGCGGTGATGGGTGTGTCCATGCTGATCACGGGCGTGGTGTCGAGCCGAATCGGACCCAAGCGCACCCTGCTTCTGGGCCTGCTCGTGATCATCGCCGGCGCTGGCCTGGCGGGATGCTCGGCGACCGTGATGGGCATCGTCGGCTGGCGGGCGTTGTGGGGACCTGGAAACGCGCTGTTCATCGCGACCGCGCTGGCCACAATCGTGAACTCGGCTCGCGGCTCGGTGGCGCAGGCGATCATCCTGTACGAAGCGGCGCTGGGCCTCGGCATCGCGGTCGGGTGCGCCGATTCTCAGGCCACGGATCCGATCAGCGTGCCGACCAGATACGTCGCCGCGATCGCCACCGCACCGAAAGCCAGTTGCCGCAGCGATGCCCACCAGATCGGTTTGCCGGTGAACCTCGCCGCCGCCCCACCCGCGATGGCCAGGCCAACCCCGCCGCACACCAAAGCGGCCATGAGAGAATGGAACCCGAGCAGATACGGGATGACCGGGATGATTGCGCCCACCGCGAACATGATGAACGACGAGATGGCGGCCAGCCGGGCCGACGGCTTCTCCCGCGGATCGATGCCGAGTTCCTGAACCATGTGGAAATGGACCGCCTGGTTCTCGTCCTGATGGATTTCCTCGGTCGCCGCCCGTGCGGTCCGCTCGCTCATGCCCATCCCGACGAGCATCTGAACCAGCTCGTCCTTCTCCCCCTCCGGGTGGGTCTGCAGCGCTCGGCGCTCGATGCGGACTTCGGAGTCGATCTGTTCGTTGGCGGTGGTGACGGACGTGTACTCCCCCAGCGCCATCGAGAACGAGCCCGCAAGCAGACCGGCGACACCGCTGAGCACCACGGTGTGCGCGTCGGCGCTGGCCGCGACGCCTGCGATCAGTGCGGTGTTGCTCACCAGGCCGTCCATCGCGCCGAAGCTGGCGGCCCGCAGCCATCCACCGGAAACGTCGCTGTGGGTGTGATCGATCTCATGCGGCAACCCGGTGCGGACTTCCGGCGCCGGCGCCCCGCGGGATGACTCTGTCATGGCGCTATTGAACGCCGGCCCACCGACCGACGGTTACTCAGGCTCACCTGCGTAGCCCGACCCGTGCATAACCTCAGCCGCCACGGGTTACCGTCGGGTATGACGTCGAATACGGTCGAGATTCCGTCCCAGGTTTCCCAGCATCTTCGCAGTACGTTGGACGGCCGCTGGCGGGAGGTGAAAGACCGGGTCCGCGAGCAGATGTCCAACGAAGTCTTCCGTCCGCACTACATGCCCAACACCGTCATCGCCCGTGCGAAGGCGCTGGAGCAGCTGCGGATCATCGCGGCCGCCGGAGCCGCCGAGGACGGCTTCCGCAAGGAGCATGGCGGCACGGGTGACGTGGGTGCCGCGGTCACCACCATCGAGATGCTGGCGATGTCGGACCTGTCGCTGATGGTGAAAGCCGGCGTCCAGTGGGGTCTTTTCGGCGGCGCCGTCGAGAACCTGGGCACCGAGCGGCACCACGAGGCCTATGTACCCAGGATCATCGATCTGGATCTCCTCGGGTGCTTTGCGATGACGGAGACCGGACACGGCAGCGACGTGCAGTCGCTGGAGACCACCGCCACTTACGACCCGCAGACCGACGAATTCGTGATCGATTCCCCCACCCCGACGTCACGCAAGGACTACATCGGCGGCGCTGCCGAAACGGCCACCATGGCAGCGGCTTTCGCACAGCTGATCACGGCTGGTCCGGGAGAGGAAACGCAAACCCACGGCGTGCACTGCTTCCTGGTGCCGATCCGTGACGAGGAGGGCCACCAGTTGCCCGGCGTGACAACGTCCGACTGCGACTACAAGGGTGGCCTGCCGGGCGTCGATAACGGCCGCATCGTGTTCGATCACGTTCGCATTCCGCGGGACAACCTATTGAACAAATACGGCGACGTCGCTGCCGACGGCACCTACTCCTCGCCGATCGAGAACCCGAGTCGACGCTTCTTCACGATGCTCGGCACGTTGGTCCGTGGGCGGGTGACGGTCGGCGGTAGCGCAGCGGCGGCCGCCCGCGTGGCGCTGGACATCGCAACCCGGTATGCGTTGCTGCGCAGGCAGTTCTCCGCGCCGGGCGAGGACCAGGAAGTCTTGTTGATGGATTATCTGGTGCATCAGCGCCGGCTGCTGCCTCTGATCGCGAGGTCGTACGCGTTGCAGTTCGCGCAGAACGAACTGGTGGTCAAGCTCCATGAGGTCCAGACCACCGAGATACCCGACCCGGAGGAGCAGCGTGAGCTGGAGTCGCGAGCGGCGGGGCTGAAGGCGGCCAACACCTGGCATGCCAGCCGAGCGATCCAGGAGGCGCGTGAGGCATGCGGCGGCGCAGGCTATCTAGCCGAGAACCGGTTGATCGCGCTACGCGCCGACACCGACGTGTTCACCACCTTCGAGGGCGACAACCACGTCCTGACCCAACTGGTGGCCAAAGAACTGCTGACCGGCTACGCCGACGACATCCGCGGGATGAGCCCCGCCGAGTGGGTGCGGTTCGGCGCGAACATGGTCGGCGAGCGGGTGATGAAACGCACTGCTGCGCAGACGATCATCCAAACAATCGTCGACACGAGACAGGACAACGAGGAAGAGGGCAGCCTGTTCAACCGCGGGACCCAGGTCAAGATGTTCGAGGACCGCGAGGAGTACCTGCTGTCGACCGTCGCGCGCCGCCTGCAGAGCAGGTCCAAGCAGATGGACGCATTCGACGCGTTCAACGAGGTGCAGGACCACGTGCTGCACGCCGCGACCGCCCACATCGACCGCATCATCATGGAAGCCTTCGTGGCCGGGATCGACTCGTGTGAGGACGAGCAGACCCAGAAGGTACTGAACATGGTCTGTGATCTCTACGCGTTGTCGGTGATCGAGGACGACAAGGCCTGGTACATCGAGCACCGGTACCTGTCGACGGATCGCGCGAAGGCCGTCACCAGGGCCATCAACGAGCGCTGCCGCACGCTGCGGCCGTACGCGCAGCTGCTGGTGGACGGCTTCGGGATACCGGAGCAACTGCGCGATGTGCCGATGCTGCACCCTGAGCGGATAGGCCAAGACGACGACTGACAGCGGGAGTTCGACGGCCGGCGGGCGCTGATCACCGGGGGTACCCGCGGCATCGGCAGCGGCATCGCCGAGCGGTTGCGCGCCGGCGGCGCGAAAGTTCTTGTCGCGGCGCGTTCGAAGCCGAAAACTGCTCCGTCGGACGACGTGATCATCGCCGACGTCAGCACGGCCGCAGGCGTCACTGCGCTGGCCAGCGTGGCGTTGGACCGCGTCGGTGGCATCGATATCCTCGTGCATAACGTCGGGGGCTCCGCGCAGGCCGACGGCGGAGCGGTGACGCTTACCGACGACGACTGGCAGTCGACGTTCGACCAGAATCTGTTCGCGGCAGTCCGGCTCGACCGCCTGCTCGTCCCGGGCATGATCGAACGGGGCCGCGGTGCGATTGTCCACATCACGTCCATCCAGCGGCGTTCACCGCTGCCCACCACGCTGCCGTACGCGGCCGCGAAGGCGGCGCTGGCCAACTACAGCAAGGCGCTGTCCAACGAGTTGGCGCCCGACGGGATCCGGGTCAATGCGGTGGCGCCAGGATTCATCGAGACTGAGGCCGCTGCCCAAATGGTCAACCGGATCGCCGAGATAGAAGGCATCGATCAGGGCGCAGCGCGGGCGCGGATCGTCGAGTCGATCGGCGGAATCCCGATGGGGTCTCCGGGCCGTCCCAGGGACGTCGGTGAGCTGGTCGCGTTCCTGGTGTCGGACCGCGCGGCGTACATCACCGGCGCCGAGTACGTGATCGACGGCGGCAGCCTGCGCACTGTTTGACGCGCGCCCGTCGCGGACCGTGTGTTGCTAACCCGGTACCTTGTCGAGAGCTTTCAGCTTGCCGTCCGGGCCGAGCTGGTAGCGCACCTGACCGATGCCGGTCGGGCGGCCCGGCTCGTCGTTGGCCTGCTGCCACTGGTACTGCACCGTGACGGTGTCGTGGCCCGACCTGATCACAGTTGTGTACGGCCGCGGGTTCGGCGTCGCGGTGCCCAGATAGGTATTGCGATCGAAGAACAGCAGATGCTGCAGGGCGTCCGGCGCATTGCCGGCGCTGACCTGCACCCAGTAGAGCCGGCAGTTGGCGGTGTGGCCGCTGCCCACCTCGTGCCAGGTGGCAACGCCACCCGGGAGCGGCAGAGCGGCGATGGCCGCAGACACTGTGCTCGGCGCCGGGCCGTCTGCCGGTGAGCAGGTGTCCGGTGACGTGGGCGGGGACCCAGGGGGCTTCCAGCCGCAGCCTGCGATGACGAGCCCGAGCGTGAGCAAAACTACCAGCAGCCCCCGAAAATGCATGCTCCCCCGGGTGGACTCGAACCACCAACCCTTCGGTTAACAGCCGAATGCTCTGCCAATTGAGCTACAGGGGACTGTGCGCACCGACGGACGACTCTAGCGTACGGGATCGGCTCACTGCCAAGACCAGCCTGCCCGAGGGCGGGGCGGCATTGCGTCAGGCAGGATGGGGTGGACTCACTCGTCATCGGGCGATGAGTGCTTGCGCGGAGAACGAGACACGGAGGGGACTGCTGTGATCCGGTATGTCGTCGTGCTGGCCCTGGGTTACGTGCTGGGCTCGAAGGCCGGCCGGCGCCGCTACGAGCAGATCGTCGGAACCTATAAGGCTATGACCAGCAGTCCGGCGACGAAGTCGGTCATCGACGCCGGGCGACGCAAGATCGCCAAGCGGGTCTCCCCCGACCCTGCGATGGTGACACTGACCGAAATCGACAACGACACGACGGTCCTGCAGCCGCAGACGCCGGAGGCGCTTTCGTAACTCCTACGGGCCCAGCGGAACGTTGATGGTCTGACCCGGAAACAGCGGACTGGTGCTGATGCCGGGACCGCCGCTGTCCGTCGGCCCGATCCCGACAGGGAGGATCCCGCCGGTGGCGGCGTCGCTCGGCTGATCGAGGCAGACGCCGTCGTTGAGGGAGCCGAACATCGCCCTGCACTGCGCATGAACGCGCTGCGTGCCGCCGACGAACGCCGGTATGGCGGCCGCGAGCGCAAGGCCACCGACAACCACTATCGGCTTGTTCATAGCCGGGACCCTACGCGGTCAGGTCGTTTCCGTCGCCGCTTGCCTGCTCCAGCAGGCTGCGGCGGTAAGCCTCCATCGCGACGAGGTCGCCGAACAGGGAGTGATACTCGTCGCCCTGCTCGATCGGCGACATGCGCTGCAGCTTCGACTTCACCTCGGCGATCTGCCGACCGACCCACACCTCCTGCAGCCGCGCCAGGACACCGCCGATGTAGCGGGGCAGCTTGTCGTCGTCGTCGACGCGGATCCCCTCGACCCCCAGCTCGTTGACGAGGCCCGCCATCGCGGACGCCTGCTGGCGCACCGTCTCGATCCATTCGGCGCCCGTCACGCCGGCGCCCGTGCCCCCCGCGGCGACGATCGCCGCCCGGACCGCGACGTAGCCGGGATGGGTGAAGCTTTCCACCGTCAACGCGTCGAAGACCGGCCCGGCCAGCGCCGGGTACTGAAGCGCCGCCTTCAGCGCTTCACGCTGGGGCCACAGCGTCGGGTCGCGAGGATCGGGTCTGGCCAGTCCGGCCGGCGAGGCGGACTTCGACGGCCTCGCGTGCGCCGCCGCCCGTCGCCCATCGCGCCTGCTCATGCCGCCCCGGCGCTGCGCCTCCTCGCGGACCCGCCCGATCACCTGTGCCACGTCGTCCCAGCCGACCCACCCGGTGAGTTGGCGCGCGTACTCGTCGCGCAGTGTGGGGTCTTTGATTCGGGCCACCATCGGGACGCAGCGCCGCAGCGCGCTGACCCGGCCCTCGGCGGTGTCCAGATCCATCTCCGCCAGCGTGGTGCGGATCGCGAATTCGAACAGCGGGGCGCGGCGGGCGACCAGATCGCGTAGCGCACCATCCCCGGATTTCAGCCGCAGGTCACAGGGGTCCATCCCGTCGGCGGCGACCGCGACGAACGACTGCCCGGCCAGGTTCTGCTCGCCGTCGAACGCCTTGAGCGCGGCGGCGCGGCCGGCCTCGTCGCCGTCGAACACATAGATCAGCTCGCCGCGAAAGAAGCTGTCGTCCATCATGAGTCGCCGCAGCATCGCCAGGTGCTCGTCGCCGAACGCAGTGCCGCACGACGCCACCGCGGTGCTGACGCCGGCCAGGTGCATGGCCATCACGTCGGTGTATCCCTCGACCACTACGGCCTGGTGGCCTTTGGCGATGTCGCGTTTGGCCAGGTCGATGCCGAACAACACGGACGATTTCTTGTACAGCACCGTCTCCGGCGTGTTGACGTACTTGGCTTCCATCGGGTCGTCGTCGAAGATGCGCCGCGCACCGAAGCCGATCACCTCGCCGCTGCTGGCCCGGATCGGCCACAGCAGCCGACGGTGGAAGCGGTCCATCGGGCCGTGGCGGCCCTCCCGCGACAGGCCGGCCGCCTCCAGCTCTTTGTATTCGAAACCCTTGCGCAGCAGATGCTTTGTGAGTGTGTCCCAACCTGACGGCGCGAAGCCGCAGCCGAAGCGGTGGGCCGAGTCAGCGTCGAAATTGCGCTCCATCAAGTACTCGCGGGCCTGCTCGGCCTCGGCGGATTCGAGCGCTGCCGCGTAGAACTCCTGCGCCGCTGCGTTGGCGGCGATCAGCCGGCTGCGGCTGCCGCGGTCTCGCTGCACGCTAGTGCCGGCGCCACTGTAGGTGATCGTGTAGCCGACGCGGTCGGCCAGCTGCTCGACTGCCTCGACGAAGCTGATGTGCTCGATCTTCTGGATGAACGCGTACACGTCGCCGCCTTCGCCACAGCCGAAGCAGTGGAAGTGTCCGTGGTTGGGGCGGACGTGAAACGACGGCGACTTCTCGTCGTGGAACGGGCAGAGCCCCTTCAGCGAATCGGCTCCTGCGCGGCGCAACTGGACATAGTCCCCGACGACCTCTTCGATCCGGATGCGTTCACGAATGGCGGCGATATCGCGATCAGAGATGCGCCCGGCCATCGGCTCAGTCTAGAGCGCCCGACGTCGGCCGCGATTACGCTTTGAGCGCCCGACGTCGGGCGCAATAACGTTCGAGCGCCCGGTGCGGGCAAGATAACCCTCAGGCCGGTTCCAACCGCTCCAATCGCCCCTCCGTGAACGACGCGATCTGGTCGACGATCACCCGCAGCCGCTGCCCGTCGTCGCGCGCCACGTTGAACGCCGGGACGAATAGCGGGTCGAGCGTTGCCGGCGCGCCGGCGAGCAGCCACTGCGCGACCGCCTTGACGCGATCGCGTTGCTGAGCCTGCAACCGCAGGTGCCGAGGGTCGGACATGATGAACTGCAGCGCGAGAATCTTCAGCACCGCGACCTCGGCGCGGACCAGCTCGGGCACCTGCAGGTCGGTGTCGAATCGAGCCAGCGGACCCGGACCGGCAGCGGCGCGCGTCTGCGCGATCGCGGCCGATGCGAACCGCCCCACCAGCTCACTGGTCAGTCGTTTGAGCGCGGCCGATGCGGCCAGTGTCGCGTCGTATTTGCCGACGGCAGCGACGACCGGCAGCCGGGACAGCCCTACCGCCGCGGCGGTCAGCTCTTCGGCTATATACCCGAATGCCCTCTCACCGAGGCGCCCCAGGGTGGCTGCGGCATCGTCGTCGGCAAGCACCCGCAGGTCGATGCGACCCGAAGTGACCCCGTCTTCGACGTCGTGCACCGAGTACGCGACGTCGTCGGCCCAGTCCATCACCTGTGCTTCCAGGCATGGCGGACCGGCCGGGGCGCCGTCACGCACCCATGCCAGCACCGACGCGTCGTCGCCATAGGCCCCGAACTTGCTTCGGCCGGGCTCACGCAGCCACGGATACTTGGTCACCGCGTCCAGCGCCGCGCGGGTCAGGTTCAGGCCGAAGCTGACACCCTCAGGGCCAATAACTTTCGGCTCCAGGCGAGACAGGATCCTCAGGTTTTGGGCGTTGCCCTCGAACCCGCCGTGCTCGGCGGCGAGTTCGTCGAGCGCCCGTTCGCCGTTGTGCCCGTAGGGAGGATGGCCGATGTCGTGGGCCAGCCCGGCCATGTCGACCAGATCGGGATCGCAACCCAGCCCGACCGCCATGCCTCGGCCGATCTGCGCCACCTCCAACGAGTGCGTCAGCCTGGTGCGGGGCGTGTCGCCTTCCCGCGGACCGACGACCTGGGTCTTGTCGGCAAGCCGGCGCAACGCCGCGCTGTGTAGCACGCGTGCCCGGTCACGGGCGAAGTGGGTGCGGTGCTCGGTGGCGCTGCCGGGAAGCGCGGCGGCTTTGGGTGCCTCGACGACCATCCGCTCGCGGTCGTGCCCGTTATACCGGTCGTGCTGATGTGTGGCCACTGTCGGACAGTCTGCCAGCAGCGGCCGCCGCCGCGGCACATCGCACTACATTGACGACCATGCGCATCACCCGACTTCTCGGTCTGCTCGCCGCGGTCCTTGCCGCCGGTGTCCTCGTCGCGCCGGGAGCCACCGCGCAGCCGCCGTTCCGGTTGCCCGGCTATGTCACCGACCAGGCCGGTGCACTGAGCGCGACGCAGCGCGGCGAAGTCCAGGCAGCCGTCGACAAGCTCTACAACGACCGAAAGATCCGCCTGTGGGTGGTTTACGTCGACAACTTCTCCGGCCAGGGGGCCGTCAGCTGGGCGCGGAACACGATGAGCATCAGCGACTTCGGCAACTTCGACGCGCTGCTGGCTGTGGCCACCCAGGACCGCGCCTACGCGTTCGAGGTGCCTTCCTCGGTGGGTGGCATCACCTCTCAGCAAGTTGACGACCTGCGGCGCAACAAGATCGAGCCGGCGCTGCGCAACAACGACTGGCGCGGGGCGGCGCTGGCCGCAGCCGGCGGCCTCGATGCGACGACGAGCGGGAAGGGCTCGGGCCTGGCATGGTCGTCGCTGCTGATCGCGCTCGGCATCGTGGCGATGGGCGTGCTGGCTCTGGTGTTATGGAGCAGCCGCCGGCGCAGCCGCCGCCGTTCGGCCGAGGTCGCCGCGGCACGGCGGGTCGACCCGACCGACCCGAACGCTCTGGCCTCGGTGTCGCTCGACGCACTCGACGACCTGTCGAAGTCGATGGTCGTCGACGTCGACAACGCGGTGCGGTCCAGCAGCAACGAGCTTGATCTGGCGGTGGAGGAATTCGGCGAGAAGCAGACCGAGCCGTTCTCCCGAGCGGTCAACAACGCCAAGACCACGTTGGCGCAGGCCTTCAACGTCCGCCAGCAGCTCGACGACGCGATCCCGGAAACCCCGGCGCAGCGACGCGACCTCCTGACCCGGGTCGTCACCGCCGCCGCTCGCGCAGATCGGGAACTCGAGGCGCAGACAGAGGCCTTCGAGAAACTGCGCGACCTCGTCGTCAACGCGCCGTCGCGGCTCGACTCGCTGACCCGGCAGCTGGTGGACGTCACCGCCCGGGTCGCGCCGTCACAACAGAAGCTGGCCGAGTTGCACAACGAATTCGACGACGCCGCTTTGACTTCCGTCACCGGCAACGTAACCGCGGCGCAGGAGCGGCTGTCGTTCGCCGACCAGAACATCACCCGCGCCCGGGAACTGGCCGCCCACCCGGTGGCCGGCCGGCAAACCGAGTTGGTGGACAGCGTGCGGGCCGTTGAGTCGGCCGTGGGGCAGGCCCGAGCCCTGCTCGATGCGGTGGACAGCGCGGCCACCGACGTCAGGCATGCCGCGGCGACGCTGCCATCGTCAGTCTCCGACATCCAGTCGGGGATCAGCCAGGCCGGCGGTCTGCTGGCACAAGGCAACCTCGCGCACGCCGCGGACCTCGGTGCGGCCCGCGACGCGGCAGTCAAGGCCGTTGCCGCGGCTCAGACCAGCGGGGCCACCGACCCACTAGGCGCCTTCGCGCAACTGACCAGGGCCGACGCCGACTTGGACCGCCTGCTGGACGAAATCGCCCAGGAAAGTGAGGCCGGCCAGCGCCTCGGCCGCGCATTCGACCAGGCCGTGCTCACCGCGCAGTCGCGGGTCCGGGCGGTGTCGGACTACATCGACACCCGCCGCGGGAGCATCGGCCCACAGGCTCGCACCCGCCTCTCCGAGGCGGTCCGCCAACTCGAAGCGGCCCAGGCCAAGCGGTCGACGAACCCGGCCGAGGCGATCGCGCACGCGAACGAGGCATCGATGCTGGCCGCGCAGGCGCAGTCGATGGCCAACGCCGATGTTCAGGCGGCGCAGCGCGCCTACACCGGACGCTACGGCGGCGGTGGCTCCCACATGGGCGCCATCATCGGCGGGATCGTCATCGGCGACATCCTCGGCGGCGCGATGGGCGGCGGCTTCGGCGGTGGCTGGAGCCCGACGGGCTTCGGCGGTTCTGGGGGCGACTCGGGCGGCGGCAACTTCGGCGGCGGAGGCAGGTTCTGACTTCTCAGTCCACCCGCGTGGCGGCGACTGTCCAGAACGGCATGTGTACTCGATGGTTGTGCAGCAATGGGCCGACGGTGCGCAGCTGATCCTGCAGCGGCTTCATCCGCTCGGCGAGGTCCGGCCGTTGGTTCATCTGCGACATGGCCTCGAAAGTCTCAGGGCTGAAGTTGGCCTGATAGGTAGTGGTTCCGAGGTAGTCGATGTGCCAGCCCGCCGCCGGTAGCACCCGCTGGAAATTGTCCGCGGGCAAGCCCTCCCACTGGAGCCCGTTGACGTTGTGGCGGCCGAACTCGAACATGAAGAGGCGCGCCCCGGGCCTGGTGGCTCGGTGCAACGCGTGCACATACCGGCTCTGTGTCTCTTCGTCGTCGAAGAACACGTGGTAGAACGCGCTGTCGACGACGGTGTCGAAGCGGTCCTCAAGACCATCGAGTGCGGTCGCGTCGGCGACCTGGAAGTCCACGCTGACCCGGGCGCGTTGCGCGTTGCGCTTGGCCCGCTCGATTCCCGCCGGCGAGCTGTCAATGCCGGTGGCCGAGTAGCCTTTCGACGCATAGTGGATCGCGTGATGCCCGGGACCTGTCCCCGGGTCGAGCACCTCGCCCCGCAGCCCGCCGAAAGCCACCAACTGCTGCACCACAGGCTGTGGTCCACCGATGTCCCACGGTGTCAGTGCCGGCAACCCGTCCACCACCCGCTCGTCGCGGTACAACTGATCGAAATCGGGCCGGTCAACTTCGTTAGCCATGCTCATCACGCTACGCCCGCCGGAGCGGTGTGGGTACAAAATCTCACCCCGGTTTGGCTGGGATTCACACCTCGTTTGCCACCCGCACAGAAGAACCGAAAGTTCAAGGCGCACAGGAAAAAGTTCTTCCCCCCGTCTTGGCGCTCTGTAGCATTGAAGCCATGCGGTACATCGATCGGCGCACGATGCTGTGTGCCATAGCGGCCACGGTGCTCGCCGCCGCCAGCCGGGCTGCGACCGCCGGCGCGGCACCGGTGAGATGGAAGATCCCGATGGGACGGGTACCGGCGCCGGCCGGTGTGCTGACCCGGCTCCCCGGCGACGGGAATCAGCTGGCGCTCACCGTCGACGACGGGGCCAGTGCTCCGGTGGTGGGGGCGTTCGCTCGGTTCTGCCAGGACACGGGCATCCGGCTGTCGTTTTTCGTCAACGGCGCCAACAATTCATGGTCGGTCAACGCGCCAGCTCTGCGGCCGATGGTGGACTCCGGACAGGTCCAGATGGCCAACCACACCTGGTCGCACCCGTACCTCAACCGCATGGGGTTGCCCGCGGTCGCCGACCAGATCCGCCGCAACGCCGATTTCCTGAGAAACACCTACGGTGCGGACGGCACGCCGTTCTTCCGTCCGCCCTATGGCGTTCACAATGCAGACATCGACCGGGTCGCCTCCGACATGGGTTACACCACAGTCACGATGTGGAGTGGAGACGTCGGCGACTCGCGGCCTGAGAACGAAGCGAGCCTCGTCGCCAACGCCGGGAAGTCGTTTCAGCCGCAACAGATCGTGCTCATCCACGCCAATCTGCCCACCGTCACCCGCTGCTACCCCCAGCTGATCGACTTCATCCACAGCCGCAACCTGCAGACCGTGACCCTCAACGACGTGTTCGGATAGCACACACGGCTCTCACGTCCATCGGCGCCCCACCGGGACGTGGCGCGGTCTCAGCAGCCGCCGAGCCGCTTCCAGAGGTACTCGCGCACGGCATCGATCGCGATCCGCTCCTGCGTCATCGCGTCGCGCTCGCGCACCGTCACTGCGTGATCCTGCAGCGACTCGAAGTCGACCGTCACGCAGAACGGCGTGCCGATCTCGTCCTGGCGCCGGTAGCGGCGTCCGATCGCGCCGGCGTCGTCGAACTCGATGGTCCAGTCCTGGCGTAGCTCGGCGGCCAGGTCGCGCGCCTTCGGACTCAGATCGGCGTGCCGGGACAGCGGCAACACCGCTGCCTTGGTCGGCGCAAGCCGCGGATCCAGCCGCAGCACCGTGCGTTTGTCCATGCCGCCCTTGGCGTTCGGGGCCTCGTCCTCGGTGTACGCGTCGATCAGGAATGCCATGAACGACCGCGTCAGCCCGGCCGCGGGCTCGATGACGTAAGGCGTGTAGCGGGTGTCGGTGGCCTGGTCGTAAAACGAGAGGTCCGCGCCCGAGTGTTTGGAGTGCGTCGACAGGTCGAAGTCGGTGCGGTTGGCGACGCCCTCGAGTTCACCCCACGGGTTGCCCTGGAAACCGAACTTGTACTCGATGTCGACGGTGCGGTCCGAGTAGTGCGACAGCTTGTCCTTCGGGTGCTCGAACAGCCGCAGGTTGTCGTGGTTGATGCCCAGGTCGACGTACCACTGCAGCCGGGTGTCGATCCAGTATTGATGCCACTCGGGCGCGGTGGACGGCTCGACGAAGTACTCCATCTCCATCTGCTCGAACTCTCGGGTACGAAAGATGAAGTTACCGGGGGTGATCTCGTTGCGGAAGCTCTTGCCGATCTGGCCGATGCCGAACGGCGGCTTCTTGCGCGACGTGGTCACCACGTTGGCGAAATTCACGAAGATGCCCTGCGCGGTCTCCGGCCGCAGATAGTGCAGCCCCTCCTCGGTCTCGATCGGGCCGAGGTAGGTCTTCAGCATCATGTTGAACTCGCGCGGTTCGGTCCACTGGCCGGGTTCGCCTGTGTCGGGGTCGCGGATGTCGGCTAGCCCGTTAGGCGGCCGGTGGCCGTGCTTGGCCTCGTAAGCCTCGATGAGATGGTCTGCGCGGTAACGCTTGTGGGTGATCAGCGACTCGACCAAGGGGTCGTGGAAAACCTCGACGTGGCCGGAGGCCACCCACACGTCGCGGGGCAGGATGATCGACGAGTCGATGCCGACGACGTCGTCGCGCCCGGTGACCACCGCACGCCACCACTGCCGCTTGATGTTCTCCTTGAGCTCGACACCGAGCGGTCCGTAGTCCCACGCCGATTTTGTGCCGCCGTAGATCTCGCCTGACGGAAAGACGAATCCACGCCGCTTGGCCAGGTTGGCGACGGTGTCGATGATGGACGCCACGAGGACTCGGCTCCTGTTCTGTATGTTCGGTGTCGCAACAAAGCGATGGGCCGCTTGCGCGAAGAGCAACTAACAGCGTAGCGATGCGTTGACATGCGTAGTCGCGCATGTATGGTAAGGCATTGAAATGGAAACCATTTTCAGCGGCGAGATGACGCACCGCCACGGCGCCGAGCCGCCTGCCTTGCCGGCGCGCGAGGTGTTGGACACCGCCGGCGACCTGTTGAGGGCTCTGGCGGCGCCCGTGCGGATCGCGATCGTGCTGCAGCTGCGGGAATCCGCGCGCTGTGTCCATGACCTCGTCGACGCGCTGGGCGCGCCACAGCCGCTGGTGAGCCAGCATCTGCGGGTACTCAAGGCCGCGGGGGTCGTCGCCGGCGAACGGTCGGGACGCGAGGTGCTGTACCGCCTCGTCGACCACCATCTGGCGCACATCGTGGTGGCTGCGGTCACCCATGCCGGGGAGGATGACACGTGACCGCAGCCGGACCGCGCGCCACCCGCCAGCGCGCCGCGATCACCGCGCTGTTGGACAATCTCGACGAGTTCCGTTCCGCTCAGGAGATCCATGACGAGCTTCGCCGTCGGGGCGAAACCATCGGACTGACGACGGTGTACCGGACCCTGCAGCAGATGTCGGCCGCGGGTGCGGTGGACACGCTGCGCACCGATACCGGCGAATCAGTATACCGGCGCTGCTCGGAGCACCACCACCATCACCTGGTGTGCCGCAACTGCGGCTTCACCGTCGAAGTGGAGGGCGGCCACGTTGAGGCCTGGGCGGCGGAAGTCGCGAAGATGCACGGCTTCTCCGAGGCCAGCCACACCATCGAGATCTTCGGCACCTGCGCGGACTGCGCGGCAAAGGGCTAGGCGGTCAGCCCCCGGCGCACGTCTGCGCCCGTGCTGAGCACCATCAGGATCAGCGTGCGCAGCGCGCCGTCGGTCAGCCCATTGCCCGGGAAGTTGTAGTGCAGCATCACCTCACCGATGCGCTTCTTCTCCACAAGCGCGACCGTGCCCAGCATCGTCTCGCGTGCATACTCGGCGATCTGTGCCCGAACCTGCCTGTCCACCGACAGATCCCACGCGAGAATCTGCGACAGTGAAACAAGATCGAGGTCCTCGGCGACGCTCACCACGCGCAGCGAAGCCAAGGTGCCGTCGTGCCTGACCGTCAGTGCACCGTCGTCCTCTTCCGTCACCCGTACCACACCGTCGAGCACCGACTTCAGACGCCGCTGCAAGTCCGGCTGCGCCATCAGTGGCCGCCGAATCTCCGGTTGCGGTCGGCGTACTCAAGGCAGGCGTGCCACAGGTCGCGGCGGTCGTAGTCGGGCCACAGCTTGTCCTGGAACACGTACTCGGCGTAGGCCGACTGCCACAGCATGAAATTGCTCGCCCGCTGCTCGCCCGAGGTCCGGATGAACAAGTCCACGTCGGGTATGTCGGGACGTTGCAGATGCCCTGCGATGGTTGACTCGCTGATGTGGTCCGGATCTAACGTGCCCGCGGCGACTTCTCGCCCGATCGTCTTTGCGGCTTCGGCGATTTCGGTGCGACCGCCATAGTTCACGCAGTAGTTGACGGTGATCACGTCATTGTCGACCGTCATGTCCTCGGCGATTTCGAATTCCTTGATCACGCTTCGCCACATCCGGGGCCGCGATCCCACCCATCGCATCCGTACGCCCATCTGGTCGAGCACGACGCGGCGCCGTCGCACCACGTCACGGTTGAAGCCCATCAGGAAACGCACCTCCTCGGGGCTGCGCTTCCAGTTCTCGGTCGAGAACGCGTAGACCGACAGCGACTTGATCCCCAATTCGATGGCGCCGCACGTGACATCGATCAGCACGGCCTCGCCCATCTTGTGGCCCTCGGTCCGGTGCAGACTGCGCTGGGTGGCCCAGCGGCCGTTCCCATCCATGACGATGGCAACGTGACGGGGCAACTGCTCAGCGGGGATCTCGGGCGGCGTGGCCTTCGACAGGTGCTGCGGCGGTCGCCGTGGACCGCCATCGGCAGCGGTCGGCAATTCCGGGAAGACAACCGGCCACGTCGACTTGTCCGGGAAAGTTGGGTAATCGGCGGGCGCCGGCAATAGCTGCGGGAATTGCGCGTTGTGCCGGCCGTCAGCTTCCCGCAGCGAGCTGTTCACCCGGTTCCTCGCCATGGGTCTCATCCTGCCTGACCAGCGGCACATGGTGGTCGGCGACCATCCGATCGACCCGCTGCACGCGTTCCACCAGCGGCAATGTGCGCAGCTGACGTTCGAGGTGCCACTGCAGGTGCGCGGCCACCAGACCGCTGGCCTGGCTGCGGTGCGAGTGCGGTGCGGTCTGCGCGAAGTCCCAATCCCCGTCATGCAGCGCCGACATCAACTCCAGCACACCTTGCGGCGGGGTGGACGATCCCGCGGGCCTGCAGTGCACGCACACGCTGCCGCCCGCGCCGACGTGAAACGCACGATGCGGGCCCGGAGCCGCGCAGCGGGCACACTCCGTCAGCGCCGGCGCCCAGCCGGCGATTCCCATCGCGCGCAGCAGGTACGCGTCGAGCACCAGGTCACGGGGACGATGGCCGTCGGCCACCGCGCGCAGCGCGGCGACAGTGAGCCGGTGCAACGCCGGAACCGGGGCCCGTTCCTCACCGGCCAGGCGCTCGGCGGTTTCCAGCACGGCACATGCGCAGGTGTAGCGGCCGTAGTCGCTGACGATGTCGGTGGTGAACGCATCGATGGCCACAACCTGCGTGACGATGTCCAGGTTGCGGCCCGGATGCAGCTGAACGTCGATGTGGGCGAACGGCTCCAGCCGGGCACCAAATTTGCTGCGGGTACGCCGCACGCCCTTGGCCACCGCGCGCACCAACCCGTGCTCACGGGTGAGCAAGGTGACGATACGGTCGGCCTCGCCGAGCTTGTGCTGGCGCAGCACCACCGCCCGATCCCGGTACAGCCGCATTGAACCAGTTTGGCACTGGATTTGGACAAAACTGGTACGCGGGGCCGATTAATCTCGCATCCATGGCGGCGTTTCCGGCCCGGTTCCCCACGCTGGCCGGCCAGCTCTATCAGCTGGCCAGTGGCACAGTCACCTCTGACGAGCTGGTGCGGCGCTCACTGCACGCGATCACCGCCAGCCAGTCCACACTCAATGCGTTCCGGGTGGTGCTCACCGAGCAGGCGCTCTCTGAGGCCGCCGAGGCCGATCGCCGCCGGGCCAACGGCGAGCAGGCCCCCCTGCTCGGGGTGCCGATCGCGGTCAAGGACGACGTCGACATCGCCGGGGTGCCGACGGCGTTCGGCACCTCCGGCCACGTCCCGGCCGCCATCCGCGACGCCGAGGTGGTGCGCCGGTTACGCGCGGCGGGCGCCGTGATCGTGGGCAAGACGAACACCTGTGAGTTCGGGCAGTGGCCGTTCACCAGCGGCCCCGGCTTCGGCTATACCCGAAACCCGTGGTCGCGCAAGCGCAGCCCGGGCGGGTCCTCGGGCGGCAGCGCCGCGGCGGTGGCCGCCGGGCTGATCGCCGCGGCGATCGGCTCCGACGGCGCGGGCAGCATCCGGATCCCGGCGGCGTGGACACACCTGGTCGGCATCAAGCCGCAGCGCGGCCGTATTTCGACCTGGCCGCTGCCGGAGGCGTTCAACGGCATCACCGTGTACGGGGTGCTGGCCCGCACGGTCACCGACGCGGCGCTGCTCCTCGACGCCGCATCCGGTAACGTCGAAGGCGATCTGCACAATCCGCTCCCAGTGCGGGTGTCCGAGCATATCGGCGTCGCGCCGGGTCCGTTGAAAATCGCGATTTCGCTACGGTTTCCGTTCACCGGGTTCCGGGCGAAGCTGCACCCGGAGATCCTTGCCGCGATGGAACGCGTCGCCAGCCAACTCGAGTCGGTCGGCCACACGATCATGGCCGGCGACCCGAATTACGGGCTGCGGTTGTCGACGAGCTTCCTGGCCCGCTCGACCTCAGGGCTGCTGCAATGGTCCGACCGAGTCGGCCACGGAGTGACGCTCGACAGCCGCACGATCGCGAACATGCGGTTGGGCCGGCTGTTGTCGGAGAACGCGTTGCGCCGTGCCCGGCGGGCAGAGGCCGCCGCACAACGCCGCGTCGGATCGATCTTCGACACAGTCGACGTGGTGCTGGCCCCCACCACGGCGCAACCGCCACCGCTGGCGCACGCCTATGACCACCTCGGCACGCTGGGTACCGACCGGGCCATGATCGCCGGCTGCCCGGTGTGCTGGCCGTGGAACGTGCTGGGGTGGCCCTCCATCAACGTGCCTGCCGGTTTCACGGCCGACGGCCTTCCCCTGGGCGTACAGCTGATGGGACCGGCCAACAGTGAGCCGCTGCTGGTGTCGCTGGCCGCGGAGTTGGAGGCCATCAGCGGCTGGGCGACAAAACAGCCTGAGGTGTGGTGGAACACGCCGATCATGAAAGAGCCACCGGCCGGGGTGAGCTAAAAGCCCAGCCGTCCAAGCTGTTTGGGGTCGCGTTGCCAGTTCTTGGCGATCTTGACGTGCAGGTCAAGATAGACCTTGGTGCCCAGCAGCTTCTCGATCTGGGCGCGGGCCGCGGTACCGACCTCGCGGAGCCGGGCGCCACCCTTGCCGATGATGATGCCCTTCTGGCTGGGCCGCTCCACGTAGAGCACCGCGTGGACGTCGACCAGGTCGTCGCGGTCCGGGCGCGAGTTGACCTCTTCGATCACGACCGCCAGCGAGTGCGGCAGCTCATCGTGCACCCCTTCCAGCGCCGCCTCGCGAATGAGCTCGGCCATCAGCACTTCCTCGGGTTCGTCGGTCAGCTCGCCGTCCGGGTAGAACGCCGGGCCGGGCGGCAACTTGTCGGCCAGCACGCCGGTGAGCACGTCGATCTGCTCGCCGGTGGTGGCCGATACCGGCACGATGTCGGCAGCTGCGTCGCCAACCAGGTCGCCGACCGCGGCCAGCTGCCGCGCCAACTGGTCCTTGGAGACCTTGTCGATCTTGGTGACGACGGCCACCAGGGGGGTCTTCGGCGCGACGGCCCGGATCTGCTCGAAGATCCACCGGTCCCCCGGCCCGATCGCCTCGTCAGCCGGAATGCACAGCCCGATCACGTCGACCTCGGAGTAGGTGTCGCGGACCAGGTCGTTGAGCCGCTTGCCAAGCAATGTGCGGGGCCGGTGCAGGCCGGGCGTGTCGACAACGATGATCTGGAACTCGTCGCGGTGCACGATGCCGCGGATCGTGTGGCGGGTGGTCTGCGGCCGCTTCGACGTGATCGCGATTTTCGTGCCGACAAGCGCGTTCATCAGTGTCGATTTCCCGGTGTTCGGCCGGCCGACGAAACAGACGAAGCCTGACCGGAATTCGCTCACGAGGTGTTCTCCGCCCTCACAAGAGTTTCCCGCCCCCGTCGGTGACGATGATCGAAGCCTGCGGGGACAGTTCCCGCACCGCGTCGACGCCGGCGTCGTCGTCGGACCCGCCGACCAGCACCGCGGCCTCCAGCCCGGTGGCGCCGCTAGACACCGCCGCCGCGACGGCCGCCTGCAATGCGGTCAGGGTCAGCGACGACAATCTTACCGGCGCACCGGCATACGTGCGACCGTCGGCGTCGCGCACCGCCGCCCCGCTGGATGCCTCTGCGCGGCCCATCGCCCCGCGGGCCAGGACCACCAGCTTGGCATCCTCGGCGTCGCGCTGGTCGGTCATTGCCGGTCCTCCTCAAGCTCGGCGGGGCTCACCAGCACGGTCCCGACCCGCACGCGGCCGCGATCGTCGTGTCCGCGTTCTGCGCGTAGGCGCAGCCCGTGCGAGACGACCTCCGCGCCTGGCAGCGGCACCCGGCCCAATTCCAGGGCCAGCAGGCCGCCGACGGTGTCGACGTCGAGGTCCTCTTCGAAATCGACGTCGTAGAGCTCGCCGAGGTCCTCGATCGGCAGCCGCGCCGACACGCGAAACTTGCTGTCGTCCAACTCTTCTATCGGCGCAACTTCGTCGGTGTCGTACTCGTCGGCGATCTCGCCCACGATCTCCTCGAGGACGTCCTCGATCGTCACCAGTCCCGCGGTCGCCCCGTACTCATCGACAAGCAACGCCATGTGGTTGCGGTCGCGTTGCATTTCCCGCAGCAGATCGTCCAGGGGCTTGGAGTCGGGAACGAACACCGGCGGACGCATCACCTCGGCCACCTTGGTGTCACGGCCCCCGTTGTTTGAGTAATACGTCTGCTGAACAAGGTCTTTCAGGTACACCACGCCGACGATGTCGTCGACGTTCTCGCCGATCACCGGAATTCGGGAGTGTCCGCTGCGCACCGCCAACGACGTCGCCTGGCCCGCCGACTTGTCCGATTCGATCCACACCATCTCGGTGCGCGGCACCATGACCTCGCGGGCCGGCGTGTCGCCAAGCTCGAAAACCGACTCGATCATGCGCCGCTCGTCGGCGGCCACCACGCCCCGCTGTTGCGCAAGGTCGACGACCTCTCGCAGTTCGATTTCCGAGGCGAACGGCCCGTTGCGGAACCCACGCCCCGGGGTCAGCGCGTTGCCGATGAGCACCAGCAGGCGGCTGATCGGGGTGAGCAGAACCGAAATCGCCTGCAGGGGAAGCGCTGACGCCAGCGCGATCGTATAGGCGTGCTGACGACCGAGGGTGCGTGGGCCGACGCCGATCGCCACGAAGCTGACGACGACCATGATCGCCGCCGCGGTTACCAGTCCCCACTCCAGGCCCAGATCCTCGTACAGGTAAGCCACCAACAACACGGTCGCGGTGGCCTCGCAGGTGATACGCAGCAGCACAATGAGGTTGACGTAGCGCGGCCGCTCGGCGATTACCTTGGCCAGCCGGACCGCACCGGGGCGTTCCTCACGGATCAGTTCCTCGACGCGGGCCAGCGAGACCGTGGAAATCGCGGCGTCGATGGCCGCGAACAATCCGCCGAGGCCGATCAGCACGATCGTGCCCACCAGCGGACCGATTCCGTTCACGGTTGGTCGAAATACCTTGACTTGTCCAGCAGTCGCCGGTCTTTCTCGTTCTGGCGGTCCTTGCGGTAGGCCTCAACCTGGTCGGCGACCCACTCCTCGAGGAGTTGGCCCTGCAGCGCGAACATCTCCTTTTCCTCATCGGGTTCGACATGGTCGTAGCCGAGCAGATGCAGCACGCCATGGATGGTCAGCAGGGCCAGCTCGTGGCCCAGGCTGTGGCCTGCTGCGGAGGCCTGCTCAGCCGCGAATTCCGGGCACAGCACGATGTCGCCGAGCACTGACGGGCCGGGTTCAGGGGCGTCGGGCCGGCCGCCGGGTTCCAGCTCGTCCATCGGGAAGCTCATCACGTCCGTCGGGCCGGGCAGGTCCATCCAGCGCATGTGCAGATCCGCCATCGCCGCACTGTCCAGAAGCACCATCGACAACTCGGCGCCCGGGTGCACGTTCATCTTGTCGATCACGAACCGGGCGACGCTGATCAGCTCGGCCTCGGAGACGTCGAGGCCGGACTCGTTCGATACCTCGATACTCATGCAGCCGTGGTCATCGGGTCTGGTGGGCGCGCCCGCCCGCGGCGCGTCGCTGGGCACGGTTCATCGCCAGCGGCGCTTCCTCGGCGCGGGCGTAGGCATCGACGATCTCGGCGACAAGCCTGTGGCGCACCACATCGGCACTGGTCAACTCCGCGACGTGGATGCCCTCGATACCGTCGAGGATGTCGACGGCGGCGCGCAGACCTGAGGTGGCCCCACCGGGCAGGTCCACCTGTGTCACGTCGCCGGTGACGACGACCTTCGAGCCGAAGCCCAGCCGGGTCAGGAACATCTTCATCTGCTCGGCGGTGGTGTTCTGGGCCTCGTCCAGGATGATGAACGCGTCGTTGAGGGTCCGTCCGCGCATGTATGCCAGCGGCGCCACCTCGATCACCCCGGCGCTCATCAGCTTCGGGATGAGCTCGGCGTCCATCATGTCGTGCAACGCGTCGTACAGGGGCCGCAGATACGGGTCGATCTTCTCACTCAGCGTGCCGGGCAGAAATCCCAGGCGCTCACCGGCTTCAACCGCCGGACGGGTCAGGATGATCCGAGTGACCTGCTTGGATTGAAGAGCGTTCACCGCCTTGGCCATTGCCAGATACGTCTTGCCGGTGCCCGCGGGCCCGATGCTGAACACGATGGTGTTCGCGTCGATCGCGTCGACGTAGCGCTTCTGGTTGAGCGTCTTGGGCCGAATCGTCTTGCCGCGCCGCGACAGTATGTCGAGGGACAGCACTTCGGCGGGCGATTCGTTGCTGCTGCCGGTCAGCATGGCGATGCTGTGGCGAACCACCTCGGGGGTCAGTTGCTGCCCACCGGCGACCAACGCGATCAGCTCGGTGATCACGCGTTCGGCCAGCGCAACATCGGCCGGACTGCCGGACAGGGTGACGGTGTTGCCGCGCGCGTGCAGATCCGCGGCCAGCGTGCGTTCGAGTGCCCGAAGATTCTCATCGGCAGAGCCCAGCAGGCCCACGATGAGGTCGGGCGGAACATCAATGCTGCTCCGTACGGTGGGGGTGGATGTCGGGGCAGCGGTTGTCTCGCGGGGCGTCACGTGGTTTCCAGTGCCTGCTTTCTATCGATTTCCGCCGGTGGCGGGCCTGTTGGATCAACACCAGTCTACCGCCGGAGGCCGCAACGTCCCAGGGATTCGATGCGTCAGCGCCAACGCGGGGTGAGTACGCCAAGCGCGCCCAGCGCGACCGCCGCCGCAGTGGAGGTGCGCAGGATCGTCGGGCCGAGCCGCACCGGGATGGCCCCGGCAGCCGAAAGCGCCGCCACCTCGTCGTCCGCGATACCGCCCTCTGGGCCGACCACGAGCGTTATCGAACTGGCCTGGGTCACAACGTCCTTCGGCAACCGATCCACGGCCGATTCGTGAAGGGCGAGCACGACCGCACCCGCCGCGACGTCATCGTCCACCCGGCGCGTGAGCTCAGCCGTGGACAGCGGCCCGGTGACCCCGGGAATGTGCGCGCGTCGCGACTGTCGCGCGGCCGACCGGGCGACGGCCCGCCACCGGCGCAGGCCATTGTCGGCGCGGGCGCCGTCCCAGCGCGCGACGCATCGGGACGCCAGCCAGGCGACGAACGCGTCGGCGCCGGCCTCGGTGGCCAGTTCGATCGCGAGCTCCGACCGTTCAGACTTCGGCACCGCCTGCACCACGGTCACCGGCGGCGCGGCCGGGGCGACACTCCAGCGGCTCAGGACCCGCGCCCGCAGCCCGGCCCGCTCGGCTGCCTCGACTTCGCTCCAGGCCAGTTCCCCCGTCCCGTCTCCCAGCATCAGGTTTTCGCCCGGACGGATTCGGCGGACCGTCGCAGCGTGGAATCCCTCGTCCCCGGCCACGGTCGCGACGGCGCCGACGTCGGGTAACGCGTCGACGTAAAACAACGCAGCGTGATGTTCGCGAGCGGGACGAGCATCCGGTCGGGTCATCTGCCGCCCGACTAGCGGCCGGTGAAGGTCTCGCGCAACCGGCTGAAGATCCCACCGCTTGCCGCGGCGGTCGTCGTCTTCACCTCCGCGACATCACCGCGGCGGCGCTTCTTGAGCTCGCGCAGCAGGTCGGCGTCGTGGTGGTCAAGCCGGGTGGGCACCATGACGTCGACGTGTGCATGCAGGTCGCCGCGCACCCCGGAGCGAAGATGGGGCATGCCGTGCCCGCGCAGAGTGGTGACCGAGCCCGGCTGGGTGCCCGCCGGGATCGTGAGCTCCGTGGGGCCGTTTAGGATCGCGTCGACGGTGACGTTTGTGCCCAGGGCCGCGTCGATCATCGGGACCGCGACCGTGCAGTGCAGGTCGTCGCCGTCACGGACGAAGATGTCGTGTGCCTGCTCGTGGACCTCGACATACAGGTCGCCGGCCGGCCCGCCGCCAGGACCGACTTCCCCCTGCGCGGCCAACCGCACACGCATCCCGTCACCCACGCCGGCCGGAATCTTGACGCTGATCTCGCGCCGGGCTCGCACCCGGCCGTCGCCTCCACACTGGTAGCAAGGGTCGAGAATGACCTCCCCCACGCCGCGGCAGGTGGGGCATGGCCGCGAGGTCATCACCTGGCCGAGCAGCGACCGCTGCACGCTCTGCACTTCGCCGTGGCCGCCGCAGGTTTCGCAGCGCACGGGGCCGGAGTTTCCGTTGGTGCCCTTACCGTGGCACCTGTCGCACAGGACCGCGGTGTCGACGGTGACCTGCTTGGTGACGCCGGTCGCGCACTCTTCCAGTGTCATACGCATACGGAGCAAGGAGTCCGAGCCGGGCCGCACCCGGCCGATCGGGCCACGCGAAGCGGTGCCACCGCCGAAGAACGCCTCGAAGACGTCGCCGAGGCCGCCGAAGCCCGCGGTGAACCCGTTGTTCGCCGACATCGATTCCAATGGGTCGCCGCCCAGGTCGACAACGCGTCGTCGCTCCGGGTCGCTGAGCACCTCGTACGCGGCGCTGATCTCCTTGAAGCGGGCCTGCGCCTGTTCGTCGGGGTTGACGTCGGGATGCAGCTCGCGGGCCAGCCGCCGGTAGGCGCGCTTGATCTCCGCGTCGCTCGCGTTCCTGCTCACCCCGAGCAGGCCGTAATAGTCCCGTGCCACTGCTGACCTTCCCGTGCCTTCTGGTGTTCGCGCAAAGGGCTTATCGCTGCCGCGTCACCTGCGGCCTAACACGTCCCCTATATACATCGCAACCGCAGCGACACTAGCGATAGTTCCCGGATAGTCCATTCGAGTGGGACCCAACACACCCATCCCGCCGTATACCGTTCCCGGAGCGCCGTAGGTCGTGGCGACCACCGACGTACCTGCCATCTCCTCGACCTCGGTCTCGTGGCCGATGCGCACGGTCACCTTGCCCGCGTCCTGCTGGGCGGCCAACAGCCGCAACACCACGACCTGCTCTTCGAGCGCCTCGAGAATCGAACGCAGAGAACCGCCGAAGTCGGCGGTGTTGCGGGTCAGGTTCGCGGTACCGCCGAGCAGCAACCGTTCTTCGGCGTGCTCGACCAGCGACTCCAGCAGCACGGTCGCCGAGCGCCCGACAGCGTCGCCGAGTGTGCCGCCCAGGCCCATCTGCGCGGCCAGGTCGGCGACGGCGGCCGAGGCCGCCGAGAGCCGCTTGCCGTCCAGCGCCTGGCTGAGCATGTCCCTCAACTGACCGAGCTGGTGCTCGTTGATCACGTCGCCGAGCTCGACGACGCGCTGGTCCACCCGACCTGAATCGGTGATCACGACCAGCAGCAGCCGCGCCGGCGTCAGCGCGACCACCTCCAGGTGGCGCACGGTGGACGCGGACAGGGTCGGGTACTGCACGACGGCGACCTGCCGGGTGAGCTGCGCGAGTAGTCGCACTGCGCGGCGCAGCACATCGTCGAGATCGACGCCCGATTCGAGGAAGCTGTGAATGGCGCGGCGCTCGGCCGTCGAGAGTGGCTTGATGTCATCGAGACGGTCGACGAACTCGCGGTAGCCCTTCTCGGTCGGCACCCGGCCGGAGCTGGTGTGCGGCTGGGCAATGTAGCCCTCGGCCTCCAGGACCGCCATGTCGTTGCGGATCGTGGCGCTGGACACCCCGAGGTTATACCGCTCCACCAACGACTTCGACCCGATCGGTTCCTTCGTGGCAACGAAGTCGGCGACGATGGCGCGCAGCACCTCGAAACGACGGTCTTCGGCATTTCCCACCAGTCGCCTCACTCCCTTGTCGCTTCGCTTCTGCCCACCGGACTCCGGACCGGTTCCATTTTACGGTGATCAGCTGGGCCGATACACCCTCGGCACCGTGACGTATGGCATTTCAAGCCGCGGCGACTACCCTTTTCGGGCATGGTGACCGGCGGATGATTTACCCGAGATGATTTTCAAAGGCGTCCGCGACGGCAAGCCGTACCCCGACCACGGCCTGTCCTATCGAGACTGGTCACAGATTCCGCCGCGTCAGATTCGCCTCGACGAGTTGGTCACGACGACAACCGTGTTGGCGTTGGACCGGCTGCTCTCGGAGGACTCCACCTTCTACGGCGACCTGTTCCCCCACGCCGTCAAGTGGAGGGGCGTCGTGTACCTCGAGGACGGCCTGCACCGTGCGGTGCGCGCGGCGCTGCGCAACAGGGTGGTGCTGCATGCGCGGCTCTTCGACATGGACGCGCTGCTGCCGCAAACGACGTAGCGCCGGGCTGCCCGTCACATTCTCGCGATCTCCCGGGTCGGCTTTGTGAGACCACGACAGGTTGTGAGACCACGACAGGAGGTTTTCGATGGCACGTCTCGACACGGTGTCCGACCGCGGCGCCCCACTGGCCACAAAGATCGCGTACTTCTTCACCAAACGGCGCTTAGTGCAGATGACCGGCCGCGCACCTGCGACAATGCTCGAGCCACTGAAGGTGTACGCGCATATTCCCAAGCTGCTGAAGGGATACGGGCGCCTCGAGCAGGCGGTGGCCGGGCTCGATCTGCTCGACCGGCGGCACCGGGCGCTGGCCGAGCTGAAAGCGGCGACAACCGTCCGGTGCGAGTACTGCATCGACCTTGGCTCGCAGATCGCCCGCGGCTGGGGCCTGAGCGACGACGAGTTGCTGGCATTGCCGAATTTCCGTGACGCCGCGTGCTTCTCTGATCTCGACAAGCTGGTCCTTGAGTACGCGAGCGCGATGAGTGGTACCCCGGTGGAGGTCAGCGACGAGCTGTTCGGGGCTTTGCAACGCCATTTCGACACCCCACAGCTGGTCGAGCTGACCCACGTGGTCGCGCTGGAAAACCTGCGGGCCCGGTTCAACCTTGCTCTGGGCATCGGTGCGGCCGGGTTCAGCGAGGGCGCGGTGTGCGCGCTACCGGACTGACAGCCCGATTCGAGCAGGAGCGGCCGCAGCTGAAGGCCGTCGCGTACCGGATGCTTGGAACGCTCACCGATGCCGAGGACGCGGTTCAGGAGGCGTGGATCCGGCTGAACCGCGCCGACGCCGAGGATGTCGACAACCTCGGTGCCTGGTTGACCACGGTGGTGGCACGGATCTGTCTGAACATGCTGCGGTCCCGCCGCGCCAGGCAGGACGAGGGACTCGTCGCTCAGATCCCGGATCCGATCGTCGACCCGGTCGGTGAGTCCGACCCCGAGCATCAGTCGCTGCTGGCGGACTCTGTGGGCCTTGCCCTGTTCGTCGTGCTGGACACGCTGCCGCCCCCGGAGCGGCTGGCGTTCGTGCTGCACGACGTGTTCGCGATGCCGTTCGACGAGATCGCGCCGATCGTGGAGCGCTCTGCCGAGGCCACCCGCCAACTCGCCAGCCGCGCGCGCCGGCGCATCCAGTCCGCGCATCCGACGCCCGACGGCGACATGTCGGCCCAGCGCTCGGTGGTCGACGCGTTCTTCACCGCCGGCCGCAGCGGTGATTTCGACCGGCTGGTCGCGCTGCTGCATCCCGAGGTGGAGCTGCGCGGCGACTTCGGTCCGGGCCGTACGGTCTCGGCTCGCGGCCCGTCGGCGGTGGCAAAGCTGGCCGGGACGTACGCCGCGATGGACGCCGAGGTGCAGCCGGCCGCGGTCAACGGGGCTGCGGGGGCCGTCGTCCTGCGGGCGGGGCGGCCCATGTCCATCATGGGATTTCTGGTCATGGCCGAAAAGGTGAAGGCCATCGACGTCTTGGCCGACCCGGACCGCATCGCCCGGTTGGATCTCGCCGCGATCCTGGATCCCAGCTAATCGTCGAGCAGGGTGCGCACCACCGCGTCGGCCAGCAGGCGGCCGCGGTCGGTGAGCACCAGCCGGTCGCCGTCGCGGTTCAGCAGTCCGTCGGAGATCGCGACGTCGGCACGCCGACGTTCTGTTTCGGTCAGGACAGCGGATGGCAGGCCACCGTGCAGCCGCAGCCCGAGCATGACCCCCTCGGTGTGCGCCTCGGCCGCGCCAAGCTGTTCGAGATCAGCGACCGGCAGGGTCCCGGTGGCGAGCTGCTGCGCATAAGCATTGGGATGCTTGATGTTCCACCACCGCGTCGAGCCGACGTATCCGTGCGCGCCCGGTCCGGCACCCCACCATTCGCCGCCGCCCCAGTAGCCGAGGTTGTGGCGGCACTCCCCGCCGGGACGGCTCCAGTTCGACACCTCGTACCAGTCGAAGCCGTTCTGCGACAGCCGCGCGTCGAGCATCTCGTAGCGGCGTGCCAGCACGTCATCGTCGGGCTTGGCGATCTCGCCACGCCGCACCCGGCGGGCCAGCGCGGTGCCGTCCTCGACGACCAACGCGTATGCGGAGACATGGTCGACGCCCGCGCCGACCGCCGCGTCGACCGAGCGCAGCAGGTCGTCGTCGGTCTCGCCCGGCGTGCCGTAGATCAGGTCGAGGTTGACGTGGCGGAAGCCCGCGGCGAGCGCCTCCCGCGCCGCGGCAACCGAACGCCCCGGCGAATGCACCCGGTCGAGAACCGCCAGCACCCGCGGCGCCGCCGACTGCATGCCGAGTGACAGCCGGGTGTACCCGGCCGACAGCAGCGCGTCGAACAACTCCGGCGATGTCGACTCGGGGTTCGCCTCGGTGGTGACCTCGGCGCCGTCTGCAAGCCCGAACGTGTGGCGCACCGCATCGAGCACCGCGGCCAGCCGGTGGCCCCCGAGGAGCGACGGGGTGCCGCCGCCGACGAACACCGTGTCGGGGATCGGAGCCGCTCGGCCGCCGACATCGGACTCCGGCGGGCTGTTCAAGTGCGACGCGGCCAGCGACAGTTCGGCGCGCAGCGCGGCAAGCCAGCCGTCGGGGTTGGCCCCGCCGAGTTCGGCCGGGGTGTAGGTGTTGAAGTCGCAGTAGCCGCAGCGTGTCGCGCAGAACGGCACGTGCACATATACGCCGAACCGCCGACCCGGCGTCGTCGCGAGGCCGGGCAGGGTGGCGCAACCCGCGCTGACCGTCATAACAGCAAGTCTCCCAGAGCGCTGCCGGTGACTTTTGCTCACGGTGAGCGCAAGTTTGACCCGGTTAGGGTACCTGTCGGCGTGCGTGGCAGAATGGTGGTCGTGACCGCCGCCCGTAGCTCTGCAACCCGCGTCTCGCTGGTGGCGCGGCGGCATGTCGACTTCAAGCGCGTGTGCAGCTGTTGCTGTCTGGCTTGATGTCGTAGACCTGCCCACCTGTACTTTCAGCTGGCCGCCGGATCTGCGCCGCCGGATCAGCCGCCGGTGGTATTGCGCGGTCCAAAGGCCGGCTCTGACGAGGAGCATGACCGCCCCATGACACAGCCCCGTCCGCCGAAGCGGCCCCGCGGCGAAGGCCAATGGGCGCTCGGCTACCGCGAGCCGCTCAACGCCAACGAGCAGAGTAAGAAGGACGATCACCCGCTCAACGTGCGGGAACGCATCGAGAACATCTACGCCCGCCGCGGCTTCGACAGCATCGACAAAAGCGACCTCCGTGGCCGGATGCGCTGGTGGGGCCTGTACACCCAGCGCGAACAGGGCTACGACGGCACGTGGACCGGCGACGAGAACATCGACGTGTTGGAAGCCCGGTACTTCATGATGCGGGTCCGTTGCGATGGTGGGGCGCTGTCCACCGCGGCGTTGCGCACGCTGGGCGAGATCTCCACCCAGTTCGCACGCGACACCGCGGACATCTCAGACCGCGAAAACCTGCAGATGCACTGGATCGAGGTGGAGAACGTCCCCGAGATCTGGCAGAGGCTGGAGGCGGTCGGCCTGCAGACCACCGAGGCGTGCGGCGACTGCCCGCGCGTGGTGCTGGGCTCCCCGCTGGCCGGCGAATCGATCGACGAGGTGCTCGATCCCACGTGGGCGATCGAGGAGATCGTGCGCCGCTACATCGGCAAGAAGGAATACGCGAATCTCCCGCGCAAGTACAAGACCGCGATCTCGGGCCTGCAGGATGTCTGCCACGAGGTCAACGACGTCGCGTTCATCGGTGTCGTGCATCCCGAACACGGCCCGGGTCTGGATGTGTGGGTCGGCGGGGGCCTGTCGACGAACCCGATGCTGGGCCAGCGCCTGGGTGCCTGGGTGCCACTTGAGGACGTGCCCGATGTCTGGGAGAGCATCACCTCGGTGTTCCGGGACTACGGATACCGCCGGCTGCGGTCGAAGGCACGGTTGAAGTTCCTGATCAAGGATTGGGGCGTTGAGAAGTTCAGGGAAGTCCTCGAACAGGAGTACCTGAAGCGGCCGCTGATCGACGGCCCGGCTCCCCAACGGGTGATTCACCCGATCGACCATGTCGGCGTGCAGCGGTTGAGGAACGGGAAGAACGCCGTCGGTGTCGCGCCGATTGCCGGCAGGGTGTCCGGCACGATCCTGACCAAGGTCGCGGACCTGGCTGTCAAGGTCGGCTCCGACCGGATCCGGTTCACGCCGTACCAGAAGCTCATCATCCTCGACGTGCCGGACGAGCACGTCGATGACCTTGTCGCCGCCCTCGATGCGTTGGGCCTGCCGTCCACGCCGTCACATTGGCGGCGAAACCTCATGGCCTGCACCGGCATCGAGTTCTGCAAGCTGTCCTTCGCCGAAACCCGCAAACGCT
Organism: Mycobacterium sp.; assembly: GCA_025965895.1. GTDB lineage: Bacteria > Actinomycetota > Actinomycetes > Mycobacteriales > Mycobacteriaceae > Mycobacterium. The sequence goes on from JAOPWC010000123.1 coordinate 52,919, forward strand.
CTCAGGTGCTGGTGCCCGAGCTGGAGCGCCGGCTCGACGACATCAACGCCCAGCTCGACGTGCCGATCACCGTGAACATCAACGGCTGCCCCAACTCGTGCGCGCGCATTCAGGTCGCCGACATCGGATTCAAGGGCCAGATGGTGGACGACGGCCACGGCGCTTCGGTGGAGGGCTTCCAGGTACACCTGGGCGGAAGCCTTGGCCTCGATAGTGGCTTCGGCCGCAAGCTGCGCCAGCACAAGGTGGTGTCCGCCGAACTCGGCGACTACATCGAGCGGGTGGTGCGCAATTTCGTGAAACAAAGAAGCGAAGGCGAGCGTTTCGCGTCCTGGGCCCTCCGAGCGGATGAGGCAGACCTGCGATGAGCGCCAGTGAACAGAGTGCGAAAGGCAGAGTGCGGTAGACCCATGAGCGACGTGCGCGAAGAGGATCAGACCCGGACGACGGAGAGTGACCTGCGGGAACTGGTGGCCCGCGGCGCCGCCGAGCTTGACGGGGCCGACGCGATCGACCTGCTGCGGTGGGCAGACGATAATTTCGGCGCGAATTATGTCGTTGCGTCGAACATGCAGGACGCCGTGTTGATCGACCTGGTCGCGAAGGTTCGTCCCGGTGTCGACGTGTTGTTCTTGGACACCGGCTACCACTTTGTCGAAACGATCGGCACCCGGGACGCCGTCGCAGCGGTGTACGACGTCAACGTCGTCAACGTCACTCCCGAGCACACCGTCGACCAACAGGACCGGCTCAGGGGCAAGAACCTCTTCGCCCGCGAGCCCAACGAATGCTGTCGCATGCGAAAGGTCTTACCCTTGGGCAAAGCGTTGCGCGGCTACTCCGCCTGGGTCACCGGTCTGCGCCGGGTGGAGGCGCCGACGCGCGCCAAGGCACCGTTCATCACTTTCGACGAGGCGTTCGGGCTGGTGAAGATCAACCCGCTGGCCGCCTGGACGGACGAGGACATGCAGGACTACATCGAAGCCCATGGCGTCTTGGTGAATGCGCTTGTCTACGAAGGCTATCCGTCGATCGGCTGCGCCCCGTGCACCGCGAAGCCAGAACCGGGCTCGGACCCACGCAGCGGTCGGTGGCAGGGCCTCGCGAAGACCGAATGCGGGTTGCATTCGTCGTGACCGCGCTGGTCGTCGCCGCACACGGCAGCGTTGATCCGCGCTCGCCGGCCAACGCCCACGCTGTCGCGGACGGGATCCGTCGGTTGCGCCCGCAGCTGGACGTGCGGGTCGGGTTCTGCGAGAAATCTGAGCCGAACCTGCCCGAGGTGCTGGCCGGGCTGCGCGAAGACGCTGTGCTCGCGCCGCTTCTGTTGGCCGACGCGTTTCACGCCCGGGTGGACATCCCGGGGATGATCGCCGAGTCGGGCGCGGACCGAGTGCATCAGGCGGATGTTCTTGGCGAAGATCCGCGGCTGCTGGCCGTGCTGCACCAACGCGTGAGGTGGCTGGGTGTGTCGCAGCACGACCGGAACGTTGGCGTCGTAGTCGTCGCGGTCGGCTCGTCGTCGGAAATGGTCAACGTCCGCACACGAGGGGTGGCACCCGCTGCGGCCGCCGGCACCCGGTGGGCTGGCGCGGTGACCGCGTTCGCGACCGGTCCGCGGCCGACGCTCGACGAGGCCGCGCAGTATCTTCGCCGCCGCGGCGCCACGCGACTGGTGATAGCGCCGTGGTTCTTGGCCCCGGGCCGCCTGACCGATCGTGTCGCGTGCTACGCCGGCGACAACGGCATTGCGATGGCAGCGCCCCTTGGCGCGCACCGGCTGGTCGCGCTCACTGTGCTTGATCGGTTCGACAGCTCGATCGCCGAGCGGGCAGCGGCCTAGGGCCGTACATCTACAAGGGCGCCGGCGACGTGACCGCCCTGTCGGCATACGGCACCTGTGATTCGCCGCCGATGAGCGGCACCCGTGTAACGCGCACGAACACTGTGTCACCTTCTTTCAGACCCAGGGCCTCCGCGTCACCGCGGGTAATCTGCGCGGTGAAGGGGGCACCGGTGGGTGCGGCGGTCAACTCCACGCGAACCTCGAATCCGAGGTAGACGATGCGATCGATGGTGGCCCGCAGCACGCCGGTGGATTCAGCTGTCCCGTCACCGGCCGCGATGGCCATCTCCGGGTTGCGGCCCACCCGGATGTCGTGGGGCCGCACCAGGATGCCGTTGAGCGCGGAAACCGCACCCAGAAAGGACATCACAAACCCGTTGGTCGGGCTGTCGTAGACTTCCGTCGGCGATCCGACCTGCTCTATGCGTCCCTTGTTGAGCACCGCGATCCGGTCGGACACGTCCAATGCCTCCGACTGGTCGTGGGTGACCAGCACGGTGGTCACATGCACCTCGTCGTGCAGGCGGCGCAGCCACGCGCGCAGGTCTTCGCGCACCTTGGCATCGAGCGCACCGAACGGTTCGTCGAGAAGCAACACCTGGGGATCAACCGCCAGCGCGCGGGCTAGCGCCATGCGCTGACGCTGGCCACCGGAAAGCTGGGCGGGATAACGGCTCTGGAAACCGCTGAGCCCCACCGTCTCCAGCAGGTTGTCAACCTTCTCGTTGATCTCCGTTTTGGGCCGCTTGCGTATCTTCAGCCCGAACGCCACGTTGTCACGTACCGTCAGGTGCTTGAACGCCGCGTAGTGCTGAAAGACGAAACCGATGCCGCGCCGCTGCGGCGGGACACGCGTCACGTCCTGTCCGTTGATCGTGATGGTGCCGGTGTCGGGTTCGTCGAGTCCGGCGATCGCGCGCAGCAGGGTTGACTTGCCCGACCCGCTCGGGCCGAGAAGCGCGGTAAGGGAACCCGCCGCGACCGTGAAGTCGATGTTGTCGAGCGCGGCGAAGTTGCCGTAGCGCTTGTTGACGCCACGGAGCCTGATCGCGTCTGTCATCTGAGTCTCCCTGCCGCCCCTATGCTTTCGTGCGTCCCCGCCGCACATCAAGGATCACCTGAACAACGAGGACGATCACCGCGACCGTCATCAGCAACGTGGAGACCGCATACGCGCCGTACTCCGCCCCGCGGCTGTAGCGGTCCGACACCAACAGCGTCATTGTTTGCGAGGTGCCCGGCAAGTTGGACGACACCATGATCACCGCGCCGTATTCGCCCAGTGTGCGCGCCACCGTCAACACCACGCCGTAGGTCAGGCCCCACCGGATCGACGGCAGCGTGATGCGCCAGAACGTCTGCCACCAACTGGATCCGAGTGTCGCGGCGGCCTCTTCCTGGTCGGTTCCGATCTCGTGCAGGACCGGTTCCACCTCGCGGATCACGAACGGCAGCGTGACGAAGATGCTGGCCAGCACAATCCCGGGGAAGCCGAAAATGATCCTGAAGCCGAGATTGTGCTCCACGAAACCGAACGCACCGGCCGTTCCCCACAGCAAGATCAGCGCCACGCCAACGATCACTGGCGACACCGCGAACGGCAGATCGATGACGGCCTGCAGTGCGCCCTTGCCGCGAAATTTGCTGCGGGCCAATACCAACGCGGTCGGGACACCGAACAACACGTTGAGCGGGACCACGATCGTGACCACGATCACCGAGAGCTGCAGCGCCGACAGCGCGGCGGGTGTGCTGACATTGGACAAGAACTGCCCGAGGCCGGGCGCGAACGAGCGCCACAGAATCAGCACCACGGGCACGATCACCAGTACCCCGATGTACAACAGCGCGGCATACCGCGCCAGGTAGCGGGCCAGCGGCGACAACGTCACTTCGCGAGCTCCTCCCGCTTGGCGGCCCGCGACCCCAGGGCCCGAAGGATGAACAACACCAGGAACGAGATCACCAGCAGCACAATCGAGATGGCAGCGGCACCGGTGCGGTCGTCGTTTTCGATCAACGTCCGAATCCACTGCGACGACACCTCAGTCTCGCCCGGCACCGCGCCGCCGATCAAGACCACGGACCCGAATTCGCCGATCGCGCGCGCGAACGCCAGCCCGGCGCCGGACAGCAACGCCGGCGTGAGCGCGGGCAGGATGATCGTGGTGAAGACGATCCAGTTGTTGGCTCCCAGCGACGCGGCTGCCTGCTCAGCCTCGCGGTCGACTTCCAGCAGCACCGGCTGAACAGCCCGCACCACGAAGGGCAACGTGACGAACAGCAAAGCGATGCCGACGCCGTAGGGCGTGTGCTGCAGATGGATGTCGACCGGGCTGGTCGGCCCGTAGAGCGCCAACAGCACCACGCTGGCCACGATCGTCGGCAGAGCGAAGGGCAGGTCGATGACCGCGTCGATGATCCGCTTTCCGGGAAAGTCGTCCCTAACCAGCACCCAGGCCACCAGCAGCCCGAAGGCCATGTTGATCACCGTCACCGCGGCCGAGATGGTCGCCGTCACGCGGAAGGAGTCGATCGCCGACGGCGAAGTGATGGCGGCGACGAACGCCGACCAGCCGCCCTTGGCGGATTGCCAGACGATCGCCGCCAGTGGCAGCAGCACGATCACCGACAGCCATAACGTGGCCACGCCGACGCGCAGTGAGGTGGCGCCGCGGCGGACACCGAACGAGGCGCCCGACGGGTGTCTCGGTTCGGGTTCGGTGATCTCGGGCCTGATAGCCTCTGGGTTCGGTTCGACGGCAGCTGTCATCCGGTGGCCTGCTTGTAGATTTTCGTGATGCTTCCGTTGTCCTTGTCAAACAACTGCGGGTCCACGATGTTCCATCCGCCGAGGTCGGCGATCGTCCACAGCTTCTGCGGCGTCGGGAAGTCGGTCGCGAAGTTAGCCGCCACCCCGGGGTCGACGGGCCGGAACCCGGCCTGCGCCCACAACTTCTGGGCGTCGGTGGTGTAGAGGTAGTTTTTGAACGCTGTTGCCTTGTCGAGGTGCTGGCTGGTGCTGACAACGGCGACCGGGTTCTCGATCTTGAAGGTCTGCGGCGGCGTGATGTGTTCGATCGGCTTGCCCTGGCGCTCGGTGTTGATCGCCTCGTTTTCGTAGCTGATCAGCACGTCACCGCTGCCCTGGACGAATACGTCGGTCGCTTCGCGGCCGGAGCCCGGGCGAAGCTTCACGTGCTCGGTGACCAGCTTTTCGACGAAGTCCTGCCCGGCCTGCGGGTTCTGCCCGCCGTTGCTTTTGGCCGCGTAGGGCGCCAGCAGATTCCACTTCGCCGAACCGGAGCTCAGCGGGCTCGGGGTGATGACCTCCACTCCGGGCCGCAGCAGGTCGTCCCAATCTTTGATGTTCTTCGGGTTGCCCTTGCGAACCGCGAGAGTCACCACAGAACCGAACGGGATGCCCTTGGTGGCGTCCGTGTTCCAGTTCTGCGAAACCTTGCCGGCCTTCACCAGCCGGGTGACGTCGGGTTCGACTGAGAAGTTGACGATGTCGGCGGGCTTGCCGTCGACGACCGCCCGTGACTGGTCGCCCGACGCACCGTAGGAGGTGGTGACCGCGACGCCTTTGCCCTCTGGCGTGCCGGCGAACGCGGGGATGACCCTGCTCCAGCCCGGCTCGGGAGCGGAGTACGCCACCAGCGTCAGCGTGGTGTTGGCCCCCTGCTGGCCGGTACCGCCGGCCACGTCGCTGGAGCCGCCGCCGCAGGCGGCCAGCACGGCAGCCGTCAAGGCGACCGCGGTCGCGGCGCGCCCGCGATGAGTGCTTGTGCGCAGAACATCACGCCGGGGCTTACGAATCGTATACATGAAGGACCTTTCGGTGGGGAAGGCAGCAGGGCAGGCCCCGTGCCACGGAAAGGCGATCGGTCATTATCCGAGTGGATTGACAACCACCAGCTACACCAAACCGCGGACGGGAATGGAGTCAGCGACAACAGTGCACGTCAGCAACAGCGCAATCACCCACGGCAATGAGCGCCAGAATATGGCAGCCCTTGTTGCCGGTCTCTGTTTGCATGGCGCGAAGCCTAACAGAGTGTCAGAGGCCCAACTTGTCGTGTGCTAGTGGGTGACCAGCCAGGTCACGATGACCAGCAGCACCAGAATGACGAGCACCAGCGTGACACGAGACTTGGGCAGACCGCTCATGACCCGTTCGGATCACCGTGGCGCGCCCGCTGCAGCAGCCGGATCCCTTGGCCCAGCGCCCCATCGAGCACCACCGCGGTCCCGTACGCCAGGACCAGCACCACCGGCATGACGACGATGGTCTGCAAGACAAAGCCCAGGCCCGACAGCCACAGCTCGACGCTGTCCCACCAACTGAGAAAACCGGCCATCTGGTCAGCCTAGGCGCCCCCGGATACAACAGCCAACGTGCCAGAATGAGGCGTGCCGACGGCTGCGGAGTCCACCACGTGCGTGATTTCGGGAGGTGGGCCCGCTGGAATGGTGCTGGGGCTTCTTCTGGCCCGCGCCGGGGTGCCGGTCACCGTGATGGAAAAGCACGCCGACTTCCTGCGTGACTTCCGCGGCGACACTGTGCATGCGAGCACACTGCGGCTGCTCGACGAACTGGGACTGGGCGACCAGTTCGCCAAGGTGCCCCACCGGGTGATCGAGTCGATCCACATGCGGGTCCAGGGCGCACCCCTCGACATCGACCTACACCGAATTCCCGGCCCGCACAAGCACATCGCTTTGGTGCCGCAATGGGACTTCCTCGAATTGCTGGCTTCCGCAGCGCAAGTCGAGCCGACGTTCACACTGATGCGCAGCACCGAGGTGCTCGGGCCGCTGCGTGACGGCGCCCGGGTGACGGGGGCGCGATATCGCGACTCGAGCGGCGACATGCGTGAAATGCGCTCCGTGCTGACCGTGGCCTGTGACGGCCGCACCTCGACGTTGCGTTCGGGGATGGGTTTGCGGCCGAGGAACTTCGGTGCGCCGATGGATGTCTGGTGGTTCCGCCTGCCGCGGCGCCCTGACGATCCGCATGGGTTGAACGGGGTGTTCCAGTCCGGGCACGCCTGCCTGGTGATCGACCGCGGCGACTACTACCAGATCGCCTACGTCATTCCTAAAGGCAGCGACGAGTCCCTGCGCCGCGAGGGTCTCGACGCGTTGCGGCGGCAGATGACGGCTCTGGTGCCGTGGCTGGGCGACCGGGTGGATACCCTGGCTTCGTTCGACGACGTGAAACTGCTTGACGTGCAACTCAACCGGCTGCCCCGCTGGTACACCGACGGGTTGCTGCTGATCGGCGACGCAGCGCACGCGATGTCGCCGGTGGGTGGGGTCGGAATCAACCTCGCTGTGGCCGATGCCGTCGCCGCGGCGGGCATTCTCGCGGCACCGCTTCGCGCCGGTCATGTCGGGACTTCGGAGCTTGCGCATGTGCAGGCCCGGCGCTGGATTCCGACCGTGCTCATCCAGGCGGTACAGCGTGCGATCCACGCCCGGGTGATCGCGGCGGCGGTGGGCGACACTGCCCTGGAGGACGCACCGCCCACACCTCCGCGGGTGCTGCGCATCCTGAACAACATTCCGGCCCTGCGCACGCTTGCCGGCTGCGCGGTGGCGATCGGCCCGCTGCCCGAACACGCGCCGGCGTTCGCGCGGCGATGAAGTACGTCACCGATGACGGCCTGGTTAAGTAGACGGAAAGCGCGTTCGCGGTCGATGATGGGCAAATGGTCCTGAGCCCGGAGTCCGCCCGTCGAGCGATCGAACCAGCGTTCGCCTCGACGAGCCCGGTGCCGTACATCCAGAGCGCCTCGACCCGCAACCCGTTTCCGCCGATCGCCGACTACGCGTTCTTGTCGGACTGTGAAAACACCTGCCTGATTTCGTCGAGCGGCTCCGTGGAGTGGCTGTGTGTGCCACGACCGGACTCGCCCAGCGTGTTCGCCGCCATCATGGACCGCGCCGCCGGTCATTTCCGCCTCGGCCCGTACGGCGTGTCTGTGCCCGCTGCGCGGCGCTATCTGCCGGGCAGCCTGATTCTGGAAACCACGTGGCAGACCCATACCGGATGGCTGATCGTCCGAGACACGCTGGTAATGGGCCCCTGGCACGACATCGAAACACGGTCACGAACCCACCGCCGCACCCCGATGGACTGGGACGCCGAACATATCCTGCTGCGTACCGTCCGGTGCGTGAGCGGCACTGTTGAGTTGGTGGTGAGCTGCGAGCCGTCGTTCGACTACCACCGGATCAGCGCCAGCTGGGAGTACTCCGCGGCCGCATACGGGGAGGCGATAGCGCGCGCCAACCGTGACCCTGACCAGCACCCCAAACTCAAGCTCACGACGAACCTGCGCATCGGTCTCGAGGGTCGCGAGGCGCGGGCCCGCACGCGGCTCACCGAGGGGGACAACGTGTTCGTGGCGCTGAGCTGGTCCAAGCACCCAGCCCCGCAGACCTACGAAGAAGCCGCAGACAAGATGTGGAAGACCAGCGAAAGCTGGCGGCAGTGGATCAACATCGGCGACTTCCCTGACCACCCGTGGCGGTCGTTCCTCCAGCGCAGCGCGCTGACGCTCAAAGGCCTGACGTATTCGCCGACCGGCGCGCTACTGGCGGCGAGCACGACGTCGCTGCCGGAAACCCCGCACGGCGAACGCAACTGGGATTACCGCTACGCGTGGGTGCGCGACTCGACCTTCGCGTTGTGGGGGCTTTACACGCTGGGGCTGGACCGCGAGGCTGACGACTTCTTCTCGTTCATCGCCGACGTGTCGGGCGCCAACAACGGCGAGCGCCACCCGCTGCAGGTGATGTACGCCGTCGGCGGCGAGCGCACCCTCGAGGAAGAGGAGCTGAATCACCTGTCCGGGTACGACGGCGCGCGCCCCGTGCGCATCGGCAACGGCGCCTACAGGCAGCAGCAGCACGACATCTGGGGCACGATGCTGGACTCGGTGTACCTGCACGCCAAATCTCGCGAGCAAATCCCCGAGGCGCTCTGGCCTGTGCTGAAGAACCAGGTCGACGAGGCGATCCAGCACTGGCGCGAGCCCGACCGCGGCATCTGGGAGGTGCGCGGCGAACCGCAGCACTTCACGTCGTCGAAGATCATGTGCTGGGTCGCGCTGGACCGGGGCGCCAAGCTGGCCGAACTGCAGGGCGAGAAGACCTACGCCCAGCAATGGCGCGCGATCGCCGAGGAGATCAAGGCCGACGTCCTGGCAAACGGCGTCGATTCGCGCGGTGTGCTCACCCAACGGTACGGCTCAGACGCGCTGGACGCGTCGCTGCTGCTCGCGATTCTGACCCGGTTCCTGCCGCCGGACGATCCACGTGTGCGGAGCACAGTTCTGGCGATCGCGGACGAGCTGACCAAAGACGGGCTCGTGTTGCGGTACCGGGTCGAGGAGACCGACGACGGGCTCTCCGGCGAGGAGGGCACCTTCACGATCTGCTCGTTCTGGCTGGTGTCGGCGCTGGTCGAGATCGGTGAGATCTCCCGCGCCAAGCACCTGTGCGAGCGGCTGCTGTCGTTCGCAAGCCCGCTACATCTCTACGCCGAGGAGATCGAGCCCCGCACCGGCCGTCACCTGGGCAATTTCCCGCAGGCGTTCACCCACCTGGCGCTGATCAACGCCGTCGTGCATGTCATCCGCGCCGAGGAGGAAGCCGACAGCAGCGGAGTGTTCGTGCCCGCCAACGCGCCGATGTAGCGCGGGCTATGACACGTTCGCCGACATCTTGTCGGCGATCATGACCGCCTCGTCGCCGATGTGGCTGCTGCACGCGGTCGCTTCGACGACGATGGCCGACACTGCCGAAAGCGCGTGCTGGCAACCCCACCCGCTCGCAGCCTGTTGCAGCGCGGTCTGGTTGATGGTCCGGCCGGTGACCTTCAGATCGCCTATCGCCCAACCGGTGACGGCGCCGCCACTGGTCAAGGTGATCTCTTTGCCGGAACACCGGGACCACCTGCTCAGCGAGGCGTTGACAAACCCCTGGGCCCGGTCGCTGCCCGGGAATTCGACGGCGCTCTGCTCCACCCAGTGGGCCTTGTTGTCTTTTGGTTCCTGAAGCACCTGATCGCGAACATCGGTCCAGCCGCTGCCCTGATAGACCGAATCTTGCGCGTTGTAAAGCGCACCCAGACAGTCTGGCCTCGACATGTTCTCGGTGGTGGTCTGCATGTCGCCGGAGGTTTCCACGACGATGATGTCGGAGGTGCCCATGATGGTGTTGACCTCGTCGGCGCTCAGAAGGACGCTGTCCAGGCCGCCGCCACGGTTTCTCGCCCCACCGGCGGGGTCAGCCGGTTGTGCGGAACCACCCACCGTGTGCGCGCACCCCGCGAGAAAAAGGCTGACGGCGCCGCAGAGGACGCCCACCGCCAACCGCCCCATCCCGCTCACCTCACTTCTTGGCCCGATCCCCCGCGGCGTCGGTGGACAAAGCCGCCACGAAGGCCTCTTGCGGCACATCGACCCTGCCGATCGTCTTCATGCGCTTCTTGCCTTCCTTCTGCTTCTCCAGCAGTTTGCGCTTGCGTGTGATGTCGCCGCCATAGCATTTCGACAAGACGTCTTTGCGAAGGGCCCGGATGTTCTCCCGGGCAATGATTTTCGATCCGATTGCGGCTTGCACCGGAACCTCGAACTGCTGGCGCGGAATCAACTCCTTGAGTTTGGCGGTCATCTTGCGGCCGTACTCGGCCGCGGCGTCCCTGTGCACGATCGCGCTGAACGCGTCGACCGGTTCACCCTGCAGCAGGATGTCGACTTTGACCAGGTCGGCTTCCTGCTCACCGGCCTCCTCGTAGTCCAGGCTGGCGTAGCCGCGGGTGCGTGACTTCAGCGAGTCGAAGAAGTCGAAGATGATTTCGCCGAGCGGCATCGTGTAGCGCAGTTCGACTCGCTCCGGTGACAGGTAGTCCATGCCGCCCAGCTCGCCGCGGCGGGACTGGCACAGCTCCATGATGGTGCCGATGAATTCGCTGGGCGAAATGATGGTGGTCTTCACCATCGGTTCGTATACGGTGCGGATCCTGCCCGACGGCCAGTCCGACGGGTTGGTCACGATCTTCTCTGTCCCGTCCTCGAGCACGACCCGATAGACGACGTTGGGCGACGTCGAGATCAGGTCGAGGTCGAACTCGCGCTCGAGCCGCTCCCGGGCGATCTCCATGTGCAGCAGCCCGAGAAAGCCGCAGCGGAAGCCGAAGCCGAGCGCCACCGATGTTTCCGGCTCGTAGGTCAGCGCGGCGTCGTTGAGGCGCAACCGGTCGAGCGCATCGCGGAGGTCCGGATAATCCGAACCGTCCACGGGGTACAGCCCGGAGTACACCATCGGTTTGGGTTCGCGGTAGCCGGTCAGTGGCTTGGTGGCTCCGTTGCGCGCGGTGGTGACGGTGTCACCGACCTTGGATTGGCGGACGTCCTTCACGCCGCTGATCAGGTAGCCGACCTCGCCGACCCCGAGGCCGGCGGCCGGCTTCGGTTCGGGTGACACGATGCCCACTTCGAGGAGTTCGTGCGTTGCACCGGTGGACATCATCTTGATCCGCTCCCGCGGCAGGATCTTGCCGTCGACGACGCGCACATACGTGACCACTCCCCGGTAGATGTCGTACACGGAGTCAAAGATCATCGCCCGGGTCGGCGCGTCCGGATTGCCCTGCGGGGGCGGCACCTGGCGGATGACCTCGTTTAGCAGCTCGGCCACGCCCTCGCCGGTCTTGCCGGAGACCCGCAGCACATCCTCGGGTTCGCAGCCGATGACGTGGGCGATCTCCGCGGCGTAGCGGTCGGGGTCTGCGGCGGGCAGGTCGATCTTGTTCAGCACCGGAATGATCGCCAGGTCGCGATCGAGCGCGAGATACAGATTCGCCAGCGTCTGCGCCTCGATCCCCTGAGCGGCGTCGACCAGCAGTACCGCGCCTTCGCAGGCTTCCAGCGCGCGGGACACCTCGTAGGTGAAGTCAACGTGACCCGGCGTGTCGATGAGATGCAGCACATAGTCGGTGCTATTCACCTGCCACGGCAGCCGGACGTTCTGCGCCTTGATGGTGATGCCGCGTTCGCGCTCGATGTCCATCCGGTCGAGGTACTGGGCACGCATCGAGCGCTCGTCGACCACGCCTGTCAGTTGCAACATCCGATCCGCCAGCGTGGACTTGCCATGATCGATGTGGGCGATGATGCAGAAGTTGCGAATTCGCGCCGGCGCGGTGAACGTCTGGTCGGCGAGGCTGCTGATGAGAATCTCCAGGTGAAAGGGTGTCTAGCGCGAACGATCTGCTATCCAGGGTATCGAGGTGGAACCGTTCGGTCACAATCGCACGAAGTCCGGCTCCGGCGGCCTCGCCTATGCTTTCTCCCATGGCGTCGCAGTGGAAGACGTTGCAGCGGCGATTAGGGAAAGCCGCGGAGAACCTTGTATTCAATGAAGGCCCCAAGCTCATCCGGCAGCTGCAGAACTCACCGACGTTGCAGCGGGGCATCCAGCAAGGTATCCGGATCGGGCTGGAAGCAATCGCCAGCGCCCAGGAGCAGGCTCCCGCCATCGCGGCAGGCCGTCCGGTGACGAGCAGCAGTGCTCCCACCGCGCACCGGGCCCGGAAGCTGGTGTACTGCCCGGACCTCGACGGCCGCGCCGACCCGGGCGAGATCGTCTGGACGTGGGTGGTCTACGAGGACGACCCGTCACGGGGCAAGGACCGCCCGGTGCTCGTCGTCGGCCGCGATCGCCGCACGCTGCTCGGACTGATGCTGTCAAGCCAGGAGCATCAGGGCGATGCCCGCTGGATCGGTATCGGCTCGGGCACCTGGGACTACGAGGGCAGGGCCAGCTGGGTGCGGCTTGACCGGGTGCTCGATGTGCCCGAGGAGGGCATTCGGCGCGAGGGCGCGATCCTGGCCAGGGACACCTTCGAGACGGTGGCGGCCAGGCTGCGCGTCGAGTACTCCTGGAGCTAGTGGCCTACCGCGGCGCCCGCCACATCGGCCACATCGTCGGTCCCCCGTTGGGCAGCACGATCTCTCCGATGACCTGGAAGCCGAAACGCTGGTAGTAGGGCACGTTGTCAGGTTTCGTCGACTCCAGGTAGGCCGGGGCGTACTCGGCGTCGACCCGGTCGAGCCGTGACCGCATGAGCGCATGGCCGAAACCCGCACCCCGCACCGGTGGGTCGCTGCCGATCACGGCCAGGTACCAGTGCGGCTCCTCCGGATGGACCTGCTTCATCGTCTCGGCGACTTCCTGACCCACGGCGGCGCGTGAGCCGAACGCCCAGATGAACCCCGGCATCATCACGAGTTCCTCGAAGCGCGACTCTTTCCAGCGGTTCGGCGGATCCCACAGCGCCGCGCCGGCGATCGCGCCTTGCCCGCGTGCCACTTCGACACCACCACCGCTGAGGAAGTGGTGGCGCGTCATCGTCGCGAACATGCGCGGCAGCGCCTTGGTCCGGGCAGCGGCGTCGGGCAGCATCCACGTCATCACCGGGTCGTCGTGGAAAGCGTGGCCCAATGCGCGCGCCAGCCCACGAACGTCGGCCCGGCGGGCGGGGACCACGTCGATCGTCATCACCACGTTCTATCCTCCCTGGGTGATGTAGGCCTGCAGCTGCTTCTGCTCCGCCTCCAGCTCCTCCATCCGGGTCTTCACCACGTCGCCGATGCTCACGATCCCTGCCAGTTCCCCGTCCTCGATCACCGGAACATGGCGGACGCGGTTGTTCGTCATCAGCCCACTGAGCGAATCCACCGAGTCGCCGGGCTCACACGTCACCACCACATTGGTCATGATCTCGGAGACCGGCAGCGTGAGCACGTCGGCGCCAAGCTCATGGAGCCGGCGCACGACGTCTCGCTCCGATACGATGCCCAGCACCCCGTCCGGCCCGACCGCTACCATGGCGCCGATGTTGTGTTCGGCCAACCCCGCCAGCAGCTCCCTGACCGTCGTCTCGGGGCTGATGGTGGCCACCGCCGAGCCCTTGTTCCGCAACACGTCCGCGATACGCATTCAACGCCTCCGCCTACTGTGACCAGGTTCACATTTAGATTAGGGCCAAGCCGGCCGCAGCGGAACCCACCCGGATTCGCATAGATCGTGTCGCAGCACGATCCGCGCACCGGCATTGCCGAATCCGGAAGCGGCGACACGGAAGAGCGACGCTATCTTCTAAACGGCGCGGTTGCATCCACCCGATCGCCTCACGAAGGGCCAGATGCAACCTCTCCTGCCCGTCGCCGTCCTCCACGCTAGGCTTGCGGTTAGCCGCCCGTAAAGGACCAGAGGCGTCAAGGGCTCCGGTCGGCCCACTCACGCTGAGTCTCGTGTCGCCATCGCCTCGCGCCGCCGACGCAGCGGCAGCAGGGCGCCCGCGACGACCAGCCATACCAGCGCCGGAAACCGCGCGACAGGAAGCAGTGGCGACAGCCCTGGCCAAATCAACACCAGAGCGGTCAGTTCAGCGACAGCGGCGATGACCAATCCACTCCACGCGACCACATGCGGAAGCAAGCCGAGCATCAGGCCGGGCACCGCGATGCCGGCCAAAAGCAGCCCGAGGCCCACGACGTGCGCCGGCCCCCCCGTCAGATAGACCAGGTAATACACCGCGCGGACCACCGCGGAGTCAGCGGTCACCTCCGGTCGCGACAGCGTCCAGATCAGCAGGCCCGCCAAGCCGAGTGCACCACCGGAAAGAATGCCACCCGCCAGCGCGATCGTGGGGCCGGGCGCGGTGACTCCGAGTTGCCGGAGGCGGGCACTGACCGTCGCGGCGTAGATCGCCAGCGGGACCGACGATCCGAAGATCCCTACGGCAGCCGAGTGGACTGCAACCGGGTGAGACCTGAAGAAGTCTTGAATGGTCGACGTCGAACCGAACGGGAAAGGCGGCACGCCACCGAGCACCGTGCCGACAACGAGACCGCCGACGAACAACGCCACCGCGATCGCGGCCAGCGCAACGAGTGGAGGGCCGCCCTGCTGGGGACGCCTCACCACGGAGTCATCATTGACAGAACGATTCATAGTTTGAACGATATGACGGGTACGCGGTTTCCCGCAAGGTTCTTTTTATGAACCTTTCACAGCCGGTATGGTTGGCGCGTGCCACCACCGCCAGCCGCCGATCAGCGCGACGGCGTCGCCTTTCTGCTCGCGCAACTCGGCTACCATGCTGCGGAGTTGTTCACCCAGCGAATCGCGCCACTCGGGCTGAACCCGCCACAGGCGGGGATTCTGCGAGCAATCGCAGCCATGCCGGGCCAAAGCCAGCAGGCACTGAGCCAACAACTCAACCTGCTTCCCAGTCGGGTCGTCGCGTTCGTCGATGACCTGGAGAGCCACGGCTATGTCGAGCGGCGGCGCAATCCCGACGACCGCCGCCTGCACGCCCTGCACCTGACGGCGTCGGGAAAGAGACTGATGCAAAAGTTGTCTCAGGCGGCACGCGAGCATGAACGCCAGATCACGGCCGCATTGAACGACAGCCAGCGTCGTGACTTACGCGACCTGCTCGCCCTGATGGCTGAGGATGTCGGACTACCGCCGCAGGTGCATCCCGGCTACCGCAGTATCGGCCGTTCCCGGGATGCCGGCTGACGGGTCAGGCGAGGCGTGTGATTTCGACGACCACGTCGAGGTCGGTCGAGCCGCCGCCCGAGTAGATCCCCTTGAGGGGACTCACATCGGCGTAGTCTCGTCCGACGCCGACGCTGACGTACTGCTCGTTGATGTGCTTGTCGTTGGTCGGGTCGTAATTCCACCAGCTGCCGGTCCACGCCTGGATCCAGGCGTGGCTCTGCCCGTCGACGGTGTGGCCGATCGCCGCCTTCCGCTGCGGGTGCAGATATCCCGATACGTAGCGCGATGGGATCCCTATGCTACGCAACAACACCAGCGTCAAGTGCGCGAAGTCCTGGCAGACACCCTTGCCTTCGCGGTGCGCGTCCAGCGCCGAGGAGTGCACGCCCGTGGTGCCGGTCACGTAGTCGAGTTCACTGTGCACCCATTCCGCGGCAGCGATGACCGCCTCCTGCGGCGCGTTGTAATTGGCGATCCGCTGCCCGACTCGCTGAATCCGCTTGCTTTCCGGGGTGTAGTGGGTGTGGCCCAGCACTTCGTCGAACCGGTCGATGACCGACTCTGAGTGAAGCTCGTCCCAGGTGACGTTTTTCGTCGGCTGCTCCGGCTTGTCGGTCTCGACCACCGACGACGCGGTGACCTCCAGTTCGGTGTGTGGGGCGTGCAGGTCGAACGCCGTCACCGCGGTACCCCAGTAATCGACATAACGGTAGGACCGGGTGGCAGGAACCGTTTCCACCCGGCTCAGAATCACGTTCTGACGGTTGTCCGACCGTGGCGTCAACCGTGCCTCGTTGTAGGAGGCGGTCGCCGGCGATTTGTACGCGTATCCCGTGGAATGCACCACCCGGAGCCGCCACATCAGCTGCTCTTCACTCCCGGCGAGGCGATCATCGTCAGATCTCCCCGTCTTCGATCACCAACGACCCGTTGCGACCCGCGTCGGCCCATGCGACCCACGGCGCGGAGTGGAAGTACTGCAGCGCCAATGCTTCTCCGAGGTCACGGCAGGTTGATTGCAGACCGGCCAGCCGCTGCTCCAGTGTTTCGAGCAGCGCACCGGGGCGCAGGAATTCCAGTTCGCTGCGAGCACGGCCGAGCAGCCGCTGAGCCTCGGCGGTCGCGCCGACGCGGCTGTACGGCCGGTGGTCGAGTTCCTCGAGACTGTGCTCGGCCAACCGCAGAGAGTAAAAGACCGAGCGCGGGAAAAGCCGGTCCAGCAACATGAATTCCACCACCCGGCCGGCGTCGAGCACGCCACGGTAGGTACGCAGATAGGTGTCGTGGGCGCCGGCCGACCGCAGAACCGTCACCCATGCCGGCGACGAGGCGCTATCGCCGACACGTGACAGCAGCAGCCGCACGGTCATGTCGACGCGTTCGATCGCCCGGCCGAGCATCATGAACCGGTAGCCGTCGTCGCGGGACAGCGTCGAGTCGGCCAGTCCGGCGAACATCGCCGCGCGTCCCTCGATGAACGACAGAAATTCGTGCGGTCCAAGGCGTTTGGCGGCGCGTTCACGTTCGGCGAGCGCGTTGTACGTGGTGTTGAGGCATTCCCACAGCTCAGTGGAGGTCACTTCCCGCGCGGACCTGGCGTTCTCGCGCGCCGCTGAAACGGCCTCGACGATCGAGCAGCCGTCTTCGAGACCGCGGGCGAACGCGACGAGGTCCGTAAGCGACCAGACGTCCAGTTGAGTGTCGGGCGAGGGGATGCCAAGCACCCGCAACAGCACGCGAGATGTCCCGTCCGGATCGACGCTGGAATCTTCGAGCAGTTGGTGCACGGTGACATCGAGGATGCGGGCGGTATCGTCGGCACGTTCCACGTAGCGGCCGATCCAATACAGCGATTCGGCGTTTCGTGCCAACATCAGTCACTCACTCCTTGCTGCTGCTGTTGCTGCTGGGACTGCGAAAGTTCCGGGCCTTTTTCGCTGGCCGGCGTTTTGGGCCCTGTCGGCAGCGAGCGGACGACTTGGGCGGCGGCCAGCTCGCGATCGGCCAGCGATGCCCGCGACGCCAGCACCCACGTGTCTTTCGACCCGCCGCCCTGGCTGGAGTTCACGACGAGAGATCCCTCAGGCAGCGCTACGCGGGTGAGTCCGCCGGGCAGGACCCACACCTCGTCGCCGTCGTTGACGGCGAACGGACGCAGATCCACATGCCGCGGCGATAGCTTGTCTTCGATTTGTGTTGGCACAGTGGACAACTGGACCACCGGCTGCGCGATCCAGCCACGCGGATTGCTGCGGATCTTCTTTGAGATCGTGGCGAGCTCGCGTTCGGACGCGTCAGGCCCGAACACGATGCCGTAACCGCCGGATCCTTCGACGGGTTTGATCACCAGCTCGCGGATGCGGTCCAGTACCTGTTCGCGCTCCTCGTCGAGCCAGCAACGGAACGTGTCGACGTTGGCCAGCAGCGGCTTCTCACCGAGGTAGTACTCGATGATCGTCGGCACGTAGGTGTAGATGAGCTTGTCGTCGCCCACGCCGTTACCGACCGCACTGGAGATCACGACGTTGCCCGCCCGAGCGGCGTTGAGCACGCCTGCCACCCCGAGCACCGAGTCGGGACGGAACTGCATCGGGTCGAGGAAGTCGTCGTCGACGCGGCGGTAGATGACGTCGACCTGACGTTCGCCTTCCGTGGTGCGCATGTAGACCTGGTTGTCGCGGCAGAACAGGTCGCGGCCCTCGACAAGCTCGACTCCCATCTGCCTGGCCAACAGGGAATGCTCGAAGTAGGCGGAGTTGTAGATGCCGGGGGTGAGCACGACCACGGTGGGATCGGCTTCGTTGGTGGCCGCCGAGTTGCGCAGCGCCCGCAGCAGATGCGACGAGTAGTCGCCGACCGCGCGGACGCGGTGGGTAGCGAACAGGTTCGGGAAGACCCTGGCCATCGTCCTGCGGTTCTCCATGACATAGGAGACGCCCGACGGAGAACGCAGGTTGTCCTCGAGCACTCGGAACACGCCGTCCTCGTCGCGAACCAGATCGATGCCCGCCACATGGATGCGCACGCCGTTGGGCGGGTTGATTCCCGCGGCCTCCCGATGAAAGTGCTGGCACGAGGTGACCAGCCGTCGCGGGATGACGCCGTCGCGGAGAATCTCCTGCTCCCCGTAGATGTCGTCGAGGTACATCTCGAGCGCCTTGACCCGCTGGGTGATGCCGCGCTCCAACCGCGACCATTCGGCGGCGGAGATCACCCGCGGCACGAGGTCGAGCGGAAAGGGGCGCTCCTGGCCTGACAGAGAGAAGGTGATGCCCTGATCGATGAATGCCCGGCCGAGCGCCTCGGCGCGGGCGGCCAACTCGGATGCATCCGACGGTGCCAGCTCGGCGTAGATGCCCTTGTACGGTCCGCGGACGTTGCCTTGGCCGTCGAACATCTCGTCGAAAGCCTTCGCGTAGGGACCTCGGTCGCGATAGCCGTCGAAGATTCGCTCGTAGCTCTTCGCCGCGGTTGAATTGGTGCGTGACGTTCGTCCGTTCTCTGTCGGCAAAGTGCGAAGGCTCACCTGCAACATCGTGCCGTACCTGGGCCGTTTCGGCAGGATAGTGGCGTGCGCATTCGGCGAATCGCGTCCAGACTGGTAGCGTGAACACTCGCTGCCCGCTCGGCGGCCGTCGCAGCAATCCCATGGACAGAATCAGAAGGAACTAACGCGTGGCCAACATCAAGTCGCAGGAAAAGCGCAACCGCACCAATGAGCGCAGGCGACTTCGCAACCAGTCGGTGAAGTCGTCGGTGCGCACGGCCATCCGCGCCTTCCGCGAGGCTGCCGAGACCGGCGACAAGGACAAGGCCACCGACCTGATGCTCAAGGCCAGCCGCAGGCTCGACAAGGCCGTCAGCAAGGGCGTGATCCACAAAAACCAGGCCGCGAACAAGAAGTCGGCGCTCGCGCACGTACTCACCGAGATCTGATCAGCGGCGGGCCGGCGAGGCCAGCTCGGCGACTTTGCGCACCGTGGCTTCCAGGACGTAGTCGGCGTCGGCCGCCGCGCCCTTCACGTCGGCGTTCAGCGTTGCGACAAGCTGCATCGCAGTAGCCACCGAATCTTTCGACCAGCGTCGCGCCTGCTTCTGCGCCTTCTGCACCCGCCACGGCGGCATGCCGAGTTCGGCTGCCAACCGGTACGGGTCGCCGGACAACGGCCCGATGCGGGCGATCGCATGGACGGCCTCGGCCAGCGCGTCCGCCAGCAGCACATGGGGAACTCCCCGCAACATCGCCCACCGCAGCGCTTCGGCCGAGCCCGCCACGTCGCCGACCACGGCTTTGTCGGCGATGTCGAATCCCGTGACCTCCGCCTTGCCGCTGTGATAGCGCCGCACCGCAGTGGCGTCGACGTGACCGCCGGTATCCGCGACCAGCTGAGAGCACACCGCAGCCAGTTCCCGGATGTCGGAGCCGACCGCGTCGAGAACCGCCGCGACCACGTCGTCGTCGACCTTGACCTTGTGTGAACGGAACTCTGCGCGGACGAACTCCGCGCGTTCGGCGGCTTTTGTGATGCGGGCACACGGATGCACCCGGGCACCGAGTTCGCGTAGCTGTCCGGCCAACGCTTTTGCCCGCCCGGCTCCCGAATGCAGGACGATCAACACGGTGCCGGGCGGAAGGTCGGCGGCCGCCCCGCAGATCAGCGTGACGGCGTCCTTGCCGGCTTCGGCGGCCGCCTCGAGCACGACTACCCGTTCGTCGGCGAACAGTGACGGGCTCAGCAGCTCGGCCAGCTCGCTGGTGCTCACTTCGCCTGCCCGCAGCCGGTTCACCGGGACCTCGTCGGTGCCCGCCTGCTCGCGGGCGGTGTGCAATACCGTGGCGATCGCCCGTTCGACGAGCAACTCCTCATCGCCCAGCACCAAATGCAGGCCGGGGCCACTTGCGCTCACCCGACGATGGTGCCATGCCCGTCGGACACCCGGCCCGCGCCATCGGACACCGCGCGGGCGCCGGCCCGCGCCATCGGACACCGCCCGGGCGCCGGCCCGCGCCATCAGACACCGCGCCGCCGATCCATGGATGAATCGACTCTGTAGAGAAACGTCTGGATGCCGACGGCAGGATCGCGACATACTCGACAAGCTCACGTCGGATGCGGCTAAAAACGCAGCCAGCAACGCAAAAGGAAACAGACATGACAAAAGGCCTTCGGGTCATCCAGTGGACCACTGGCAACATCGGAAGACGCTCCTTGCACGCGATCATCGGCCGGCCAGACATGGAGTTGGTCGGCGTGTACGCGCACGGCGCCGAGAAGGTGGGCGTCGACGCTGCCGACCTGTGTGGATGGCCGGAGCCCACGGGCGTGCCGGCCACCAACGACATTGACGCCCTGATCGCGCTGAAGCCCGATGCGTGCTGTTACAACCCGCTGTGGCCCAGCGTCGACGAACTGGTTCGGCTCCTGGAGTCGGGGATCAACGTGTGTTCGTCCGCGGCGTGGATCACCGGCGCCAAGCAGACACCCGAGGACGTAGAACGGATCCGAAAGGCTTGCCGGCGTGGAAATGCCACGATGTTCGGCAGCGGCGCCCACCCAGGTATGACGAATCTGGTCGGGATGGTGTTGAGCGGCTCCTGTGAGCGGGTGGACGAGATCAGGATCACCGAGTCGGTGGACTGCTCGACGTACGAGTCCGCGGAAACCCAGACGGCGATGGGCTTCTCGCAGTCGCCGGACGCTCCGGGCCTGGCCGAAAGCGTCCGTCGCGAAAGCGAGGTGTTTGCCGAGTCTGCGGCGATGATGGCCGATGCGATGGGGCTCACCCTGGACCGGCTGACCTTCGACGTCACGTTCACCCCGGCCACTGACGACTCCGACCTCGGCTTCATGCAAATCCCCAAAGGCACGGTCGCGGGTGTGTACGGCTACCACCGAGGGTGGGTTCGCGACAAGAACGTCGTCAGTGTCGGGTTCAACTGGACCATGGGTTCCCATGTCGATCCGCCGAAGCCACTCGAACACGGCCACGTCATCCAAGTGTTCGGCATGCCTAACATGCGCACGGTGATCCATTGCCTGCCGCCTAAAGACTGGACCGAACCGGGATTCATGGGGCTCGGAATGATCTACACCGCAATGCCGGTGACCAACGCAGTGCCAAAAGTCGTCGCCGCCGAGCCCGGCATCGTGACGCTGGCTGACCTGCCGCCGATCACGGGTCGGCCGGCGATGTGAGCGCGGCTATTGGGCCTGGCAGGCCGGTCTTGCGCCGCTCGATTGGCGGTGACGGGGCGAGGTAGGTCGGCTTTCCGGATGGCACATTGACGGTGACAGCCGCGCTGTCGAGGGGTCGGCGCGGCCCGGCCGAAGGAGGGCACCGGATGTTCCGACCGTCCACGGCTCGCCATCTATTGCTGCTGGTGACCGCACCTATGCTGGTCGCAGCGTGTAATTCGTCGACCAACTCTGCTTCAGGCACCAAAACATCGGCTCCCGGCGGGAGCCAAACTGCGGCACCTCCGGAAGCGACCGCGGACATACCGGCTCTCGTCCGGCAGGTGCAACCGTCGGTCGTCACGGTGATCACGGACAAAGGGCTGGGCAGCGGGATCGTCTATAGGCCGAATGGAACTATCGTGACCGGCGCGCACGTCGTGGCCGGCGCTACGCAAGTGACGGTTGCGTTCGTCGATGGGCAGCAGGTGCCCGCGCAGATTCACGCCGCCGATCAGGTGTCCGACGTCGCGGTCCTGACGACCAACCGAAACGGTCTTACCGCGGCCACGTTCCAGAAGAACCTGCCGCAGGTCGGCGAGTTCGACGTGGCGATCGGCAGCCCACTTGGCTTCGAGGCGACCGTCACGCACGGCATCGTATCCGGCCTGCACCGCAATATCCCGGGATCAGCGTCCGCAGGCGTCCCGTTGGTCGACCTGATCCAAACCGACGCGCCGATCTCCCCCGGCAACTCCGGAGGCGCGCTGGTCAACGGGAAGGGACAGGTGATCGGGGTCAGCGAAGCCTATATCCCACCGGTTGTGGGCGCGGTGGCGCTTGGTTTCGCGACACCCGCGGCAACGGTGACCAACATCGCGGATCAACTGATCGCGACGGGGGTCGCCCACCATGCTTACATCGGGATCCAGCCCGCCACGCTGACCCCGGAGATGGCGAAGCTGTTGGGCGTTAACCAAACCAGCGGTGTCGTCGTTCAGGACGTGGTCAAGCCCGGGCCGGCCGCCGACGCGGGTCTTCAGCCGGGCGACATCATCGTCGCGGTGGACGGCAAGAACGTCGCGACGGCGGAGGACCTGATAGCGGACATCGAGCAGCACAAGCCAGGCGATCGCGTCCAGTTGACGGTGCTGCGCGGCAACGCCAAGCAAGACGTCACGGTGGTGGTCGCGGACCGGCCCGCCAACACCTGACGATCTCGAGCTCGATCAGTCGGCGATGTCCAGGCACACGGCGATCGCCCCTGTGCCGACGTGGACTCCGAGCACCGGCCCCATGTCGGTGACGGTGGGCGGTTTCGGGGGGTGCAGGCGAGCGGCGAGTTCATGGGCGACGTCATTCGCAGCGCTGCGGTTTTCGATGTGGTGCACCGCGACCATTGCCGAGCTCTCGCCCACTTCGGCCACCGCCTGATCAACCATCGCGTTCAGGGCCTTGGTAGCAGTGCGGACGCGCTGCGCCAACACCAACCTGCCGTCGCCGTCGATGCGAAGCACCGGCTTGATCGCGAGCGCCGTGCTCAACCAGGACGCGGTGGTTCCGATCCGTCCGCTGCGCCGCAAATTGTCCAAGCGGTGTACGACGACGAATCCGCGTACCCGGCGAGCAGCCGAAACCGCCTCGGTTTCAACGGCATCCAGGTCCGCACCGGATCCGGCCGCCCGTGCGGCGGCCAGTGCCACGAATCCCGTGGCCATCGCCGCGCACTTCGAGTTCACCACCCGCACCGCGCCGCCGAACTCACGGGCGGCCTGTTCGGCGGCCGTGAGGGTGGACGACAGCGCGGCAGAGATGTGCACCGCCACGACGCCGTCCCCGTCGCTGTCACGCATTGCGTGCTGGTAGGCAGCGCTCAGTTCCGCCGGCGTGGCCCCGGCTGTGGTGGCGCGCCCGCACTCGTAGAGATCGGGAGGAATCGGATCGACACCGTCGCGCAGGTTCTCACCATTGATCAGGACGTGCAACGGTACCTGGCGGATTCCCCATTTGTCGCGATCGACAGATTCCAGGCGTGACGACGAGTCGGTGACCACCACGACAGGCATATCGGTTACCCGCGCTGATTTCCTTGAGGCACGCCGGCTTCGGCGAGCGCCTTGAGCATCAGCTCCGCCACGGCGTGGTGTGCTTGAAAGTTCCAGTGGATGCCGTCAGGGTTGCCGCGTCCTGCGAGAACGTGTTCGGCCACAGCAGCTTTCAAGTCAACCAGGGGTACTTCATGCTGCTGGGCCCATTCCGTGATCGCCGCGGCGGTCCCTTCGCGACCGTGGTGAGCGCGGCCGTAGGTGTCCGCGATGTGCACCGACGGCAGCGACGCCACGATCGGGATGCCGGGCCGATTGAAATCCAATGCGCCGCGGGTCTGTTCCAGATATTCGACGCTGATGTGCGGCGGCAGTGCGGCCCGGGCGACGGGTGACAGCCGCGGCTGCAGCCAGCCGTAGCCGTCCCTCACCCAGCGCCGCAACCACGGCGGCCTTACATAGCGGATCAGCTCGCGCAACGCGGTGGGCAGCGGTGAGGGCAGCGAATCCATACCACCGGTGGCGAAGATGACGGCGCCGGCCCGAGGTAGCGCGGCCCAGGCCCGCGGATCCTGCGTGGCCGCCCACCACACGTCGCGGCAGGTCCATCCGATCCGCCCGATCAACTCGACGTCCCAGCCGAGTTGTGCACCAACAATATTCGGCCAGATCCTTCGATCGTCGGCCGGCAACCCTCCGGTAGGACCGTAGTATGCCAACGAGTCGGCGAAGATCAGCAGCGCCGGTCTGACATCAGAGCACATCATTGGCGACCTGTGCCGAGGCGTTCCACACATCCAGTCGCCACCGGATCTGGTCAGCGTCGTCAGCGCAATATCCGGACAGCTGAGCCCAACTGGCGTTGCCCATGCCGCCCAGCACGGGCCAGTTGCCGACGGGCAGATCCAACAGCGTGGCGGTCAGCGCCGCGATGAGCCCGCCGTGAGCGACCAGCACAACCGGCTGGTCGGATTCGTCGCCCCATTCCGGCTGCGCTGATACCAGTTCGGCGATCAGCGGCAAGCTGCGTCCCGCCACGTCGACCCGGCTCTCCCCGCCGTGCGGTGCCCAAGTCGCGTCGTCGCGCCACGCCATCCGGGCCCCGGGCGCGACCGAGTCGACCTGATGATGGGTCAGCCCCTGCCAATCGCCGAGATGGGTCTCCCGAAGCCGGTCGTCGACCCGCACTTCGGATCCGATCCGCTGGCCCAGCACGACGGCTGTGTCATGGGCGCGGCGCAGATCCGAGGAGACGATCAGCAACGGTTGTCGCTTGCCGAGCACCTCGGCGGCGGCGACGGCCTGAGCGCGACCGAGATCCGTCAGGTGGGTGTCAAGCTGGCCCTGCATTCGACTGCCTGCGTTGAACTCGGTCTGGCCGTGCCGCAGCATCACCAGTCGTCGAATTCTCACGCCTGCGCCTCGAGATCGACCTGCAGAATCGGGCAGTCCCGCCACAGTCGGTCCAGCGCGTAGAAGTTGCGCTCGTCCTGGTGCTGGATGTGCACGACGATCTCGACGTAGTCGAGCAGCACCCAGCGGCCTTCTCGGGCGCCCTCGCGCCGCGCGGGCTTGTACCCGGCGATTCGCATCTTCTCCTCAACCTCGTCGACGATCGCGTTGACCTGCCGCTCGTTGGATGCGGAGGCGATGACGAAGCAGTCGGTGATTACCAGCTGTCCCGACACGTCGATGACGACGACGTCCTCGGCCAGCTTCGACGCGGCTGCACGGGCCGCGACGGTGGCCATTCGGAGGGCATCTTCGGACGCGGTCATGGCGATTCGTCCTTGGCGGTCGCGGCCAGCGGGCGGCGCGGTGGGCGGGCCAAGCCGCGGTACAGACCGCGCTTCGACACGTATTGCACCACTCCGTCCGGAACCAGGTACCAGATGGGCCGGTTCTCGGCGGCGCGCGCTCGGCAGTCCGTGGACGAGATGGCGAGCGCCGGCACCTCGACCAGCGTCAGCGCGTCCGGGGGCAGCGACTTGAACGCCTCGATGACGTGATTACCGTCGAGCCTGTAGCCGGGCCGGCTCACCCCCACGAACCGCGCCATCGAGAATAACTCTTCGACGTTCTGCCAGGACAGGATCGACTCGAGCGCATCGGCACCGGTGATGAAGTACAGGTCCGTGTCGGGGTTGAGTGCCTGCAGATCGTGGAGCGTGTCGCGCGTGTAGGTAGGGCCGGCTCGGTCGATGTCGACACGGCTCACCGAGAACCGCGGGTTGCTGGCGGTGGCGATGACGGTCATCAGGTAGCGGTCCTCGGCGGCGGTGACGTAGCGGCCCTGCTTCTGCCACGGCTGTCCCGTCGGGACGAAGACCACCTCGTCCAGCCGAAACAGGTCGGTGACCTCGCTGGCAGCGACCAGGTGGCCGTTGTGGATGGGATCGAATGTCCCACCCATCACGCCCAGTCGTTTCCTGCGTGCCGACACCATGTTTGGCCACCTTACTTCAGCGTCAGAGGCGGCTCAGACCGGCAACAGCTGGTCAATCACCGCCGCGAGTTGCCTGGCGGAGCGGCACTCATGCATCGTGATCACGTCTTCGTACCGCGGCACCGCGGAGTCGCCACTGCCCCACAGGTGGCGTGGTTCGGGGTTCAGCCAGTGGGCGTGGCGACTCTCATTCACCATCCGTTGAAGGATATCGACGGCAGGGTTGCGGTAGTTGTTGCGGCCGTCGCCCAGCACGAGCAGAGAGCTCCGAGGGGACAGCACGGTGGGGTAGTTGTCGGTAAAGGAACTGAACGCGTTGCCGTAGTCGCTGTGCCCGTCGCGGGTGTACACGCCCGCCTCCCGGGTGATGCGCTGGATGGCCAGGGCCAGGTCGGCATCGGGCCCGAACAGGTGGGTGACCTCGTCGGCGGTGTCGATGAACGCGAACACCCGCACGCGGGAGAACTGCTGGCGAAGCGCGTGCACGAGCAACAGCGTGAAGTGGCTGAACCCGGCGACCGAGCCGGAGACATCACACAGCACCACAAGCTCAGGCCGGGCAGGCCGCGGCTTGCGCAGCACCACATCGATCGGCACGCCGCCGGTGTTCATCGACTTACGCAAGGTCTTGCGCAGATCGATCTCACCGGCCCGGGATCGGCGCCTGCGTGCCGCGAGCCGGGTGGCCAGTGTGCGAGCCAGCGGGGCCACCACGCGCCGCATCTGACGCAGTTGGTCGGCCGACGCGCGCAGGAACTCGACGTTCTCCGACAACTGCGGGATCCCGTACATCGTCACGTGTTCGCGACCGAGCTGCTCGGCGGTCCGCCGCTTCGTCTCTGCCTCCACCATCTTCCGCAACTGCGATACGCGTTGCGCCGCCGTGGCTTTGGCGATCTGTTCTTGCGTCGGGGTTGGTTCCTCCCCGTAAGGCGCCAACAGACCGGCGAGCAGCCTGCCCTCCAATTGGTCGAGTGCCATCGCCTTCAGCGCCTGATAAGACGAGTACGACGGGCCGCGGCTGGAGGTGTAGCGACCATAGGCCTCCACGATGTGGGCCACCAGCGATTCCAGTCGCTCATCGCGATCGCTGCTTTCGTCGTCGTCACCAAGCAGTGCGACCAGCATCGCCCGCAGTGCTTCGATGTCGGCTGGGGACTCCCCATCACCCTCGTCGTCGCCGATCTCGATCGTCCGCGAACCGAGCGCCGCCGGAAACCACAGGTCGAACATCGCGTCATAGGTGTCCCGATGGTCGGGACGGCGCAGCACTGCGCAGGCTATGCCCTCCCGCAGCACCTCCCGATTGCCGAGTCCCAACGTCGTCAGTACCCGTCCGGCGTCGACGGTTTCCGACGGGCCGACCGAGATGCCCTGCGCACGAAGAGCATCCACGAAGCCGACCAGATGGCCCGGAATTCCGTGCGGGGCGAGAGGCTGAGGCGGTTGGACGCGGCGGGCGGCCATCAGTTCAGCCTCAGCTCCCCGGCGGCACGAACCTGGTCGGATTGGTGCTTGAGCACCACGCCGAGTGTCTTGGCGATCGTCGCGTCGTCGATGGTGTCGAGCCCCAATGCCAGCATGGTGCGGCCCCAGTCGATGGTTTCGGCGACCGACGGCAACTTCTTGAGCTGCATGCCGCGCAGCACCCCGATGATGCGCACCAGCTCGTCGGCCAGGTGCTGCGGAAGTTCGGGTACCCGCGACAACAGGATTCGGCGTTCGAGATCAGGGCCGGGGAAGTCGATATGAAGGAAAAGGCAACGACGTTTGAGCGCCTCCGACAGTTCTCGGGTGGCGTTGGAGGTCAACACCACAAATGGCGCGCGTTCGGCGACGATCGTGCCCAATTCGGGCACCGTGACCGCGAAGTCGGACAGCACTTCCAGCAGCAGGCCCTCGATTTCGATGTCTGCTTTGTCGGTCTCGTCGATCAGCAGGACGGTCGGCTCGCTGCGGCGGATCGCGGTCAACAGCGGGCGTGACAGCAGGAACTCCTCCGAGAACACGTCGGTTTTGGTGTGCTCCCAGTCGCCGGATCCGGCCTGGATCCGCAGGATCTGCTTGGCGTGGTTCCATTCGTAAAGCGCACGCGACTCGTCAACACCCTCGTAGCACTGAAGCCGCACCAGTCCGGAGCCGGTGGCCTGCGCGACAGCGCGGGCGAGCTCAGTCTTCCCCACCCCGGCCGGTCCCTCGACCAGCAACGGCTTGCCGAGACGGTCGGCGAGGAACACCGCTGTGGCAGTCGCGGTATCGGGCAGATACCCGGTTTCGGCGAGCCGGCGGCCCACGTCGTCGATGTCGGCGAACAGCGGCGCCGGTCGTGCTGGGGTGCTCACTGCGGTTCGTTCTCCTGTCGTCAGGCCGGGCGGGTGTGACCGTCTCCCCAAACGATCCACTTTGTCGACGTCAACTCCGGCAGGCCCATCGGGCCGCGGGCGTGCAGCTTCTGGGTGCTGATGCCGATCTCCGCGCCGAAGCCGAACTCGCCGCCGTCCGTGAACCGGGTCGACGCGTTGATCATCACGGCGGCCGCGTCGACGCCGGCGGTGAAGCGGCGGGTCGCCGTCATCGACTCGCTGACGATCGCCTCGGTGTGGCCCGTGCCGTAGCGGCGGATGTGGTCCAGGGCGTCCTCGAGTGAGTCGACCACCGCGGCCGAGATGTCGGCGGACAGGTACTCCGTGCCCCAGTCCGCCTCGGTCGCCGCGACCACGTCGTCGCTGTAGTTGCGGACGCGGGGGTCCCCGTGCACGGTCACGCCC
>JAOPWC010000141.1 GCA_025965895.1 Mycobacterium sp.
TGGTCGACAACGTCGTTGGTCACCTGCTCAACGGAGTCAGCGAGCCGGTGCTGGACCGCGCCTTCGAGTACTGGCGCAACGTGGACACCGACATCGGCAACCGCATCGAAAAAGCCGTCCGCGCCGGATAGTCCTCTGAACGGCCGGGGCCCGGCACATCGAAGTGCCGGGCCTTCGGGGAGCAGACGATCGGCCCGATGCGGTTTTGCGGCTGCCCGCATCCGTACTGACTCAGGTGCTCTACCAACGCATCGGGCCGCTGGGCGCCGCCCGTCGCGGCTTGCTCGTCGTCGGCGGCCGTCGGCTGTGGGTCGCGCTCAAGCTCCAGTCCTACTTCGAGTGGGCCTGAGTAGAGGAGGAAATCACGGCCGCCGCCGTGAGCCCCGATGCAGCGAAGGCCGTGATTACAGAAATGGCAAGGCGCTTACCAGCTGACCTTCCACGACGTGCAATTGATCCGGCTGGTCCCGTCTGGAAACGATTGGCTACCCGACTTTGCGACGCATACCGCGACGCGTCCTATGTCTGCGCCGGTCGAGGAAGGACATACCTACTCATCTAAATATCCAGAGGGCCGGACGCGATCTCGCACTTCAGCGGGGTGTACTCGCTCGTGTTCTGAGACTATCGGTCGGTGAGTGCCCGACCGGCAGGTGCGCCGCTGGCCCGCAAGCTCGGGCTGCGTGCCGGTGCACGGGTTGCTCTCGTCGATCCTCCGGACGGCTGGGCCCTGACCGATGCGCCACCCATGCGGTACGTCGACCAGGGGCCGGCCGATGTGGTCGTCAGATTCGTCCGCTCAGCCGACGACATCGGTGCCGGCTTGTCATCGTTGCAGCGTCGCATCTTCCCTGACGGCGCAATCTGGTTCGCCTGGCCACGCCGCGCCGGCGGGCACCGCAGCGACGTAACGGACAACACGATCCGCACGGCCGTGCTCGCGCATGGGCTCGTCGACGTCAAGATCTGCGCCATAGATGATGACTGGTCAGGACTCAAAGTCGTGTGGCGCCGAAGGGACCGACAGCAGACACCCCTCGGCTAACGGCGCGGTCCTACTCACGGCCGGCTGTGGGGTGGGCGTTGAGTCCGACCTGGCCCGAGCCGTCGCCGGACCATTGGTGGTCGAGGCCGCCACGCAGGGAATCGAAGATGGCCAGTCCCTGTCCCACCAGGCCGGTGGCGATCTCACCGAGGCCGTCCGCGCCGTTCAGGACGGTCAGATTTGCCCCTGACAGACCCTGGGCGGCCTGCTTGACGATTTCCGGCAGCTGGTCAATCAGCATCCGGTCCAACGCCACCCGGTTGTGCGAGGCCGCCGCTTCGGCCTGGATCTTCATCTTTTCGGCGTCGGCGAGCGCCAGAATCCGTACGCGTTCTGCCTCCGCCTCGGCCGGTTTGACGACCTCCGCGACCAGCTCTTGCTGACGGAGCTCTGCAGCCCGTTGGGCCAACTCGGTGCGCATCGCGAGCACTTGACGCTGGGCTTCGGCCTGCGCCAACGGTCCTGCCTGGGCGGCTTCGGCCTGCGCCTTGTCGACTTCGGCCTTGTACTGCGCCTGCACGATCGCGGTCTGCCGAGCGAACTGGGCCTGGTTGCGTTGTGATTCCTGCTCGGCCTCCGCGGAGGCCTGATTGGCCTTCGCTTGGGCGATCTGGGCCTGCTGCTGAATGGCGGCATTGTGCGGGGCGGACATGGCCAAGATGTAGCCCAGTGAGCCATCGTCGATGGACTGGATCTGCAGGGCGTCGACGGTCAGCCCGATCTTGATCATCTCCTCCTTCGAACCGTCGAGAACCTCGGTGGCCAGCTTCTGCCGTTCTTTGATGATCTGCTCGACGGTCATCGACCCGATGATGGAGCGCAGGTGACCGGCGAAGATCCGCCCGGTGAGGATTGCCATCTGGTTTTGGTCCGACAAGAACCGTTGCGCCGCACTGACGATGCTTTCGTTGTCGTTGCCGACTTTGAAGGCAATGACCGCTCGCACGTTCAAGGTGATGCCCTGCTGGGTGACGCACCGTTCCTCGACCTCGGCCTCACACATCGCCAGGGTGAGAAACCGCACCTTCCGGAAGAGCGGCAGGATGAAAGCCCCATGACCGGTCACCACCCGGAAGGGTGCGTTGGCCGCACCTCGGCCGCCGGAAATCAGCATCGCCTGGTCCGGTGCAGGCACCTTGTAGCCCAACATGTTGCGCTCCTTGCATTCTCGTGTTTCGTTCAGCGAGTTGTGTCAGGTACCCAGGCCGGCCCACGGCTCCACCACGACGGTCCTGGCACCTCGGGTGTCGATCACCAACACCTCGCTGCCCTTAGGCAGCGGGTCGTTTGACCAGGCCAGATAGGCCTCGTGTGACCCGCGCACGTTCACAAGGACCTCACCGGCGCCCGCGTCGCCGCGGGTCGCGACGATCAGTGACCCGACGCAGCCGACTACCGACATGTCACCCACACCTCGCATACTCCTCCAACCGGAGGCGCCCGCGCATCCATCCCTTCCGGAGGCGCCCGCAGATCGCTTCCGCGCAACCAGCCACGATCAGGTAGGAAGGCAGCATGCCGGGTGTGTTCCGACGACGCGGCGGACCTTCTGTCGCGCCGGGAGGAGGTCCGTGTTCCGACTGCTGAGGTTGCTGGTACTGGTCTGGTTGGTGATCGGCGCGATAGCGGCCGGGCAACGCGGAGACTTCACCCACGTCACTGTCGACTGCGCCCGTGTCGTGACGATCGCGGTCACCGCGATCGCGGGCCCGCTCAACTACGCGGGTGTCAATCCGAAGCTCACGGACTGCAGTGCGCCCCACCCGAGCTCCTGACCTGTGTCGCCGATCGCGCGACAGTAGAGCCTTGCGGTCCAGCCGAACCCAGTCCGCCGGCCAAGGGTTGGTGGTGGAGGCTTTTCGGATCCGGGGTGTGCCGCCGCAGATGTGGCGCCGTCCCGCTCGTCAGAGTTGGCGGTTGTCAGGCGGGAATGGGGTTCGCAGTTGATCCAGGCAAGTTGGGCCATGGGATGTTTGATGTCAACGGAGTGCGACGAAACTGCACAGTCGATGAAGCTGTTCTCTGCACAACGTCAGTTCACCGCGTACGGCCCGTCGTACTGGGCGGTGATCGCTGTGTTCGGGATAGGCGCCGCGCTCCTGGTCTGGATCGGGCGTAGGCAGAGCGAATCGCAGGCTCGCCGCCTCGGCCGCATCCTGGGCGTGCTGATCGCCGCGATATACGGCTCGGTTCTGATCTACTCACTCATACCACCAGCCATCGACCGCTCGGTGCCCCTGCGCCTGACCGATCTCGCGACCGTCGCTGCGGCCTACGCCCTTTGGTCGCAGCGACACTGGCCCTTCGCGCTCACCTACTACTGGGGCCTGGTTCTGAGCACACAGGCGTTGATCTCGCCGGCGTTGAAGAGTCCGGATTTTCCCCACTACCAGTTCCTGGGCTTCTGGGGGATTCACCTTCTTGTCGTCTGGGCCGCCATCTATCTCACCTGGGGCCGTAGGATGCGGCCCCGGTGGAGCAGCTACCGCTTCGTGGTCGTGGTGACGATGGTGTGGGCCACCGTGACGTTCGCGTTCAACAGCATCGCGGGAACCGACTACGGCTTCCTCAACGGAAAACCCGCGACCGCGAGCCTGTTGGACGTGTTGGGCCCGTGGCCGGCGTACGTGTTCATTGCGGCCACGCTGATACTGATCGTGTGGGGCCTGATGACCTGGCCGTGGGAGCGGACGCCGCAACACGGCGAGGGTCCGCAGCCGGGCTGATCTCGCCATGCCCGACCATCGCGAAAACCGAGGACGAGGTTCCCCTCGACCGCGAGCCGGGCCCTGCCCTGAAGGGACTGATCGCCGCGCCGTGCCGGCGCCGACATGCCGGCGAGGCGAATAGTCAGTGCAGGGTGAAGCCCTACTGGCTGGGCGGCGCCAGCGGGGACTGGTCGCCTTGCGCGACAGAGAACAGCCAAATTCGGCCGGACTCCTCGGCTCTGGTGCCGTCCCGCCTCAAACGTGATCGGGTTTGCCGACGCATTCGGCGCGGCGGAGGTTGGTCCGCGGCGGGGTGGCGTGGGAGATGTGCAGCGCCTCGATCGGGCGGTCAGTTCTCATCGGCGCTGCCGCATTCTGCCGTCAGGCGCTTTGGGGCATGTCCGGGGCACAGCGTTAATCGCGCTGTAGCCAATTGCCCGTGCGGTGCTCGCCGACGGCTCCGTCATTTTCGTGACGGGTCGGTGACCATTCCAGTGCCATTCCCTGAGCGCTTCCTGATAAAACCGGAAACTGCGAAGTCCGCCCGGTAGGGGTTTGTGTTTCACTGACGGCGAAAGATGTATTGTCCTATGTAGAGGGGGCGGCATTACTGGAGGACATCATGGCCGAGCGGATAGTGCGCCAGCTTATCGACGATCTCGACGGAAGCGAGATTCCGGACGGTAAGGGCGAACAAATCGAGTTCGCTGTGCGCGGGGTCACCTACCGCATCGATCTCAACAGTGGGAACGTGAGCAAGTTCGAGAAGGCTCTCGGGCCGTTCATGGAGTCGGCGACGAAAATCGCTGGCTCCCGGAGTCGTTCGCGCAGGGCCGTTCACGGTGCCAATGGTGCGCGTTCCTCAAACGAGCAGTTGTCGGCTATTCGAGCCTGGGCGAACAAGCATGGCCACAAGGTCAGTGGCCGCGGCCGCATACCGGGCGACGTGATAGAGGCGTACGCGGCGGCGCACCGTCGCTAATTCCGTCATACCGGTAATGGTTTTTGTCACCCAGGTCTATTTACGCTGGCGTCCGCGCCTGGGCGATTGACGACCACGACAGCGGGCCGTCGCCTCTAAGCATCGCCGAGCTATTCGAGGGTCGCGACGCCGGATCGGCGTGCGCCGGAGCACGGTGGCGAATTGTCCGGCCATTAATTACGCCGACGGTGCGCAACAGTTCGCCAGGAACGGTCAGGTGGTCGTCGAAGTGCCGTTCGCCCGCGCCGCCGTCGTCGTTGTGCTCGCCCGATTGCCGAGCCGGGGCGCCCGGCTGCAGGGACCATAGGCCTGTATCGGGCGGTAGTCCCCGGCGGAGTGTCAATAGGAGAGTTTGCGTTGGCCCGGGCCGGGTGGGCCGGCCGGTACACGCGAATGTCCGTATTGCTGGTGCGCGGAAGGCGGCGCCGCGCTGCAGCAGAGGCGGGCCGGCCGAAATTCGGGCTGTTGGGTCATAAGCTGATCGACGTGGGCGGTGCCGGGGACGAGGAGCGGGTTGCGCTACTTGCCCTTCTCGACGAGCGTCCCGCCATGCGCGACGAGCGGGCCGGCGCGACGGCATCGTCGACGATCGCCTCGCAGGTGTCGCTGCGCGGGTCTGCGGTGGCGCTGTGGCGCGAGTGCCACCCGCCGGCGCTGGAAAGCATGGAGGAGCCCGGCGGGCCGCTGGATCGGGCCCGGGCGTGGCTTGCCGCCTGGCGGGGGGCCGATTTCGAGCTCGTGACCGTGCTGGATTCGGCCTATCCATTGGCGCTGCGCGGCATTCACCAGATGCCGCCGATCCTGTTCGTCAAGGGCCTGCTGCTGCCCGATGAGGCCGGCGTCTCGGTGGTGGGGTCCCGGCACGCCAGCTCGCGCGCTGTGTCGATCGCCTCGCACGTCGCCGTGGGCCTCGTCGAGCGGGGGATCTCCGTTATTTCCGGATTGGCGAGCGGCATCGACACCGCAGCGCATGAGGCCTGCCTCCGCGCCGGGGGGCGCCCGATCGGTGTGCTGGGCACCGGCATCAACCGGGTGTACCCGCCGGAGAACGCCGACTTGCACCGCCAGGTCGGCGCGGGTGGGGCGTTGGTGTCGCAGTTTTTGCCCGACGCGCCGCCGCAGAAGCACACGTTCGGGATGCGCAACGCAACGATGTCGGGGCTGGGCCGGGCCTCGGTCATCGTGGAGGCGGGGGAGTTCAGCGGCAGCCGGATTCAGGCCCGCGTCGGTGTGGAGCACGGCCGTCCGGTGATCCTGACCGATCGGGTGGTGGCGGCCACCAGCTGGGCTCGGCAGCTGCAGCACCGGCCCGGTGTCCATGTCGCCGGCAGCACCGCCGAGGTGATGGGCATCGTGGAAGACGTCGTCCGTGAGGTGGATGTGCGGGCGGCCGCGGCGGTGCTCTCGGAGCCGGATTGAGTGACGCGGACACCGACGTGCGGAAAGCGTTGGCGGCCGCCGCCGGGGGCTATTTGCGCAACGTGGTGCGGGAGCCCGGCGTGACCTGTGAGGTGTGCACCACGCCGGTGGACGGCTTCGCACGGTGCTGGCGCTGCCAGCAGCACCAGCGCATCGCGGGGGTGGCGGATGTGGTGGCGCCGTTGACGTATGCGATCGGTGGCACCCAGTCGGCCACCCTGCTGTGGCATTACAAGGACGACCCGGTGCGCAAAGTGCGTGAGCGACACGGCCTGATCCTGAACTGGCTGTTGTACCTGGCGATCTGGGAACATGAGCGGTGCCTGGGCGTGATGGCGGGCGTGCCCGTGTCGCTGCGGGTGGCCATCCCGTCGCTCAGCGGTCGTACCGGGACGCATCCCTTTGTCACGTTGGCGCGGTGGATGAACGCGATCAGCCCCTCTATCGCGTTGGTGCCCCGGCCCGGCGCGCTGTGCGACCGGGTGGTCACCGCCGACAAGTTCGTGCTGGAGCCCGGGCTGCGCCTCGACGGCCAGCATGTGCTGGTCCTGGACGACACCTGGACCACCGGTTCCAACGCCCAGTCGGCGGCGCTGGCGTTGCGGCGCGCTGGCGCTGAGCGGGTCAGTGTGTTGGTAGTGGGCCGGTGGCTGAGCCCCGGTTACGGCGCCACCGCGGCGTTCATTTCCGAGCGACTGCAGCGCGACTTCGACCCGGACATCTGCCCGGTGACCGGCGCAGGATGCCCCCGTAGTTCGCTCAGCTGATTTCTCAACGTGCCCCCATGGTCCGTGTCGTTCAATGTGGTGGGTCTTGGCCGCCGACTGCCACACGGATAGCGATCTCGGCAAGCGCAGGCAGCTGACCTTGTTTTCAGGGACCGAACCGCCGAACGGTAGTGCGCCCTTCCTGTCTCATGCCTGGATCTGCAGGTCTCGCTCCCGAGCGATCCGTCCAAAGGTGCCGCGGCGGTCGCATGAACCTGGCGTGGTGAGGATCCGCGGGCAATTCCGACCCGTCGGCACCGTGTGGGGGACTGGCCCGCGAGCAACCCTGTGTCATGGACAATGACCGGTTCTTCTCGATCATCGAGCGCGAGGCAGGGGTCGACCGCGAGACCGCCGAGACCGTCGCACGCGCAACGCTGGTGACGCTGGCGCAACGGGTGACACCAGGCGACCTTTCCAAGGTCCAGGTGCAGGCACCGGACGCTGTGAAGTCCTGGCTGTCGCCGAAGCAGCCGCGGGAGCTATTCGACGCGGACGAGTTCGTGGCCAGGGTGGCCCAGCGAACGGGGGCGGATCCGGACAGAGCGCGCCGGTACGCGCACGCGACGCTGTTGGCACTGAGCCGAGCCGTCACCGCGGATGCGTGGGAGAACCTGGTGCGCGAACTGCGCGCCGACTTCGCGCCGCTGCTGGAGGGCAGTCGCCGCTCAGCGGTCCCGATGCCGGTCGACGAGTTCCTCCAATGGGTCGCCGACCGGGGCGGCTTCGACCGCGAGACCGCCCGGCGCGCGACCGCGACGGAGGCCGTGCTCGAGACGCTCGCCGAGAGGATCGCCGGCGGCGAGGTGGACGACCTCACCAAGGAGCTGGCCCCGGAGTTCGGGCCGGTTCTCGAGCGCGGGCGGAAGCTCGGCGGTGGACGCGCGCACAAGATGCCGCTCGAGGAGTTCGTGCGCCGGATCGCCGACCGCGAAGGCGTGCCTGCCGACGTCGCTCGCGAGCACGCCCGCGCAGTGCTGAACACGGTTCGGGACGCGGTGGTGGCTAAGGAGTGGCACGACATCAGCTCCGAGCTGCCGCGTTCCTACCTCCAGGAGCTCGCCGAGCCGTAGCGGCCACTACCGCCGGCCGCAGGGCTTGTCGGTCGAGGAACCTGAGGTGGGCGGTCCGATCTGTTCAGGTGCGGATGCATTGGTGTCCGTGTCGTCCGTTCCACTCGACGACCTCGGCAAGCGGGCGACGGGGAGTCGGGGGAAGGGGGTCGGCGTTGACCTGTGCCCACCCGATGCGGATTAACGTCTGCGGGAATCCAACGTTGCCGAACACGTCTTCTGTTACGGCCGCTCGAGTTTCGGT
>JAOPWC010000169.1 GCA_025965895.1 Mycobacterium sp.
TCCTGAGCCAGGATCAAACTCTCCAAACAAAACCCAAAAGGCTCCAATCAGAGAAACCTGACAAGTCAGAAAAACTGACCAAAAAAACCACACCCCAACACGGGGACGCCAGAGCGCGGCAAAAAAAACAACAAACAAAAACCACCAAACACACTATTGAGTTCTCAAACAACACACCCAGTCGACCGCCCAACCAGCCCGCGGCACGAGGCCGCGTACTGATCGTGCGGACGGCGAGGGCACCGCCGAAACGGTGCTTCCCTCAAGGAGCCGTCGCGCTCTGCGGCGTGGCCGCGTCACGACGACTCCAATAAGTTACGTGAGGGGAATCGGGGAGTCAAGCGACCTGCTGACAGGCAGCTTTCAACTCCCGACACAATCCAACGCCGCCGTACCGCGGGATATTCCCGCCCGGCGCGCGGCGTCAGCCGACGTCATTCAACACGCTCTACGCCGGCGATATTCCGCTTGCCGCGGCGCAGCACGAGCCACCTGCCGTGCAGGTAATCGCCGTGCGTCGGCGTCCACTCGTCGTTGTCGATCCTGACGTTGTTCACCGATACCCCGCCCTCGGCGAGGGTCCGCCGCGCCGCGCCCTTGCTGGGCGAAAGTCCCGTGGCGACGAGCAGATCGATGACCCCGTCCGGTGCACCTGGCTTCAGTTCAGCCACTGACGCCTCGCGCAACGCTGCGGCCAGCGTCGGCTCGTCCAGCCGGGACAGCTCGCCGCCGCCGAACAAGGCCTGACTGGCGAGTTCCACCGCGATCGTTGCGGCCTCGCCGTGCACGAGCGTGGTGAGCTCACCCGCCAGCCGTCGCTGCGCGGTCCGCTCGTGCGGCCGGGTCCGTGTCGCCTCGTCCAGCTCGGCCACCTCCTCGGCCGACAGGAAGGTGAACCACCGCAGGTAGCGGATCACGTCCGCGTCGGCGGTGTTGACGAAGTACTGGTACCAGGCGTACGGGCTGGTCATCTCCGGGTCGAGCCAGAGGTTGCCGCCGCCGGTCGACTTGCCGAACTTGGTGCCGTCCGACGACGTCACCAGTGGAACCGTCAACGCATGCACGGTGTCGCCCAGCTTCTGGCGCACCAGGCGCACGCCGGCGA
This sequence comes from Mycobacterium sp., assembly GCA_025965895.1. Taxonomy (GTDB): domain Bacteria; phylum Actinomycetota; class Actinomycetes; order Mycobacteriales; family Mycobacteriaceae; genus Mycobacterium. The sequence continues at coordinate 1,106 of JAOPWC010000169.1, forward strand.
TGATGTTTCCCCACTGGTCGGAGCCGCCAATCTGCAGCGTGCAGCCATAACGGCTGTGCAGCTCGACGTAGTCGTTGGCCTGCAGCAGCATGTAGCTGAACTCGGTGTAGGAGATGCCTTCGCCGTCGAGCCGGCGCCGGATGGTGTCGCGGTCCAGCATCACGTTGACCGAGAAGTGTTTGCCGATGTCGCGCAGGAACTCGATCGCCCCGAGCTCGGCCGTCCACGAGAGGTTGTTCTCGACGACCGCGCCCGACGGCGACCCGTCGAAATCGACGAACCGTTCCAGCTGACCGCGGATGCGCTCGGCCCACTCGGCGACGGTGTCGGCGGTGTTCAGGGTCCGTTCCCCGGTGTCGCGGGGATCGCCGATCATGCCGGTCGCCCCTCCGGCCAGCACGATCGGCCGGTGCCCCGCCTGCTGAAAACGGCGCAAGGTCAGCAGCGGCACGAGGTGCCCTGCGTGCAGGCTGGGCGCCGTCGGGTCGAAACCGGCGTAGACGGTGATGGGCGGCCGGGTCAAGTCGGCGGCCAGCGCGTCGACGTCCGTGGACTGCGCGATAAGTCCGCGCCAGCGCAACTCGTCGAGGATGGTCGTGGCCATGACGTCGATCTTTCCAGCCGGCGGGTCCCGGGGTGGAACTAGTGGCCGGCTCCCGGCGCCGCAGCGCGCGGGCTGCGCCGGTACGGCGACACCTCCGGCCGGCCTGCCAACCAGAACCGCCACGGCCGGTCGGCGGCCTTGCTCACGCCGACACGCGGCCCACACGCCGCTGCCGGCTCGTCGCCGAGCTTCAGGGTGATCGGGCTGGCCGGATCGAACAGGTCGAGCCCGTAGTGCTCCATCGTGATCCCGAGTGCCGAGCACAGGTTGCCCGGTCCGCGTGCCAGCGCCACGGGGTGCGCCGCCTCGCCGCGCCGACGCCGCGCCGCGCCGATACCGGAGTCGACGACCGCGGCCCGCAGCAGCACCGCGGCCGCGGCGCCCTCGGCGCCGCAGACCACGTTCGCGCAGACGTGCAGCCCGTGGCTGCGGTAGGTGTACAGGTGGCCGGCTGGGCCGAACATGACGGAATTGCGCACGCCCGGGCCACCGAATGAGTGCGATGCCGCGTCGGGCCACGGACCGTCGGGCGGCCCTCCGTATGCCTCGACCTCGACGATCGTCGCCTGCACGCCGTCGCCCGCCAGGGCGGCGCCCAGCAGCCGCCGCGCGGCCGTGGTCGGGTCGGTGACCAGCAGCTCGGCGCTCACCCGAGAGATTCTGCCCGGGATATTGACACGTGCCCGCACGGGGAGCATTATTCACCACATGATGAGTTCATCGAGTGATGAATTAATCCGGTCCGGAGTGGAACCGGCCGTCTCGATCGAGCATCTGCGTGTGGTCCGCGGCAAGCGTCCGGCAATCCACGATCTGTCCGTCCAGATCGCCCGCGGCACGATCACCGGTCTGCTCGGGCCGTCGGGCTGCGGGAAGACGACGCTGATGCGCAGCATCGTCGGCACGCAGATCATCACCGCGGGCACCGTCACCGTGCTCGGGCACCCGGCCGGGTCCGCTCCACTGCGCCGGCGGGTCGGGTACATGCCGCAGGATCCGACGATTTACAACGACCTGCGGATCATCGACAACGTCCGCTACTTCGCCGCTCTGTACGGCACCGAGGCGGCCGCCGCCGACGAGGCCATCGAGGTGGTGGGGTTGGCAGATCACCGGACCGCCCTGTGCGGCAACCTGTCCGGCGGACAGCGCACCCGCGCGTCGCTGGCGTGTGCGCTGGTCTGTCACCCCGACGTGCTGGTTCTCGACGAGCCGACCGTCGGCCTGGACCCCTTACTGCGCGTCGATCTCTGGGACCGGTTCCACGCGCTGGCGAGGGAAGGGACCACGCTGCTGGTTTCCAGCCACGTGATGGACGAGGCGGACCACTGCGGCGATCTGCTGCTGATGCGCGACGGGCATCTGCTCGCGCATACCACACCACAGAAATTGCGAGAGGACACAGGATGCACGTCACTGGAGGAAGCGTTCCTGTCCGTCATCCGGCACAGCACCGCACCCGCAGCCGGATAAAGCTGCGGGGATACGCGGCCACCACGGCGCGGATCTTGGGCCAGTTGGCCGCCGACCGCCGCAGCGTCGCGATGATCCTGCTGGTGCCGACCCTGATCATCACGTTGATGTACTTCATGTTCGAGAACGCACCGCACCGTCCCGGCACGCCGTCGCCGTTCAACGGCGCGTGCCTGATCCTGCTGGGCGTGTTCCCGCTCATCGTGATGTTTTTGATCACCTCGATAACCATGCAGCGAGAACGGGTTTCGGGAACGTTGGAGCGCATCCTGACCACGCCGCTGCGCCGGCTTGACCTGTTGGCCGCTTACGGCACGGCGTTCTCGATCGCGGCGGCGGCGCAAGCGACCCTCGCGTGCCTGGTGTCGTTCTGGTTCCTCGGATTGAAAACCGCGGGCAGCCCGGTGCTGGTGTTCGTGATCGCGGTCATCAACGCGGTCCTGGGCGTCGGCTTGGGGCTGCTGTGCAGTGCGTTCGCACGCACCGAATTTCAGGCGGTGCAGTTCATGCCGGTCGTGATCGCTCCCCAGCTGCTGCTGTGCGGGATCATCGTGCCACGGGCCGTTATGCCAGAGTGGTTGCAGTGGATCAGCAATGTACTGCCGGCCAGCTACGCGCTGGAGGCCCTGCAGCAGGTCGGCGCATACCCGGACCTGACGGCGATCGCATTGCGCGACATTGTCGTCGTCGTTGGTTTCGCGGTGCTGGCGCTGTGCCTGGCCGCCGCGACGCTGCGGCGCCGGACGCCATAGGCCGTTGACGACCAACGCAGAACGCAAACGCCCCGGACGCCCGCCCGGCGCGTCCGATACCCGCGAACGGATACTGACGCGCGCGCGGGAACTGTTCGCCCGCAACGGGATCGACAAGACGTCGATTCGTGCGGTCGCGGCGGCGGCGGACGTGGACCCTGCGCTGGTGCATCACTACTTCGGGACCAAGCAGCAGCTTTTCGCCGCGGCGATCCACATCCCGATCGACCCGATGCAGCTGATCGGCCCGCTCCGCGAAACGCCGGTCGAGGAACTCGGTTACACGCTGCCGTCGATATTGCTGCCGCTGTGGGACTCCGAACTCGGCTCGGGCTTCATCGCGACGATCCGCTCGCTGCTGGCCGGCAACGACGTCAGCCTCCTGCGCTCGTTCCTCCAGGAGGTCATCACCGTGGAGGTGGGGTCGCGCGTCGACAATCCTCCCGGGTCGGGAGTCATTCGGGTCCAATTCGTGGCGTCGCAGTTGGTGGGCGTCGTGATGGCGCGCTACATCCTCGAGTTGGAGCCGTTCAAGTCACTGCCCGTCGAGCGGATCGCCAAGACGATCGCCCCGAACCTGCAGCGCTATCTGACCGGCGATCTGCCCGACTAGGACACTGCGGGCTGGTGAAGTGATGCAGGGTGACGACTGGCTCGACACCGTGCCGCAAGCACGGCGATGTCGTCGCGGTAGCGGCGGTGGAAATCGACCGCGTCGCCGGTGCCCACCGGAAGCCGTCCGGAAACGTAACCGGCGTCACTGGCCGGCAAGTGCCAGCAGGCGCTTGTGCTCCTCCTCGGAGACGTCGACGGCCTCGTCGATCAGCAGCACTGGGATGCCGTCCTCAATGCGGTACGCGCGACGCAGCCTGGGGTTGTAGAGCACGTCGTCCACGTACAACAGCGGGCCGCGGTCGGCGGGGCAGACCAAAATGCTCAGAAGTTTCTCGTCAAGCATCGGCACTGATCAGCCGCCGCCGGGAACCGATCCGGCCCGGCCGTCGCCGATGGTGAACTGGTTGCTGCCACCGCCCACGTTGACGCCGCCGGGCCCTGCGGTCAGACCTCCGGGGCTGGTCGGGTCGTACTGGTTGATGCCGAAGCCGACCTGGTTTTGCCCGCCCTGCAAGGCTTGGGCCTGCTGCTGCAGCCTGGTCTGCGCGGCGACGGTTTCCTGCAGCGCCTTGATCAGCGGCGTCTGGTTGGGCCGGTAGGTCTCCGCGTGCGTGATGCCGTCCAATTGCCCCTTGGTGGGCAGGAAGCCCATCGCCCGCAGCTTCAGTGTCTGGTTGACGAGACTGGGTATCTGGCCTCCGCCGGCCGCGGTGCTGAACTCCTTGGCAAGGTCGTCGACCACGTCGGCGCGAGCCGTTGCCGGGGTGGAGCCGAGCAGCAGCACGACCAGCACCCCCGTGCCGGCCAGTGCGGTAGTGCTGGTACGCCGCCACGTCGAGACGGGTTTCTTCCGGCCCTGCGTCGTCATGCGATCCTCCGGCACGCTGATGGCGAGGCGGCCAGGTGCCGCCAGCGGGAGCCTAACAGTGTGTCGGCTCCTTCGGGCGGCGTGTTACCGCCCCTGGTGTTACTGCGGTGTTATGGGGAAGCGTCCACCCACTCGGCCCGCGCGGGTGCGGTCAACCGCTTGTAGCGATTCGTCTCCGGGTCGAGATACCAGGCGTTGCGGCCCGCCTGGGGGATGCCTGCCCGGCGCAGCGGCCCGACCACCGGGCGATATGACGCGCTGAGCTTGATCTCCGGCACGACGTGCACGAAGTCGGGGCGGTCAGTGCCCAGTGCCGCTGTCGCCTCGTTCAGATCCGCCGCCGAAATAGCGGCGCCCGGGCACAACGTCACCGCGGTCACGGCGACCTGTTGCTCGCCCGCATCGGCGCCGTATGTGACCGCCAGCGCCACCGCGGGCATCAGGCTGATCGCGTCGGTGATCGGCTGCGCGTAGACCGCACCGCGCGCGGTATGGATCACCGATCCGCGGGTGTCGACAAGCCAGTAGTCCCCGTCGCCGTCCCGACGGAACAGGTACTCGGTGGAAATCCAGGTGTCCGCCGGCGCGAACACGCCGCGCTTGACCGACGCGGTCGGATCGATCGGGCCCCGCGGGCGCGCCAGCAGCACACCGACCTCGTCGGTCTCGGCCCGGCGAACGAAGCCCTGGTCGTTTTCCAAGATCAGGTCGTCGTCGGGGTCGTACGCCGCCAGTTCGACCTCCGCGACGCCCGGCAGTGGCCTGCCCTTGCTGCCGATCTTCGCGCCGGACACGTTCGCGAGCACGGCGTTTCCGTCGGTGCTGGCGAAGAACTCGACGACGTGGGCGGGTTCGAAGACGTCGATCACGTGCTGCCACAGTCCGGTCGGCATCCCGGACCCGATAAACAGCCGCACCGAATGGTGACTCGGCACGTTGAACGCCGGGTCGTCCATCACTTCGTGCAGCATCGCCCAGGTGTAGGACACCACCGAGACGCCGTATTGACGGATCTCCTGAACGAACCGGTCCGGGCGCAGGCCGCGCGACAGCGCGATGCGGGAACCACCCACGACGGCGCCGCCGAGGCTCACCAGCAGGCCGGACTGGTGGTGCAGGGGGGTCAGGCAGTACACGGTGTCGCCGCGGCCGAGGTTCGCCGACGACGCGGTGCCGAACGCCGACAGCGACCACCGGTAGTTGGTGATCTGGCGCGCGACGAGCTGACCGCGGTCCCTGCTGAAAGCGACGAACGCGATGTCCTTCGCCAATCCGGGATTCGGCCGATACCAGCCGGGCAGCTCCACCGCATCGGGGTCGATACGCTCCATGTCGATGACGTCGTCGTCGCTGGGCAGCAGGTGCAGATCCCTCGTTTCACCGCCGCCGAGCACCAGCAGCTGCAGCGACAGCCCCCGGGCCGCCTTCAGGTTCGTGGGGTCGGTGATGATCTCGGCCACTCCCCCGAGCTGCGCCGCGGCGGGCAGGTCGGCATCCGGCGGCATCAGCACCGCAACCGCGCCAAGGCGCGAGAGTGCGGCGATCGCCACCAGCGCGCTGGGCCTGGTCTCCATCAGCACGCCGACGCGGTCGCCCTGGCGCACGCCGACCTCGATCAAACCGCGGACGACGTTGTTGATGCGGGTGTCCACGGCGTCGTAGGTGTGGACCCGGCCGTCGAAGAGCAGGAAATCGCCGTTGGGCGCATTGCGCGCCTGTTCGGACATGATCCTGCCCAGTGAGATGCGGGTGTGCTCGTTGATCTGGCCCAGCCGCGCCAGCCGGGGCAGCGTGCGGACGGTTTCCACCGCGAGTGAACGCACGGACTTGTTCGCGGCGACGACCGCGCCGGCCGCCGAGCGGGCCAGATCCCACGCCACTTCCCCGGCGACGCCGGCCCCGTGTGCGACGCGGGAGGCCAACGCCACCCCGCTGTCGCTGTCGCTGTGTTGCGCCTGCTGCGGCGACATCCGCGCGATCTGTTCGGGTCTCTCGCCCTGTCCGGACACCCACCGTACCCACGCCGCGACCGTGGGCCAGGTCTGCGCGGTCGCCTTCGACCCCACCACAAGGCCGAAATGTCCGCTGCGAATCAGGAATTCGTACACCTTCGCCTGCGGCGCCGCGCGCTGGATGCCGCGCACGGACGCCGGCTGCCCGATGTCGTCGACCTCGCCGATGACGGCCAGAATCGGGCAGTCGATGTCGCTGAGCGTGACCAGCTCTCCGTGGACCGAGAAGCCGCCGGTCATCATCCGGTTGTGGGCGATGAACTGCTTCAGCAGCTCAGAGATCGCCGGACCGGACCAGGCGATCCAGCCCTCCGATGCCAGGAATCGCCGCTGCTGCTCGCGCGGCAGCAGCGCCTCGCGGTCGTGCAACTGGCGCAGGAAGTCGACGCGGGCCTGCGCGGTCTTGACCGGGTCCAGCATCTGGAAACCGGTGCGCGCCAACCAGCTTGGCACATCAATGCGGTTGAACACGTGGTCGGCCATGAAGTCGGCGGCCGCCGCGGCGAGGTTCGGCGGAACGCCCATCGGCAGCGCGGCAAGCGTGTCCACCGGGGCGCCGAAGGTAATGATGCTGGCCAGGTCGCGGGACCGGCGGTAGGCCGCGGTCTGGTAGGCGAACATGCCGCCCTGCGAATAGCCGGTGAGGTGAACGTCCTGCCCGGTGACCCTTTTCACGGTGTCGACGGCCTCGCTGACCGCGACGATGTGATCGGCGAGGGTGCGCTGCATGCCACCCTCGACCCGGTCGGGCGAGCCGAAGTCGATGACCCACGGGTCGATACCGGCCCGGTGCAGGATCCCGACGGCGCCGTTTTCGCGGGTGACATCCCACATGTCCGCCGACATCATCATCGGATGCACCATCAGCACCGGCGGCCCGAGGGGAGTCTGACCGTTGCGGTTCTCCGGCGGGAAATACCGCCGGAGCCGGTCCATCGGCACGCTTTCGACGATCTGGAACGGCGACGGCAGGTCGCCGGTCTCCAGCCCTCCGAAGCGCAGGACCTCGATCCCGTTCTGGGCGGTCGCGATCAGGCGCCCGACCGGCCCGGTGATCGGCGAGAAGTCAACCATCGGCCAATGCCTCCCCTCACGTCCATGCGCCCGGTTTGCCGCCGTCATTCTGGCACGCCGCTATCTATCATCGGCGGCTGATGGTCAACCTGATCAACGCCGAACGCGTCACCGTCTCGTACGGCACGCGCACCTTGCTGCGCGAGGTCAGCCTGGGTGTCGACGAGGGCGACGCGATCGGCGTGGTGGGCCGCAACGGCGACGGTAAGACCACTTTATTGCAGACCCTGACCGGCGGGCGGCCGCCGGACTCCGGGCGCGTGACGCACACGGCCGGCCTGTCGGTCGGATATCTGCGCCAGAGCGATGATTTCGCGCCGACCGAGACCATTCGCCAGCTCATCGTCGGCGGCAGGCCGGACCACATCTGGGCGGCGGAGCCGACCACGCGGGCCGTCGTCGAGCACCTGCTCGCCGGGATTGACCTCGACGCGGCCGCCGGCACGCTCAGCGGCGGTGAGCGGCGCCGAGTCGCGCTGGTCGCGGTATTGCTGGGTGGGCACGACGTGCTCGTGCTCGACGAGCCGACCAACCACCTGGACGTGGAGGCGATCGAGTGGTTGGCCGGCCATCTGGGCGCCCAGCGGTCACGGGCGATTGTGGTGGTCAGCCACGACCGCTGGTTCCTGGATGCGGTGTCGACCCGAACGTGGGAGATCCACGACGGCGCCGTGGACGGCTACGACGGCGGGTACGCCGCGTACGTGTTGGCCCGCGCGGAACGGATGCGTCAGGCCGAGGGGGCGCAGGCCCGTCGCCGCAACCTGATGCGCAAGGAGCTGGCGTGGTTGCGCCGCGGGCCCCCGGCGCGCACGTCGAAACCCAGGTTCCGGATCCAGGCCGCCAACGCGTTGATCGCCGATGAACCGCCGCCGCGGGATTCTCTTATGCTGCAGCGCTTTGCGACCACACGACTGGGCAAGGACGTGTTCGATCTTCACCGCGTCCGGGTGCAGCTCGGCGACCGTCTGCTACTGGACGACGTGGACTGGTCGATCGGTCCCGGCGCACGCATCGGGTTGGTGGGCGTCAACGGCACCGGCAAGACGTCTGTGCTGCGACTTCTTGCCGGAGAGCTGGAGCCGACGGCCGGCACGATCAAGCGCGGGAGGACGCTGCGCGTCCGGCACTTGAGCCAGAGTCTGCAGGACCTGTCCGGGTCCGACCGCGTCCTCGACGCGGTCGAGGACCGGCGCCGCATCACGCAACTGGCCGGCGGCCGCGAGGTCAGCGCCGCCACCCTGCTGGAGGACTTCGGGTTCACCGGCGACAAGCTGACCACCCGGATCGACGATCTGTCCGGCGGCGAGCGACGGCGGCTGCAATTTCTGCGCCTGCTGCTCGACGAACCCAATGTGCTGCTGCTGGACGAGCCCACCAATGATCTCGACATCGACACGCTGACGGTCATCGAGGACTACCTCGACCGCTGGCCCGGCACGTTGATCGTCGTCACCCACGACCGCTATTTCCTGGAGCGGGTCACCGACGTCAGTTATGCGCTCAGCGGCGACGGGCGGTGCGAGCTGCTACCGGGCGGCGTCGAGCAGTACCTGGCTTCGCGCCGGGAACCCGCGCAGGCGAGGGCCGCTACCGCCGCGGCACGCACCGAATCCGCTGCCGCACGGGCCCGGCGCGTCGAAAAAGAGTTGGCGCGCATTGAAAATCAGCTCGGCAGACTCGACGAGCGGATCGCGGACCTGCACGAGCAAATGGTCGCCTGGGCACATGACCACGTCCGGCTCGGTGAGCTGAACGCTGAACTCAACGAGGTGCTGGAGCGCAAAGAAGAACTGGAAGAGGCGTGGCTGTCCGCCGCGGACGAGTAGCGCAGCGTCAGTCCTCCTCCGGGAGGTCGACCACCAGGCCGGCGTCCCAGGCCCGCTGCATCACCCTGATCACGTCGATGTTGAGCGCGTCCTCGAACTCGGGTCGGCTGGTCAGATCGTCGATGAAGTCAAGGACTTGTTCGGCGACTGTTCCCTCGACCCCGCCGACACAGTCGACCACGCGTGCGGCGGTGCCGATCGGCTCGATGGCGGTGCGGATCTTGTCCGGCGTGATGTCCTCGATCTCGACTCTCACATTGCACGGCTGCTTCAGGCGTAACCGCAGCCGGGTCTCCACCTCTACCGCGCCGCGGTAGTGGGCGCTGCGATTGCCCATCTGCACTTCCACCGACAGCGAGATCGGCACCGTGACGATCTGATGCCAATCGGCGGCCTCGTAGATCGCGACATGCACCTGACCGCGGGTCGCGTACGCGGTCGCCGACGCCACCCCGCCGGGGCCGACCGGCACCGGGCCGATCGAGAAGTCGTCCCCGACGAGCCGGGCCACCACGTCGCCGACCCGGTCCGGGGGTGCGGCGGCGATCAGCAGCAGGTGAGCGAACTCCTCCGGCGTCAGATCATCCACGGTTTCTCAGCTTGGCACGCAGCGTGTCGGCGGTGTCGCGCACCCCGCCCAGCTGTTTGGCCACCCGGACCGGGGCGGTGCCCCCGCGCGCGTCGCGGGAGGCCACCGAGCCTTCGATGCTCAGCACGTCGCGCACCTGCGGGGTCAACTGCGGATGGATTCGGGCGAGTTCGTCATCGGTGAGATCTTCCAGCCCGACGCCGCGGGCCTCCGCGACTTGCACCGCCGCGCCGGCGGTTTCGTGGGCCACACGGAACGGCACGCCGCGGCGCACCAGCCATTCGGCGACGTCGGTGGCCAGCGCGTAGCCGGCGGGTGCCAGCGCGGCCATCCGGTCGACGTCGAAGCGCAGGGTGCTCACCAGGCCCGTCATCGCCGGCAACACCAGTTCCAGCTGCGCCACCGAGTCGAACACCGGTTCCTTGTCCTCTTGGAGGTCGCGGTTGTAGGCGAGCGGTTGCGCCTTCAGCGTGGCGAGCAGGCCGGCGAGGTTGCCGATCAGCCGGCCGGACTTGCCGCGCGCCAGCTCGGCGATGTCGGGGTTCTTTTTCTGAGGCATGATCGAGCTGCCGGTGGACCACGAGTCAGAGAGCGTGACAAAGCCGAATTCTGTTGTGCTCCAGAGAATAATGTCTTCTGCGAGGCGTGACAGATCGACGCCGGTCATCGCGAACACGAACGCGGCCTCGGCGGCGAAGTCGCGGGCGGACGTCGCGTCGACGGAGTTGTCGGCCGCGGTGGAGAAGCCCAGTTCGTCGGCGATCGCATCGGGGTCGAGCCCCAGCGACGAGCCGGCGAGCGCGCCGGAGCCGTACGGCGACACCGACGCGCGCCGGTCAGCGTCGAGCAGCCGGTCGACGTCGCGCAGCAGCGGGTGCGCGTGCGCGAGCAGGTGATGGGCCAGCATGATCGGCTGCGCCGACTGCAGGTGCGTCTTGCCGGGCATGATGGCCGTCGGGTGTGCGGCGGCCTGAGTGGCCAGCGCAGCGACCAGGTCGAGCGTCGCTTCGCCGACCCGCCGCACCGCGGCGCGCAGCCACATCCGGAACAGCGTTGCAATCTGATCGTTTCGGGAGCGGCCTGCCCGCAGGCGCCCGCCCAGCTCCGCGCCGACCCGTTCGATGAGGCCGCGCTCCAGGGCCCCGTGCACGTCCTCATCGGTGGGCGCGGGCGTGAACCGGCCCGAGGCGACGTCCGCGGCCAGGCCGTCCAAACCCGCCAGCAGTTCGTCGCGCTGCTGCTCGCTCAGCAGGCCGGCGCGAGACAGCACGCGCGCGTGGGCTTTCGACGCCGTGATGTCGTAGGGTGCCAGTACCCAGTCGAAGTGCGTCGACTTGCTCAGCGCGGCAAGCGCCGGGGCAGGCCCGTCGGCGAACCGGCCGCCCCACAGCGATCCCTCATTGGTGCTCATGTCGCCTTCGCCTCGCGTGAGCCGTCACCCGAGGTCCCTCCGTGCGGCGATCCGCGAGGACAGGCCGTGCACCTGCACGAAGCCCTTCGCGTGGGATTGGTCGAACGTGTCGCCCTCGTCATAGGTGGCCAGGTTGAAGTCGTAGAGCGATTCGCTGCTGCGCCGACCGTTGACGGCGATGTGGCCGCCGTGCAACACCATCCGGATCTCGCCGGACACATGCTCCTGCGTCTTGGCCACGAACGCCTGCAGTGCCGCCTTCAGCGGCGAGTACCAGAGTCCGTCGTACACCAACTCGGCCCAGCGCTGGTCGGTCTGGCGCTTGAACCGGCCCAGTTCGCGTTCCAGGGTGACGTGTTCGAGTTCGGCGTGCGCGGTGATCAACACCATCGCGCCGGGCGCCTCGTAGATCTCGCGGCTCTTGATGCCGACCAGCCGGTCCTCGACGACATCGAGGCGCCCGACCCCCTGTGCGCCGGCGCGCCGGTTCAGTTCCCCGATCGCCTCCAGAACGGTCACGTCCCGCCCGTCGATGCAGACGGGAATGCCGCGCTCGAACCCGACGATCACCTCGTCGGGGGTGGCCCAATTGACGGTCGGGTCTTCGGTGTAGTCGTAGACGTCCTTGGTCGGGGCGTTCCACAGGTGTTCCAGGAAGCCGGTTTCCACCGCCCGGCCCCACACGTTCTGGTCGACAGAGAACGGTGAGCGCTTGGTCACGTTGATCGGGATCGCGTTCCCCTCAGCGAACGCGATCGCCTTCTCCCGGGTCCACGCGTAGTCGCGTACCGGCGCAAGCACCTCGAGATCCGGTGCCAGCGACGCGAACCCGACCTCGAAGCGGACCTGGTCGTTGCCCTTGCCCGTGCAGCCGTGCGCGACGGTGTCGCCGCCGTACTCGCGGGCGGCAGCCACCAGATGCCTGACGATCAGCGGCCGGCTGATCGCCGACACCAGGGGATAGCGGTCCATGTACAACGCGTTGGACTGAATGGCCGGAACGCAGTACCCGTTCGCGAATTCCTCACGCGCGTCGACGACGACCGCCTCGACCGCGCCGCAGTCCAGGGCCCGCTGCCGGACCACTTCCATGTCCTCGCCGCCCTGGCCGAGGTCGATCGCGACCGCGACCACCTCACGGCCGGTCTCCTTGCCGATCCAACTGATCGCCACCGACGTGTCCAGACCGCCGGAATACGCCAGGATGACGCGATCGGCCATGTGGGAATCTCCTTGCTTATTACGGGGTTACCGCAGTTCTTCGAACCTGACGGCCAGGTCGGCCCCGGTCATCGGCTCGCGGGCGACCACCAGGACGGTGTCGTCACCGGCGACGGTGCCGACGACGTACGGCAGGGCGGCGCGATCGATCGCGCTGGCCAGATAGTGCGCCGCGCCGGGCGGGGTACGCAACACGGCCAGGTTGGCGCTGGCGTCGGTGGACACCAGCAGTTCGCCGAGCAGGCGCGTCACCCGTTCAGTTCCGCCGGAAACTCCGCGCACCGGGCTGCCATCCTCCGGGACGACGTAGGCGCCCGCGCCGCCATCGGCCCCGCGGAGCTTCACCGCGCCGAGTTCCTCCAGGTCTCGGGACAGCGTGGCCTGCGTGGTCTCGATGCCGTCGGCCGCCAGCAGTGCGGCCAGTTCGCTTTGGCTGCGCACCGCCCGCGACGACAGGATCGCGACGATCCGCGCCTGCCGCCCTGCGCGGGTGCTGCTGACCTCCGGCACCGCCTTCTGAGTCGTCATCCGGCACGCTCCAGCAACCACACCAGCAGAGCCTTCTGCGCATGCAGCCGGTTCTCGGCCTCGTCCCACACCGCGCTGTGCGGGCCGTCGATCACCGCGTCGGTGATCTCGTCGCCGCGATGGGCCGGAAGGCAGTGCAGCACAACCGCGTCCGGGTCCGCCCGGCTCAACAGCTGCTCGTTGACCTGGAACGGCCGGAACGGCCCGACGCGGTCGAGCCCGTCGGTCTCCTGGCCCATCGATGTCCAGGTGTCGGTGACCAGCACGTCGGCACCGGCGGCGGCGACCTCCGGTTCGTCGGTCAGCGTGACGGTGGCGCCGGTCTGACGTGCCCGACTCCGGGCGGCGACGACGAATTCCGGCTGCGGCTCGAATCCCTTGGGCGCGGCGATCGTCACATGTACGCCGGCCGTCACGCCGCCGAGCATCAGCGAATGCGCCATGTTGTTGGCGCCGTCGCCGAAGTAGCACAGCCGCAGACCGCTCAGGCCGCCGTTGCGCTCCCGCAGCGTCTGAAGGTCGGCGAGCACCTGGCACGGATGGAACTCGTCGGAGAGCGCATTGACGATGGGCACCGTCGCGACCGACGCCATCGCGGTAAGCCGGTCCTGGCCGAACGTGCGCCAGACGATCGCATCGACGTAGCGGGACAACACTCGTGCGGTGTCCTGAAGCGTTTCGTCGCGACCGAGCTGGGTACTGCGGCCGTCGACGACCACCGCATGCCCACCCAACTGGGTGATGCCGAGCTCGAAGGAGAACCGGGTGCGCGTCGAGTTCTTGTCGAAGATCACCGCGACGCCGCGCGGCCCTTCCAGCGGGCGATAGCTGAACGGGTCCTTTTTGAGCTGCGCGGCCAGGTTCAGGACCTCGGACTGCTCGTCGGGGGTCAGGTCGTCGTCGCGCAGAAAATGCCTCATTGCGACGCCGTTTCGAGGACGTCCGGCAGCGCGCCGAGGAATTCGTCGATCTGCGCTTCGGTGATCACCAGCGGCGGCGCCAACCGGATCACGTCGGGCGCGGCGGCGTTCACCAGGAAACCGGCGTCGCGGGCGGCCGCCTCGATGGGCTTGGCCCGGGGTGCGGTCAGCACCATCCCACGAAGCAGCCCGCGCCCCCGTACATGGTCGACCAATGGGTGATTCAGCGACTCGATGCCATGGCTCAGCGACTTGCCCAGCACGTCGGCGCGACCGACCAGATCCTCGTCGGCGAGCGTCTGCAGCACCGCCAAAGCCGCCGCGGCGCAGACCGGGTTGCCGCCGAACGTGCTGCCGTGCAGTCCGGCAGTGAGCAGGCTCGCCGCCGGACCGACCGCCAGGCACGCCCCGATCGGCAGGCCGCCGCCGAGCCCCTTCGCGAGGGTGACGATGTCGGGTGTGACGCAGTCGTGTTGGTGCGCGAAGAACGCGCCCGTGCGGCCCATCCCGGTCTGTACCTCGTCGAGCACGAGCAGCGCATCGTGTCGCGCGGTGATCTCCCGGGCGGCCGCGAGGTAGCCGGCGGGCGGCACGACGACACCGCTCTCGCCCATGATCGGTTCGAGGAACACCGCCGCGGTGTCGTCGGATACCGCCGCGGCGAGCGCGTCGGCATCGCCGTACGGCACATGCGTCACCTGGCCGGGCAGCGGCTCGAACGGGGCCTGCTTGGTCGGTTGCCCGGTCAGCGCAAGCGATCCCATCGTGCGGCCGTGAAAAGCCTCCTGGGCGGCAACGAGTTTCGTGCGTCCGGTCAACCGTGAGATCTTGAACGCCACCTCGTTGGCCTCAGTGCCCGAGTTGCAGAAGAACACCCGCGCTCGGGTGTCTGCGCCGAGCAGTTCGACGAGCGCCTCGGCGAGCGCGATACCCGGCTCGGTGGCGTACAGGTTCGATGTGTGGCCCAACGTGTTGAGTTGGCGGGTCACCGCCTCGATCACGGCCGGGTGTCGGTGGCCGAGCAGGTTGACCGCGATGCCGCCGAGCAGATCGAGATACGACTTGCCGTCGACATCGGTGACCACTGCGCCGTCGCCGCTGGCCAGCGCGAGCGGAGGGGTGCCGTAGTTGTCCATCATCACGGCCGACCACCGCTGGAGTAGCGAGGGATTCACGCCTTCACCACCTTCGTTCCGGTGCCCGCGTCGGTGAACAGTTCCACCAGCACGCAGTGCTCGACCCGACCGTCGATCACATGCGCGCTGGGCACGCCGGAGGCGACGGCCCGCAGGCACGCTTCGATCTTGGGCACCATGCCGGTCTCCAGCGCCGGCAGCAGCCCGGCCAGCGTCGCGGTGTCGATCTCACTGACCAGCGAGTCGCGGTCCGGCCACCGCGTGTAGAGACCCTCGACGTCGGTGAGCATCAGCAGCTTTTCGGCCTTCAGCGCCTCGGCCAGCGCGGCCGCGGCGGTGTCGGCGTTGATGTTGTGCACGACGCCGTCGGCGTCCGGTGCGATCGAGGACACCACCGGGATGCGTCCGGCCGCGATCAGGTCGAGGACCGCGGCGGTGTTGACGGATGCCACGTCACCGACGAGGCCGATGTCGGTGGCAATGCCGTCCACGGTTACGCTGCGCCGCACGGCGGTGAACAATTGGGCGTCTTCGCCGGTGATCCCGACCGCATATGGTCCGTGGGCGTTGATCATGTTCACCAGTTCGCGACCGACCTGACCGAACAGCACCATCCTGGCCACGTCGAGCACCTCCGGGGTGGTGACACGGAACCCGGCCTTGAAATTCCCTGCGATTCCGAGCTTTTTCAGCATCGCGGTGATCTGCGGGCCACCGCCGTGGATCACGACGGGGTGGATGCCGCAGTTGCGCAGGAAGGCCATGTCGGCGGCGAACGCCCGGCGCAGCGTATCGTCGGTCATCGCATTGCCGCCGTATTTGACGACGACGATCTTTCCGTGCAGGGATTTGAGCCACGGCAGAGCCTCTGCCAGCACCTGCGCCTTGACGTCCCGGGACACGGTGGGGGCGCTCATGAGCTGTACGCCGAGTTCTCTTCGACGTAGCCGTGGGACAGGTCGGTGGTGCGGACCGACGCCGCAGCGCTGCCGACGCCGAGGTCCACCGCCACGTCGATGTCGGGTCCGCTCAGGTCCACCTGGCGCGCCCCGGGCGCCCCGACCCCGTTGACACAGACCGGAAATCCGTTGAAGGCCACCGTGATCCGGTTCGGATCAAGTGCCACGGGCGCCATCCCGACGGCAGCCACCACCCGGCCCCAGTTCGGGTCGGAGCCGAACAACGCGGTCTTGACGAGGTTGTCCCGCGCGATGACCCGGGCAGCATCGAGCGCGTCGTCGGCGGTGGCGGCGCCGTGGACGGTGACGGTCACGCGCTTGGTGACGCCCTCGGCGTCCGCCTGCAGCTGGGCGACCAGGTCGTCGCACACCCGTAGCACCGCGTCGTTCAATTCGCTTTGGCTGGGCGCTGTTTCGCTGGCGCCCGACGCAAGGAGCAACACGGTGTCGTTGGTCGAGCAGCTGCCGTCGACGTCGAGGCGGTCGAACGTCAGCGCAGTGGCACGGCGCAGTGCGTTCTCGAGCGCAGCGGGGTCGGCGACGGCATCCGTGGTGATCACACACAGCATCGTGGCGAGTGAGGGCGCGAGCATCCCGGCGCCCTTGGCCATCCCGCCGACGGTCCAGTTGCCGGCGTGGTGCAGCGCCACCTGCTTGGGCACCGTATCGGTGGTCATGATCGCGCGGGCCGCCTCCTCGCCGCCGGTCAGCCCGCCGCCCAACCCATGAACGATGGCGCGCACGCCGGGCAGCACCTTGTCCATCGGCAGTCGGTCGCCGATCAGCCCGGTGGAGCAGACGGCAACCTCGACCGCACCGGTCTCGGTTCCCCAGTCCGACAGCGCCGCGGCGAGCGCCTCGGCGGTGGCGTGAGTGTCCTGGAAGCCTTGCGGGCCGGTGCAGGCGTTGGCACCGCCCGAGTTCAGGATCACCGCCCGCAGCCGGCCGGTCGTCATCACCTGCTGTGTCCAGAGCACCGGCGCAGCCTTCACCTGGTTGCGGGTGAATACCCCTGCCGCCGCGTAATCGGGACCCTCGTTGAACACCAGTGCCAGGTCCAGCACGCCGGACGCCTTGATCCCGGCGGAAATGCCCACCGCGCGGAACCCGGCCGGGGCTGTGACGCCCTGCGTGCGCACCAGCCGGGTCTGCGCGGACACGCCGGTCACGGCGCCACCCCGACCACTGACAGCCCCTCGTGCTCCGGCCAGCCCAACGCCAGGTTCATTGACTGGACGGCGCCTCCCCCGGTGCCTTTGACCAGGTTGTCGATCGCGCACACCGCGATGAACATGCCGGCGTCTTCGTCGACGGCGACCGCGAGGTGCGCAGCGTTGCTGCCGATCACCGCACCTGTTCTCGGCAACTGGCCCTCGGGCAGCAGGTGCACGAAAGGCTCACCGGCGTAGGCCTTTTCGTAGGCCTCCCGCAGCCGGGGCAGCGTCGTCGCCGTGCGTGCCGTGCAGGTCGCCAGGATGCCCCGTGACATCGGCGCCAGCACCGGGGTGAACGACACGGACACCGGACGCTCGGTGACGGCCTGCAGGCCCTGAGCGATCTCGGGCGTGTGCCGGTGGGCGCCGGCGATGTTGTAGGCGCGGGCCGATCCGATCACCTCTGAGCCCAGCAGCTCCGGCGTGGCGGTGCGACCGGCGCCGGACGTGCCGCTGACGGCGACCACCGTCACCGTCGGTTCGATGAGGTTCTCCGCCACGGCGGGCACCAGCGCGAGCAGCGCGGCCGTCGGATAACAGCCCGGAACCGCGATCCGGCGGGCACCGCGTAGCCGGTCACGCGTGTCCGGAAGCTCGGGCAGCCCGTACGGCCAGCTGCCGGCGTGTGCCGAACCGTAGAACTTTTGCCAGGCATCGGCGTCGGCGAGCCGGAAGTCGGCGCCGCAGTCGACGATCACGGTGTCCGGGTCCAATTTCTGGGTCAGCGCCGCCGAATGCCCGTGCGGCAGAGCCAAAAAGACGACGTCATGGCCGGACAGCACGCGGGCGTCGGTCGTTTCCAGAACCCGCGACGCCAGCGGCAGCAGGTGCGGATGATGTTCGGCCACCGTGCTGCCCGCGTTGCCGGCCGCGGTAAGCGCGCCGATGGTCAGGCGCCCGTCGGAGTAGGCCGGATGGCCCAGCAGCAGCCGCAGGATCTCCCCGCCGGCATAGCCGCTCGCTCCCGCCACTGCCACCGTAGTCATTTCGCCGATTCTGCATGGTTATGCAAACCATTGCAAATTCATTCTGAGCTCACCCGTTGCGCGGCGAAGTCAGCGGCGTTGAACGGCACCGACCATCTCGGAGGCCTGTTGCACCGCGGCGTCGCGGGCGGCGCTCGCCTCGTCCTCGGTCAGCGTGCGGTCGGCCGCGCGGAACCGCAGCGCCAGCGTCAGCGACTTGCGGCCCTCGCCGGTCTGCGGCCCGGTGTACACGTCGAACAGCCGGATGTCCTCGAGCAGCTCGCCGGCGCCGACGCGCAAGGCGTCGATCACGGCCTGCGCGGCGACATCAGCGTCGACGATCAGGCTGACGTCCTGGAACACCGCCGGGAACGGCGACACTCGCGGCGCGGGCAGCGACTCGACGATCGGTATCGCCTCGAGGTTCAGCTCGACCGCGCACGTGGCTGGCGGCAGGCCGCTGCGCTCGATGATCGCCGGGTGCAACTGGCCAGCATGTCCGACCACCGTGTCGCCGACGAGCACCTCGGCACCCCGGCCCGGATGCCACGGCAGGTAGTCGGCGGCCCGCAGGGTGAGCTCCGCGCCGCTGGCGCGGCCGATGACCCGTACCGCCTCGAACGCGTCGGCCGCGTCCACCGGCCGGCCCGGTCCCCACGGGCCGCGCGGTTCCCGCAGCCCGGACAACACCAGGCCGACGTGTTCGGGCTGGCGCGGCAGCGAGTCGTCCATGCCGGCGATCTGGTCATTGGTGGGGCGCCGGTCCACGGGCAAGGGATCGATCGGCCGCGTCCGCTGGGTCGGCCGCACGACCTGCTGAATGGCGAACAACGCGACGTCGACGGTGCCGCGCGAGACATTGCGCGCCAGTGCCTCCAGCAGACCGGGCAACAGCGTCGTCGCGAGTTCGGGGCGATCGGCTTCCAACGGATTGAGCACCCGGGTCGTGCGCCGACGCGGGTCGTCGGGAGGCAACCCCCACTGGTCGAACACCCCTGCGGGGAGAAACGGTGACGGCAGCACCTCGACATATCCGGACAGCGCCAGCGACTTGCCGATCGCGCGTCGGCGCTTCTGAACCGGGGTCGGTCCTCGCCCGGGCGGCGCCAGCGGCAGCACCGACGGGATGATGTCCAGGCCCTCCAGGCGCATCACCTCTTCGACGAGGTCGGACGGCTCCAGCAGGTCAGGACGCCAGCTGGGCGGCGTGACGGTCAGCTGCGTGTCTCCGGCGACGGATGCGCCGACCTGTTCGAGCCGCTTGCGGGTCGTGCCGTCGGGGTAGTCCACACCGGCGCTGCGGTCCGGAAGGTCAGCCGGCATCTCGATCGGCGGCATCGACCAGTCGCGCCGCGGCGGGTCGCCGGTCCAGTCGGTCAGTTTCGGTTGCGCGGTGCCGCCTGCGATGTCGGTCAGCAGCGTCGCCGCCCGGTCCAGCGCGGCCGCTGAGATCGCCGGGTCGACGGACCGCTCGTAGCGCCGACCGGACTCGCTGGTCAGATGCAGCCGCCGCTGCGTGCGCGATACCGCCGCGGGGTCCCATACCGCGGCTTCCAGCAGCACGTCGGTCGAGTCGTCGCGCATCTCGGTGGTGCCCGCACCCATCACGCCGCCGATCGCCGCGGTCGCGACGTCGTCGACGATCAGCACGTCCCCGGGGGCGAGCGTGCGCTCGACGTCGTCGAGCGTGGTGACCTTCTCGCCCGGTTTTGCGAACCGCACGTGCAGGGCTCCGGTGATACGGCTGCTGTCGTGGGCGTGCATCGGATGGCCGAGTTCCAGCATGACGTAGTTCGTCACGTCGACGGCCGGTGAGATCGCGCGGAGGCCCGACAGCAGCAGCCGCCGCTGCATCCACCACGGCGAGACGGCGCCGGGATCGATGCCCGCGACCGGACGCAACGCGAACCGCCGAACACCGGTGGCCGGGTCGACGGCCAGTGGCCAGGCCTCGCCCTCGGCGGGCAGCGGCGGCACACCGGCCGGGTCGACGAAGTCCAGGTCGTACGCGCACGCGATCTCTCGCGCCATGCCGCGCACCGAGAGCGCGTATCCGCGGTCCGGGGTGATGGCCAGATGGAACACCACGTCGTCCATGCCGAGCACTGCGACCCCGTCCTCGCCGGGTTCGGCAGTCCCCGGCGGCAGCACCAGGATGCCGGAATGGTCGGTGCCCAGATTCAGTTCGGCCGTCGAGCAGATCATCCCGTCGGAGATACGCCCGTAGGTCTTGCGCGACGTGATCGTGAAGTCAGCTGGCAGCGTGGTCCCGGGCAGCGCCACCACGACGAGATCACCGACACTGAAGTTTGTTGCACCGCAAACGATATCGCGTGGCTGATCCTCGCCGACGTCGACCTTGACCGCGCGGATCGGCTTTTTGAACTCGGTCAGTTCCTCGATCTCGGTGACGCGTCCGATGGTCAGCGGCCCGGTGACGGGCCCGACCGGAATGACTTCCTCGACCTCGTGACCGATCCTGGTCAACGTCTGCTCCAGCTCGCCGGGTGACACGTCCCAACCGGGAGCGCCAGTGGCGACGACCTCGCGTAGCCAGCTGTAGGGAAGCCGCATCAGGCTCCCACCCCGAACGGCAGCGAGAACCGGACGTCTCCCTCGACCATGTCACGCATGTCGGGGATTCCGTTGCGGAACTGCAGCGTGCGTTCCAGTCCCATGCCGAACGCGAAGCCGGAGTATTCGGTCGGATCGACGCCGGTGGCACGCAAGACATTGGGGTCCACCATGCCGCAGCCGCCCCATTCGACCCAGCCGGCGCCGCCCTTGCGGTTCTCGAACCAGACATCGACTTCGGCCGACGGCTCGGTGAACGGGAAGAAGTGGGGACGCATGCGGGTTCTGGCCTGGGGGCCGAACTCAGCCCGGGCCAGGGCGTCCAGGGTGCCGCGCAGGTGCGCCATGGTCAGCCCCCGGTCCACCGCCAGGCCCTCGACCTGATGGAACACCGGGGTATGGGTGGCGTCGAGCTCGTCGGTGCGGAATGTGCGGCCGATCGACACTATGTACACCGGCAGCTTGCGCTCCAGCAGCGTGCGCACCTGGACCGGTGACGTGTGCGTGCGCAGCACCTGGCGCGAACCGTCCGGCGCGACGTGAAACGTGTCCTGCATGCTGCGCGCGGGGTGGTCCGGGAGGAAGTTCAGCGCGTCGAAGTTGAAGTGCTCGGTCTCCACCTCCGGCCCCTCGGCCAGCTCCCAGCCCATCGCGACGAACGTGTCGGCGATGTGCTCGGCCAGAATGGTGATCGGATGCCGCGCACCGACGGGCTGGCGCGTCGAGGGCAGCGTCACATCGATGCGTTCGGCGACCAGCACCGCGGCGTCCCGCTCCGCCCGCAGGGTGGCCAGCCGAGCGTCGTATGCGCTGTGGGCCTCGGACCGCGCGATATTGACCCGACGACCCGCGTCGACGCGATCGGCGCTCGGCAGCGTGCCCAGCGCCTGGCGGGCCAGCGCCAGCGGCGAACGGTCGCCCAGGTGTTCCGTCCTGGCGCGAGCCAGCGCGTCCAGATCCGCGGCGAGATCGAAGGCATGACCGGCCGCGCTGACCGCTTTGGTCAGCGCTTCATCTGAGAGGTCAACGGGCTGATCAGCCACCCGGCGATCATAAGTGATCCGCAGGAAGGTGCCGTCAGGCGTGCAGCACCGGCTCCGGGGGCATCACCGCGTCGACGGGCTCTGACTTGCTGCGTCGACGCGCGCGCCAGCGCCGGACCGCCCAGTGCGTGGCCACCGCACCCAACGTGCCGACCAGCGGCGCCACCGCCACCGACAGCAAGGTGTTGACCAGCATCAGGTAGCCGAACGATCCGCCGACGGACAGCAGGGCGACCCGCACCCGCGTCCAGTGCACGGTGGACTGGAACCGGCTCGACAACAGCATCCCGAGCACCAGCGCGACGAAGTGGCCCACATTGGTGAAGTCCTCGCCGAGGGACATCACCGCCAGAGCGGTCGCCAACCACCAACCGATCCACGCCGGTCGCCAACGTGCCGGTATCGCCGCGGTGAACGTACCCAGCACGGCCGCGGCGCCGTAGCTGATGCCGACGTCACTTGCGTGCGCTACCGATACGGGCAGCCACCCGCACCGGATGGCTGCGGTCAGCCCGACCGCGACGACCAAGGTGGCGCCGACGTGTCCGAGCGCGAACGTGACGACAAGACGGCCACTGCGCCACAGCAGCTCGGCAAGCGCCAGCAGCGACACCAGGCCCGGCAACCACACACAGATCGGCCCGTTGGCAGTCACGAACGCGCTGCCGACCAGGGTGCCCAGGTGTCCGTGCCACAGGTTGTGGAGGTTTGTGCTCATATGGCTGATCACCAAGTCGTGCACCCGCGGCCCGAGAATCAGCAGCGTCGTCGCGACCGCGATCAGCATCAACGCGTAGCCCACGGTCACCCGCAACCGGGTCACTGTGAACATCATCCGCGACAACATCGCCTCCACTATGCCGGTTACGGCCCCTCCTCCGCTGTTTTCGCGGCTGGCAACTGGCTGCGAGTTTCGAGCCGGTACATCGTGATGTCGGAAGGCACGCCGCTGGGCCGATGCGAAAACACCGGTCGTCGGAGACGTTTGGCGGTCACGCCCAACTCGTCCAACTGCTCAGGCGACAGGCGCTCCAGCGTCGCACCGGAAATCAGGACTCCCCCTTTAGCGGCGCATTCCATCACCCGCGCGGCGATGTTGACGTCGACGCCCAGCCAGTCCGATCCGATGCGTTGCGGTCGGCCGCTGTGGATACCCACCCGCATCCGCGGCGTATATCCGTCCACCTCAACATTTTTCAGCGCCTGGCGTGCCGTCTGCACCGACGAGATTGCGGTGAACGGATCGGGAAACACCGCCATGATGCCGTCACCCATGCGCTTCACGACCTGGCCGCCGGCCTCCAGCAGCGGCGGTTCGACAGCTTGCGCGACCCTTCTGAGCAAAATGAGCGTGGCGTCATCACCTGCGCGCAACGCCCAACGAGAGAAGCCGATGAGGTCGGTGAACACCAGCGTGACTTCCTGTTGCCGGGGCCGGCGGCCGACCCGTTCGCTGGCCGCCTGCCATACCTGAAGGGTGGCGAGGCTCACTTCGCGGGACGCGGCGTCGCGGTCGCCGAGCAACCGGTCCGCGGCACGTGCGGCGGCCTCGGGTCCACCGAACCCGCTCGCAGAGAGGCGGTCGCCGAAATACGGATCACCCGGCAGGGCCCGACGGGCACGACGAAGGAAGGCGATCACCCCGGGGTTGTGGTTCGTGTTCGTCAGCCATGAGAAGGCACCGTTGCGCCCCTGCGGCGGATGATCCGGTGTCCCGTCGACTTCCCCGAGGCCGCCGGATCGCTCGCCGAACGGCTCGACCTTCACCAACGCCAGGGTAAAGGCCCGTTATGACAGGACGAAATCTTGTGCCGAACCCGCTGGTCACCCATCCGCGGCAGCCGCATCGCGGCTGGATAACCCGGATAACGGAGTCGCGTGACACGCCGAGCGGTTATGGACAACGTGTGTTGTCAACACTATCGTGATGGCACCTGCATTACGCAATGCCGCGCAGGAGGTTATCGCGATGAGCCGCTGGGGCGAAGAGCCGAAGGTTTAACGATGGGCGCGCGATCGACGACGACCGCATCGCGGCGGGTGAACCCGGCCGATCCGCTCGGCCCTGATTCGCTCACCTGGAAATACTTCGGCGACCTGCGTACGGGCATGATGGGTGTCTGGATCGGCGCACTGCAGAACATGTATCCCGAGCTGGGAGCCGGTGTCGCGGAGCACTCGATTTTGCTGCGCGAGCCGTTGCAGCGGGTCACCCGGTCGGTCTACCCCATCATGGGCGTGGTCTACGACGGCGACCGCGCGCCGCATACCGGCGAGCAGATCCGTGACTACCACGCCACGATCAAGGGCATCGACGCGGCGGGCCGCCGGTACCACGCGCTGAATCCCGAGACGTTTTACTGGGCGCACGCCACGTTCTTCATGCTGGTCCTCAAGACCGCCGAATACTTCTGCGGAGGGCTGACCGAGGCGGAGAAACGGCAGCTGTTCGACGAGCACATCCAGTGGTACCGGATGTACGGCATGAGCATGCGGCCGGTACCGAAGACGTGGGAGGAATTCCAGCAGTACTGGGATCGGGTCTGCCGCGAGGAACTGGAGCTCAACCGCGCGACACTGGACATCTTCTCGATGCGGATTCCGAAACCGAAGTTCGTGCTGCTGCCCACACCGGTCTGGGATCAGCTGTTCAAACCGTTGGTGGCCGGTCAGCGATGGATCGCCGCGGGCATTTTCGACCCGGTGGTGCGCGAGAAGGCCGGAATGCGATGGACGGGCGGCGACGAAGTGCTGCTGCGGCTGTTCGGCAAGGCCATCGAAGTGGCCTTTCTGGCGGTCCCCGACGAGATACGCCTGCATCCGCGTGCTCTGGCCGCATATCGGCGCGCAACAGGCAAGGAGGCGGCCGACGCGCCGCTACCCGAGGCGCCGGCGTTCGCCGCGCCCCCGCGCGACCGCCACGGCCTGCCGATGCACTACTTCCCGCGCCACTTCCCGCGCCGCAAGACCCTTGTCGAACGGGCCGGCTCGCTGGTGCACACGACGTTCTCGCTCGCAGGACTGCGCCCTGCGCGGGGGCGCGGAAAAGCCGCTTAACGGCGCTGGGCCCGGAAACTCTGATACAGACAGATCGCCGCGGCGGCTGCCACGTTGAGGCTCTCGGCTTGCCCGGCCATCGGAATCCGGATGCGATGCGACGACAGCCGCGCGACGTCGTCGGGCAGCCCGTGGGCCTCCGGCCCGAAGAGCCATGCGGTCGGGCGGCTCAGCAGCGGCTCTGCCTCGTCAAGATTCATCTCAGCGTCGACGGCGGTCGCGAGCACCTGTACGCCGGCCTGAGCGAGCGCGCCGACAACGGCGCCCGCCTCGGGTGCGACCACCACCGGAACAGCGAACACGCTGCCCGCGGACGCGCGTAGGCACTTCGCGTTGAACGGGTCCACGCTGTGGCCCGCCAGCACCACGGCGTCCGCCCCCATCGCGTCGGCGAGCCGGATCAGCGTGCCGGCGTTACCCGGTTCCGACACCCCGACCGCGACCGCGACCAACCGCGGCCCATCGGCGAGTACCTGCTGCAGCGTCGGGCCGGGCAGTTCGCAGACAGCCACCAAACCGACCGGGGTGACCGTGTCCGACAGCGCCTTGGCGGCCCGTTCCGTCACCCGGTGGACGGGCACGCCCGCGTTCGCCAGCACACCGTGGAACCGCTGCGACGCGGAATCGGTGACGAACACGTCCCGCACCGCGCCGCGGCGCAACGCGGCCTCGACCAGGTTTGGTCCTTCGACCAAGAAGCGGCCTGCGCGCCTGCGGGCGACGTGGCGATGCAACTTCGCCGCGGCGACGACCCGTGACGAGCGCTCGGTGAGCGGCAGCGCTGCGGCCAGCGCTTAGGCAGCCTCTCCGGACGTCGCCGATCCTGCGGCGCCGGACGGGGCATTGACGTCCTCGGGCAGCGCGGACTTCGCCACCTCGACCAGCGCGCTAAACGCGGCCGGGTCGCTGACCGCGATCTCGGCGAGGTTCTTGCGGTCGACGTCGACGCCCGCCGCCTTGAGGCCCTGGATCAGCCGGTTGTAGGTGATGTCGTTGGCCCGGGCGGCCGCGTTGATCCGGGAGATCCACAGCTTTCGGAACTCGCCCTTGCGGGCACGCCGGTCACGGTAGGCATAGTTGAGCGAATGCAGCTGCTGCTCTTTGGCTTTGCGGTACAACCGCGACCGCTGGCCCCGGTATCCCTTGGAGGCCTTGAGGATTGTGCGCCGCTTCTTGTGCGCATTGACTGCGCGCTTCACGCGTGCCATGAGTGGTGTTCCTATTCTCGCTCGTACAAGGTGTCTTTTCGCGGCTCGGCCGCGGTGTCTTTTGCGCGGCTCGGCCGCGGTGTCTTTTGCGCGGCTCTGTTATTCCGCGCGACGGTGAGCCGCGCGGCCGGTCTTTCGCGCGGGCGGTCAGCCGTTAAGCATCTTCCTGATGCGCTTGGCGTCTGGCGTCGCCACCGTGGTGCGGCCTTCGAGGCGACGGGTACGCCTCGAGGACTTGTGTTCGAGCAGGTGGCGGCGGTTGGCCTTCTGGCGCATGATCTTGCCGGTCCCGGTGAGCCGGAACCGCTTGGAGGCGCCGCTGTGGGTCTTCGCCTTGGGCATCTTTCCTCAGTTCTGTGATGGGTTGGTCCGGTCTTGCTGTCCGGGCTCTGGATGGGCGTCTTGCGCCGCACGCGCGCGAGTCTTCGCGCCGCGGTGGGGCGCGAGCACCATCGTCATGTTGCGTCCGTCCTGCTTGGCTGACGTCTCGACGAAGCCGTAGTCGGCGACGTCGGCGCCCAGCCGCTGCAACAGCCGGTAGCCCAGCTCGGGCCGCGACTGCTCACGCCCACGGAACATGATCGTGACCTTGACCTTCGAACCCGCTTCCAGAAAGCGGACCACGTGGCCCTTCTTGGTCTGGTAGTCGTGGTCGTCGATCTTGGGTCGCAGCTTCTGTTCCTTGACGACGGTCTGCTGCTGGTTTCGGCGAGACTCGCGTGCCTTCTGCGCCGTCTCATACTTGTACTTGCCGTAGTCCATGATCTTGCAGACCGGCGGCCTGGCGTTCGGGGCGACTTCGACAAGGTCTAGATCGGCGTCCGCGGCGACGCGAAGGGCGTCTTCGATGCGGACGATTCCTACCTGCTCACCGCCGGGTCCGATCAGGCGGACTTCGGGAACTCGAATGCGCTCGTTTACGCGGGTCTCAGTGCTGATGGGGCCTCCCTGGGTTGGACATCTGTTCGGTACGACAATTCACCGGTGATCAGAAGACAGCCGGTGAGCGCCACACGCCAGCACCCCATCAGCAAAAGGGCCCCGCATGATGCGGGGCCCGATACCGACCGATCACGACACCTACGCCGCCCGCGCGCTGCGCGGAACCGGCAGCCGAGGTGCCGGTGACCGGACCGTTGGGCCGGGGTGGCCAACGGTGGGAGCGGGACTCCACTTGCTGTCCCTGAGACACTCAGGAACGGTCGCGCATGCCAGTCTAGCAGGCATGACCGATACGCCGAACGTCCGCGAGCTGGCCGATATTCCCGCCGTGGAGGTCATCACCCGGGCGGCCGTGATGCTGATCAGCGCCGCCGCCGAGAAACTCGGGTTGTCGTCCACGGACCCGACCATCAGCCCCCATCGGGATCTCGACGAGGCGCGTCGGCTCATCACCGCCCTGGCCGGGCTGGTGACCGCGTCGGCGGAGTACCTCGGCCCGCACGCCGGTCCGGTGCGTGACGGGCTGAAGAGTGTGCAACTCGCGTTCCGCGAATACAGCGCGGTTCCCGACCAACCCGGGCACGGACCCGGAGAAAAGTACACCGGACCGCTCAGGTAACAACAAATTAACAGCACGAGCGAATATCCTCGAGGGCCTATGACCCTCACCACGACTCGGCCGACATCGGTCTACGCCCGGGTACCGGCGATCGCCGGGTGGACTGTCGGCATCATCGCCACGATGTCGCTGCTGGCGACCGTGTCCCCGCTGGTGCGCCACCTCATCAAGGTCCCGCGCGAGTTCGTCAACAACTATCTGTTCAACTTCCCCGACACCAGCTTCGCGTGGGCGTTCGTGCTGGCGCTGTTGGCGGCGGCGCTGGCCTCCCGCAAGCGCATCGCGTGGTGGGTGCTGGTGCTGAATCTGATTCTCGCCGTGGGCTACAACGTCATCTACCTTGCCGCGGGCGACGAGACTTCGTTCCAAACCTCCGGCGAAATCCTGGGGCTGGTGCTGCACCTGTCTGCGATCGCGGTTCTGCTGTTGGCGTACAAGGAGTTCTACGCCAAGGTCCGCCGGGGTGCGTTGTTGAAGGCCGCGGCCGTGCTGGTCGCCGGGATGACGATCGGCATCGCGGTGGCGTGGGGCCTGCTCAAGCTGTTTCCCGGCACGCTCGCCCGCGAGGACCGACTGCCATACGCCGTCAACCGGGTGATCGGTTTCGCCGCCGCGGATCCGGACCTGTTCACCGGTCGCCCGCATGTCCTGCTCAATGCGCTGTTCGGGTTGTTCGGCGCGCTGGCGTTGATGGCGGCGGCCATCGTGCTGTTCCAGTCACAGCGCGCAGCGAACGCACTCACCGGTGAGGACGAGTCCGCGATCCGGGGTCTGGTGGAGGTATGGGGCAAGAACGACTCGCTGGGCTACTTCGCGACACGACGTGACAAGGCCGTGGTGTTCGCCGAGAACGGGCGCGCGGCGATCACCTACCGCGTCGAGGTGGGTGTCTGCCTGGCCAGCGGCGACCCGGTGGGCGACCCACGCGCCTGGCCCCAGGCGATCGACGCGTGGCTGCGGTTGTGCGAGACGTACGGGTGGGCCCCCGGCGTGATGGGCGCAAGCTCGGAAGGGGCGCACGCCTACCGCGGGGCCGGCCTCAACGCCCTGCAACTCGGCGACGAGGCCATCCTGTGTCCCGACCGGTTCCGGCTGTCGGGCCCCGACATGCGCAGTGTGCGTCAGGCGGTGACCAGAGCGCGGCGCGCCGGGCTGACCGTGCGCATCCGGCGCCACCGCGACATCGCGGCCGACGAGATGGCTCAGGTGATCAAGCGCGCGGATGCCTGGCGGGACACCGAAACCGAGCGCGGGTTCTCGATGGCGCTGGGCCGGCTCGGGGACAGCGCCGACGGTGACTGCCTGCTGGTCGAGGCGGTACGCGGCGATGCCGACAGCGATGATGTGGCAGCGATGCTCTCGCTGGTTCCGTGGGGCAACACCGGCGCGTCGCTGGACCTGATGCGCCGCTCCCCCCAGTCGCCGAACGGGACCATCGAGCTGATGGTCAGCGAGTTGTGTCAGCAGTCCGAACGCGTTGGCGTCAACCGTATTTCGCTGAACTTCGCGATGTTCCGCTCCGCTTTCGAGGAAGGCGCGCGACTGGGCGCCGGCCCGGTGGCGCGGCTGTGGCGCGGTCTTTTGGTGTTCTTCTCCCGATGGTGGCAGCTGGAGACGCTGTACCGCTCGAACATGAAGTACCAGCCCGAGTGGGTGCCCCGGTACGCCTGCTACGAGGACGCCCGGCTGATCCCGCGGGTCGGTGTCGCATCCGTGATCGCCGAGGGCTTCCTGGTCCTGCCGTTCCGTCGGCGCAATAAACCCCACACCGGCCAGCACACACACGTCCCCGCACGGTTGGCGGCCACCGGGCTTCTGCACCCTGATGGCAGCGCGCCGGACGTCACCGGGCTGAATGGCAATTCAGCCGAATCGACGAACGGGCAGCCTCGTCTGCCCGAGCAGGTGCGGGTGCGGATGGGCAAGCTGGCCGCGCTACGGAACCAGGGTGTGGACGCCTATCCGGTGGGTGAGGCACCCAGCCACACGGTGGCGCAGGCCATCACCGCGGAGGACGACACAACGGTCACCGTGTCCGGACGGGTGCTGCGGATCCGGGACTACGGCGGCGTTTTGTTCGCCCAGCTGCGCGACTGGTCGGGCGAAGTTCAACTGTTGCTCGACAATTCGCTGCTGGAAAATACGACCGCCGCCGACTTCGCGATCGATCTCGGCGATCTGGTGGAGGTCAGCGGCCAGATGGGCTACAGCAAGACCGGAACCCGGTCGCTGCTGGTGCGCAGCTGGCGACTCATCGGCAAGTGCCTGCGGCCACTGCCGGACAAGTGGAAGGGCCTGTCCGACCCCGAGGCACGCGTTCGATCCCGTTACGTCGACCTGGCGATCAACACCGAAGCCCGCGACCTGATCGCCGCCCGCAGCCGAGCGCTGCAGGCGATCCGGGAGACGCTTGTCGGCAAGGGGTTCGTGGAAGTCGAGACCCCGATGCTGCAGCAGATCCACGGCGGCGCCAACGCCCGGCCGTTCCTCACCCACATCAACGCCTATGACCTGAACCTGTATCTGCGCATCGCGCCGGAGTTGTACCTCAAGCGGCTGTGCGTCGGCGGCGTCGAGCGGGTGTTCGAGTTGGGCCGCGCGTTCCGCAACGAGGGCGTCGACTTCAGCCACAACCCCGAGTTCACCCTGCTCGAGGCCTATCAGGCGCATGCCGACTACATGGTCTGGGTCGACGGCTGCCGCGAACTTATCCAGAACGCCGCTCAGGCCGCCAACGGAGAGCAGGTCGTGATGCGACCACGGGAGGACGGCACTCTCCAGCCGGTCGACATCTCCGGTCCCTGGCAGGTCAAGACGGTGCACGGGGCTGTGTCCGAGGCGATCGGCGAACACATCGACACCGACACCGACCTCGCGACGCTGCGCCGGCTGTCCGATAAGGCCGGTGTCCCGTACCTGACCCACTGGGACGCAGGCGCGGTTGTCCTGAAGCTCTACGAGCGCCTGGTCGAGGTGCGCACCGAGCAGCCGACGTTCTACAAGGACTTTCCGACCTCGGTGTCGCCGCTGACCAGGCCGCACCGCAGCAAGCCCGGGCTTGCCGAACGCTGGGACCTGGTGGCGTGGGGCGTCGAGCTGGGCACCGCCTACAGCGAACTGACCGACCCCGTCGAGCAGCGTCGCCGCCTGCAGGGGCAGTCGCTGCTCGCCGCGGGAGGCGATCCCGAGGCGATGGAAATCGACGAGGACTTCCTGCAGGCGATGGAGTACGCGATGCCGCCGACCGGCGGCCTCGGCATGGGCGTGGACCGAGTCGTCATGATGATCACCGGCCGCAGCATCCGCGAGACGCTGCCGTTCCCGCTGGCAAAACCGCGGTAACACGCCCGCAACACCTCGTTCACAGGAACCGTCCAGGATCCCACGCCACGATGTCCCGGTGACACCGTCGCCTACCAGGGTTGCCGCGTCTTTCTGGCCGGGCCCGGCCAGACTGTTCCGCCACCACATCTCGTTGATGCACAGGGGGGTCCCGGCGACGGTGCAGGCCGTCGCGCTCACCGTTGTTTTGCTCGCGATCGGCCGGCGGCCCCGGCGCTGGCGAATCCTGTGGCTGCCGGTGGCGCCGGGAGTCAGCTGACCGCGGGCCCGCTGCCCGACCAGGCCGACCCCGGCACGGTCGCCGCGATGCACGACAACAACGCGATGAAGGCGCAGGGCACCGTCGTACCGGTCAGCATCAGCGACCCGGCCTCATAAGTTCAAACACCGCGGCGAACTGGTTTACCTGCCGGCGGCGTGGTACGCCAGCGATCCGCCGCCGAAGCTGCCAGTGGTGATGATGATCGGCGGCGAGTTCAACACGCCCGCCGACTGGCTGCGCGCCGGGAACGCGGTAAGACGATCGACGACTTCGCGGCGGCACACCGCGGCAACGCGCCGGTGTTCGTCTTCGCCGACTCCGGCGGCGCGTTCAACAACGACACCGAGTGCGTCAACGGGTTGCGCGGCAGCGGCGGCCACGCCCGGCGACCTGAGCGCCGCGGCCAATTCGCTCTGCGCGCTGGGCAGCGCCAACGGGATCAATTGCGCGGTGGTCGCGCAGCCCGGCAAGCACGACTGGCCTTTCGCCGCGAGGGCGTTCGCCACCGCGCTGCCCTGGCTCGCGGGCCAGATTCGCACACCGGACGTCGCGCGAATCCCGTTGCTGCCGTCGGGGACCGACGTGCCGGCGCCCGCGGTCTCGTCGACAGAGCGGGCGCAAGCGGCCGGAAGATAGCCCGGGGTACGGTGGCGACATGCCCGACGACGCGACCACACCCGACACCGGATACGACGATTCCGGCGTGCCGACGTTCGAGTCGGTGCGCGAAAAAATCGAAACTCGCTACGGCACCGCCGTCGGCTCCGCGGAACTCGACGCCGAAACCTCGGAGGGCCGCGCCGTCGAAGAGCAGTACGAAGCGCGCCAGCGGGCGGCCGCCGAACGACTCGCGCAGATCCGCGAGTCGATGGACTCAAAAGACAGCTGAGGTGCGGTCATTCACCGTCGACGAGCGCCGCAATCGGTTGGCGCGCCGTCACTTTCTTTCGGCCGACACTGCCCGACCCGTCACCTCGATCACCGGGTCCTTGATCGGCCTGCACGCCAGCGACCCGGCGACGCCCTATCTGTCGCTGTGGGCGCGTAGCCGCGGATTCACGACCGATCACCTCGACCAGGAGCTATATCGCCGGCGCACCGTCGTCAAGCACCTCGCGATGCGACGTACGCTCTGGCTCGTCCGCGCCGACGATCTGGCGCTCATCCAAGCGGCAGCCAGTGATCGGGTCGCCGACAACGAGCGACGCCGGTTGATCGCCGACGTTCACAAGGCCGGCGTAGCCGCCGACGGCGAGGCCTGGCTCGACCGGGCCTGCGCCACGGTGCTCACGCACCTCGCGGAACACGGGGATGCCAGGAGCACCGAGCTTCGCGACGCGCTTCCCGAGCTGGCGGGCGCCATCGACCACGCGCCGGGTAAGCGGTGGGGTGGCGAGACACCGCTTGCACCAAGGGTTTTGACGGTGTTGTCAGTCCGCGGCGACATCATCCGCGGACCCAACGATGGCCGCTGGACCACGTCAAGGCCGCGCTGGGTGCGCACTGGCGAATGGCTCAGCGAGGTGCCGGGACCGATGCCGCCCGAGACGGCGCGCGCCGAGCTGCTACGGCGTTGGCTGCGGGCGCTCGGGCCGGCGGGTGTCGCCGATGTCAAGTGGTGGTTCGGCACCACGCTGACCGCGGCACGGCAGGCGCTGCGCGACGTCGACGCCGTCGAGGTGGACGTGCACGGCACCTCCGGGTTCGCGCTCCCCGATGACCTTGCCCCTGAACCGGAACCGGAGCCCTGGGCGGCGCTGCTGCCCGGCCTGGATGTCACGACGATGGGCTGGTTCGACCGGGACTGGTATCTCGGCGAGCACGGCAAGCAGGTGTTCGACAGGACCGGCAACGCCGGGCCGACCGCGTGGTGGAACGGCCGTGTGGTCGGCGGCTGGCACCAGGACACCGACGGGCGGGTGCAGATGCAGCTGCTCGAAGACCCGGGCCGCGAGGGCCGGCGCATGCTGCAACGGCGGGCCGACGAACTGACGGCCTGGCTTGACGGTGTCAGGGTGAGCCCGCGGTTCCCGTCGGTGCTGTCGAAATCGGGTGTGAATCGGGGACCGATCACCACCGTGGGGCGATGACAGAGCCGTGGGTTTCGCGGTAGCGTTCGCCGGCTTGGGAATTCTTGTGCAGGGCGCGTTCCTGCACTCGATGGTCTCCTAGGCGCCGACTCTGCGCCGGCGTGGCGCGGGCAGGCCAAGCGCGTCGGCGAGGAAGAAGCCGGTGTAGCTGTCGGCGTTGGCCGCCACGTCCTCGGGGGTGCCCTGCGCGACTATCGTGCCGCCGGCGGAGCCGCCCTCGGGACCCATGTCGATGATCCAGTCCGCCGTCTTGATCACGTCGAGGTTGTGTTCGATCACGATCACCGTATTGCCTTTGTCGACGAGGCCGTTGATCACGCTGAGCAGCTTGCTGATGTCCTCGAAATGCAACCCGGTCGTGGGCTCGTCGAGGATGTAGACCGTGCGCCCGGTGGAGCGCTTCTGCAGCTCGGCGGCCAGCTTGACGCGCTGCGCCTCGCCGCCCGACAGCGTCGGCGCCGGCTGCCCCAGCCGCACGTATCCGAGCCCGACATCGACCAGTGTCTGCAGATACCGGTGAATCGAGGTGATCGGTTCGAAGAATTCCGCCGCCTCTTCGATCGACATGTCGAGGACCTCGGCGATGGTCTTGCCCTTGTAGTGCACCTCGAGGGTTTCCCGGTTGTAGCGGGCGCCGTGGCACACCTCGCACGGCACATACACATCCGGCAGGAAGTTCATCTCGATCTTGATCGTGCCGTCGCCGGTGCAGGCCTCACAGCGACCGCCCTTGACGTTGAACGAGAACCGGCCGGGCTGGTACCCGCGGACCTTCGCCTCGGTGGTGGCCGCGAACAGCGTGCGGATCTTGTCGAAGACCCCGGTGTAGGTGGCCGGGTTCGACCGGGGCGTCCGCCCGATCGGCGACTGGTCGACGCGAACCAGCTTGTCGACGTTGTTGAGCCCCGTCACGCGGGTATGCCGGCCGGGCACCTGCCGTGCGCCGTTGAGCTTGTTTGCCAGCACCGCCGCGAGGATGTCGTTGACCAGCGTCGATTTGCCTGACCCGGACACCCCGGTGACCGCCGTCAGCACCCCGAGCGGGAAGGACACGTCGATGTCGCGCAGATTGTGCTCGCGGGCCGCCACGACGGTCAGTTGTCTGCGTCGGTCGACCGGTCTACGGATCGCCGGGACATCAATGCTCCTGGCCCCGGCAAGGTACGCGCCGGTGATCGAGTCCTTATTGCGCAGCAGCTCGTCGTAGGTGCCGCTGTGCACGATCTGACCCCCGTGCTCCCCCGCCGCCGGGCCGATGTCCACGATCCAGTCCGCGTGCGCGATGGTGTCCAGGTCGTGCTCGACGACGATGAGCGTGTTGCCCAGGTCGCGCAGTCGGATCAACGTCTCGATCAGCCTGCGGTTGTCGCGCTGGTGCAGACCGATCGACGGCTCGTCGAGCACGTACAGCACACCGACCAGACCGGAGCCGATCTGCGTGGCAAGCCGAATACGTTGCGCCTCACCGCCCGACAGCGTTGCCGCCGCCCGTGACAACGACAGGTATTCGAGCCCGACGTCGAGCAGGAACCCGAGCCGCGACTGGATTTCCTTGAGCACCTGACCGGCGATCGCCTGCTCCCGCGTTCCAAGGGTGAGCGCGTTGAGAAATTCGGCCGCCTCGGAGATCGACAGGTTGGACACCTCGGCGATCGATTTCGCCCCGTACCCGTCGGCGGAGAGAGTGACCGCCAGGATCTCCGGCTTCAGCCGCGTTCCGTGACAGATTGGACACGGCACGTCGCGCATGAAGCCGTCGTAGCGCTCCTTCATCTGCTCGGACTCGGTCTGATCCATCTTGCGCTGCAGGAACGCCATCACGCCTTCGAAGTCGGCGTAGTAGGAGCGGACGCGGCCGTAGCGGTTGCGGTAGCGGACGTGCACCTGCTCGTCGCTTCCCTCGAGGATCGCCTTACGCGCCCTGGCCGGCAGCTTTCGCCACGGAGTGTTCACGTCGAAGCCCATCGCCTCACCGAGGCTGGCCATCATCCGGGTGAAATACTCCGCGGTGTGCCCCATCGACCACGGCGCCACCGCGCCTTCGGCCAGCGTCAGATCAGGGTCCGGCACGACGAGGTCCGGGTCGACTTCTTTGCGGATCCCCAGGCCCGCACACTCGGGGCACGCGCCGTACGGGGAGTTGAACGAAAACGACCGGGGCTCAAGGTCATCGACAGCCAGCGGATGCCCGTTCGGGCAGGCCAGCTTCTCCGAGAACCGCTGCTCTCGGTGTGGATGCCCGTGCTCGTGATCGACGAACTCCAGCACGACGATGCCGTCGGCCAGCTGCAACGCGGTCTCCACCGAGTCGGTGAGCCGCTGCTTGGCGGACGGCTTGACGGTCAGCCGGTCCACGACCACCTCGATGTCGTGCTTCTCCTGCTTCTTCAGCTTCGGCGGATCGGTGAGCGAGCGAACCACGGCGTCGACCCGCACCCGGCTGTAGCCCTGCGAGTTGAGCTTCTCGAACAGGTCCGCGAACTCACCCTTACGGGTGCGCACCACCGGAGCCAACACCTGGAACCGGGTGCCCTCCGGCATCGCGAGCACCTGGTCGACGATCTGCTGCGGCGTCTGGCGGGCGATACGCTCACCGCACACCGGGCAGTGCGGGGTGCCGGCGCGCGCATACAGCAACCGGAGGTAGTCGTAAACCTCGGTGATCGTGCCGACCGTCGACCGTGGGTTGCGGTTCGTGGACTTCTGGTCGATCGACACCGCCGGCGACAGGCCCTCGATGAAGTCGACATCCGGCTTGTCCATCTGGCCGAGGAACTGACGCGCATACGCCGACAGCGACTCGACGTAGCGACGCTGACCCTCGGCGAAGATCGTGTCGAACGCCAACGACGACTTCCCGGACCCGGACAGGCCGGTGAAGACAATCAGGGCCTCGCGCGGCAGGTCAAGGTCGACGCTTCGCAGGTTGTGCTCGCGCGCACCCTTGACGATCAGGCGGTCAGCCACTCAGTCCCTTCCCCTGGATATACCGGCACGTTGCCATGCTATGTGGGCCCACCGACAAGCCGCTCCGCGGTTCGCGCCACTCGTGCACGAGCGGCAGGCACCCCAACCGCTGCGGGGGATAACGTAAGGGCATGACAGCCGTCGACGACAACTACACGGGCCATGTGGACCCGGGGACCCCCGCGCGCCGCACTCTGCCGGGCGCAACGATCGTGAAAGCTTCGGTAGGCCCCATGGATAACAACGCATACCTGGTCACATGTTCCGAAACCGGCGAATCGCTGCTCATCGACGCCGCGAACGACGCGGACGACTTGATCGACCTGGTGCGTACTCACGCCCCGAAGCTGGCACTGATCGTCACGTCACACCAGCACTTCGATCACTGGCAGGCGCTGCAAGCCGTGGTGGAGGCCACCGGCGCACCGACGGCCGCCCACGAACTTGACGCCGGGCCGCTGCCGGTCAGGCCGGACCGACTGCTGGCCGAGGGCGACAGGGTCGACGTCGGCCGGTTGTCTTTCGACGTCATCCACCTGCGGGGGCACACCCCTGGCTCCGTCGCGCTGGCACTGGGTGGCGAGGCCACGGGCGGCGCGACGCAGTTGTTCACGGGCGACTGCCTGTTCCCGGGCGGTGTTGGGCGGACAACAAAACCGGCCGAGTTCGAATCGCTTCTCGACGGCGTGAAAACGAGCATCTTCGACCGTTTCGGCGACGAGACCGTTGTCTATCCCGGACACGGCGATGACACCACCCTCGGGGTGGAGCGCCCACACCTGGAGGAATGGCGCACACGGGGCTGGTGACAGACAAGGGTGCCCGCCGAGCTCACCCAGTCGGAGAGCCGGTAGTGAGCCAGTTCGAAGTTGCACGAACCGAGGGCCAGCAGGCGTTCAATCATCTGACCGGTTGCGGGGCTTCCCACCCGTTCCCGACACGACGGCGCGACCGTTATTCAGCAAATCTGCGATATCGCTGTACGAACGCTGAGATACTCGGTGGGTTGCGGCAGCGCGCTGAAAACCGTTGGCCGCGCCTCGCAGTCGCCCGAAAGTCCAGGTGATCGTCGATGCGGATCATCGTCACCGGTGGCAACAGCGGCATCGGCAAAGCGACCGCCACGGCGCTGGCGGCCGCCGGTCACAGTGTGGTCATCGCCTGCCGGACCATCCCCAAGGGGGAGCAGGCCGCCGCCGAGATGGTGGGCGACGTCGAGGTGTGCCACCTCGATCTCGCCGAGTTGGCCAGTGTGCGCAAGTTCGCCGACTCGGTGGAGACTGTTGACGTCCTGGTGAACAACGCGGGCGTGCTGGGTTTGCCGCTGACCCGGACGGCCGACGGTTTCGAGGCGCACATGGGCACCAACCACCTGGGCCATTTCGCCTTGACGTGTCTGCTCGGCGACAAGATCACGGACCGGGTGGTCTCGGTGGGCAGCGCGGGCTACGCCCTGGGCCGCATTCACTTCGACGACCTGAACTGGCATACCCGCGAATACTCGAAGTGGACGGCCTACGGGGAATCCAAGCTGGCCATCATGCTCTTCATCCACGAGTTGGCCAGGCGGGGCGTCCGGGCGTACGTGGCCGATCCGGGTGGGGCGGACACCGACATCACCAGGTACAGCACCGGTTTCCTGGGCTGGATGCGTGACCACAGGCCCGTCGGCCTGGCCGCGCAGAGCGCGCCCGCCGCGGCGCGGTCCACTATCCAGGCGGTGACGACGGGTCTGCCCAGCGGAACCAGTTTTGTGCCGCGCTTCAAACAGTGGGGCAAGCCGAAGGCCACCAAACCACTCAAGAAGGCCCGCGATCCGACGATGGCCCGCCGGCTGTGGGACCTTTCCGCCGAGCTGACCGGCTGCGACTGGCACGGGCCGAGCCCACAGGAGATGCGCACGTAAATCGCCATGCGCAACGGGCCTGACAGCTAGCTTTTGGCTGCGAGGACTCCGCGATCGGCGCCCAGCGTCCCACCTCGGGAATGGCGCGAGCGCGGCCGGTAGCGGCGTTCAGCCGGTGGTGTGGACGATCAGCACATCGCTCTTCGACCGGCGCGAGACGTTCGCCGGCACGGACCCGAGCAACCGTCCGGTGATGGTGCTCAAGCCGACGTTGCCGACCACGAGCAGATCGGCGCTGACCTCCTCGGCAAGGTCGACCAGAGCGTCGACCGGTGCACCGACGATCGGGCGTTCTTCGATGTCCTTGGCGCCGGCGGCCTTGGCCCTGTCGCGCGCTTCCCGCAGGATCGCATAGATGGGCGCGTTGCCCTGCGCCTTGTAGCCCTCGTCCTTCAGGACGTCCGCTGCCCGGGGATCGTCGCCCTGTGGAAAGTAGGCGGTCGCCACGATCAGTTTCGCGTTCGAGCCGCCGGCGATCTCGCCGGCACGGTCGACCGCGCGCAGCGAGGAGTCCGAGCCGTCGGTCCCGACCACGATGGTCCGATAGGCGCTCATCTACCCTCCCAGTGTCATTTGCAAACGCCACCGCAGACAGTAACGCGTCGCTGCCCAACGGTGGGTCTGATTGGCGACACCTTATCGTTTGCGGGGGTCCGTGCCTATTCGCGACGCGCAGGCCGACTTTGTTCGCCGGCACGAAGAAAGTGGCACGTCTGCGATGTCATTCGACGCAATACCGCTGTAGCTGAAGCGGTTTCGCCGCTCGACCGATGCGTATCGCGCCGGGTCATCAATGTCACAGCAGCAGCGGGCAATTCACGCCGCCGCCGGTGGTAACCGCGGATCCACGTTTTGACACTCCGCCGCCGAGGCTTACACCCTAGACTCCCAGGTAGTGCAGTCGCAGACCCTGAGCCCCGAACGCGCGACGGGCGTGCGTCCTGCTGCCCGGAAACCAGCCGGAGCGTTCGACCCCGTCGCGGTCGCCGTGCTGACCATAGCCATTTCCCTCGCCGGTGCGAGCCGACCGTCGCTGTGGTTCGACGAGGCGGCAACGATCTCGGCCGCAAAGAACCGATCGCTTCCGGAGTTGTGGCAGATGCTCGGCAACATCGACGCGGTGCACGGGGTGTATTACCTGCTGATGCACGGCTGGTTCGCGATCGCTCCAGCCACCGAATTCTGGTCGCGCGTCCCGAGCGCCCTGGCAGTGGGCGTGGCGGCTGCCGGCATCGTCGTGCTGGCCAGGCAGTTCTCCGCCCGGTCGGTGGCGGTGTGTGCGGGTGTGGTTTTCGCGATCCTGCCTCGCACCACATGGGCCGGCATCGAAGCTCGCTCGTATGCGTTCACGGTCGTGGCCGCGGTCTGGCTGACGATCCTGGTGGTGGCAGCTGTCCGGCGCCCCCGGCCGTCGCGGTGGTTGCTGTACGCGGTCGTGTTGTTGTCGGTGATCCTCCTCAACATGTTTTTGGTGTTGTTGGTGCCGGTCTACGGTGCGCTGCTGGCCGTGCTGTCGGCGCGACGGTCGGCGGTCGTCTGGTGGGCGGTGACCTCGACGGCGGTGGTTTCGGGGGTCATTCCCTTTATGCTCTTCGCACATGGGCAGATACGTCAGGTGGCGTGGATCTTCCCGATTGGCACACGCACCTTCCGCGACGTGGCCGTGCAGCAGTATTTCGACAAGAGCGTCCCCTTTGCGATCGGCGCCGGCGTTGTCATCGCCGCCGCGCTGGTCGTCGCGTGGGCGCACCCCAATCCATGTCCGGATGCCGGGACCGGGACCCTTCTGCTGATCACGCTCGCGTGGATCGGGATACCGACGGCGGTGCTGATCGTGTACTCCGCGCTCTGCGAGCCTCTCTACTACCCCCGGTATCTCTGCTTCACCGCGCCGGCGATGGCCGTGCTCCTGGGGATCTGCATCGTCGCGGTCGCGCGTAATCCGTTGCCGATCGCCGGTGTGCTGGTCGCGGTCGCCGCGTCGGCAGTGCCCAATTATCTGTTCAGCCAACGCGGTGCGTATGCGAAAGAGGGGATGGATTTCAGCCAGGTCGCCGACATCCTCACGTACCACGCTGTCCCGGGGGACTGCCTTCTTCTGGACAACACCACGGCATGGGCTCCCGGCCCGGTCCGCCCGATCACGGCGGCACGCCCGGCCGCGTACGGCAAGCTGAAGGACGTCGGTCGCGGTATGCCGGCGGCCGACCGACACACGCTGTGGGATGGCCAAATCCCGGTCTGGGCGGTCGCGGACAGAATCAGACAATGCGGGCTCATCTGGACAGTGACCGACCGCGACAAAACGCTCCCCGACCATGCGAGCGGCACGGCATTGTCGGCGGGGCCCAGAATGGCACGCGCGCCCGCATACCAGGTCCAAGCCAAATTCGGCTTCCACATCGTCGAGCGATGGCAGTTCAGCTTCGCCCAGATCACCAAGTCCACTCGATACAGCGACCTCGCGGGTGATGGGGGTGATGGAGATGCATGCGCCAGGGGCACAAGACTTCGTACCGGACACACACGACCTGGCTGATCTGGCGGCCGCCGCCAGTCGTTGTCGCGGTTGTGACCTCTACCAGTACGCCGACAAAGCCGTGTTCGGCGCCGGTTCACCAGACGCCCGGATGATGCTGGTTGGCGAACAGCCCGGCGACCAGGAGGACCGTGCCGGGCTGCCCTTCGTCGGCCCGGCGGGGCGACTGCTCGACAAGGCGCTCGCCGCAGCGGACATCGACCGCAGGCAGGTGTATGTCACCAATGCGGTCAAACACTTCAAGTTCACGCGTGCGGAGCGTGGCAAACGCCGAATCCACAAGACACCCAGCAGAACCGAGGTGATCGCTTGCCGGCCGTGGCTGATTGCCGAGTTGACCACGGTGCAACCGGACGTCGTGGTGCTGATGGGCGCCACTGCGGCGAAGTCGTTGATGGGCAATGAGTTCCGACTGACTCAGCACCGGGGCGAAGCGCTGCGGTTGCCTGATGAGGACCCGGCTCTGAAGCTTGACGTCGACCCCGAAGTGGTCGCGACAATTCACCCTTCTGCGGTGCTGCGTGGACCGCCGGAGGATCGGGACCAGGCGTTCGACACGCTGGTGTCCGACCTCAGGTTCGCCGGAAGCCTGTTGGGTTAGCCGTGCGCTACGACGTCGGCTGAGAGTT
The DNA here is from genome assembly GCA_025965895.1 of Mycobacterium sp. Taxonomy (GTDB): domain Bacteria; phylum Actinomycetota; class Actinomycetes; order Mycobacteriales; family Mycobacteriaceae; genus Mycobacterium. Next base: position 42,454 of record JAOPWC010000169.1, read on the forward strand.
GCAGTCCAACGACTACACACCCCCGGCTGCGTGCGGGCGCCCCCACGCCACCGGCGACGAAAGCCGATGCCGTGGTCTTGCGTACCGGTGTGCAGTCGTCCTGTGACACCCTGTCGGCAATGGAGGTCGAGACGTGTCAGGGCCGCAGCAGCACTTTGATGGCACGACGCTCATCCATGGCGCGGTAACCTTCGGCGACGTCGTCGAGCGGCAAAGTCATGTCGAATACCTCGCCCGGGTCGATGCGGCCGTCGCACACCAGTTGGATGAGTTCCGGCAAGAACCGCCGCACGGGCGCCGGACCGCCGAGCATGCCGACGTGTGAGTAGAACAGCTCCTGGCCGTCGAGGCTCACCCCGTGGGGGACGCCGACATACCCGACATATCCGCCCGGGCGAGTGGATCGCAATGCCTGCTGCATCGATTCCGCGGTTCCGACACACTCCAGCACGGCGTCGGCGCCGATACCGTCGGTCATGTCCTTGACCCGGGCGACGCCGTCGTCGCCACGCTCGGTGACGATGTCGGTGGCGCCGAACTTGCGGGCGAGATTCTGTCGCGGCTCGTGGCGGCTCATGGCGATCACCCGCCCGGCCCCCATCTGAGAGGCGGCGAGCACGCCGCACAACCCGACCGCGCCGTCGCCGACAATGCAAACAGTCATGCCGTCCTGCACGTTGGCGGCATCTGCGGCGAACCAGCCGGTGCCCATGACGTCGGAAAGGGTCAGCAGGCTGGGGATCAGTTCCTGCGGGGGCTGTTCGGGCGTCGCCACCAGGGTGCCATCCGCCAGCGGAACCCGCACTGCCTCCGCCTGGCAGCCGGTCACCGGTACCCGGTGCAGACATGATGTTTGAAATCCATTGCGACAGTTCGGACAGGTGTTGTCGGATGCGAAGAACGAGCCGATCACGAACTGGCCCGGCTTGATGGACCTGACCCCGCTGCCGACCTCCTCCACGACGCCGCAATATTCGTGCCCGAACGGCGTTGGCTCGGTGATCGGACTGATGCCGCGGTAGTACCACAGGTCAGATCCGCAGATGCACGTGGCAGCGTTGCGCACGATCGCGTCGGTCGGCTCGATGATCTTGGGCTCCGGGAGTGTTTCCAAACGCACATCCCGGGGGCCGTAGATGACAGCTCCGCGCATGGTGAATTTCCTTCCGTTTAGGTCCAATTGCCCTTCAAAATCTCGGTTCGGTCGGTAGCCGGCGCAGGGCTCGGCGATAGCTCCGTAATCTGATCGCGCAGTTCAGGACTCATCTTGACGTCGAGGGCCGCGAGCGAGTCGTCAAGCTGAGAAAGGTTGCGGGCGCCGATGATCGGCGCGGTAACGGCGGGATGCGACATCACCCACGCCACCGCAAGAGTGGCCGGTTTCACACCGATCTTCTGCGCGAACTCGGTGAAACGCTCTGCAACCACGAAGTCGGTTTCGGCGCCGTACCGGTCGGCGTATCGAGCGTTTTCGACGAGTCTTCCGCTGTCGGGACGCTTGGCTGTCCCGTACTTCCCGGTGAGCAGGCCTCCCCCGAGTGGGCTGTAGGTGATCACACCCATCCGCTCGGACTGGGCGAGCGGCAGAATCTCGACCTCCGCCTGCCGTTTGACCAGGTTGTACATCGGCTGGATCAACTCGAAGCGCGCCAGACCCTCCCGTTCACACAGTCCCAGACTCTTGGTGATCTGCCACGCGGCCCAATTGCTGACCGCAGGGTAGAGGATTTTGCCTTGCTGTTGAAGGTGCTCGAACGCGTCAACCGTCTCCTCGATCGAAGTCCGTTCGTCGAAGGCGTGGGCGAAGTAGAAGTCGATCCAGTCCGTGCCGAGACGCTTCAGGCTCGCGTCGACGGCGCGGACGATGTGGCGCCGGGACAGACCTTGGGCGTTGACATCCGGACCCGTCGGAAAGAACACCTTCGATGTGATGACCACCTCGTCACGGCATTCCGAGATCAACCCTCCGAGGATCTCCTCCGAGCGGCCCTGCCCATAGACGTCGGCGGTGTCGAAGAAGTTGAGCCCAACATCCCGGCACCTGTGGAACATCTGCGCTGACGTATGCTCGTCGGCCTCAGTGCCAAATGACATTGTCCCGAAGCACAATCGAGATACCTGTACACCCGTCGAACCTACTGTCACGTAATCCATGAAAACTCCAACACTCAGTTGTCGCGGAACACTCGCCTAGCCACCGCCATCGCCGACATAGCCTTCGGCCAGCCGGCGTAGAACGCCAAATGGGTGATCGTCTCGATGAGTTCTTGCTCGCTTGCCCCGTTCTCTTTCGCCCTGCTCAGGTGGAAGACGAGTTGCTCGGTGCTGCCGCTTGTGACCAGGCTCGCCACCGTGACCAGGCTACGGTCCTTCGGTGACAGATCAGGACGTTCCCAGACCTCCCCGAAAAGGACGTCGTCGGTGTACGAAACCAGGGCGGGCGCGAAATCGCCGAACATCTTCGCCGCGGCTGACGGCTCTTTATCTGCCATCGGTCCTCTCCTTCGTTGTTGTGTGCCGGGCTATGCGGCCTGCGATCCAGGCTAGAACCGCCCCAGCGCGCCGGTACCCTCGTCGCGGCAGCCAGCTGTCCCGCCACCAACGAGGCGACGGGCGGCCGCAGTCGGCGCCTTGGGCGCGCATGTCGTGACGGGCCGATATTTGGCATGGTCGCTGTCCTTCGTCGGGCGTTCTTCGCCACCAGCTGCAGCGCGCTCGTCACGGCTTCTGCCCGGAAATGCTGGTTCGTAGCCCACGGGGCTGGTTGGCGGGGTCCATCACTGCGTTGCCGGTTTCATCAACCATGAAACTGCACACGTGAACGCGTGTACCAGGCCCTGGTTATCCGGGTAACGACATAACACCCTTAACGGCGGAGGGCGCGACCCAGCCGGGGGCGTGTGGACAGCAGGAACGGCCTTCCCGAGTTTCATGCCGGCACCCATCACAGGATGACTCGCTGCCGGCGTGGCTGACGAGCGCCAACCGCCTCATGCCCGGACGATTAACTCGAGTCTCGGGATCCCCGGTACAGCCATAACGGTCTGCCGTCAGACAGAGCGAGTCATCCTTGGAGCTCGGCAACCAGAACCGGGCGCGGCGCCTGGGCCGCACCATCCCCGGCCTGCCGGGCAGGGCCAATCAGAACGGGGTTGGAATAGTTGGAAGCTTCGGTAACTGGATGACTGGTGCCTGAATATTTGTGTTCGGATCAGTCCCACCATTCCCACCGGCCGGGGACTGATTGCCATCCGCCGGGGTCTGATTACCACCTGCGGGGGTCTGATTACCACCTGCGGGGGTCTGACTGCCACCCACCGGAGCACCACCGTTGCCACCCGCCGGCGCCTGGTTACCACCCGCCGGCGCCTGGTTACCACCAACCGGAGCCTGGTTACCACCCGCCGGAGCCTGGTTACCACCCGCCGGAGCCTGATTACCACCCGCCGGAGCCTGATTACCACCCGCCGGCGCCTGATTACCACCCGCCGGCGCCTGATTGCCACCAACCGGAGCACCACCGTTAGCACCCGCCGGGGCCTGACTGCCACCAGCCGGGTCGTTCTTCTTGCCATCCGGTGGGTTCTGGCCTATTGGCCCGTGTCCCGGCGGTTGCCAAATGATGATCGGCGGAGGCGGAGGAGCCGGGGGTGCCAACGGGGCGGGGTTCGGAGCGGGCGCCAGCTGCGAACCGTTATTGGGAGCTGAGACGCCACCGCCGCTAGAAATGCTGTTACGGGCGGATCCAACGTTCGGCGGAAGGTCGCCGCCGGGCGCCGAGACGCCGCCCGGAATCCCAGCTGGAGCTTGGTTTTCGACGAGTGGAGGCGGCTGAGGAACACCATTCTGCGGTGCTGGTATCGGGGCCAGCTGCTGTTGGTTCTGCTGAGGGGACACTGGCGCAACACCGTTGGGATTCGATGGCGTCGTGCCATGGGTAGTACCGGTTAACGTGTAGGCAAGCCCACCGCCGGCGAGAACCACAGCAGCCAGGGCCACTGCGGCAAGGTACGGCGCCGGCTGGCGGTACCAAGGCATACCTGGTGGCCGATCGCTGTATGGCGCCTCGACGGAATCGCGGAAACGGACATCTGGCCGCGGATTCGGGGCGGCCTCGTAGGGCTCGCAGTAATAGGCAGCAGGCGGCTGAGGGTCGGCGGAGTCGTCGGACCACGCCAAAGCGTTGAATTGCGTTGACCAAGTTGATTTATCCGCGCGCGTCTGCTGGGACAGCGTGGGCGCAGGATAAGTGTGCTGATCGTGCATTGAGGACTGCCGCGTTCGCGCGTTTGATTCGGAATAACCTCGGCTCGCGCGCTGCGTGTTGGCATCGGCGTAATCGTTTCTGTTGTCCGCCCGCGGCGTCATCGCACGTCCGGTTGGTGACTCCGACATGTTCGATTCTCCTAAATCGGTAAGTGCCGCCGAGCTGGCGAAACCGTTCACGAGAACCGTATGAAGCGCTGGCCATGATGATCACGAGTAGATCACTACTTGTGTTCTTTTAGGCGGCTCAGGCTGGTTCGCGTAGTCCCGTCTTCGATGCGAGCAGGCCAACCGCCGGTCTTGATGTTTTTGTCCACGTCAGGGTTATCGCTCCGTCTTCTTCTCGCAGAGCATTGATCGGAGCCAGTGGCGGGATTCGAACCCGCGTAGACGGCTTTGCAGGCCGGTGCGGCACATCACGGCCTGTTCGGTAGTCTTCGCACGTCTCCGGAACTCCTCGCGTAGCACCAGCTCAGTACGGGCTTCCGGTCGCGTTGCGTTGACTATCGGAGGTTTGCGACTTAGCTCCGTAGCCCGCTAGTGACGGCCAACCAACGGTCAAGCACGGCAAACATCCGGGAGAGCCGCCCGTCCAGTTACATCCGGTAGTTGTTTTGTGATCCATGAGTCACTGGTCGCATTCTGCTGCAACGGCTTTCGCCGCCGCGTCGAGCATGCCCTTGGTGACCCGCTGCGCGCCGGAGACGATCGCCTGAGGTGATTTGCTTTGACCGCCCGCTCACCCACAGCCGAGAAACGTGGCACCGAGTTGGAGGCGCGATCAGGAGCACACGGCTGGTCGAGAAGCGTTGGGACACTGGCGCAATTCCACTGCAAGCCGATTAGTCGTAGTCAACAAAAAATCTATGCGGGTTAGAGATGTCCCGCCTGCTGCATATCGATTCCTCGGTCCGGGGCGACGTCTCGGTGAGTCGTCGACAGACCGCGCGGGCCGCCGATCGGTGGCGTGCGGCGCATCCCGGCGCCACGGTGACTTACCGCGATCTCGGCACCGACCCAATACCGCACGTGGATGCCGCGACGGGGCTGGCGCGAATGGTAGCCGCGGAGCAGCGCACGCCGGCACAACATGCCTCGCTCGCGCTCAGTGCCGAACTGATCGACGAGATCAAGCAGGCCGACACGGTCCTGCTCGGCCTTCCGCTGTACAACTTCGGTCCGCCCAGCACGGTCAAGGCCTGGGTCGACCACATCATCGCCGTGGGGCTGTCCCTCGACACCGAGACCCACGCCGGCCTGCTCGGCGACACCGACTTCATCGTGCTGGCCAGCAGCGGCGGCGGTTATGGTCCGGGCACGCCGCGCGAAGGCTGGGATCATGCGCAAACCTGGCTGCCCACACGTTGTATCGCTGACCGGGCTTCGCACCGGATCGGGTTGTCTACGTCGACCGGCGCAACAATGTCTTGAAGCTCTCACAGGGGGAGTTCGTGGCTGTCGCGCGCCTGGAGGCGGTGTTCACCGGCGCGCTCACCGCAACAGCCTTCGGTACTTATGTACCGCTCGATACGGTAGTAAACGCTCGACCGTCGAATTCGTCGTTGTCTCGGCTGCCGGGCATACCGGGCGGCCGGAATCATGGCGGCGCTGCACCGGCGTGCCGTCGAGGGTGGTTCCTACCAGGTGAAGCTGTCACTAGCACGCAGCGCCATGTGGGTCGAGGAACTCGGCTTGCTCGACGTCGCTGCCCAGGGCGACCTGTCCGAGACCGACTCGTATCCACTCGGGGTTCCGGGCCGATCGCGGGGATGCCGGGACGATGGTGGCGGCCCGAACGGCACCTCCGCCATACCCGGCGTTGTCTTCAGCTAGTCGCCGGATCTTCATCTCCGGATGCGGCGAAGACCTCACTGGCCGCAGCGCCGAAGCCCTCTGGTTCACCTGCGGCCGCGAACGTCCTGCCGACCTCGGCGAGTTCGTAGGACCACCGCCAACCCTTCTCGGCAGTCTGCTGCTGAGCCCGCACCAACGCCGCCGGAAGATGGGGTTGGCTGATTGCCCATTCCTGTGCGAGGTCGTCCTCGACGCCGAACACGGCTGCGGTACGTCGAATCGAAACCAGCAGTGCAGCGGTGGTTTTCGTCCATGCCGCGTACGTCATCTTTAGTGCCGACGCGGCAGGCGGAGCCCCGGCGAGTCCGACCACGTCAAGCGCAGAGCCCGCGAACAAGCGCGCAACTCGGCCGTCATCACCGGCAACGTAGAGCCGGGTTGCCCCCGCGGTGATCGGGGGCGGCCCTACGATACCGCCGTCGACATAGTGGGCGCCGCCGGCGCTCACAGTGCGACCAACGAGTACGGCCGTCTCGGGGCTTATCGCATTGGCGTCCACCACAATCCCCTCGAAGCCCACCAGCTGCCGAGCCAACTCGACCGCTCCATGCGGCGGACAGATCGAGAACACCACTTCGGCGTGGTCCAGCAGATCGGCCAGGTCGTCGAACCCTAGAAGACCTGCCTGCTCGGCACGCCGCAATGTCGCCTCACTCCGACCGATGCGCAGCCATCCAACGTCATGACCCGAGGCCACCAGACAGGCAGCCACGGCCGAGCCCATCGCGCCGGGATGGAGGACGGCCAGCATGCCCCGATGATCTCGTGGGCTCACAGTGTTGTCTACCCGTCACGGGGTCCAGCCTCCGCCTCTCGCCTTGGACTGCTGCGGCGACTCAGGGTCAAGGGGCCGGCAGATTAGAGCAGCTCATCATTTGCAGTCGTGACTGAGAATTTGCAGTCAGGACTGGGACCCTACATCGGCCTCGGGCACGGGTTTCACCTCGAGGATAACCAGAAAGTGCCGTTGACCTGCAAGAACGACGGAGTCGCCAGCTTCTCTGGCTCGGTGTCCCTGTCCAAACAGGAGCCGACTCGCAGGCCGGCCTGTTTGTACTGGCCAACACACCTGACGCCTGCACCCTGCAACTGGCGAAGGCGGCGCGAAGTCTGGTCAGCGAACAGCACCCTGAGCGCACGATCCGCTGGTCGAGCCCAACCTGCGACGACAGGCTCGCCGCCGCCCCGGCTGGGCCGCCGTGCACCGCAGCGCCGCGAAATCGGCTACACCTCTAGGCAACGACTCAGCGGAGGCACCGTTGGGGAGCGCTCACCACCCCGGTATCCAACCACACCACGGGCAGGGCGGACCCCAGCCGTCACGGTCTCCCCAGCCCCCGCCGCGCCAATCTCCTCCGCGGTCTCCCCAACCTCCGCGGCCTCCATCTCCACGGCCTCCGTGGCCCCAATCTCCACCGCCTCCGTGGTCGTCTTGCTGCCACAGTGTCCCCGCGCTGTCAGGCGAAGATGGCACGGCGTTCGCCACCCCCGCGCCCAGTCCAAGCGCCGTGAAGCCCAGCGCGGCAGCGATTGTGCCTTCGGCCACGATTGTCTTCAAATTCATCATGCAACCCCTCTTGTCCAACTCTTTTGCTCTTCGTGCTTGTGACACTCACTCCGAACCGTTCGACTGATCCGAAGCCGTTTGGGGCACTGCAATGGGGGCCAGGCCCAGGTCAGGCACCTGTCTGATGCCATGCCATTACGGCGGAGAGGTTTTCATCTCGCTGTAACTGGCCTCTATGCGCTATGCATATATGCACTATACATTCTGGGCGGCAGGGTCACCACAGGTAGCCTTATTTTTCCTGGCCGCCGTCGCGAGTTATCCGGCTCGAGAGTCGTTGTCTTGAAGCAGGTTCAGCAACGTATCGCCATTAGCGTCGGGCAAGAGGGCCGGACCTCCCACCGGGCCACCTCCGCACCCCGCCAGACAGCGCGAGCACGCAGGTGCTGGTCCTCCCCTACTGATGTGGAGGTGACCCGCGTGCTGGTGATGACGGCCCAGCGGGAGGCCTCCGCGGTGACCACGATCGCCGCGCACAGCAACACCCGTCAGGGACCGAAAGCGATCAAGGCTGGCACGCGCACGCTGTACCGGCGCAACGATCTCGATGTACCCGGCAGTCAGGTTGGTGACAGTCGGCTGGTCGGGGGGTTGACTTCCGATGGCTAGACAGAGAGGGCAACGACAACCGCGTCGCGACCCGTGATGCGTAACGATGTGAGTGGAGTGGCGAGGGAAACATCTTCCGCGAGGGCCCCGGGGTCGTGTCCCAACAGCGCGGTGATCAGCCGGTCGGACATTGCGTTCCGCTGAGGTCGCACCGGAGCATCCCGCGCGTCTGACCACACGAGCATCGGCGTGCAGCCTTCGGGACGGAGCAAGGCGCGCTCGAACCCCGGGTGTACGCCTCGGCAACTCTCGTGTAGCGATTGGCGATACACATGTTGACATACATCGACATACGCTCGTAGCACTCGACTCTCATTGTTGCTCAGAATATTTCGTCCTCAGTGTTGTCCAGCAGACGCCTGTGCGGCCGACTCGCAAAGCTTGGCGCTCACGTGAAGTTTGCGCCGCCGTCGACCAGGATGGTCTGGCCGGTCACGTAGGCGCCGTCGTCGGAGAACAGGAACGCCACCATCGCGGCGAGGTCCTCGGGGACGCCAGGCGATGCGAGCGTACCGATGCGAGAATCTCGTCGCGATATTCTTCGGTCGTGTTCGCCAGCGCCGCTCCGGTGAGTATCACTCCCGGTGCCACCGAATTGCATCGCACGCCATGCTTTCCACCCAGCGTGGCGGTGTGGCGAGTCAGCCCATAGAGCCCCGCCTTAGCCGATTGATAGGCGACCCGGCGGTCCTCGCCCATCCATACGCTGGTTGACATCGTGTTCACGATCGCACCACCGCCTTGCTTCATCATGATCGGCAGGGCGTGGCGAATGCCGAACATATAGCCGGTGAGAGTGACGTCGATGGTGTGCCGCCACACCTCAAGCGAGACCGAGAGCACATCGCTGTCCTGCGCCAGTGTGCCCGGAGAGAGGTCGGCCGCCACATTGAATAGTCCATCGAGGCGGCCGAATTCGCTGACGGTGTCCTCGACGAGCTGTTTGTAGGACGCTTCATCGGTGATGTCGAAGGATCGCGCCATAGCCTTCCCGCCCGACGCTTGAATCTGGTCGACGACAGCGCGAACGGCAGCCTCGTCAAGGTCTGCTGCCACCACGGCGGTGCCCTCCTCGGCGAGACGGACGGCGGTCGCCGCGCCGATGTTGCGTGGCGCCGCGCCGGCGACTATGGCGACCTTGCCCTTGAGTCCTCTCATTGCTCCAACTCCTTACTTTCCATTGCTGCGGCTTTATCGGTTGACTGACCTGGTGCGTCCCGCCGGCGCGCTCGGCATCGGCATGCCTTAAGGCTCAGTAAGGGTGTTCGCCAAGCCACTTCAGATAGTCTTCAAACGCTTCTTCGACGGTGTATTGGGGACGCCACCCGGTGTCGCGGGTCAGCAGATCCGCGTTGTATCCGTTCGACGGGTACGGCTCCCCCCGAAGCGTTTCCGGATCCAAGTTCACTTGTCGCGCGGCATCTGGCGTATCCGGTAGAGGGTCAGCAGCAGTTCGCGGGCACTGGTGGTGTAGCCGCTGGACAGGTTGTAGATCACGATGCGGAAGGGCGTCCGCTTGAATCATGCGCAGGAGCGCATCGGCTGTATCGCGAACGTAGGTCAGTGCGGACACGGCGATCACGCTCCACAGCTGCGACACCGGCACGCCCATGTATCCCGCGCCGGCCATCAGATTTCCCTTGCCCGCGACCGTATGAACAGCCCGGCTGATGGGACTACCCATCTCCTTATAACCCGGCCCGAACTGAGTCGGAATTCGCAGCACAGCAACATCGAGCAGGTGCTGGTTCAGCTTCTGATTGGCGTGTGCAGTCGCCGACCCGCCCATCTCCCAGGGCACGGCGTAATCGAGTGCGATGCGCTCCAGGGATCGTTTGACCGAGACCTCAAACGCCGGCAGCGCGAGCGCTCTGCTGCCATCGGGCGGCATAGGCGCCCATGGCGTGGGGATGGTCATCGATCGTAGCTTGCACAGGGAAGCGCATGTCTTCGGCGAATGGCGGTGCGACGCCGCCATAGACCGCGATCGAACTGACGAGCACGAGGCGCTTCACTGCGGTGGCCTCCGCGGCTTCGAGGCAATTGAAAATCATGTCGCAATTGGCCCGGTTCGAAGTGCGGGTCTGTGCGTGTTGGTGAGCCTGCGCAGTATGTATCACCGCGTCAAAGTTGTAGCGGCTGAACAGGTCGAGCAATTCCCCGCCACGCGCCAACTCGACAGGTTCGATGGTGACCAGGTCGCGGAGGTCTCCTAGCTCCTTCTCGATTCGGTCGTGTCCGTGACGCGCCGTGATCACAACGGAAGGACCTTCGGTAGCGAAGCCGCGTGCAGTATTGAGCCCGACCAGCCCTCCGCCACCGGCGATCAAGATTTGAGACATTGTTGGCTACCCTTCCGAACGGGCCACCGCGACCTGTTCCAGCAAAGCCGGCATCGCGGACCTACATGCGGAGCATTCAGTGAGGCACGGCCGGTGGCCGACAGCAGCTGGTGTCCAATTTTCGTGCGGCGCGCTGCATCAACAGTTCTGCCATATCGAGTTTGGTGGCGGCTTCGGCAATGCGGAGCTGGTGCATCGGCGAGTTTTTCGCCGGCCCGTGCATGGTATACGCGACAATCTTTGAGGGGAGTTTTTCCAACGTCAGTTCCATCGCGTGCCGGGCCAGCCCCGATTTGGCGGCCACCAAGATGAGTGACCCGGTCGCGCTGAATGCCATGTTTGAGCTTTGTTCGGCGACTTGAAATGGTGTGGCGAAGTCTCCCTGCAGCATCGGCTCTACACGTTGCACGCGGTGGTCGGGTACGAAATGGTCCTCGACGACCAGTGTGTCACTGCCCGATCCTTCCATTCCGGTCACGAACCACGTTGGTTCAATGGTCGAGGCTGAAGCCGGGACAAGCGCCAACGCGAGTGGGTTCGCCCTGGGCGGCGAATCGACCAAAATCCCCAGGGTGGCCCATTGGGCGTCAAATGATCCTGATGCGTACGGCCACCGCCCACTGATCCGGTAACCGCCATGACACGCTCGCACCGTTCCCCCGGCATGAGGATGCCACACACCCTGGCAGCCTCACCATCAGCGAAGATGTCGTTTTGTGCCTGCTCGCCGAACTCGCAGACCAGCCACAGATGTTCAGAATTGTGGCGGCCCATGCCGTGGAGCCGATTCACGCTCGGCGAAGAGAGCGCCTATCGCGACTATCGGGACCGGCATCGCGCGATGGCCACGGAGCCTGGCTTCGAGGGGCACATGAAGTGGGCCGAGCCGATGACGGGTTAGGAGTGGGGTTGGGTTTGGAGGACGATGCGGAGGTTGGCTTTGGGCTGGTGTTGCCACGCTTCCTCGGCTTGCTCAAGGGGGTAGGTCTCGATGATCGGCCGGACACCCTTGAGGACAGCGAAGTTCAACGTGTCCTCGCTGTCCTGGGCGACACCGCTGTACCAACCCGACACGCTGAGGCGGCCGTCGGCGAGGTCGTGGCCGGTGACCTGCATCGGATCGCCGCCCTCCAAGACGATCAGCTGACCGTTGGGGCGGAGCCCCTTGACCAGGTCGGTCTGGAGTTCCGCACGGGAGACGGTCGCGAGCACGGCCGACGCGCCGCCGAGGGCCTTGAGCGCCTCGCCCGCGTCGCCCGCGGTGCTGTCGATGTACTCGTCCGCACCGAGCCGCCGCGCCAGCTCCTCCTTGTCCCGGCCTCGGTTGATCGCGACGGTCCGGAAGCCCATCTTGTCCGCGAACTGGATCGCGAGGTGCCCGACCCCACCGACGCCCTGGACCGCGACCGTGTCACCCGGTCCGGCATGCGCGTGCCGCAGCGCGTTGAACGCGGTGATCCCGCCACACATCAACGGCGCCGCCTCCTCGAAGGTCAGCCCCTCGGGAATCCGCGCCACCGCGTCCTGCGGTGCCACCATGTATTCGGCGTACCCACCGTCGTACGACGTACCGACGATCGTGCGGCTGAGACAGTTGGTGAAGTCACCCCGCCGGCAGTACTCGCAGGTGAAGTCGACGCCACCGGACCAGCCGACGCCGACCGGCTGGCCGACCTGCCAGACCTCGACCCCTGCACCGACCGCGTCGACGACCCCGGCGATCTCGTGCCCCGGGACCCGCGGCAGCTTGGTACCGAACAAAGCGTTGCGGGGAATCGCGTCGCCACCGCAGATACCGCAGGCGTGCACCTTCACCCGGACCTGCCCCGGCCCGGGCTCCGGTACCGGCATGTCGACCACCACGAAGGGTCCACCGGCCTGCTGAACCTGGGCCGCGCGCATTGTCGCTGTCATCGTTGTTCTCTCTCCCTCAGTGCATTCCGCCGTCGGCGACCAACTGCTGGCCGGTGATCAGTGCGGCGTCGTCGCCGGCCAGGAAGGCCACTACTCCCGCCACGTCCTCCGTCGTACCCAAGCGGCCGATCGGCACCATCGCGACCAGGCTCTGCTTGTACTCGTCGTTCGCCGGGTCGGTGAAGATGCCCGCACCGTCGATGGGCCCCGGGACGACGGTGTTCACGGTGATGCCGCGCGGGCCCAGCTCGAGCGCAAGTACCCGCGCCAGGTAGCCGGTCGCGACCTTGCTGGTGCCGTACAGGCCGACACCCAACTGCGGGACCGTGGTGGTGTTCGACGAGATCGTGATGATCCGACCGTTGTCGGTGATCCGCCGCGCCGCTTCGCGCAGGACGAAGTACGGCCCCTTGGTGTTGACCCGGAAGAGCAGGTCGAAGTCCTCCTCGGTGACGTCGGCCACCGGGACGTTCACCTTCTCCATCCCGGCGTTGGCGACCACGATGTCGACCTGACCGAACGCCTCGATCGTCGCGTCGTACAGGCGGTCGATCCCGTCCACTTCGGACACGTCGGCCGCGACCGTGATCACTCCGGCACTGAGGGCCTCGGCAGCCGCCCGCACCTCGTTCGCGGCCTTCTCGTCGCGGGAATAGTTCACGACGACATTGGCGCCCTGCGCGGCCACCCGCAGCAGGATCGCCCGGCCCAGCCCCTTCGACGAGCCGGTGACGAGCGCCGTTTTCCCCTTCAGCGTCATACTTACTTTCTCCCATCAAGTCGCCTAGTTCGATCCTCCGGCGTGGCCGGACCGAACGGAAACAGAGACCTGTTGGGGAGGCCACAACCAATCGTTGTGGCAGGATTGGCGGCGTGGATCTGAGCTTGCGGCTGCTGCAGTCGCTGGCCGCCGTGGCCGAACAAGGCAGCATGACGCGGGCCGCCCGGCAGCTCAACCTCACCCAGCAGGCGGTCAGCGGTCAGATCCGGCAACTCGAACGAGTCGTCGGGACCCCGCTGGTCGAACGGCTGGCGACCGGGACCGAGCTCACGCCGGCCGGTCAGGTGGTGCTCAAGCAGGGCGAGGCGGTGCTGTCGTCGGCCCGCGCGATGGTGACGGAGGCGCGGTTGGCCGGCGCTGTCCGTCCTGAGCCGCTGCGGATCGCATTCAAGGCGCAGAGTACGGCGCACTTCATGCCCGCGGTCGAGGCCGCACTTCGCCGGCAAGCACCTGATCTGGAAGTGCTACCGATCGCCGCGCACACACTGCCGGACGAGCTCGACGCGCTCCTCGAGGGGCGTGCCGACGCCGCGTTCCTGTGGCTACCGATCGGCGATGATCCACGCTTCACCGTCCACCCACTGCTGGCCGAGGAACGCTGGGTCGCGCTGCCACCCAGCCACCCGTTGGCCGAGCGCACCTGTCTGACGATCACGGACCTGGCCGACGTACCCGTGGTCGGCCCACGCGATGGCATGCCAGAGGCGGTCGTGAACTTCTGGTTCATCGACCCTCGCCCGGACGGCACCCGCGCCGTGTTCGGTCCCCAGGCCCGCACCCCTGAGGAATGCCTCCACCTGGTCGCCGCCGGCCACGGCTGCTGGATCGCGCCGGCCTCGACTGTCACCTACTTCGCCCGCCCGCGGCTGACTTGGCTGCCCCTAGTGGACGCCCCACCCAACCAGCTGGCCCTGATCTGGCCGCGACACAGCGCCAATCCGTACCTCCACCTCCTGCTCGAGGAGACCCGCCGTACCCTCCACCCCTCTCCGTTGCCCACAGCAACCACCTGAGCGCGGTCACCCAGGCGTCACGTGGGTGGAACAGGAAGTGAACGGCTATCCGACGCCGAGACGGCGATTGACAGGCTGGCCACCTCGGTCGAGGAGCATCAGCCGATCCGCGACGTCATGGTGCTGCGGCTGAGGACGCTGCTGGCCAACGCGCGCAACGACGAAGCCGCCTACCGCGATCTACGCGAACGCTACCGCTCCATGGCGAATTCGTTTGGCTATGAAGGACACATGGCATGGGCCGAGGCGATGCCGTGACGACGGGCGAGGTCTACCGCCACGTCTCGAAATAGAATTCGGCGTGTCGCGAGTGCTTGTCAATCTGCACTGCATCCGCCGGATTCCCAGCAGAGACGAGCTGTTGACGATCACTCCGGTACGAAAATCTCGTGCCGGGCGACGCCAGCGCCGCCGGCGTCCGATCGCGCTCGTACGGCTTGTCAGCTATCGGCCGACGGCCTCAATCGGCACCGCTCATGAGTTTTGTGATGTCGCTGCTGGGTTGTTCGAGGATGGCAAGGGCCGCGGCGCGGCAATCGTCCTATCGATGAAACGGGTCGGACCGCAGTCGTTCAGCGTGGCTGTCATGGGCGGTCGAGCCAATGAGCCTGGTCCTTAGTGGGGCGCGTTGGTGGGAGGAGGCGACTGGTCGGCGTCATGCCGGCGATTTTGGCGGCTACCTGTTCGCCGTAGACGGCGTAGTCGTCACGGGGGTGCCCGGCGTTGAGGTCGTCGCCGAGTTGTTCGTTGAACTGGGTGAACAGAGGTTGGATCATCGGCAGGCCAACGCGATTGGCTTGTCGGCCGCAAGTCAGTCGAGATCAGCAGCGGCGGCATGCAACTCGCGCAACGCCGCGCACGCGATGGTGCCCAGATCTTGTTTCTCGCCTGGCTCGGCCCAGCGCGCATAGGCCGTTTTGAACGCCAGTGCACCGAGCTCCGCGGCCAATGCGGCCGTTGGCGTTGGCACGCCGCGCGTTTGTAGCGCTTCGGCCATCGCTGCTGCCAGTCCAATCTGCTTGAGCGCGTTGCGTTCTTGAAGCTCGGCGCTGGCAGCGATCGCGGCCTCGAGCCTGGGTGCGAGTTCCCGATTGAACGATGTGAACGCCGCCGCCGCGGACTTCAGGCCGGAGCAGACGGCGCCCAGCGGTGTCGCGTCGGCGGGTGCTGCGGCGATGCCCTCGCGCAGTAGTTGCGCGATGGCGTCCTGGCCGGCGGCCAGCACGTCGCGCTTGTCCGGGAAGTGTCGAAAGAACGTGCTCTTGGTCAGCCCCGCACGCTCGGCGATCTGCGCGACGGTTGTCTGGTCGTATCCGCGTTCGTTGAACAGATCCAACGCCGCGGCGACCAAGCGTTCGCGTGCGTCGGGTTGCCAACGAGCCATGACCCCCATCCTAGACGTGATGCGACGATGATCCCGTCACTGCTGTAAGGTGATGGGATAACAGTCTCATCACTGAAGAGGTGCCTCATGCGCGTGTTCGTCACCGGTGCCAGCGGAGGAATCGGCTCGGCCGTCGTCTCAGAACTCACCGCCGCCGATCATCACGTCGTGGGCCTGGCCCGATCCGAGGTCTCGGCCGCGACCATCAGCCAACTCGGCGCTGAGCCGTTGCGTGGCGACATCGCCGACCTCGACGTCCTGAAACAGGCGGCCAGCGACACCGACGGCGTCGTATACCTGGCGTTCAACCACGACTTCACCCATACCGGGGACGCCATCGGAGCCGAAGCCCGCGCGGTCGCCGCGCTCGGCGAAGCGCTCGTCGACACCGGCAAACCGCTGGTGCTCGCGGGCGGCACCCCGGCAGTGTCGGGACGTCCCAGCACCGAAGACGACCCCTTCGCCACCGAGGGACCCATGGCGGGGCGCGGGCGCACCGGCCAAGCCGTCATTGACCTGGCCGAGCGCGGTGTCCGATCATCGGTCGTACGACTACCGCGGTCGGTGCACGACGCCGGCGGGCGCTACGGCTTTGCCAGCATGCTGATCCAGGCAGCACGACTTAGCGGCGTGTCAGCGTACGTCGGGGACGGTGCGCAGCGCTGGCCCGCCGTGCATCGAGACGATGCGGCCCGGTTGTTCCGGCTCGCCCTCGAACAGGCCCCGCCCGGCTCGGTGCTGCACGCGGTGGGTGACGAAGCAGATCCGATGCGTGCGATCGCCGAGGTGATCGGCCGTCGGCTGAGTGTTCCCGTCGAGTGCGTCCCGGCCGAGAGCTTCGGCGTGCTCGGCACCATCTTCGCCGTCGACCAGCCCTCGTCCGGCGCACTGACCAGCGAGCGACTCGGCTGGAACCCCACTCATCCAAGCTTGCTCGAGGACCTGGAAACGGGCGACTACCCCGAGTGATCGCCGTGCGACGTGCACGAACCTGACGAAACGGGACGGACAGGCTCGCCACTCCGCTCACGGCTCACCTGACCGGATTCCCCGACGGCTTAGGCCGCCGTACTACCGCAAACGCCCGGCCGCCCGAGACTCCAGCACCGAAGCTCTGCGTTGCCTCAAACGCCGCCTGGCCCGCGTCGTCCACGGCCACCTCCACACGACCACCGCGCTGATCGATTCCCATTAGGTTCTCACCTTCAGTGACATTCCTGGCTGCTGCCGAGCTGGGCTTTTAGAAGCTATCTCACGGCTGTCGCGGCCTGGTTTGTCTCACGGAACACTTCATTTCCTACAACGCTCACATGCACCCAACCGCTTATCTGTACCAGCCAATGCCGATGTCAATTCTGAGGAGACCAACACTTCCGCTACATGCTGCGGAGCGCGGCAGCGGTCCTTCTACATGTGCGAACTACGTTTGTCGCTGGGGCGTGGTAGCTGGCCCCAAGCGGCAAAAATGGTGACGCCGACGAGGACGGTGAAATTGGCGAAAGCCCCGTCGACACAGCGCAAGTCGTCCTCGGTAAGGCCGACCGCCGCGGCTCCCGCGCGGGTGGCGGGCCAGGCCAGGCGAAACGTTTCGTAGGCTGGGTCGCCGGGTCCGCCGATCTGGGTGAAAGCATCGACGCCGAACGCCTCGAGATCGAGGGCGCCGACGAGCCCCGGCAGTCGACGGCCCAGATACGAGTCGATGACGCCCGCGGCTGCCCAGCGGGTGAACACGTCGCGCAAGACGATCGACGCCCGCGGCGACTCTGCTGCGCCGGCAAATTCGAGCAGCCCAAAGTCCCCTTCCTCGATGACAAGCCCATCCGCCGGGCGATACCGCTGTCGCCATCTTCTGCAGCGCCACAACGGGTTCGGTGAGGTGCTGCAGGACGAGGCGGCAGTGTACGAGGTCATACGCCGCGGATTCCAGACCCTCGCGGGCGATGTCATGGCGGCGCACCTCGACCGGTGCACCCAGGTCGCCCAGGCGTTGGAGGTCGACATCGGTCGCCACAACCGATCCCGTTGCACCGACCCGGTCACCGAGCCATCCCGCGATCGATCCGCCGCCGGCCCCGATCTCCAGACAGCGCCACCCCTGGCCGATACCGGTCGCTTCCAGATGCTTGATCGTGAACGAGTCACTGGCCTGTCGAATGTTTCGCAGCCGAGTGCTTTCGCTGTCCGTCTCGGCCCCACTCATCATGTAGCTGTCGACCCCGACCACTGCACCCCTCGACATCTTTCCTGAGCCGTCAGCCATCGACGCTCCGACTTGTAGGCCGAACTGCGCGGGTCCGGGAGTACAGCACTGCGGCGGCGGCCACGACCTCGACCGCCGCGAGCGTGGTGGCCAGGTTCATGACCGTCGAATGGTGCGCCGGCGCAGCGGTGGTGACACCACCGCCGTGGTGATGCGCGGCCGGTGCAGAGGCATGGATGGTGATCATCGTGAGATTCATCAACGCAACCAGGACCCAGGCCCGCAGCGTCTCGCGCCCCCACAGATCAGGTGCGCAGTACAGGCACCCGGCGGCCATCGCCGCCGTCAGCCCCGCGGCCGCGAGGTTCGTGCCATGGCCAAGCGAAATCCCGTGCGGCACGGCTGAACGCGCCGCGAGCGCCGCACACGCCCGCCGCCCGAAGAGGGCAACGGGAGCGATCACCGGGTCTCGCCGTCTTTCCGCGGTCGCGACCTCGCCGACGCTTGGCCCGCAGCAATACCGCCTTGCAGCTGCTCGATCCACCCCTCGGACGGCTTGGCGTCGCCGTATTCGTCGTGCCAGCGCCACCACTCGGCGGACGGAGTCTGCGGGTAGCCGTCAGGCGAGTTCTCCCACTGTTCCTGGCGCCCAAGCGCGGTCATGTCGAGGTAGCTCCAGGTATTTACAAACGCCTCGTCGCCGCGGTTGTTGATGAAGTAGGTGCGGAACACACTGTCGCCGTCGCGGATGAACGCGTTGGTGCCGTGCCACTCGTCGCAGCCAAAGTCAGCGTCGAAGTCGTCGGTGATGGTGTACCACGGGATGTGCTGCCAGCCCATCCGCGCCTTGACCCGCTCGATGTCGGCTTGCGATGCAGGTGAGGCGTACACGAGCGTGGTGTCACGGGCGTTGAGGTGGGCAAGGTTGCCAATGTGGTCGGCCATCAGAGAGCATCCGACGCAGGCGTGTCCGGGCCAGCCATGAACGTCGGGCTGGAAGAATGCGCGGTACACGATCAGCTGACGGCGGCCATTGAACAGGTCAAGCAAACTCGCCTTGCCTTCGGGCCCGTCGAACTCGTAGTGCTTCTCCACGGCCAGCCATGGCATCCGGCGACGCTGGGCCGCCAGCGCGCCACGGGCGCGGGTCAGCTCCTTCTCCTTCACCAGCAGTTGCTGCCATGCAGCCTCCCACTCCGGCGCCGACACGATCGGGGGTGTGTTCATTGCGGCTTCCGCCTTTCGGCTCTCGTGCATTTCAACTGCCCGTATTGACACCGGCCGAGCCACGAACTGGGCGTAAGGGTGTTTACGCCAACGTTCTCCGAGGAGTGGGAAGTCATGGCAAGACGGGCTGTGCGTCTACGAGTTCCCCGTTTTCCACTCCGTCGAAGATGGCTCGCGCAACGGACTCCGGAGAGGCTTTCGGTATGTCAAGGGCTCGGGACATCTCCGTGTCCACGGGCCGGCCAGGACCGCATGCACCGTCACGCCCCGTCCCCCCCAGAAGTGCGCGCAGCGATTGCGACAGGGAGAACACGGCCATCTTTGAGATCGAGTAGGCCACAATGATCGGCAAGCCGGCAAAGGCCGTCACCGACCCAACGTTGACGATCGCTCCCCGAGAACGAGTCAGCAACGGCAGAAGAGCCCGGGTAACGCCATATGTGCCAAAGAGACTGACGGCGAGTTGCTGTTCGAGCGCGGCAGGATCGCTCAAGTCGTCGTAGAGCGGCAAGCCGGCGTTATTGATGAGGATGTCGACAGATTCGACTCTCTGGACAGCTTCCTGAATCCGCGCGGCGTCGGTCACGTCCACGGTCAGGGGCGTGACGCGCCCATTCGGGTGGGCCACGGGCTGGCGCATTCGGCGAATACCCGCTTCGCGCCTCTGCTCAAGGCTTCCTCGACCAGCGCGCGTCCGATACCGCGATTGGCCCCAGTCACCAGAACGGATTTGACTGCGGTCGTCATACATCCTCGTAAGTGATGAATTTCGAGCTGTCCAAGATGTAGAGGCGGCGACGACGCGAAAGTGGGCGCACAATCTGCGCCCAGTTCGCGGAACGGCCGGTGTCGATACTGAGGTGACTAGAAGAACAAGACACACGTGACGCGAGGGACAAGTGGTGACAAGTGGCGGTAACCGACCTGATCACCAGGGCGCGGGCCGGGGACGGCGACGCATTCCGGGAGCTGACCGAACCACACCGTCGAGAA
>JAOPWC010000176.1 GCA_025965895.1 Mycobacterium sp.
TCATCGCCGAACCCCAGCCGCAGCCGATGTCGAGCAGCGTCATGCCCGCCTCGAGATTCAGCTTGTCCAGGTTCAGGTCGATCTTGGCGATCTGCGCCTGTTCAAGTGTCATGTCCTCACGCTCGAAGAACGCGCAGCTATATGTCCGCGATGGATCGTGGAAAAGCCCGAAGAACTCATCTGATATGTCGTAATGGGCCTGAACATCCTCGAAGTGTGGCCGCATCGTCGAGGACGACCTGCTCTCAGCCATCTGTCGTTGATCCCTTCGGGTCACGGGATTGCGTTGTCCCGTACTTCTAGTGCCGTAGCGCCGGAACCGCAATGTCCGGCTTCCTTGTAATGCTGCCGCACCGACTGATGCCGGGCACCTTTGGACCCCTTCATAGCGCCGAAAAGTCGCGCACTCATCAAAACAACACGCGGTAGTTCACTCAACGTGTCGCGCCCTTCCGCGTACGCACCGCGCACCGCTGAGCTGTTCAGCCGACAGGGCACCACAATTCTGGCCGCTGGGGGTATCGGCGTGGTCATGGTCGGTGAGCCTCTCTGGAAGGTGGCGAGAATTCGCCCGACAACCTGGTGCACAACGCTCAGTTTGGACCTGCAGGAAGTCTAGTCGGCACAGCGTTCAACGCTTCGGCACTCCGAGGATGCCGGGCGCGCCGAAGCGGCTGCAGCTCGCCGGCAAGCCGCGCTGTGGTCAAGTTTCACATGCGCTGACCACTGGCCGCAGATCTCGGCAGCCCGGGGGACACGCAGCCCGGGGGATACGTCGTCTCCCGACGCCCGCCTAGAGGTGACTCGCGGCGAAACCCGCGGCTGACTGGCGATCCCGGACTGCACATAGGAAAGGTGCGCTGCGGAGAACATCTCGTCACCGGCCCTACTTGCGAGCGCAGCGAATCGACAAAGGCCTGTCCGACCCCCCGATACCGGGTGGCTCGGTGGTGCCGGGGGCGAACACAACCTCCACATCGGGGCCGGGAGCAGACGACGCGGAAGGAATGCCGATCGGTGCACTCAGCAGCGCCGCCCAGGTCGTCGCCGTCACCACCGTGGGACCGGGGAAACACGCGATCTGGCGTGCGCGCACGTCTCGATGCTGGCATATCGTGGCGGGGGAAGGACCCCGTAGCGTCGATGATGACCGTAAACACCCGCGAGCTGCCCCGCGCACAGAACCGGCAACGTCGCCGCGCGCACTCACCACAAGTCGGCGAACACCGTAGATCTGAAAATGTCATTTCCGCTCGTGCGCTGACCCGCGGATCGGATCGTTTGCACCATGACAACGCCGTCACTTCTCGAACCCCGTAGCGGCCTGCCGCGCGGCGTACAGGGGGCCGCCGATCCGCGTTTCGCAGGCGTCATCCGTTTGTTCGCGCAGCTGTTTCCGGGCCGCCGTTTCGGGGGCGGGGCTCTCGCGGTGTTCATCGACGGACGGCCGGTCGTCGACGTGTGGATCGGATGGTCAGACCGCGGCGGCGAGATGCCCTGGACAGCCGACACCGGCGCGATGGTTTTCTCCGCGACCAAGGGAGTTGCGACAACGGTGATTCACCGGCTGGTCGACCGTGGGCTGCTGTCCTACGACGCGCCCGTGGCCGAGTATTGGCCGGAGTTCGGCGCCAACGGCAAGTCCACGATCACGGTCCGCGACGTCCTGCGGCATCGGTCCGGACTGTCGCACCTGAAGGGTGTCACCAAGACGGAGTTGATGGATCACCAGCTCATGGAGCAGCGGCTAGCCGCGGCGCCGGTCGATCACCTGCACGGCTTCCCGGCGTATCACGCGTTGACCTACGGGTGGCTGCTCTCGGGTCTGGCACGATCGGTGACCGACATGGGCATGCGCGACCTGATGCGCAGCGAGGTCGCGGCTCCGCTCAACACCGATGGTCTGCACCTCGGCCGCCCGCCCGCCGACGCGCCGACCAAGGTGGCGCAGATTCTCGCGCCGCAGAGCACGCGGCCCAACCCGCTCTTCGACTTCATCGCACCGAAGGTCGCCGGGCTGCCGTTCTCCGGCGCCTTCGGCGCGATGTACTTTCCGGGCATCAGATCGTTCGTGCAAGGCGAGATCCCGTTTCTCGATGGCGAGGTGCCTGCCGCCAACGGCGTCGTCAGTGCCCGCGGCCTCGCCAAGATGTACGCCGCGCTTGCCAACGGTGGCCGCATCGACGGTACGGAATTCCTCTCCGCAGAGTTGATGCGCGGGCTGACCGTGCGGCCGAGAGTCGTCCCCGACCTGAACATGCTGGTGCCCATGCCCTTCCACCTCGGCTATCACGAATCGCCGATCCCCGGCTTACTCAAGGGATTCGGCCACATCGGCCTCGGCGGAACACTGGGTTGGGCCGATCCCGACAGCGGCAGCGCGTTCGGCTTCGTGCACAACCGGCTCTTGACACCGATGGTGCTGGACATGGCCTCGTTCGCGGGTTTGGCGCCCCCGATGCGCAGTGCCATCGCGGCCGCGCGCCGCCACGGCGCGCTCGAGGTGCCGCGATTCGGCGCGACCTACCCCGATCGCGGTCGGCGGAACACCGCTCGGCAGAAGCGCGCGACGGGGAGACGTCAAGCGGTCGGTGCGACCCCGCGCGGCAGCGTCAGCGGCAGGTCGTTATAGGTCACGATGCCCGGCGCGGCGGCGACAACCGGGGGGATCGCGTTGATGACGGGCATCGCCGTCATGATGTGCCCCAGAACCATGAAGTCGGCGATCGTCTCAGCCTGCAAACCAGGCGGCGGCAGGAAGCCGACCGTGGTCGTCACCGTGGGCCGGCCGTCGATCCGGATGACCCAGCCGTCTTGGTCGATCTTCCAATCAGGTTCGAGCGTCTGGCCTTTGCGCCACCGCATAGTGAGCTCGACGACGGTCCTGTCGCCGATCAGCCCCTTCCAACTGGCGTAGACGCCGGCGACACATCCGGCCGGGATCATCCACGATCCGAGGTCCAGGTCGGCGGTGGTCTGTGCGTACTCGGCGTCGCAGCGCACTTCGTCGAGTTCAACGCCGAGGGAGTCGCCGACCAGCCGCACGGCTTCCCCGAAGACTCCGGTACCGGCCTCCGTCATCGCCTGCAGGTGGGGATGGTCGATGGGCCTGCCGAAGCCGACCGGCAACTCGGTTTCGGGTGAGTCGTAGAATGTGGTGTCCGCGGCCTCGTTGACGGTCACCTTGTCTATCCGGTCGCAGACCATCGACGACACGATGGCCAACAGCTCCGCGAAGCCCGGGCTGATGCCGGACCCGAACATCGTCGCGCCGCCGCGCCGGCACGCCTCCAGGATGCGGTCG
Source organism: Mycobacterium sp. (assembly GCA_025965895.1). Taxonomy (GTDB): domain Bacteria; phylum Actinomycetota; class Actinomycetes; order Mycobacteriales; family Mycobacteriaceae; genus Mycobacterium. The sequence goes on from JAOPWC010000176.1 coordinate 3,305, forward strand.
CGGCCGGCGTCCAGGTTGTGCCCGGTGATGAACGAGGCCGTCGCGACGACGTTCACGCCCTCGCACAGAATGCGCACGAGTTCCTCGATGTTCACCCACATCGGGTTGTAGACCACGCAGTCGGGTTTCAGCGCCAGCAGCGCATCGACGTCGTTCGTGGCGGTGACACCCAGCGGTTCGATACCGACCAACTCGCCGACGTCGCGGCCGACCTTGTCCTGTGACCACGCGTAACAGCCGACGAGTTCGTAGTTCGGGTTAGCGGCGAGCGCTCGGACCGAGCTTTTCCCGACGTTGCCGGTGGTCCATTGGACGACCCGGTACGGAGGAGTGTTTGGCACCCGCTCAGCTTATCGTCGGCAGGATGACGGCCGACGGGTGCGCGGCGCCCGCCGCCACCCCGTGGGTGGCCCCCATGTAGGACGAGCCGTACATGCCTACCTTGCCGTTAGGAACCCGGCAACGCCGCGGCCCACTCCACCGGTGTCCGTCACGCATGCGCGCGGGCACGTTGAGCTGGTCGACCACCCCGCACGGCCCTCGGCCCTCGGATGTCGGCGAGCAGGCCGTGAGTACAGGCCGGCACGTTGTTCACCGTAAGCCGTACGGCGGCGTTTCCCGAAGAGCACGATCGGCTATACAGCCCGCTGGTTCATGCCGAGAACCCCGTGTGAGGAGTGAGAACGTGACCACAGTTTCTGATCCACGGACCTCGAAAGTCGTGCCCCTGTTGGAGACTCTGTCCCGCCGGGTCGAGGCAGCTGACCCCAGCCGGTATCGCGATATCACCAACGCGATGACGGGAGAGCCGCTCGGCCGCGTCCCTCACTGCACCCCGGAGGACGTCGCCGCGGCCGCCCAGCGAGCCCGCGCGGTTCAGCGGGCATGGGCGCAACGCCCGATCAGCGAGAGAGCCGAGGTCATGCTGCGCTTGCACGATCTCGTGCTGAAGCGTCAGGACGAAGTTCTCGACATCATCCAGCTGGAGAACGGAAAGGCACGCAGGCACGCGTTCGAAGAGGTGATGGACGTGTGCCTCACCGCCCGCTACTACGCCCACACGGCAGACGACTACCTGAGCCCCAAGCGGCGACAGGGGGTGCAGCTGATGCTCACCGAGGTCTGGGAACACCACCCGCCGAAGGGGCTGGTGGGGATCATCTCGCCGTGGAACTACCCGCTGACCCTCGGCATCAGCGATGCGCTGCCTGCAATCGTCGCCGGCAACGCCGTGTTGGCTAAACCCGATGGCCAGACGCCGTTTTCGGCGCTGTGGGCGGTGGCCCTGCTCGAGGAGGCGGGCATGCCGCAGGGTCTGGTGCAGATGGTCACCGGGCCGGGCTCGGAGTTGGGGACGCCCATCATCGAGCAGTCCGATTACCTCATGTTCACCGGTTCCACCGGCACAGGACGCCGGGTTGCGGCACAAGCTGCGGAGCGACTGATCGAGTGCTCGATGGAGCTGGGCGGCAAGAACGCACTATTGGTTCTCGACGACGCCGACATCGACAAGGCCGCGGCCGGCGCGGTGCGGGCGTCCTTCTCCAATGCCGGCCAATTGTGCATCTCCATCGAGCGCATCTACGTGCCGACCACCCTGTGGGACGAGTTCGTCGACCGCTTCGTGGCCGCCACGAAGGCGATGACGCTGTCGGGCGCGCTCGACTACTCGGCCGACATGGGTTCGTTGATCAACGAGAAACAGCTCGAGACGGTCACCCATCATGTCGACGACGCGATGCAGAAGGGAGCCACCGTGCTCGCCGGCGGCCGCCGCCGAACCGACATCGGGCCGTACTTCTATGAGCCGACGATCCTGACCGGGGTCCGTGAGGGCATGGCGGCATTCGCGGACGAAACGTTCGGCCCCGTCGTCTCGCTGTATCCGGTGCAAAGCGAGCAGGAAGCGATCGAGAAGGCCAATGACAGTCCCTACGGGCTGAACTTCAGTGTCTGGACCTCCGACCCCAAGCGGGGCCGACGGGTTGCGGCCGAATTGCAGGCCGGCACGGTCAACGTCAACGAGGCCTACGCCGCGGCGTGGGCGTCCGTCGACGCACCGATGGGTGGCATGAAGGCGTCCGGGCTCGGCCGCCGTCACGGTGAGCACGGGATCATGAAGTACACGGAGCCGCAGACGATCGCGATCGAACGTGGGCTGCCGGTCGGTGTGCCGCCGTGGATTCGCGCCGACCGCTACGCGCGCGTGATGACCACGGGGCTGCGGGCACTGCGCCGGCTGCCCGGCGTGAAGTAGTCAGTCCTCGACCGGGACGCCCCCGCGCATCCGCCGACGCCACCGTGACGTGCCGGTCTTGGCGGGTCGCCGGTTGCGAAGGCCGCCGCGGGCCGGTTCTGATGCGACAGTGTCATCGGCGGCCGGGGGGTCCTCCTCAGCGGCCGGTGTGTCGTCTTCGGCCGTGACCTCGGCCGGTTGCGCTTCGGGTTCGGGCGCCTTCTCGGCCCCGTCGGCCTGCTCGCCGTCATCGGGCGGCACGTCTTCGCGCTCCTCTTCGACCTTCTCGGCGTCCTTCTCCTCGGCCGCCGCGTGGTCGTCCTTTTCGTCGTCGGCTTCTTCGTCCGGTTCGGCGTCCTTGCCGCCGCGCCGACGCTTGCGGTCCTTGGCCTTCAGCGGCCTCGGCGGTGGCGGTGGCAGCTCGGCGACGAACGACAGGTAGAACGCGGCGATCCCGAGAAGAGATATCGCGGCCGCAGCGCCGTATATGCCGAACAACCACAGCCCGGCGCTGTCGAGGCTGAGCCAGATCTCGCTGATCGCAGTGCCGACGATCAGCACGCCGCCGAGCACGTGCAGGACTATCGACCAGATGCGCATCGTCAGCGCCAGTTGCGGGGTGCCGTACTCCGGCCTGCGGGTGCGCAGCAGCGTGAACACCACCGGCAGCGCGGCCAACGCGACCAGCACGCCGACGACGACCCGCAACACCGTGCCGAGCGTGTGGGGCGTGTCCCCGCTGAGCTCCGGCCAACGCGGCAGTACGAAGAAGAAGTACAGAACGCCGGCGGCGATCGAGAATGACGCGTGCCAAATCACCGCGACGGTGCGGCCCATACCCCTCCTCAGGACGGTGGCAGAGGCGCGACCAGCCCGATGTTTGTGTTGGCCGCACCCGTGCCGGGTGCGGAGGATGCGGGATTTGAACCCGCGAGGGCTATTAACCCAACCCGCGTTCCAGGCGAGCGCCATAGGCCACTAGGCGAATCCTCCGTCGGCCATGGTAACCGACCCCCAAACCCCGGCCCGGCGGTCCGCGGCCGGAGGGCCGTCGACATTCGGCAGTTGCGGCGAAGCCAGGTACTACACTCTCGGTGGACCCCGTGCGGCGTCTATCCCGTGAACTCCCCCAGGGCCGGAAGGCAGCAAGGGTCAATGGGCTCTGGCGGGTGCGCGGGGTCCCCACACGTTCGTCGGGGTCCTAACCGGGCCCGGCCCCCAACCGCTCGCTCGAGGTGAAAGGCGCATGGTGTCGTTTACTTCCCTCGGTCGCGACGAGTTGCTGTCCCGGCACGAGCTTCAGCAGCAGAACTACACCCAGCTGCGGGCCAAGAAGCTCAGCCTTGACCTGACCCGCGGGAAGCCGTCGCCCGAACAGCTTGACCTGTCGAACGCGCTGCTGACCCTGCCCGGGGAGGACTACCGCGATGGCGAGGGCACCGACACCCGCAATTACGGCGGCCTGCACGGGCTGCCCGAGCTGCGGGCAATCTTCGGCGAACTGCTGGGCATCCCGGTGGCGCACCTGATCGCTGGGAACAACTCCAGCCTGGAGATGATGCACGACATCGTCGCGTTCTCGCTGCTGCACGGCGGCGTGGACTCGCCGCGGCCGTGGAAGGACGAGCCGAAGCTCAAGTTCCTGTGCCCGTCGCCGGGTTACGACCGCCACTTCGCGGTCACCGAGACCCTCGGCATCGAGATGATCACGGTCCCGATGCGCGACGACGGCCCGGATGTCGACTTGATCGAAGAGCTTGTCGCGGTCGACCCGGCGATAAAAGGCATGTGGTGCGTGCCGGTGTTCTCCAACCCGACCGCTGTCACGTACTCCTGGGAGGTCGTGCGCCGGCTGGTGCAGATGCGCACAGCGGCCAACGACTTCAGGCTGTTCTGGGACAACGCCTACGCGGTGCACACGCTGACCCGCGAGTTCGTCCGCCAAGTCGACGTGCTCGGTTTGGCCGCCGCGGCGGGCAACGAGAACCGGCCGTACGTGTTCGCGTCCACGTCGAAGATCACGTTCGCCGGGGCCGGAGTCGGTTTCTTGGGTGGGTCGCTGGGCAACATCGCCTGGTATCTGCAGTACCTGGGCAAGAAGACCATCGGCCCGGACAAAGTCAACCAGCTGCGTCACCTGCGGTTTCTCGGCGACGCCGACGGCGTGCGCCTGCACATGCTGCGCCACCAGCGGTTGCTCGCGCCCAAGTTCGCACTCGCCCAGCACATCCTCGACGACCGGCTCTCCGATTCGAAGATCGCGTCATGGACCGAGCCCAAGGGCGGCTATTTCATCAGCCTGGACGTGCTGCCGGGCACGGCCCGTCGTACGATCGCGCTGGCCAAGGACGCCGGGATCGCTCTCACCGACGCAGGTGCGGCGTTCCCGTACCGGAAAGACCGGGAGGACAGAAACATTCGGCTCGCGCCGACGTTCCCGGCGATGTCGGATCTGGCGCAGGCCGTGGACGGGCTGTGCACATGTGCGCTGCTGTCGGCCACCGAGTCGCTGCTGCTGAGGAGCTAGCGGAGCTAGTCGATATGAGTCACACCTCGTCGGTAGCCTGCTGACCGTGGCCCTCTACCGAAAATATCGACCAGCGACGTTCGCCGAGGTGGTGGGCCAGGAGCACGTCACCGAACCGCTGTCGACCGCGCTCGTGGCCGGCCGGATCAACCATGCGTACCTGTTCTCGGGCCCGCGGGGCTGTGGCAAGACGTCGTCAGCGCGTATCCTGGCCCGCTCGTTGAACTGCGAAAAGGGCCCCACCGCCACACCGTGCGGCGTCTGCGACTCCTGTCAGGCACTGGCACCCAACGGGCCGGGCAGTGTCGACGTGGTCGAACTCGACGCGGCCAGTCACGGCGGCGTCGATGACACCCGTGAGCTGCGAGACCGCGCGTTCTACGCGCCTGCGCAGTCGCGCTACCGGATCTTTATCGTCGACGAAGCGCACATGGTGACCACGGCGGGGTTCAATGCGCTGCTGAAGATCGTCGAGGAGCCGCCCGAGCACCTGATCTTCGTGTTCGCCACCACCGAGCCCGAGAAGGTGCTGCCGACCATTCGCTCGCGCACGCATCACTACCCGTTCCGCCTGCTGGCGCCGCGCACCATGCGCGGGCTGATCGAACGAATCTGCGCCGGCGAGGACGTCACCGTCGACGATGCGGTGTATCCGCTGGTGATCCGGGCGGGTGGCGGCTCACCGCGCGACACACTGTCGATTCTCGACCAGCTGCTGGCCGGCGCCGAAGGCAACCGCATCACGTATCCGCGAGCCCTGGCCCTGCTAGGCGCCACGGACGTCGCGTTGATCGACGACGCGGTCGACGCACTGTTCGCCGGCGACGCCGCCGCGCTGTTCGGGGCCGTCGAATCGGTGATCGACGCCGGGCACGATCCGCGACGCTTCGCCACCGACCTGCTGGAACGCTTCCGCGACCTGATCGTGCTGCAGGCCGTGCCCGACGCCGCCGCCCGGGGTGTGGTCGACGCCCCCGGCGACGTGCTCGACCGGATGCGCGAGCAGTCGTCGCGGATCGGCACCGCGACGCTGACGCGTTACGCGGAGGTGGTGCATGCCGGTCTGGGCGAGATGCGCGGCGCGACGGCCCCGCGGCTGCTGCTGGAGGTGGTGTGCGCGCGGCTGCTTCTGCCGTCTGCGTCCGATAGCGAGTCCGCGCTGCTGCAGCGCGTCGAACGCATCGAGAACCGGCTCGACATGTCGATCCCCGACGCCGCAGCAGCACCGGCGCCTGCGAGTGCGCCCGTAGCGGCCCCCGCACCGGACAAGGCGCCGCCGCCGGTCGTCAAGCAGCCGGCAGCCGGCGACTCCGACGCGGCTGCGGCGGTGCGGCGGCAATGGACCACCGTGCTGGAGAAGGTGCGCGAGCGCAGCCGCACGCTCGACGTGATGCTGGCGGGCGCGTTCGTTCGCGCGGTGGACGGCAACACGCTGGTGCTGACGCACCAGTCGGCGCCGCTGGCCAAGCGGCTCACCGAGCAACGCAACGCCACGGTGATCGAGGATGCGCTCAAGGACGCGCTCGGCGTGGATTGGCGAGTGCGTTACGAGGTCGGTACCGGTTCGCTGGAACCGGCTCCGCAGCAACGCGACGACGAAGAGAGCATGCTCGCCGAGGCCGGGCAAGACCCGGTCGCTGACGCGCCGCGCCGGGACCCCGAGGAAGCCGCGCTGGAGCTACTTCAAAACGAGCTCGGCGCCCGTCGCATCGAAGGGTCCTGATCGGCCGGCTAGGCCTGCCACCATGGCCGAAGCGGCAAACCGCCGTCGCGGCCGGTTTCGTCGAGTTTGACCGCGAGCACCTGATGCAGCTGAATCGAATTGTCCTCGAAACCAACTCGTGACGCGGCCATGTAGAGGCCCCACACCTTGGCGGTGCCCAGCCCGACTTCCTCGACGGCCTCGTTCCAGTGCTCGACCAGGTTGGTGCACCAGTCGCGAAGCGTCATCGCGTAGTGGTGGCGCAGGTTCTCCTCGTGCAGCACCTCCATGCCGATGTTTTGAATCTCGGTGATGATGCGCCCGGACCCGGTGAGCTCCCCGTCGGGGAAGACGTACCTGTCGATGAACCCGCCTGCGTTGGTGGTGTGCCGGTTGTCGTGGCGGGTGATGCAGTGGTTCAGCAGCAACCCGCCGGTGCGCAGTTTGCCTTGCAGGAAGCCGAAGTAGGACGGATAGTTCGCGACACCGATGTGCTCCGTCAGCCCGATTGATGACACCGCGTCGAACTCCGACTCCTCGACCTCGCGGTAGTCGCGGTGACGCACCTCGGCGAGATCGGTCAGGCCTTCGTCGGCGATCGCCTGCTGGCCCCAGGCCGCCTGCTCTGCCGACAGCGTCACGCCGATTGTGTTCACGCCCTTGCGGGCGGCGTAGCGCACCATGCCGCCCCACCCGCAGCCCACGTCCAGCAGCCGGTCGCCGGGCTTTAACCGCAGCTTCTCGAACACCAGCCGGTACTTATTGTCCTGTGCCTGCTCCAGCGTCGCGTCCGGATGCGGATAGCACGCGCAGGTGTAGGTCATCGACGGCCCGAGCACCCACTCGTAGAACGTGTTGGACACGTCGTAGTGGTGGTGGATGGCCCCGGCGTCGCGCTGCCTGCTGTGCCGGAATCCCTCAGCGATGCGCCGCCACCGTGGCATGGTCTCCTGCGGCGGCGGGGACACCGGCTTCAGGTGCTCAATGCCGATTGATCGGACGATGTTGGCCAGTACCCGCGCCGGCGGCCGCTTGAATTCGAGCTTGTGGGCCAGCGCGGTGAGCAGCAGATAGGGGTCACCCGGGTGCACACCGTGAGGTTCTAGGTCCCCGGAGATGTACGCCCGCGCCAGCCCGAGATCGCTGGGGGCGGTCAGCATGTAGGTAGTGCCCCGGCGGGTACGCAGGTCAAGACCGAGCGGAGCGTCGTCCGGCCCGCAGCTGCTGCCGTCGTAGGCGGTGAAACGCAGCGGCAACTGGCCGCCGGCGAACACCTCGAGAATCTCTGCCAGCGTCATCTTTCCCGACGCGGCTGGGGCCGTGCGTTCTTTGAACGTCGTCATCGTCTTTGCACCGCCTTCGCATAGAGGTCCAGGAATCGGGAATCGGGATCGTAGGTCTTCTTCAGCGTCTTGTAGGTTTCCCCGCCGTACAACTCGTCGAACTCTTCCGCCGAATAAAAAGCGTCGGAGTACAACGACTTGTGCCCGTCGAGCTCGCTGATCCTCTTCTCGATCCGCCGATTCGTCTCGCCCTCGACGGACCCGGCAGGCACCGAGGACCAAAAGCCGACGTTGACATAGGTGTGGCCGGGTCGCAGCGGATACAGCGGCCAGCCATCGGGGTCACGCAGCCTCAACGGGCACAACCAGACCGGCTCGATTGGGACGTTGGTCAAGAACCAGTCGAGGAATTCCAGGCAGCGTCCGATCGGCACCTCGACGTCCTGAACGACACGCTCGCGCGGCGGTCGGCCGCCGCGCGTCTCGATGCGGTCCGCGATGTGGAACTTGTTGTCGTAGGCTATGAGCTTCCAGTAGAAGCTGCTGCGGCGGTACCGCCGCGGCCACAACCGCCGCAGCCGCGGATTCTGCGCGCCGAACGCCCGCGAGCACCAGAACCAGTCGATGTCCCAGCGCCACAGATAGTCGTGGATGGTCAACCGATCAGCCTTCTCGCCGTCATCGTGCTGAATCGACCGGTAGTAAATGTTCTGCCCGGTGTAGTCGCTGACGGGCCCCGGCGTCGTTGTCTGCACGCCGAGGCAGAGGTAGCTTTCATCGGCGCTGAACACCACGCCGTCGAGGTAGTCCACCTTCACCCCGTCGAGGCCACCGGTTTCGACGATGCGGTCCATCGTCGACATCAAGTCGGGTAGTGAATGGAACCGCAGGTGCTTGAGCGCCACAAACGGCTTGACCTGCTCCAGCTCGATTTTCAGCCGAACCGAATAGCCAAGTGTGCCATACGAATTCGGGAAGCCGCGAAACAAGTCGGCGTGCTTGTTCGGTGACGCGGTGAGCATGTCGCCGGACCCGGTGAGGATGTCCATCTCGACCACCGATTCGTGCGGGAGGCCGTTGCGGAACGAGGCCGATTCGATGCCCAGCCCGGTCACCGCCCCACCGAGCGTGATGGTTTTCAGCTGCGGGACGACCAACGGGGACAACCCATATGGCAGCGTCGCGGCCACCAGATCCTCGTAGGTGCACATGCCCGCGACGTCGGCGGTGCGCGCAAGCGGATCGACCGAGATCACGCCGGTCAGGCCCGACGTGTCCAGGCCTGGCGCATCGCGTTTGGCGCGGGCGCGAAACAGGTTTGACGTGGGCTTCGCCAGCCGCACCGATGCTGTCTTTGGGATCTTTCGGTAGCTCGCGACGAGGCGGCGCACACCTTCGGCGTGCGCTGCCTGCGCGTCGGCCCCGGGAATCGTCACGCATATACGCTAGTCCGCGGCCGCAGCCGATGCGACCGCTCGCCGGAGCACGAAGGAGTCTTGCCTGATGGGACAGGTCAGCGCGTCCAGCAGCATCCTGATCAACGCCGAGCCCGCCGCGGTGCTCGCCGCGGTCGCCGACTATGAGAACGTGCGGCCGAAAATCCTGTCGCCGCAGTACAGCGACTACCAGGTGCTGCAGGGCGGCCAGGGCCAGGGCACAGTGGCGAAGTGGAAGTTGCAGGCCACCAAGTCGCGGGTGCGTGACGTGCAGGCCAGCGTCGACGTCGCCGGGCACACCGTTATTGAGAAGGACGCGAACTCCACGATGGTGACCAACTGGACCGTCGCGCCTGCCGGTACCGGATCGACGGTCACCGTCAAGACAACGTGGCAGGGCGCGGCCGGTGTCAAGGGCTTCTTCGAGAAGACGTTCGCGCCGCTTGGCCTGCGGCGGATTCAGTCCGAGGTGCTGGAGAAGTTGAGGAAGTACGTGCAGGGACGGTAACGGCGGCCCGACATTCGGCGGTGGAGGGACGGTAAGCGGCCCGACATTCGGCGGTCGAGGGACGGTAAGCGGCCCGACATTCGGCCGTGGAGGGGTCTTAACGGGCACCGCCCTGGCTGCCGAGGAAGCCACCGATGCCCTGGACCAGGGCCGCGGCGTACTTCTGCCGGCCGTCGGGCGAGGTGATCAGCGCGGTGTCGGCCGGGTTCTTCATGTTGCCGAGCTCGACCAGAACAGCCGGATACTGCGCGAGGTTCAGCCCGGCCAGGTCGGCGCGGCCGTACAAACCGTCGGTGCCGACGTAGTTGGCCGGCGGAATGCCTGAGTTCTGTAGCTGGTCGCGGATGACCCGCGCGAGTTGCACCGCAGGCCCGGCCTGGGCGTCGTTGAGCGGCGGCGCGGAGTAGTTCACGTGGAAGCCGCGGCCGGTTGGTGGGCCGCCGTCGGCATAGATCGCCACGATCGCGTTCGGGTGTATCGCGTTGGCCATCGCCGCGCGTTCGTCGACGCACGGGCCCGGCCCGTTGTCGTTCCCGCGGGACATCGCGCTGCGCACGCCGAGTTGGTTCAGCATGGAACGCAGGCGCAGCGCGACCTCCCAGGTGAACGTGTGCTCGGGGTAGCCGTCGTCGGTGTTGGTGCCGGCGGTCTGGCATGCCTTCGTGCCGCCGCGACCGTCGGGCACCTGGCGGCTGATCGACGCGTCGTTGGCGCCGTTGCGGCCGGCGTCGAGGAACACGATCATCCCGGCGATGCTGGTCGGCTGCGCGCCGGACCGCGGGGCGGCGAGCGTCGACGCGACCACAATCACCGCAGCGGCCGCAGCGGCGCCGACACGCAGTGCTCGAGCATCTGGCACCGCGACAAGCTAGCCCAGGCCACGACTAGGCTTAGGTGTCGACAGGCCGACGAGACAAAGTCGAGACCAACAGGCAAGAGGACCGTGATGCAACCCCAAGGCCCATCAGAAATGTCGGCGTTGCTGGCCCAGGCCCAGCAGATGCAGCAGCAGCTGATGGAGGCCCAGGAGCAGCTGGCCAACACCGAGGTGCACGGGCAGGCCGGCGGCGGGCTGGTGCAGGTCACGTTGAAAGGCAGCGGCGAGGTGGTGTCGATCGCGATCGACCCCAAAGTCGTCGACCCCGACGACCTCGAGACGCTGCAGGACCTGATCGTCGGCGCACTGGCCGACGCGTCCAAGCAGGTGACGATCCTGGCCCAGAGCCGGCTGGGTCCGCTGGCGGGCGGGCTGGGTCTCTGACTTGTTCGAGGGCCCGGTCCAGGATCTGATCGACGAGTTGGGCAAGCTGCCGGGCATCGGCCCGAAGAGTGCCCAGCGCATCGCTTTCTATCTGCTGTCGGTCGAGCCGCCCGACATCGACCGGTTGACCGCTGTGTTGAGCAAGGTCCGCGACGGCGTGCGATTCTGCGCTGTGTGCGGCAACGTGTCCGACGCGGAGCGCTGCCGGATCTGCTCCGATTCGCGTCGCGACGCGTCGCTGGTGTGCGTCGTCGAGGAGCCGAAGGACGTCCAGGCCGTCGAACGCACGCGTGAATTCCGGGGCCGGTACCACGTGCTGGGCGGCGCGCTTGACCCGTTGTCGGGGATCGGGCCGGACCAGCTACGGGTTCGCGAGCTACTCAACCGCATCGGCGAGCGGGTCGACGGCGTCGAGGTGGCGGAGGTCATCATCGCCACCGACCCCAACACCGAGGGCGAGGCCACCGCCACCTACCTGGTCCGGATGTTGCGCGACATCCCCGGTCTGACCGTGACCCGCATCGCCTCAGGCCTGCCGATGGGCGGCGACCTGGAGTTCGCCGACGAGCTGACGCTCGGGCGCGCGTTGTCGGGCCGCCGCGCCCTCACTTAGCGCCGAAACCTGTTGTCCACCCTCGAGATTCCCGGCGCTCAAAGGTTCGGCGAGCGGGGGTTAGGGTCGGCGCCCGGCGTTCAGGCGTTCGCGACGCAGCAGCGTCACCTCGTCGAGCTCAAGCGGCGGCAGCTCACCCACGACGCGACTCAGCAGCAGGTCGGCGAGCTGCGGGTTGCGGGCCAGGCACGGACCGTGCATGTAGGTCGCGACGATGCTGCCCTGCACCGCGCCGTCGACACCGTCGCCTGCGCGGTTGCCCGCCCCCTTCGTCACCGCCGCCAGGGGCTGGGCATTGACACCCAGAACCGTTCCGCCGCGGTGGTTTTCGAAGCCGGTCAGCGGCTCGGACAACCCCGCCACGAGCGGACGGCTGACCACCTCGCCGATCGTCCGCGCCGGCTGCGGTGACGTCGTCACATCCAGCAGCCCGACGCCGTCGACCCGCGCGCCCGCGGATGTCTCATACCAGTGCCCGAGCACCTGGATCGCCGCGCAGATCGCCACTACCGGCGCCCCGCGAGAAGCCGCCCGCTGCAAGCCCGGATACCGGATCAGATGCTTGGTCGCCAATCGCTGCGCGTAATCCTCGGCGCCTCCCAGCGTGTACAGGTCCAACGACTCGGGCACCGGCTCCGCCAGCGTGATCTCGACGACATCGGCCGCAATCCCCCTGCGCAGCAGGCGTTGCCGCAGCACCACCGCGTTGCCGCCGTCACCGTACGTGCCCATCACGTCGGGCAGCACCAGCCCGATCCGCACCATCGAGTCAGCCACGCCGGCGCTCCAACGCACGCTGCAGCTGAAGGAACGCCGTGTAGTTCGCGATCACTTCGACGTGCCCCGGCGGGCACGACTCAATGGCCCGGACCGTGTCGTGCACCAGTGTGTGGTCGACGCCCGCGTACGTCAGCCGGACGGCGAGGTCCGTGCCGCGCTCACCCGCGGCCACCACCGCGGTGTCGTCGAAATGCTCGAACCGCACGTCCCACAGCCAGGAGAGGTCCTCGCCGTCGGGCACCTGGCCGTTGACGGCGATGACCACGCCCGCGCCGTGCTTGTCGATCATCGACAGCGCCTCATGCCAGCCGGCCGGATTCTTGGCCAGCAGGATCCGAGCGGTGCGCGGACCGACAGTCACAGTCCGGTAGCGCCCGGCCACCTCGGAGACACCCGACACCGCAGCCACCGCCGCGACGGGATCCACGCCCAGCGCCACCGCCGCAGCGACCGCCTGCGTCGCGTTGCCGCGGTTCACCGCACCGGGCAGCGACAGCTTCACCGGCAAACTCAGCCCGTCGGGGCCGTAGATGTGGTCGTCGTCGAACCACCAGTGCGGTGTGGGCCGTTTGAAATCCGTGCCCGTGCTGTACCAGTGCGTGGTTTCGCGGACGATCACCTCGCCGCTGCGCGGGCAGCTCACCGAGTCGTTCGCCCAGCCGCCGCCTGCCGCCACCCAGACCACATTGCGGCAGTCGTACGCTGCCGACGTCATCAGCACGTCATCACAGTTGGCAACGACGACGGCGTCGGGATGCCGCGCCAACCCGGCCCGCAGCGCCCTTTCGATCGCAGTTATCTCGCCGACCCGGTCCAGTTGGTCGCGGGACAGGTTCAACAGCACCATCACCTTGGGATTCACCGCAGCCGCGACGTGGGGCAGGTGCATCTCGTCGACCTCGAGCGCGGCCAGTTCCGCCCCCCGAGCCCCCGCCAGGGCCGCCACCAGTCCCGCATCCATGTTCGCGCCCTCGGAGTTCGTCGCGACCTGTCCCAGTGTGGACAGCGCGGCCGCGGTCATCCGGGTTGTCGTCGATTTGCCGTTGGTGCCGGTGACCAGCACGGTCCGCCGACCGGACCCGAGCTGGTGCAGCATCGTCTTGTCCAGCGCCATCGCGATCAGCCCGCCGATCATCGCGCCGGCGCCCCGGCCGGTGACCCGCGACGCCCACCGGGCGGTCGCCCCGGCGGCGAGCGCGACGCGTCCGCGGGCAGTGATCACCGGGGCAGTTTATGACGAGAGGCCGGGTGACCTGCGACACGAGCGCGTTGGTCAGCGGCTTTGTCCCTCCCCCGTGGGATTCTGGGGCGGTGAGCGCACCAGCCAGGGAGAGGACCCGGACGACACCCTGGGGTCGCCCGGTCGCCGAGCACGACGGGGGCTGGGTGGTCCTTGACGTCGAAACGTCGGGCTTCCGGCCCGGGCAGGCGCGGATCATCAGCCTGGCCGCGTTGGCGCTGGACGCCGACGGCATGGTGGAACGCTCCGTCGTGAGCCTGCTCAACCCCGGCGTCGACCCGGGGCCGACGCACGTGCACGGCTTGACCACGGAGATGCTGGCCGACCAGCCCAGGTTCACCGATGTCGCCGCCGATTTGGTCGACATGCTGCGCGGGCGCACCCTGGTCGCGCACAACGTCGCGTTCGACTACGCGTTCCTGGCGGCAGAGGCCGAGCTCGCCGAGATCGAGCTGCCGGTCGACACGGTGATGTGCACCGTCGAGCTCACCCGCCGTCTCGCGCTTGGCACCGACAACTTGCGGCTGGAGACACTGGCCGCGCACTGGGGCATACCGCAGCTGCGGCCGCACGACGCATTCGACGACGCGCTGGTGCTCTCCCGCGTGCTGATCCCCACGCTCGAGCGTGCCCGTGGGCTCGACGTGTGGCTCCCTGTCCGTCCCGCCACACGGCGCCGCTGGCCCAACGGCCGGATCACCCACGACGAGTTGCGCCCCCTCAAGACGGTGGCCGCCCGGGTGCCGTGCCCGTGGTTCAACCCCGGCCGCCATGTGTCGGGCAGGCCCTTTGTGCAGGGCATGCGCGTGGTGCTGTCGGCCGAGGTGCAGCGCACCCACGAGGAACTCGTCGAGCGGATCATGCACGTCGGCCTGGCGTATTGCGACATGATCGACCCGGAGACCTCGGTGGTCATCTGCAACGATCCGAATGTTGAGCAGGGCAAGGGATTTCAGGCTCGTGAAATGGGTGTGCCGACCATCTCCGACGCCGACTTCATGCGCGGGCTCGATTCAGTGATCAGCGGCACCGGGATCGAGGAATTCACCGACAGCACGATTGCCGGCGAGCAGTTCGCATTGTTCTGATCACCGCGACACTAGGTGCGCGACGCTCGGTTGACCGCCGACACCACCGCACGCAGCGATGCTGTCGTGATCGACGTCGCGATGCCGACACCCCAGACCGTGCGGCCGCCGATCGACGCCTCCACATAAGCCGCGGCGCGCGCGTCGTCACCGGCGCTCAGCGCGTGCTCGGTGTAGTCGAGCACCTGCACGTCGATCCCGACGCCCGACAACGCATGCACGAACGCCGCGAGCGGACCGTTGCCCTCACCGCGAATCTCGGTCTCGACGCCGTCGACGAGAACGGTGGCGTCGATGCTGTCGGTGCCTCCGTCCTCCTCCGCCGCGACCACGCGCTGGCGCACGCGTTCGAGCGGCCGAACCGGCGCCAGGTATTCGTCTGAGAAGACGTCCCACATCTCCTTGGGCGTGACCTCTCCGCCTTCGCCGTCGGTGATCTCCTGGATCACCTGCGAGAACTCGATCTGCAGCCGCCGAGGCAGCGCCAGCCCGTGATCGGCCTTCATGATGTAGGCGACCCCGCCCTTGCCGGACTGCGAGTTGACCCGGATCACCGCCTCGTAGGTGCGGCCGACGTCCTTGGGGTCGATCGGCAGGTAAGGCACCTGCCACAAGATGTCGTCGACGTCGGCGTCAGCCTCATCCGCTGCCACCTTCATCGCGTCGAGGCCCTTGTTGATCGCGTCCTGGTGGCTGCCCGAGAACGCGGTGTAGACCAGATCCCCGCCGTACGGATGCCGTTCGTGCACCGGCAGTTGGTTGCAGTATTCGACGGTGCGGCGGATCTCGTCGATGTTGGAGAAGTCGATCTGCGGATCGACACCGCGGCTGAACAGGTTCAGGCCCAATGTCACCAGGCACACGTTGCCTGTGCGCTCGCCGTTGCCGAACAGGCAGCCCTCGATCCGGTCAGCGCCGGCCTGATAGCCCAATTCGGCCGCGCCGACGGCTGTCCCGCGGTCGTTGTGAGGGTGCAGGCTGAGGATGACGCTGTCGCGCCGCGCCAGGTTGCGGTGCATCCACTCGATGGAATCGGCGTACACGTTCGCGGTGGCCATCTCCACCGTCGCCGGCAGGTTGAAGATGATCGGGTTCTCGGGCGTGGGTTCGATGACGTCGCCGACCGCGTCGCACACCTGCTTGGCGTACTCCAGTTCGGTGCCGGTGTAGGACTCCGGGGAGTACTCGAACCGCCACTGAGTGCCCGGATATTTGGCCGCCTCTTCGACGCACTTGCGCGCCCCGTCTACCGCAATCTGCCGAACTTCGGCGCGGTCGGCGCGGAATACCACCCGCCGCTGCAGAATCGAGGTGGAGTTGTAGAAGTGCACGATCGCGCGCGGCGCACCCTCACACGCCTGGAACGTCCGCTCGATCAGCTCCGGGCGGCACTGCGTCAGCACCTGGAGCGTGGCGTCGTCGGGTATCACGCCCTGCTCGATGATTTCTCGGACGAAATCGAAATCGGTCTGGCTGGCGGACGGGAACCCGACTTCGATCTCCTTGTAGCCCATACGGACGAGCAGGTCGAACATGCGTCGTTTGCGGGCCGGGCTCATCGGGTCGATCAGCGCCTGGTTACCGTCGCGCAGGTCGACTGCACACCACATCGGTGCGCGGTCGACGACCCGATCGGGCCAGGTCCGGTCGGGGAGCCGGATCGGCTGGACCTCGTCGGCGAAGGAGCGGTACCGCCGAATCGGCATCGACGAGCCACGCTGGGTGTTCCACGCCGGCTGGCCCGGATGCGGCGCCCCGGACGGGGTGGTGACGGCGCGTGCCGATACGAACGCGTCGCCCGAATCAGTTGCCTCGACACGAGGTTCTGTGGGAATCATTTTGCGGTTGCTTTCCGGGAGTGCTACGGACTACGACCGGCGCATCACGACCACCCGCGACGGGAAGCCGGTCTGGATCAGACCCCGTCGCGGCGTCCGAGAAGGAGCACCCGCTGCACGTCACGAACTCTACCGCATCGCTCAGGACCGCCAGGCGGCCTGTGCCACACTGTGCCGGTGAGGCACCTGCTGGCCTGCGTGCTGGCCAGCGCGCTCGTGTTGACCGGCTGCTCACACCTCATCGACGGGCGCGCCAAGACCGGGCCTCGCGACGTCGACAGAACGTTTTTCTTCGCCGATGAGGTACCCCTGTACGGGCAGACTGTCGGTGTCAACGACACCGCCGTGCTGGCGTATCTGCGTGGATTGCGCCGCATCGACGTATGCGGCCTGCTGAGCTCGGAAGTCATGGCCAGAGTGGGCGAAATCAACTCGGCCGGAACGCTGTTCGCGCTCAACGAGTGCGACGTGGACATGAAGGTCAGCGGCTCCAGCGTGCGTAAGCTCGTCGACGCCGAGTTGGTGATGACGCGCGATCCCGGGCACGCGGTCGCGTTCCGGGTCAACGACACGCCGGTCTACTCGAACGTCCCCGACACCTGCGTCTACGGGGTCCCGCTGCCGATGGCCGCGCTGTCGGGCGCGCGTCCACTGCGCGCACCGGAGCAGCCGCTGGTGAAGATCGGGCTGATCGCCGACCAGGATTGCGGGCTCGCGCAGCGGATCGCGCTCGCGGTCGCCGAACGGGTGACGACGCGGCCGCTTCCCGCCCGCGACGCGCTCGCCGCCTACCCGTACGCGCTGGCAGAACGCGACCCGTGCGAAGCGATGACGGTGGTCGGCGCGGACGTCGACCACTGGGACACCGGCACGCAGCAGCCCTACGAATGCCGGTTCAGCGTCCGGCGCCCAGGCTCCGAGGACGCGCTAGCGCTGCGGGTCCAGCTGCAGCCACAGCTCGTCGACGCGGCGACCGAGGGGCTCGAGCGGCGTGAACAAGACGGCGTCGCGGTCTACCTGGATCGCAGGTTCTGCTCAGCGCTGTCGTTCGTCGGCGCGCCGATGCAACGCCGACTCGCCCGCGGAGGCTATGTGTCGGTCCGCAACCTCGTGATTCGTCCTGCAGTTGTCGTCGACACCAGTGGTGGGGACTGCGAGAACGCCGCGGGCATCGCCGGCCGGGCCGCCAAGCTCTACGCGTGATACGGCCGCGCCGGGCCCGCGAAGCGGTATGCCACGTGTCCGTCACGCGCACTTTTCCGCGCTGCTTACAGCGTCGGCAAAATGGGCTACGGCCGAAACGGCCGGCCCCACGTTCCCCTGAACGCGATCTCCTCGAGCGGCAACCGCTGTCGCGGCATGCGATCACGCTCGACGATCGCCTCGTCCGCGGCGGCGTAGTCGCCCAGTGAGCCGACCGCGACGATCGCGACCGGCCGCACCTCCTCCGGCAGCCCGAACACGCTGCGGGCGCCGTCTTTGTCGAAACCCGCCATCGGGTGCACGATCAAACCCCGCGACACCGCCTCGATCGACAGCTGCGCGATCGCCGCACCGGCGTCGACCGCGGCATACAGCGCCGTGTTGTCGTCGGGCCCTTCGTCGGCACAGACCAAAATGAGCGCCCCGGCCGACTTCGCGTAGCTATTGCCCCGCTTGAGCAGCCCGGCGAGCTGCTCGAAGGTCTCGTCGCCGCTGATGCCGACGATGAACCGCACCGGCTGGCGACGGCCCCAGGTCGCCGCCCACCGGGCTGCCTCGAGCAACGCGGTGATCTGTTCGGCGGTGACGGACGCCGTCGGATCAAAGGCCCGGGGACTCCAGCGGGCCGCGAGGGCGGGGTTGATCGGAACCCTGGTGTCTGCGACGCGGTCGGTCACATGCTCACAGTAACCCGGCATTTCCCGGGCCAAAATCACGCGCGCAGACCCCTTATCCTTGGTGAGACTCCCACCTGAGGAAGGTTGACCGTGGCGCTCGTCGTGCAGAAGTACGGCGGATCGTCGGTGGCCGACGCCGACCGCATCCGCCGGGTGGCCGAGCGCATCGTAGCGACCAGAAAGATGGGCAACGACGTCGTCGTGGTGGTCTCGGCGATGGGCGACACCACCGACGACCTGCTCGACCTGGCCAAGCAGGTCTGTCCGGCACCGCCGCCGCGTGAGATGGACATGCTGCTGACCGCCGGTGAGCGGATCTCGAATGCACTTGTCGCAATGGCCATCGACTCACTCGGCGCGCAGGCCCGCTCGTTCACCGGCTCGCAGGCAGGTGTGATCACCACCGGCATTCACGGCAACGCGAAGATCATCGACGTCACGCCCGGTCGGCTGCGGTCGGCTCTCGACGAGGGGCTGATCGTGCTGGTCGCCGGGTTCCAGGGCGTGAGCCAGGACAGCAAGGACGTCACCACGCTTGGCCGCGGCGGCTCGGACACCACCGCGGTCGCATTGGCGGCAGCGCTGGGCGCCGACGTCTGCGAGATCTACACCGACGTCGACGGCATCTTCACCGCGGACCCGCGGATCGTGTCGAACGCGCGCCGATTGGACACGGTCTCGTTCGAGGAGATGCTCGAGCTCGCCGCCTGCGGCGCCAAGGTGCTGATGCTGCGATGCGTGGAATACGCCCGCCGCTACGATGTTCCGATACATGTCCGGTCGTCGTACTCGGACAAGCCCGGAACGTTCGTGTCCGGATCAATGGAGGACATCCCGATGGAAGATGCGATTCTGACCGGGGTCGCACACGACCGCAGCGAGGCCAAGGTGACGATCGTCGGCCTGCCCGACGTTCCGGGCTACGCCGCCAAGGTGTTTCGCGCTGTCGCCGAAGCCGACGTCAACATCGACATGGTGTTGCAGAACATCTCGAAGATCGAGGACGGCAAGACCGATATCACGTTTACCTGCTCACGGGACAGCGGCCCCACCGCAGTGGAGAAGCTGACCTCGTTGCAGGACGAGATCGGCTTCACCCGGGTGCTTTACGACGATCACATCGGCAAGGTGTCGTTGGTCGGTGCCGGCATGCGCAGCCACCCCGGCGTCACGGCGACGTTCTGCGAGGCGCTGGCCGCCGTCGGGGTCAACATTGATCTGATCTCCACCTCTGAGATTCGAATCTCTGTGCTGGTCAAGGACACCGAGCTCGACAAGGCCGTTGCCGCGCTGCACGAGGCGTTCCGCCTCGGTGGCGACGAGGAAGCCGTGGTGTACGCCGGGACGGGGCGATAGTCATGGTCAACGTCGGCTTGTCGATAGGCATAGTGGGCGCCACCGGCCAGGTGGGTCAGGTCATGCGTGCGTTGCTGGACGAGCGTAATTTTCCCGCCGACAGCGTGCGGTTCTTCGCCTCGGCGCGGTCGCAGGGCCGCAAGCTCGCGTTCCGTGGGCAGGAGATCGAGGTCGAGGACGCCGCGACCGCCGACCCCCGCGGTCTCGACATCGCGCTGTTCTCCGCGGGCGCGACGATGTCGCGGGTGCAGGCTCCCCGTTTCGCCGCGGCCGGGGTGACGGTGATCGACAACTCGTCGGCGTGGCGCAAAGACCACGACGTTCCGCTGGTGGTCTCCGAAGTCAACTTTGCCGACGCAGGCAATCGACCCAAGGGCATCATCGCGAATCCGAACTGCACCACGATGGCCGCGATGCCGGTGCTCAAACCGCTGCACGACGAGGCAGGACTGGTCCGGCTGGTCGCGTCGACCTATCAGGCGGTGTCCGGCAGCGGCCTAGGCGGAGTCCGTGAGCTGGCGGGCCAGGCGCGCGCGGTCATCGACGATGCCGAGCAACTGGTCCACGACGGCAGCGCGCTGGCCTTTCCGGCTCCCGACAAATACGTCGCGCCGATCGCGTTCAATGTGCTTCCACTCGCCGGTTCGCTTGTCGGCGACGGCTCCGGCGAGACGGACGAGGATCAGAAGCTGCGCGACGAGAGCCGGAAGATTCTCGGCATCCCGGACCTGCTCGTCAGCGGCACCTGTGTTCGGGTTCCGGTCTTCACCGGGCACTCGCTGTCGATCAACGCCGAATTCTCCCGACCCCTCTCACCGGCACGTGCTGCCGAGCTCCTCGCGAACGCGCCGGGCGTCAAACTTGTCGACGTGCCGACACCGCTTGCCGCCGCCGGCATCGACGACTCCCTGGTCGGGCGGATTCGCCGGGACCCCGGCGTGCCCGACGGACGTGGCCTCGCGCTGTTCGTCTCCGGCGACAACCTGAGGAAGGGCGCTGCGCTGAACACAATCCAGATCGCCGAGCTGCTCGCCGCCGCTGCGGTTTAACTCCTCGGGCGAGCCGCTGATCGGAGTAGAAGGGTTCGGCGCCCGCCGCTACGCTGTCCGGCGATGAATGCGCGCCGGGCAGTGATCGGGTCGGCGCTGCTCGTGATCGGCGCGCTCCCGATCGCTCCGGCACACGCGGACCCGCCCGCGCCCCAGCCGGAACCCATTTTCGAGCCGCTGGCGCTCGGCGAGGTGGTTCGCGTCGGTCCGGCCGCGGGCACCGGAACCCCGACGCGTGATTACGGCATCGGGGCAACGGACCTGTGCGAGTTCATGGAGTTTCCCAGCGGTGTGCTGCAGGTCTGCGGCGACAGCTTCGCAGGCCAGGGCGTCGGCTTCGGGGGGTGGTACGCGCCGGTCGCGCTGCGGGTCGACACCGACACCGTCGATGACCCCTCCGGTGTTCGCTACGACAGGGTGATCGGCATCGAAAAGCCGCTCCTGGCCGATCCAACGCCGCCGGGCGACTCCCAGCTGCCGGCCGGCGTGGTCCAGATCAACCGAGACAACTACCTGATGGTCGCCACGGTCCGCAATCTGGTGCCGCAGACCTCCCGCCTCGTGAAAGCCGATCCGGCAAACGGCCACTGGCCTACGGTTGCCGGATCGGTCAGGGACGGCAGCTACGCGGGCTTACGGCAGTCGCAGATCAGCGGCTACTACGACCCGATCCCCAAAGGCGACTCCCCGACGGGGTGGGTGTACATCGTTGCCGACAGTTTCGACCGCAGCCAGCCTGTGGTGCTGTTCCGCGCCAGACCCCAGACGTTCACCGACCGGTCGACCTGGCAGGGGTGGTCAGGCCTGTCGGGCGCAGCGGGCGGCTGGAACAAACCCGCAACCCCGCTTTGGGGCGCCCGGCTCGGTGAGATGAGCATCGCGCAGATCGACGGCAAGACCGTGCTGTCGTACTTCAACGCGACCACAGGGAACATGGAGGTGCGGGTCGCCGATGACCCCACCGGGCTCGGCACGGCCCCCGTCACCACCGTCGTCGTGTCCACAGACTGGCCGGATCCCGCCGAAAGCCTGCCGCCCCCCGACGACAACAGGCTCGCCCAGCCCTACGGCGGCTACATCTCCCCGGGTTCGACCCTCGACGAACTGCGCATCTTCATCAGCCAGTGGAACAACGTCGATCCGCACGCGCGAGCCCCGTACCGGGTCATCCAGTTCGCGGTCAACCCGTTCAAGCCAGGGCAGACGGCCAACGGTTAACAATGTTTTCACAGCGAATTCATTGGTGTAACCCACGCAACACCTACTTCAGGGTCGGCATCATCGAAAACATGACCGAAT
>JAOPWC010000206.1 GCA_025965895.1 Mycobacterium sp.
ACGACCCGGCCGGCGACCACGACTGGGGCTTCGACGTGGAGGTGGATCTGGAGGCCTCCGATGAGGAGGGCTCGGCGGTTCTCCGCCTGGTCGACGCGGGCCGCAAGGACTGAGGCATTGCGTGTTCGTGACGGACACCCGTCGACACGTCACCGACCGTCTGCAAGCATCGAGGGAGGTGAACGAGAATCTGCCGCGGCCCTCAGCGCACGATTGGAATCGAGATGTCTGACATCACGATGTTGATACTTGCTGACCATGAGTGGTTTCGCGAGCAGTTCGCACGGCTCGACAATCTGCAGGCGCGCGCATCGGTCAGAAAGGATGCGCTCGAAAAGGTTTGGCGTCCGCTTGCCGACAAGCTGGATGTGCACGCTTACATCGAGGAGAAGATCTTCTATCCACAACTGTTGACGCGGGGTGCCGACGACCGCGAGGGCGAAACGCTCGATGCGATCGGCGATCACAACGACATCCGTGACGGTGTTCGGGACGCCAATGCGGCGGCGATTGGCACTGACGAGTGGTGGGCGGCAGTCGGTCGAGCACGTGAGGCGAATGACGAGCACATGGGCGAGGAGGAACGCGAAGGACTATCAGACTTTCGTCGTCATGCGCCCATTGGCCTTCGCGAGGCACTCGGTCAGCAGTACCGCGAGTTCATGGCGCAGCACCCCACGACCAAAGGGCTGCAGATTGTCGACCGCGATCCGCAGGCCTATGTCAACGCGTACGAATCAACCACTGCGCAGACTCCGAAGGACACGTCGCTCGGCATCGGCAGCCTGAAAGGCCAATAACCTTTCTCGCGTGCAGCTTTCGACGCAGTTCACTGCATTCCTTGTGCGAGTAATGCTTCCAGCGCGGCGAGCGACGGCGGTTGTAGTGAAATCTACACCGCGTTACCTCGCGTCCAGGCCCAGAGTGCCAGATCGACTACTGGCGTGCGCACGATTGCCGTCGGTTGCCCTGCGGTCGCCCGCACGGCCCTCGGGGCATCGACAGCGGTCTCAGATTCTTCTGCCGGGTCAGTCCAAGAGCCCACAGCGCTGCCCGGCCCCATCCGCGGTGGAAGAGTTGGGTCGGGTCTGCGCCCGGGACCGGGGCTCGATCAGTGGTCAGTGCGAGTAGGCGGGCGCTGCGTCGAAGTACGTCGTCGAGCAGCTTGTTCATTTCGGCCTCGGTGTAGTCGCCGTCCGCAAGGAGCGTTCCGCTCGAGACCCATTGCTGCGATTCGCGCGGGTCGTTCATCTGCGACCACTGGCATGTGCGCTGGCGTTGCAGAGGGCTGCGCTCGCCCCGATCCGGTTGCGTATCGGTGTGCACACCGGTGAGGTGCAGTTGCGCGATGAAAGCAATTACATCGGCCCGACAATCAACCGGGCCGCGAGGCTACGGGACCTCGGCCACGGCGGTCAAACCTTGCTGTCCGGCATCACAACCGATCTCGTCGTCGACCGGCTGACCGAGGGCGCCTTCCTGACCGACCTCGGATCGCATCCGCTGCGGGACCTGCCGCGGCCCGAACGCGTGATGCAGCTCAGCCACCCCGACCTGCAGAACGAGCATCCTCCGCTTCGCACATCGAAAGTCACTGACGACGGCCGGATAGTGCACCGGCTCACCAGCGGTGTTCAGGATTGTGCGCCCGTAGCGCCAGCGTGTCCCCGTCCTGCGGTTAATTCCCACGACCCGACACGCCTCAGAGTTGCTCACCCCTGCGCAATCAGCCGAGTAAACCACTCCTGCTTCTCCACCAACATCACACCACGTCGGCTTCGCACAGTTCTCACCGCAACCTCCGAACAGCCTCGGTGTTGCGACGTTCACGGGAATCCACCTGCAGAACGACGGGGCCAAACGGGGCCAAGTTAGGTGACCACACTCAGGTCTGAGTGCATTTAGCTTTAGCCAAAGTACTCACTCTTCGCTAGCAATCCATGGCTCAGCAAGCAGCGCTCCCAGTCGCGAATGGCGTCCTCGGCGAGAAGCAACGCGTCATATTCCACTCCACCCGCAGTGATGACCCACATCCACTGGTGCTCGCCGAACGTCGGCACATCATCAATAAACGGCAACGCGAAGTCGAGTATATCGCGATGGGAAGACATGTGCTCGTAGGTGACTTCCGCAGGGCCGCCGACCGAGTAACTAGGTTGTGTGAGCTCGAGATGCTTCGAGGCGTTGGCAATGTCCGCGCAGGCGGCGAGCGCAACCGACTCGCCAGCAGCTCGCTTCTCGGGCTTGCTGGAGGGCTTGCCGAACATTTTCGTCACGGCTTCGTTTACGGCGGGATCAACATCAGACATGCGGAGCCAATCCCGCAGCTCAAACGCGTCGAGGCAAAACCGGGTCAGCGCGTCACGGGCTTCGATCACCTCGCCCGTGTCGGTGTCCTCCACGACCTCGCGCAGCCTCACGAACGAGCGCCAGAGGCGTTCATGCTTTGTCTGCCACGTTTCATTCAGCATGAGACCAGGCTAGAGGCGGCGCCTGACACCGCCGCGAACGACGACAGCAGTGACAACACACCACCCCAGAGGTTAAGACCAGCATCGGCGATGGCTCGCCGATCAACGGCCCCTTCTACCGGGACGTCATCGCCTCTGCGCTTTCTCCGCACCATGTGTTGGTCCGCAGCGTTTAGCGAATGGAGCCCAGCCTGAGCGCCAGCTGCGCCGTCAGCTCGTCTGCGATCTCGGCAGCTTGGGCGCCGAGCGCTGACGCTGGCACTGCCTCTTTCGGATCTATGCGGAGAGACGATCTCGGTGCCATTGTGTAGAGGAACTGTGCCGACGAGCGCCTTTCGATCTCTCCCGCCTGGCCAACCATCAGCATCGCGATGGGCTCGACGAAACTGCAAGCGCCACTTCGCCTCCGTCGTGAAGCCCAGTATTAGCGTGGAGCGCCAGCGATGCAATCAGACGATTCTTGACGTCCTCCTCGTCGAAGACCGATCCGAGGTTGCCGTACGGCAGTGGCAGCCAAGTGACCACGTGCCGGTCGCGATAGGCGGCAATTCCTTTGGCGCCGAGTCGGCCCCCGTCGCCGGACGAGGATGCTTCGGCGCGGTCTTCGAAGGCACTGGCTTGGAGGGCTTCGTTCTGGTCGAACAGTCCGCCTTGCCGGCCGAGAATCGACAGGGCATCAGGTAGATCACGGAGCGCCCGAGCCTCTAAGCCATGCTGATCCATCGGGATGCTGTGCAATTCGAGCGTCGAGCGTGAGTACTCAGAGCGTGTGCTGTCAGCTCGCCACTGCGCGTGGACCGGCCGGCCCAACGGCGTCCATAGTCGCCGCGGCGCGGCTGCCCCCGGCTGTTGCGGGGCCGGGAAAGCTGGCTCCGTAGTATTCCCCGGAAATGACGGAGCGACAGCGGGTTTCGTGCGGCCGGGACTCAGCTGTGACAGCAGGCGCTTTCGTGCCGCCTCCTCATCAAGGCCAACGAGATCGCAGTAGATGACTTGGCCCAGCAACCCCTCGATGTCGCAAGGTGCCACACGTACCGGAACGAGTTTGCGGCCCAAGCCTTTCGGGTCCTGTGCGAACTTTGCCGCCCATTCCGGCAAGGTGAATTCGGCATTTAAGTAGTCCCGTGACACGACGGCGATGGTCCGTTCGCACTCCTTCGCGGCATTGTCCATCTCCACGACGAAGTTGCCGCCAGGCTTGAAGTCCCACTCTTGAACAACTGTCGTGTACTTCTCCGCTTCGAGTACCCACGCGATCCACTCAGCCCACGACCGGTCTGCCTTGTTGTAGCTGATGAAGAAGTCCTTGGGGTACGCCATGTCCCGATTTTATCCACCAACTGTGCCTACCCAAGGCGCTACAACGATTCGAAGCACGCGACGCGCGAGACTTCCTGCGACATAATGGACTACGCTGTTCAGGATTCCGCCGGGTTACGTCGGGACTTGATGTTCATCGCCGTCCGCCGACGAAAGAAGCGAGAGCGGCGCCGCGACGGGCGTCTCACCGCCGCTGCTTCAGAAGTCGCGGCTGTCGAGATGCAGTGAAGATTGACAAGACATCGGCGTGTCGCGAGAGCTTGTCAAAATAGCCTGCATAACGCTAGTTCGGGCCGCCAATCGGCGCGGATCCGCTGTGTTAGCGGATGAGCTCGACGAGCTCTCCCTTGATCGCCCAGCGTGAATTGGCCGGTTCAGCGGGGAGCAATTCGCCGGCGACGCACAGGTGGTCCGCGGGGTCCCACTTGACGCCCGCCTGGTAGGGAGAGACGAGCTTGTGCACAGCGCCGAGCACGGCCCGGCGTTGATCACGCAGATGGTGCTCGATCTCTGCGGGATGTGCGGGAAGGTCTTTCGCGAGCCGTGCCACGACTTCAGGCAGGACCGCCGTGTCGGTCTGGGCTTGGAACGCACAGATCACCCCATCGAAGGTCCCCTTCACCAATCCGCCCCACACCGGCTGAAGCCCGTGCGGCGGCCGAACCTGGACTCTGACGGCGAATGGCGTCCCGGGCGCGCACGCTGGCGCGCCCACCTCGGCCTGACCGCGGGCGAGCGCCAGCCACACTTGTGCCAGCTTCTTCTCGCCGACGAACGTGCCCAGGTCGGTCCATTCGAACGAGGCCAGCGTTCGCCCCTGCCGCCAGTGGGCGAAGCTGCCCGAGCGCGGTGCGAGCGCGTAGCGGTAGCAGAACGGGTACTCGGCACCATCGGGAGCCGGCGGCACATCGGCGCCGTGTTCGAAGCGGATCCCGTTGCGGCCGGCGACTCTGAACGAGTCGATGTAGTAGAGCAACACGTTCTCGACGTCAGCCTTCGAATGCTTGGCGCCGAAAAATGTGGCGTGCAGCACCTGCCCCGCCGACGGCTCGATCTGTCGGCAGCGACTGCGGATCTCGTCCCGCAGATGCTTTTGCCAGACAGGCAGGTGTTCAAAGCGGATGTAGTCATCCGCCCACGCCTCGACTACCGCACTGCCCGCCGCCGGTCCGTGTATCTCGCAACGACCCTCGGGCTCCGGGGGCGCCACCGCCTGCTCGTTCGGCTTGGTTGCAGTGGGTTGTCCGCCGTCGAGCGCCGGACGGCAGGTCCCGCACGGCGGGACCGGCTGGCCGACCTGAGCGGTCACCCACTGCTCGAGCTCGGCCAGATATTCCGCGCAAACTTTCACGTACGGTCCGGTCCACGCGCCCGCGCCAGGGTTCTGACCGCTGATAGTCCGGCAACCTGCATGGTGCACACGCGCTTCGGTCGCGCTGTGGCTGCGCGCGATGTTGATCACGTAGCCGTGGGGGTGGGCGGCGAGCCAGGCCAGATAGCCAGCGTCGTCATCGCGGAACTCACGCGCGCCGGGATCAGCGTTGGGGTCTAACCGGATGTCGAGCCCCAGTTCCCGGAGTTCCTTATGTACAAGTCCGGCGAAGTGCAGCTGCACCGAGGGTTCGACCTTCATCGGGGCGACCCCAAACCGCTCGGCCCAGGCGGTGACGTCCACGTCGACGACGATCTCGATATGGATCTTCATCGGCTCGCCCAATTCAACGGCATCCGTCCCAACTCCCGCGATTTGCTTGCCACGCCCGTTCCCCTTCAAACTGCCACCGACCACGCACCGTAACAGCGAAAGCCGACATGTTCCGCTGATCTCTTTGACCTGTCGAATGAATAACCGGCCCCGCTTACAGGCAACAGCTGCTCTGTCCGTACGGCGGTAGAGCCCGCAATATCGTGCCGACGACTACGCGGAGCTGATCGGTGACCGCCGCCTCAGTCTCGAAGTCGAGCGCGGTATGGGCGCTGGCCAGCCAGCGCACAGGATCGGTTGGGGCCCGGTTAGTACGGCTGCTCCCAACGTGGAGACATGAATTTCGAGTATTCGGCTTCCCCAGAGAACTCCGCATTCGTTATTACGTTGCACTACAACATCGTTCGAGTTCTCACTATGCGCAGGCAGGGGCACCCCGTAGCGTGCGAGCGGCAGCGCCGACGTTAGCCGCCGCCTGTCTATTCCCAAACCTCGTGTCATGTTGGGGTGCGCTGAAATGCGACGATGCATTTTGTCTCACTTGATGTCAAGCATCCCGGTGTTATGCACACCTCGTTACGTGTGATCGGTGTGCCCGACCCGGCGTTGACCGTAATACTCGGCCTCGTCTTATGCCGGCGGGCGGCGCCCGAGTCGGTGCATGAGCCTGCTCGCGTTGAAACCAGGCGACGTAGTCGGCGGTGATGAGCTCGATGTCGGCGAGGTTAGCGAGGCCGTAGTCGCGGGGTTGCAACTCAGGTTCGAAGCGGCTACCACCGAGCGTGAACAGACCCAAGACCAGGCCGTGCATTGGCTGCTGCCGGTACGCGAGCCATGCGCTATCGAACGACCGCACGGTCTGGGCATATGCCACCTTCCTACACCGTAAACAAACGACTGTAGTGATTTTCGTGACACCGGCCAAGACCCGGCGGACCCGCAACCGGCGTGGCGAAGGCGGCCGCCTGCGGGACGAGATCATCGCGGCGGCGGCCCGACTCATCGAGGAGAACGGGCAGGATGCGGTCAGTCTGCGCGCCGTCGCACGCAGCGCCGGAATCACCGCGCCCTCGATCTACTCCCACTTTGAGGACCTCGACGACCTACTGGAAGCGGTGATCGCCCACAACTTCGATGCGCTGGCCGCCAACCTGCGCCGCGGCGTCGAGGCGCACGCTGACCCGAAGTCGCGGCTGCGTGGCGCGTGCCACGCCTACGTGGCTTTCGGTCGGGACCATCCCGAGCAGTACGCCGTCCTGTTCACCCGGAAAATCGAACTGTCCCCGAGATCGACAAGACCGTCGACAACATGCTGGGTGCCGAGGCCTTCGCCGTCCTGCTCGACGCCGTCCGCGAATGCGTCGCCACCGGGCAATCTCAGTCCAGCCGGCCGATGGAGGACGCCACCGCGTTATGGGTCGCGCTGCACGGCTATGTTGGCCTGCACGCGGCGGTACCCGATTTCCCCTGGCCACCCGGTGGCACCGTTCTTGACAACCTCATCGACCGTATCGCGCTGCTGACCTAGCTCCGGAATCAGCGAGCGCATGTCGTCATAGACAGTCAAATATCGCCGCCGAGCGTCCTCGGTACCGAGCCCCGCAAGTCGATGCCCAAGACGTCCTCCCACCCGTACCGGCGAACGGCCCCGACCCGACCCGACCATCCCGGACTATAACCGATTCGGAGATCGCCAACGACCAGCACGGATAGTCCCACTGCCCCAACCATCCAAGTGACCTTGTCTCCTGACGCGAATACGACGGGACCGAATATGGCTGGCTACCACTAAAGTACGCCGTTCCCGTTATCGTGTTGTGCACCACTCTAATTCGTGTGCTACTGCTCGTCTGAGGTGCGGTGCTCGGTTGTTGGGCGGAGCCGCGGCGCGGTTCCGATGCACCGACCGGGAGTCGGACCGATCGTCGAGAGGAATCATGTAAAGCATCGATGAGCTGCGAAAACAATAGTGCCCCCGGCAGTGTGCCCTGTTCAGAGTCAGTTGATGGCTGACGTTTTGGTGTCGGTTGATCCTTGACACTCGTGTGTTGTGGTTAGGTCGGTGAAACCGCACCCACGAGGGCGGCGGCTTCGGCCAGCACAAACGACCGCAGTTGGCGTCCGGTGGCTCCCAGTGCGTTGGCGATGACGGAGCTGCTCCGCCGCTCGGTCAGTCCCAGCGCGAGGACCAGGGCTCTGGACGCGGCGGCAGGACCAGGCCGAACCCTAGCTCGATGCGGGTGAGGCCGGCGAGGTCGACCGCGGTGAGGCTCGATCCGAGCTTGCCGCGGGTGGTGGCGATATCGGTGACCGTCGCCGAAGGGCCGACGGCTGTCTTGATTCGGTCGGCGACGGCGGTGGTGTCACGTCCGCCGGTATCGACAAGGAAGGCCCCGACGGCGGCGCCAGTGCGTTGGGCGAGGTAGCCAGCGTTGGCGACGAAGAAGCTGTCCTTAGGGGCGGTGGGGAATTCGGTGACGACCCCGATGTAGTGGAATCCGACGTTGGTGAGTTGGCGGGTGCGGGCGACTTGCAGCCGCAGGTTGATGCTGTCACCGGGAAACAGCTGGAAGTCTTTCACCGTTTCGGCGCCGACCAGCAGGGAATCGGGCTGCGCGGCGAGCTGATGCATCAACTGCCCGACGGTGCCGCCCTGAAAGTAGCTGTCCTGCAACGCGGTGACGCTGGTGATGCTGGCCGGGTTGATACCGTAAGGGTCCTGCAGGTCGGATCCGATGTACCCGAAGCAGTGCTGAAGGGGTTCCACTGCCACGAACTTCAATCCCCCACGGGGGAATGACGAGGAGCAACCGACAACGTTACCACCGACGCGGGCTACGCGGACGTGGCGTTGGTTGTGGTGGTGACCGGAAGCGTGAGCCGGGTGTCAGCGTGGTGAATGGTGTGGCAGGCGGGTTTCAGACTCGCACCGGTCGCCAGGGGTTCTGCGGTGCCGAGGTTTCGTGCGTACTGGGGGTGGGCGCCGCCGGAGACCTGCAGCCGCAGGCGGTGCCCCGCCAGCAGCCGGTGGGCGCAGGGCGATAGCCGCACGGTGAGGTGCTGAACCTCGCCGGTGCCCGGATGAGGATCGAGTCTGTCGAACGCGTCGGAGATGTTGTGGGAGCGGCCTTTTGGATCGACGTCGCAGATGCGGACGAAGATATCGGCGTGCGGGTTGTCCACGCTCAAGGCCACCTCGACGACTGGGAACCCCTCGAACTCAAGATCGGTGCTCAGTTCGGATGTGGTGAAGCTCAGCACATCCCGTCTTGCCTCCAACTTGGCGTTGTTTCGTACGCCGGCGTCGGCGGCGAGCCTGCGGCCGCCCACCGCGGGTGTCGGGTCGTGGGGGTCATAGCGGAATGTTGACTGGCCGCCCGCAGGGGCAGTCGTTGCCAGCAGGCCGTCGTCGCTCGGGTACCAGGTGGTCTCGGTGCTGTTCGGCGGCCACGCCGGCAAGCTATGCCAGGCGTTGCGTCCGGTGACAAATGTGCGCACGGCTTGCGTACGGCCACCGGCTGTGCCGCTACCGAGGTGCGTGTCCAACCAGGTCAGGGCTTCGTTGTCGATGACAGAGGATCCATTGACAACATGGCCGCGATGGGTCCACGGTCCCAGCGTCAGGGCAACCTCGACGCCCCTGGACCGTAGCGCCTGGTACTGCTCGACGGTTTGTCCGACGAAGACGTCCTGCCAACCGCCGACGAGCAGCGTCGGCGTCCGAACCCGGTGCAGCGCACCGGTGAAGTCGTAGCACTGCCAGTAGGGATCTGACAGGTCTGGATGCTCGAGCCACTGGCGGTACCACGGCGCGCGTCCATCAAAGAGTGGCTCGGCCGCATCTGCCAACGGCAGCCCCGCCAATGCGGTCTTCTGCCGGTTCACCATCTGCCCGCTTCCCGCGAGCAGCCGCACCAAGCCCGGCCGGTCCCCGACCGGGACGCTGTTGGTGTCACTCCAGCCGAGAAAGTTTTCCAGCGCGAAGGACCCGTTCTCCCAGATGGCGTGGCTAAAGTCGTGCGGTCCGGCGATCATCACGCTGGCCCGCAGCTCCGGCGGCGGGTCGGACAGCAGGGCCCATTGAACAAATGCCAAGTACGACATTCCGAACGTGCCGAGCTCTCCGTTGAACCACGGCTGCTCGCGCAGCCAGACGACGGTGTCCTGGCCATCGTCGGCTTCACGCACGAACGGCTGAAAGGAGTCGGTTGAGTCCTGCGTTCCTCGACAGCTCTGCAGGATCACGTGGTAGCCACGGGCCGCGAAGGTCCGCGCGTAGAGCACGTCGACAGGCAGACCTCGGCCGTACGGCGTGCGGATGAGGATCGTCGGGCCGTCGGCCTTTGAGTCCACCGGGGCGTAATGGTCACTTACCAACACGAAACCATCACGGGTCGGCGTGCGCAGACCGCGCTCGACCACGTACTCGTTGCGGGCCGGTGGTAACTTCCGAAGCCGATCCAAAATTCGGTCGACGGAGCGGGCGACGAGGCCCGGCGATGTCTTCACGGGGCCAGCAGCGTGTCGTGGACGTGTTTGGTGTCGGCGTACTCCTTCACCCAGGCAATCTTCCCGTCACGTACCTCGAGAAATATCGCGATGTGGTTGTGGTAGGTGCGGCCGTTCTGCAGCTCGGCCTTGCTCTCGACGGTCATAGCCAGGCTGTTTCCTTCTATCAGCATCATTCCAGGCTCGAACGCCATGCCACCGACGGTCAGGTCCCCGACGAGGCGCATGGCCTGGGTGAACTCAGCTTTGTTGAGGGTTCCGCTCGCCTTCTGACCTCCGACCGACTGGGTACCCGACAGCCACCACTCGACGTCGTCGCTCAAGAGCTCGAAGGCCCCGTCGAACTTTCGTTCGTTCATCAGGGCGTAGAAGCGCAAGACGACCGATTTCGGATCCAAAGCGCCCGCGGCAGGCGCGTCGACAACTGCATTCATACGTACAGCCGACCACCACGGCGGCGGCCAGTCCTCAGTAGTCGCTACTGGACGGCGACGCTCAGACCACTGCGCCGCTGACCCTCGGCGCCTCAAGATGTCGGCCCGAGCCCGGCGGGAGCGAGAGCGTCGTCGTCGGTCAGGTGGTTTGTTGGTCGGGCAGCGCATCGGCCAGCTCGTGGCGTCCGGAGACCCCGAGTTTTTCGTAGACCCGCTGGAGGTGGCTTTCGACCGTCCGTACCGAGAGATGCATGTCGCTGGCGATCTGTTTGTTGGAGCGGCCTGCGGCGGCCTGCACCGCGGTGTCGAACTCTCCCGGCGTGAGACGCACCCGGGCCATGATCAGCCGGACCGCGGGTGTCGCGGCTCCTTCGCAGCGGGCCAGGAGCCGCGCCGCGTGCCGCTCGGCGGCCGCGCCATCCCGATTCCTGCCAGTGTTGCGGAGAACGACGGCGGCTTCGGCGCGGGCTTCGGCGGCGTAGAGGAGCGCACCCAGGTCCTCGAAATCGGAAGAGACCTTGTTGAGCGCGTCGGGATTCCGGGCGGCGACTCCGTTGGTGTAGGCGACGCGGGCGGCCACCAGATCGCCATCGACTTCGTCGGCGAGCCGTCCGAGGCGGTCAGCGACGTGGCGGGCCTGGCCGAGGCGGGCCAGGCCGTGCAGCGCGCTGGTGGCGCCGATGAGGTCACCAACCTCTTCGCCATAGTCGGCGGCCCGCTCGAGCAGTTGTCGCGCGCCAGGTAGGTTCCCGGCGGCGACTGCGGTCCAGGCCCGGGCCACCAGCAGGTCGGTCTCGGTCACCGGAACCGTTGGCAGGCCGAGCGCGTCGCGGGCGGTGAGCGTCTCGGCGGCGCGGTCGGCCTGCCCGGTCAGCGCAAAGGCCTGCGCGCCGGCGACGCAGCCCATGCCCGCCTGCACGGTGCGCCCCAGCTGCCGGAACAGGGCGGATGACTCACCGGCACGCCGAAACGCGCTCATCGGGCGGCCTTGTTCCAGATGCAACACGGCAAACCATCCGGCAACGTAGGCCCTCGCTTCTGCCGCCGGTTGATCGACGACCCGGCTGTACACAACAGTGAGGAGCTCCTCGGCCTCACCGAGACGGCCCGCGTACACGAGCGCAACGACACGGGCGACAAACAGGGCCCATTGAGCCCACGGTTCATCGGATTCGGGTATCGCGTCCCCGCCAGGCGCTGACGCGAGTAGTTCCATGGCGTCGTTGAGCCGACCGAGCCGGATCATGCTGTAGGACACCGCCACAAGGACGGCGGTCAGCGGGCGCGAGCCCGATCGCTCAAGCATCGTCGCTGCGGTCTGCACGGTTGCGCGGGGCCCGCTGGTCGTGCTCATCACAAAAAACCGTCTGGCCATCAGTTCGTCATGCCAGAACGGATCGATGACGGCATCGGCCGCGTCGTCAATCAACCGAAGGTCGGCGCAACCCTGCAGGAGATAGGCATTGTCGAAGCGCAGCAAGGCAACTCGGGCCTGTTCGGCGTCGCTCACGGCTCGCGCGGCCAAAGCGGCCAGCTCGTCTTCGGCCTGCCCTCGCCGGCCCTGGGCGTGGGCGGCCTCGGCGGCCACAAGGCGGGCTTCGAAACCGCCGCCCTCCTCGACGGCCGCTCGGGCCAGCCGTTCGGCCAACGAGTAGTCGTGGTGGGCGCGGGCGCCGATCGCACCGGACAGCAGAAGTTCCGGGCTGCCGCCACCGCCGACGAGACGCAGCGACGCCAGCAACAACCTGTCGTTCCGGCGCGGGCCGCCCGGTGTCTCGATCACCTCGGCCAGCGACCGGGCGATCGCCCGCTCGCGCACCGGGCTGATGCCCACGCTCAAGACATCTCCGAAGATGGGGTGTGCAAGCCACATCCGGACGCGACGGCCGTCCACCCGGCTAGTGATCAGACCCTTGCGCTCGAGAGCCTCGACGGCGGCGGGTTCGGCCAACTGGTCCAGTTCGACAAGCTCCAGCGGCTCACCCAGCGTGAGGAGCTCCAGGACGGCCCGCTCGGGACCGGTCAGGTCGGCCAACCGCTGCGCCGCCATTTCGACTAGCCGCTCAGTGGGGTGCAGGTCGCCGCGAAGGCGCCACATCCCGACCACCTCTTCGACCAGCGCGCCGGTCTCGAGCGCCCCGGTCACCAGCTCGCGCAGAAACAGCGGGTTGCCCTGGCTGCGTTCGATGAGTTGTCGCTTCGACGCCGGGTCGACCGGGCCGCCCAACACCGAGACCAGCAGCTCTTCGACCGCCGCGTCATCGAGAACCCCCAGCTCGATGCGTTCGGCCGGGCCGTCCTTCCACAGGGCCACCACCGGGTCGGGCGCCGGCTCACCCGACCGCACCGTGGCAACGACTGTGGCCGTGCCGGTCAGGGCCAACTGCTGAAGGAGTATGGCCGACCCGTCGTCGAGAAGATGGGCGTCGTCGACGAACACCAGCAGCGCGTGCCCCCCGGCGCCATCGACGACCGCGCGGACATACCGTCGCAGCAACTCACCATGGTCCCTTCGGGAGAAGCGATCACCGCCCGGGTCGGGGGGCAGAAAGGGCGCGAACGCCCCGAACGGCAATCGCCGCGATGCCCGTGTCGCGGTCGTCCGCGCCGGCGACATCCCCCGCTCTTGAGCCACCTCCAAGCCAATCATGGCCAGGGTGGTCTTGCCCACACCGGGCGATCCGGAGATCACCGCCCCCCGCCGCGCCACCACGGCGGCAGTCAAGCGAGCCAGCTCTTCGCGCCGACCGACCAGCGGCCACGAATCCACGCTTCGAGCGTACGCAGCGGACCGAGCCGCACCAGCCGTTCACGCCAGCATTCAGTAGGCGCTACTGAGGACCGATCGCTTCAGTTGTAGTCCGCTGGATCTCAAGCCTCCGACCCGCAATCAACCGATTGACCGGGCACCCGAAAGGAGCGTTCGATGACCAAGGTCCTCTACACCGCACACGCACACGTCACCGGCGGGCGAGACGGTCACGCGCGATCCGCCGACGGCGAGCTGCAGGTGCACCTTCACACACCCACGGAGATGGGCGGCTCCGGAAAGGGTACAAACCCCGAAGAGCTATTCGCCGTCGGGTACGCGGCCAGTTTCGGCAGCACCCTGGGCGTCCTCGCCCGGCGTCGTCGCCTCGACGCCGGTGAGATCACAATCGACTCGGCGATGAGTCTCCTGCCTGCCGCCGACGGAAGTTTCCAACTCGCCGCCACACTCGATGTCGCGCTGCCGGCAATCGAAGATCGGGAAACTGCCACACAGCTCGCACGACAAGCGCATCTGGAGTGCCCGTATTCCAATGCCACGCGCGGCAACATCGACGTCGAGATTCTGCTCGACGGCAAGTTTGTCAGCTGTAACCGCCGCGGACCCCAGGAGTGATCATGAGGTTCACGGACCGTGTCTTCGCGGTGACTGGTGGCGGCGCGGGCGTCGGCGAAGCGACTGTGAGGAAGCTGACCGAGGACGGCGCCAATGTCGTCATCGCTGATCTCGACGATCAGGCTGGCAACCGGCTGGCCACCGAGGTCACATCCGCCGGTGGCCACGCCGCGTTCGTGCACATCGATGTGAGCGAAGAGCCCGATGCCGATGCCCTCGTGCGGTTCGCCCTGGATACCTTCGGCCGATTCGACGGGGCGGTGAACAACGCAGGAGTTGGCCAGCGCGCGCCCAGCCGTATCCATGAACTGGACACCGGGGCGTGGGACCGCGTCCATGCCATCGACCTTCGAGGCCTGTTCTTTTGCGTGCGCGCCGAACTCAAGCACTTCCTCAGCTCGGGCGGCGGCGTGATCGTGAACCTAGCGTCTGCGGCGGGACTGAAAGCCGAACCAGGACTTGGGGCCTATGTCGCAGCCAAACACGGCGTGATCGGCCTGACCAAGTCAGCGGCAATCGAGTACGCCGCCGACAACATCCGGGTCAACGCGGTGGCCCCGGGGATAGTGGCCACGCCCGGGCTGTCTCGCTCCATTTCCGGAGATGCTCAAAAGCTTTATGCGGCACGGCAGCCCGGGGGCCGGGCGGCTCAGCCCGTGGAGATCGCCAATGCGATTGGCTGGCTGCTGTCCGATGAGGCGTCCTTCGTCTCCGGGGACACGCTGCTTGTGGACGCGGCACTGGCTCAAAAGTAGCGCAATGCAGTGAATTCGGCGCAATTCGTCCTGCCGGCTGTCGTCGGTTCATGATTTTCCCGGTGAGCTCCGACTCTGCGGGCCGAGCCCGCCGAGCGATTCGGCCAGTCGCTCGCGCCTGCGGGCCCCGACGAGCGGGATGATGTCGTCGCCTTGGGCGGCTACCCAGGCGATCGCGACCTGGGCGACGGACACGCCGAGTTCGGTTGTCACACTGCGAAGCCGCTCGACGAGGGCGAGATTGCGCTCGAGGTTCTCGCCGCTGAAGCGTGGGCTGTGTGCCCGGAAGTCGCCTGAGCCCGCGTGGTCGAGCGACCAGTGTCCGCTGATCAGGCCG
>JAOPWC010000209.1 GCA_025965895.1 Mycobacterium sp.
CCGCGCGAGCCAGTGCCGACCTCGGGTACCGGACCGTGGTGGTCTCCGACGCCTGCTCGACCACATCCGAGACCGCCCACAACGCATCCCTGGCATCAATGGCGATGCTCGCCGAAATCGTGACGACGGACGACCTGCTCGTCACGCTAGATCGCCACACGCTGAAACAACCGCCACTCATCCCTCAATGGGGTCAAACTTGCGAGTAAGCAGGCCATCTTCGATCACTAGTCGAATCAATGCGACTGGCGAAGACAGCAATTCGAGGTATCCCGGCTGGTCACCACTGGCACAACACGGCGTGGTACACAAAATTCTCCTTCGGCGGTGGTATCTACTACTCGGCGCGCACCTGGCCAGACTCGAGCTCGCCGAAGCAGTACGCGTCATCACACCCACGATCGTGCTGACGAACGCGCGCAAGCGTCCGATCTCGGCGGCGGTAGCCGGAAATCGCTGTACGAAGGCGTCGAGAACGGTATTCATCAACGCGACCTTGACGTCTTCGAGGTCCTCGTACTGTCAGGGACTGAACCCGACGGTTAGATAAGGCGACACGTTCTCGCCATCGTCGCCGTCCGCTTCGCCGCCGTCCTGTTCTGCGTGGCGCTCGGCGGCAAGTTCGGCGGCCGCGATCAGCCGGACGGCAGACCGCGCCGCAGGTCAGCTTTGACGTCAATCCGACATCACGCGAGATACTGGCCGACCTGATGAAGATAGGCGCGACGACCGATCTGGTGGTCGGTGGGGCTCGGATCCATCAGGCTGGCTGCATGGGTTGCATCGGCATGGGCGAAGCCCCGGCGACTGGTCGCAACTCGCTGCGCACCATGCCACGCAACTTCCCCGGCCGGTCGGGCACCAAGGAGGATTCGGTCTGGTTGTTCTCGCCGGAAACCGCTTCCGCATCGGCGTTGACGGGGGTGATCACCGATCCGCGGGACTGGGCGCGTCAGGCACAGATGGACTATCCAAGTCTCGATTTGCCCGAGCAGCACTGGGTCAACACATGTCCGGCCGGTGAAGGGGCCCAACATATCGAGCCTGCCGGAGTTGTCGCCGTTGCCCGACGAGGTGGAGGCTCCGGTGCTGCTCAAGGTCGGCGACAACATCTCCACCGACGAGATCTCCCCGGCCGGTGCACGGGCGCTGCCGTTTCGCTCCAACATCCCCAAGCTGGCGATGTTCAGCTTCGCTCAGATTGACGATTCTTATCCTGATCGGGCACAGCAGGCCGAGGGAACCGGTCACATCATCGTCGGCGGTGAGAACTATGGTCAGGGTTCTTCTCGGGAGCACGCAGCGATCGCGCCACGTTATCTGGGCTGCGGGTTGTCATCGCCAAGTCCTTCGCCCGCATCCACTGGCAGAACCTCGCCAACTACGGAGTGCTGGCCCTCGAGTTCGAGAACCCCGACTACTAGGACACGAATCGACCAAGGCGGCACATTGCGCATCCAGCATCTTCGTGACGCCCTGTCGAACAAGGACACCCTGCAGGTCGACCATCTCACCAAGAAGTCGACCTTCACTGTGCGGCACCGGCTTTCACCACGACAGGTGAAGGATGTGTTAGCGGGCGGATTGATTGGCCGGCTGGCAGAGGAAGAGAACTAAACTCGGCACGTTTCGATTAATTCGTTGTTCGCCTCTGCAGTCGCAGGTGACGGTAGAGGATGAGGTCGTGGTCTCGCATGTGAGTGTTCTGGCGGCCGGCAGCATCCTGGCGCCGCGGTCGCAGATGGGGTTCTCGCTGGGCTGGCACATTATTTTGGCGTGTCTGGGGATGGGCCTACCGGGCTTGATTTTGTTCGTGGAGTGGCGTGGGCAACGCACCGGCGATATCTACTACCGTTTACTGGCCCGCCGGTTGGGCCGCGCGCTGGGTGTGTTGTTCGCCGTCGGTGCCGTCTCGGGCACCATCTTGTCCTTCGAGATGGGTCTGCTGTGGTCGGGATTGATGGAGCATTACGGATCGGTGATCGGTCTGCCGTTCGCGATCGAAGGGTTCGCGTTCTTCATCGAAGCGATCTTTTTGGGCATCTACTTGTACGGCTGGGACCGGCTCTCCCCGCGCACCCATCTGTTGTCCGGCATCCCGATCTTCGTGGCCGGTGTGTCGTCGGCGTTCTTCGTGGTGTGCGCCAACGCGTGGATGAACAGCCCCCAGGGATTTAGCGAGCGCAACGGCAAACTGATCGGTGTATCGCCATGGGCCGCGATGTTCAATAGCGCCACCTGGCCTGAGACGACCCATATGATTGTGGCCGCCCTCATGGTCACCGGCTTCCTGGTTGCCAGCGTCTATGCCGTCGCCATGCTGCGCGGGCACCGTGACCGCTATCACCGCCTGGGCCTGCTGGTGCCGCTGAGCTTCGCCTGCGCGGTCACACCGATCCAGATTGTGGTCGGTGACTGGGCAGCGCGCTACGTCGCCGACCAGCAGCCCGCCAAGCTCGCCGCGATGGAAGGCCTTGCACGCGGTCAGCACGGCGCCCCCGAATCATTAGGCGGTGTCTATTTCGACAACGCGCTACACGGGGCGATTCATATCCCCTACGGGCTGTCGCTGCTGACGCGCCTGAATCCAAACGCATACGTCGCCGGCCTGGACGAAGTCCCCACCAGCCAGCGGCCACCGGTGAATGTCGTCCATTGGGCCTTCGACGGCATGGTCGGAATCGGGCTGGCGCTGCTGGCGCTCGGGGGGTGGCTCGGCTGGGCGTGGTGGCGACACCGCGACATGCCCACCACCACCTGGTTTCTGCGGGCGGTGGCAGTGTCGGGCGTCGCGTCGGTGGTGGCCATGGAGTTCGGGTGGATCACCACCGAAGTCGGACGCCAACCTTGGATTGTCTACGGCCTGCTGCGTGTCGATCACGCGGTTAATCCGGCCCCTGGAATCGGCTGGGGGCTACCCCTGCTGCTGGTCGTCTACGCCGTGCTCACCGCCGCGCTCATCTACGTGTTGCGGCGCATGGTCGCGAGCCGACCCGTACCTGAGGCACCCCAGGAATCCGACGTGACCGATTTCAAGGTGTCGTAGTCATGTCGTTGGCGGGTGCACTACTCGGACTCACCTTGCTGTCGGTGACCGCCTACGCCCTGCTTGGCGGGGCCGATTTCGGCGCCGGGTTCTGGGACCTGATCGCCGGCGACCCGCAGCAAGGCGCCGCCCGGCGCGCCCTCATCCGGCACTCGATCGGGCCAGTCTGGGAAGCCAACCACGTGTGGCTGATCTTCGTCCTCGTCCTCGCCTGGACCGCCTTCCCGCCACTGTTCGCAGCCGTCGCCTCCACCCTCTACATACCGCTCACCCTTGTGGCGATAGGGATTATCGCCCGCGGGTCGGCGTTCGCCTTCGGCAAAGCCCTCACCGAGGTGTCACAACAGCGCCTGTTCGGGGCGGCGTTCGCGTTTTCCTCGGTCATCACCCCGTTCTTCTGGGGCACGATCGCCGGCGCTATCGCATCCGGCCGCGTCCCGCCGGGACTGGCCCGCGGCAACATCATCA
Source organism: Mycobacterium sp. (assembly GCA_025965895.1). Classification (GTDB taxonomy): domain Bacteria; phylum Actinomycetota; class Actinomycetes; order Mycobacteriales; family Mycobacteriaceae; genus Mycobacterium. The sequence continues at coordinate 3,515 of JAOPWC010000209.1, forward strand.
CCAGCTGGGCCAACCCCACCTCGCTGACCTGCGGAGTCCTCGCCGTAGGGGTCTGCGCGTACCTCTCCGCCATCTACCTCACCGCCGACGCACGCCGGGGCGGACACACCGACCTGGCGGAATACTTCCGGCGACAGGGCCTTATCAGCGGCATCGTCGTCGGGCTTCTCGCGCTCGCCGCGATCGCCGTCGTGCGCGGCGACGCCAGCCAGCTCTATCACCGCCTCACCGACCGCGGCCTCGCGCTCGTCGTGGCATCGCTGGCGATGGGATTCCTATCCCTGCTCCTGCTTGCAGGACGCCACTACGTCGCGGTGCGCGTCAGCGCCGCTCTGGCCGTCACCGCCGTGCTGTGGGCCTGGGGCGTCGGACAGTACCCCCAACTCCTACCTGGACTCGACGTCGACCATGCCGCGGCGGCACACGCAACCCTGCAAGCAACCGCCGTCACCTCGGTGATCGGCCTGGTCGTGCTCATCCCATCGCTGGCCTGGCTGTTCGTTCTCTTCCAAGGCGGACACAGTGCCGAGCAGCGGATCAACACTGCTGCGCGCGGGGACAACGGAGGTGTCCGGTCCGACTCCAGTAGCGGGCAGTGTCGGGATCTCGGTTTGGTGAGACGATGGCGGGGTAGGCCGAAGGACACTTCAGGAGGTCGACAATGCGGCCGATACTTTTCTTGACTCATTCCAGAAAAAGCAGGTCCTTGATCGCGTAGCCCCATGGCCTCGCGACCCATGATCGAACTTGAGGTTGCGGTCGGATGCGCGGTTGCGCGGAATCGGCTTTGATCGTGGATCCTGACGCCGGGTTTGCGGAATTGGACGCGAACCGCGACCCTGATGCGCTTGGACCCGCAGAGGGTCTGACGACTCAGGCCGCCGATTCTGGGGCAATCATCCGACCCAACCACCGGGTTGCGTCGCCCGATGTAAGTAGCGGCGTGTCGGTTCGAACGTATTGATCCCCTGCGCTGACGAATGCGGTGATGAAGCACCGGTGGCAATCCCCTGAAACCGTAGAGACTTGGTTGTAGGGATTTGATCTTGTTTTTCGTGCTCGGCGCAGCGCGTGTCCCGCGTCCGAACCATGTGACGAAGCACCGGGGCAAACCAAAATTGCCACGTGAATCTGGACGACTCGTGCTGGGATCGTCCAGATCAAGATTGCGAACCGTCAACCGGGTCTATGTTCCTTCGCAGATGGCGGTGTTCTAGTGGTGGCGATTATGGGCGTGGGAGCGGGATGGTGACGTCGAGCGAAGTCCCATTGCCAGGGTGGCTCACGATCTGGATATGTCCGCCAAGCGCCTCGACGCGATCTTTCAGCCCGATGAGTCCGGACCCTTTGCGCGAGTCGGCGCCTCCTATTCCATCGTCACGGATCAATAGATGCAGGTTGTCATGGTCGGCGTGCGCGCCGACAGTGACTTCGGAGGCTTGGGCGTGCTTGTCGACGTTGGTAAGGGCTTCGGCGACCAGGAAGTAGGCGGCAACCTCGGTGGCCTCGGGTAGCCGTCGCTCGATGCCGATGTCTAGCGTGACGGGCACGGCGGAGCGGCGGGCAAGTGTCTTGAGCGCTGGATGCAGTCCTCCCTTCGCAAGGATCGACGGGTGGATTCCGCGGGAAAGCTCTTGCAGGTCGTTGGAGACGTCGGTCAACGCGGACGTGATCTGTGACAGGTGCTGTTTGTGCTCATGCATTTCGGGCGGCGTCGACTCCTCTGCCATGCGCAGCTGCAGCCCCAGTGCGACCAGTCGTTGTTGGGCTCCATCATGTAGGTCACGTTCCAGGCGGCGCCGGGCGTTGTCGGCGGCGGTAACGATGCGCGCTCGGGAGGCGATCAGTTCGGCGCGGGTGGCGGCATTAGCCAGCGCGGTCGCGACCAGCTCGGCGAAGTCGGTGATGCGCTCGTCGGTGTCGGGTGGCAGCGGCTGCGGTCGCGACCAGCCGACGACGGCCAGCCCCCACACCCGGTCGCCCACGGTGATCGGGGCGCCCACCCGCGAGCGCAGGCTCCGTTCTCGACTGCGTGCCGTGGCGGAGCCGGCCGCGCCCGCATAGTGATTCATCCGCGCGGCGCGACCCGTGCGCAGAACCGTCCCCACGACGTTGTCGCCCTCCAGCGTCAGGCGGTCGCCGACCAGCATGTGTGGTGCTCCGCGTTCGGCAAAGGCGGCGACGACGATCGCCGCGCCGTCCGGCTCATAGCGGCACACCTCCGCGCTATCCACCTCCAGGCAGCGGGCCATCTCGTCGGCCACCGCGGCGAACACCTCAGACGGGTCGACTCCCCGCGCCACCAGGGTTGCCACCCGCCGCAACGCGGCCTGCTGCCCGGCCAGCAGGCTGACCTTCTCGCGGCTTTCCTCGGCTTCGATGGCGCGCCTGCGGGCCACCCCGGCGACGAAACTCGTTAACAACGCCACAGCCAGGAAAATGACGGCGACCACGCCGTTGGCGATACTGAACGGTTCGAAGTGCCCAGGCCAGAAGTAAGCCAGGAGGCCAACACTGGCGACCGACGTGGCCAGCGCCAATCCCAGGCCCCATACCGCCGAGACCACCACGACGCCGAACAGGTAGATCGGTTCGAAGGCCTCGCCCGGATTCCGGTGCCGCAGGAGCAGGACCAAAAGCGTTTCGACAACAACGAAACCCGCGGCCACAACGATCCCGATCCAGAGCGGCGGAACCGTCGGCGGCAGCAATCGCCACGTCTGGCGTGCGCCCAGCGCTCCCTCGCGCGGCTCCTCACCGGACGCCCGGTCGGCGGAGGCGGCACTCGGCATCAATGTCCAGCTGGATAGCCGCAACCGTTTCGGCGTCACGTCGAAAGCTCACCCAACCTATTGAGGCAGGTACAGACCAGAAAAAGCTTAGCCGCCTACCAGCATCCTGGACACGGTTCCGCAGTGGTTAGAGCGTTCGACAGGCCGAGGTTGATCAGCCGGCGCACGTCGAGGGAGCCGGGCTCGGTGCCGCACCCAGTGATCGTTTACTTCGGGGTCTGGACGGGGGAGGTGATCGTGCTGTCGCTCAGCCCCGGCCGATATCCGGGCCAACGGGCCTGCCTTTGTCTGGGTGGCCGGTCCCCAGCGGGCCTGCCGCTTCGACCGCAAAGTCCTATCACGCATTGCTCGGCTGCCACGCTGCGGGACGGTCGGGAAAGACGCGGTCACAGGAATGGGTTGATGCAGCGCAAGGCCTCGCCGCCATCGACCAGCTCGGGACGGCCGACAAAAACGCTGCCTAGTGCGGTGAGTTGTTTCAACGCGCGGGTGGCACCGAGGCAGTGTCGACCAGCGGTGCGAGCACGACGCGCAGTATCCGGCGGCACTCCTCTTCGGTGGGGGCGCGCTCGCGGGTCTCCTCCCAGAGCACGACGCCGAAGAACGCCAGGTGCGCGATCACTTCGACGTCGTCGGTGGGTTCCACCTCGCCGCGGGCGCGGGCGCGATCAAACGCGCGACGAAATGCGCCGAGCCCACGGTCATTGACGGTATCGACGAGCTCCTTGAGTTCGTCCGAGACCGACCCGACCGCACGGTGAACCGCCTGCCCCTCGGGCAAGGCCGCGATCTCCCCCATCATCAGCATCAGGGCCAGCAGATCGCCGGCCAGTGAACCGGTATCGGGATCGTGGTCGAAGCGCTCAAGCCCCGGCTCGAGGACGGCCAACAGCAGTGCGCCCTTGGACGGCCAACGCCGATAGATCGTCGTGCGATTGACATTGGCGGCTTTTGCGACTCCCTCGATGGTCAGCCCCGGGAACCCCACTCGTGCCAGTTCGGCCATGGTGGCGTTGCGCACCTTGTCGACCACCTGGTGGCTTCGCGGGCCGCGCTGCACGCCCCTCGTTCGCCGCGTCGAACTGTCCATGGGCCCACACGCTAGCACCCAAATGAGCAAATGGCATCAATTTGTCGCCATTTAAGGCTTTCCGCGCTAGCGTCGGTGCTGACCTCGACAAACTAAAGACTTCATCGGAAGGACCGGTGATTTTTGTGGGCGACTTGTACGCCACGGATGAGCAGTCCGCCGCTGCCGCCGCAGCGAGGCCGTCTCTGCCGCGATCGGTCAGCGGGGCTGCGACTGCCGCAGCTTCTGCGGACGGTGATGGAGGGCTACGCGGACCGGCCGGCACTCGGGCAGTGCCAAATGCTTCGCTCGTCTGTGGCGCGAAGTCGGCCGCTCTCGGATATGTCAGGCCGGTCTGGACCGGAAGGACACCACCGCACCGACCGCGGCGAGTACCGCGAATACCGCGAAAAGCCAACGCGCAGAGGATACCTCGCCGCCGGTCACCATATTGACCACCACGCCGGCCAGCCCTGCGCCGAACGCCCCGGAGATCAACTGCACCGTGTTGATCGCCGCGGCCGCCGCACCGGCTTCGACCGGGTCGTCGACCGCGCCCATGATCCACGCCGACAGATGGGGCCATGCGATTCCAACGCCGGCACCCACCGTGAAAAGTGCCACCGCCCAGATCGCAACCACCGGCCATGTCGGGTCGGCACGCAGGGAGACCGCGGCCAGCGCTAGCCCAGTCGCCATCACCAACGGCGCGACCTTCACCAGCCAGACAGCGATGTGTCTGCGACTCACCGATGCGCTGAGGATTTCTGACAGCGTCCAGCCGACGGCCAGCGCGGCGCCCAGGAAGCCGGCGACCACCGGCACCAAATGTGCCAGCCGCTGACCGAACAGCGGCACGTACATGCCGGCCATGGCCGCGGCCATCAGCAGGCCGGTGGTCAGGTACATCCACTTCAGCGGGCCAGGCCCGAATGCCGTCCGTGGCAGCACCGCCGCCCGCGTCCGTTGGTCGACCATGACGAAACACACGACGAGCCCGACGCCGGCAGCCAACAGGACGGCGGTGGCGGAGGCAGTGTGCTGAACACTTGCCACGCTGACGGCCAGCGCCGCAGCGCCCAACAACAGCAGCGACCACACCGGGATGCGGGACGTCGCCGCCGCCGGTGACCCGGCCGGGCGGCGGCGCGGCAGAGCGCCCGGCACCAGGGCCGCCGTGACCGCGGTCATCGCGGCCAGCGACCCGAACGCCCACCGCCACATACCGAACTGCGCAAAAAGGCCGCCCGCCGCGGGGCCGAGCAACGTGCCAACTCCCCACATGGCCGACACCAGCGCCGACGCACGTGTCCACAACCAGGTCGGGAGGGCGGCATTGATCACCGCGTAGCCGAGGCCGGCGACGAGGCCGCCCGCCACGCCCTGCACCGCCCGGGCAACCAGCAACATCTCCATGCTGGGCGCCAGCGCGCTGCCCACACTTCCCGCACCGAACACGGACAGCGTCAAAAGATAGGACAGCCGCGGCCCGAAGCGGATCACCAGCGGGTTGACGGTCGTCGCCGCGACCACCGAGCCGACCAGGTAGACGGTGGTCACCCACGCGTAAAACCGCTGTCCGCCGATGTCGGCCACCGCGCTGGGCAGCAGGCTGCTGGTAAGGAACTCGTTTGTGGCGTACAGCGCCACCCCGGCCGCAAGCACGGTTGCCGTGCCGAGGTGCTCCCGGCCCAGCAACTCACGCCAACTCCCGGTGGCGATGGTCGCCGCGTCGCGCATGCGGACTACGCTACGAGCTCAACCGCGGTTGAGATCAAGCGAATATTCAGGTCACTTCAATCCCGCGGCGTCCATGCCGCGGAGTTCCTTCTTCAGGTCGGCGATCTCGTCGCGGATCCGTGCCGCGAGCTCGAACTGCAAGTCGCGCGCCGCAGCCATCATCTGCGACGTCAGGTCTTTGATGAGGTCGGCAAGTTCGGCGCGCGGCATGCTCGACGTGTCGCGACCCTCGAAGATTCCCGCGCTGACCGCTCGGCCCGGCTCACCCTGCGCCCGCCGGCCACGCGACGCGTTTCGTCCCGAGCCCCCGATCTCCACGGTGTCGCTGTCGTCGGCCTCTCGATACACCTGATCGAGGATGTCGGCGATCTTCTTGCGCAACGGCTGCGGGTCGATGCCGTGTTCCTCGTTGTACGCCGTCTGCTTCGCCCTGCGGCGCTCCGTCTCGTCGATGGCTTCCTTCATCGACTCGGTGATGTTGTCGGCGTACATGTGCACTTCGCCGGAGACGTTGCGGGCCGCGCGGCCGATGGTCTGGATCAGGCTGCGTGACGACCGGAGGAACCCTTCCTTGTCAGCGTCGAGGATCGACACCAGCGACACCTCCGGCAGGTCCAGACCTTCCCGGAGAAGGTTGATGCCGACCAGCACGTCGTATTCGCCGAGCCGCAACTGGCGCAGCAACTCCACCCGCCGCAGCGTGTCGACCTCGGAGTGCAGATAACGCACCCGGATACCCATCTCGAGCAGGTAGTCGGTCAGGTCCTCGGCCATCTTCTTGGTCAACGTGGTAACCAGCACACGCTCGTCTGCCTCGGCGCGTTTCCGGATCTCCCCGATCAGGTCGTCGATCTGGCCCTTGGTCGGCTTCACGACGACCTTCGGGTCCACCAGGCCTGTGGGCCGGATGACCTGCTCGACGAACTCGCCCGCGGCCTGGCTCAGCTCGTAGGGGCCCGGCGTCGCGGACAGGTATACGGTCTGCCCGATCCGGGAGGCGAACTCCTCCCATGTCAGCGGCCGGTTGTCGACAGCCGACGGCAGCCGGAACCCGTAGTCGACGAGGTTGCGTTTGCGCGACATGTCACCCTCGTACATGCCGCCGATCTGCGGCACCGTGACGTGCGACTCGTCGATGACCATCAGGAAGTCTTCGGGGAAGTAGTCGAGCAGGGTGGCCGGCGCCGACCCCGCGGGCCGGCCGTCGATGTGCCGTGAGTAGTTCTCGATGCCGGAGCAGAAGCCGACCTGGCGCATCATCTCGACGTCGTAGTTGGTCCGCATCCGCAGCCGCTGAGCCTCCAGCAGCTTCCCCTGCCGCTCGAGGTCCGCCAGCCGCGCGGCCAACTCCTCCTCGATCGTGGAGATGGCGTGCGCCATCCGGTCGGGTCCTGCCACGTAGTGGGTGGCCGGGAAAATGCGCAGCGAGTCGACCTTGCGGATCACCTCGCCGGTCAGCGGATGCAGGTAGTAGAGCGCCTCGACCTCGTCGCCGAAGAACTCGATGCGCACCGCGAGTTCCTCGTAGGACGGGATGATCTCCACCGTGTCGCCACGCACCCGAAACGAGCCGCGGGTGAACGCCAGATCGTTGCGGGTGTACTGAACGTCGACCAGCAGCCGCAGCAGCGCGTCGCGCGGCACCTCGGTGCCCACGGACAGCTCAACTGAGCGGTCGAGATAGGACTGGGGTGTGCCGAGACCGTAGATACAGGACACCGAGGCCACCACGACCACGTCGCGGCGGGAGAGCAGACTGGACGTCGCCGAGTGCCGGAGCCGCTCGACGTCGTCGTTGATGGAGCTGTCCTTCTCGATGTAGGTGTCGGTCTGCGCGATGTACGCCTCGGGCTGGTAGTAGTCGTAGTACGACACGAAGTACTCGACCGCGTTGTGCGGCAACATCTCCCGCAGTTCGTTGGCCATCTGCGCGGCCAGCGTCTTGTTCGGTTCCATCACGAGCGTGGGCCGCTGTACCCGCTCGATCAGCCAGGCCGTGGTCGCCGACTTGCCGGTGCCGGTGGCGCCCAGAAGCACCACGTCACGCTCCCCCGCATTGATGCGACGCTCCAAGTCGTCAATCGCGGCAGGCTGGTCTCCCGCGGGCGCATACGGGCTGACCACCTCGAAGCGGCCACCCGTGCGCACGGCGTCCTCAACGGCGCGGTATTCCGAGTGCGCCACCACCGGGTATTCAGTCGCGAAAGCCATGTTCACCAGCCTAGAACCAGATACCGACAGGATGTGTTCCCGCATATGCTGGCCCTATCCACCCGCCGAAGCACGAGACATTCGACCTGGTCGCGCGCACGAACACCGATCCCAAGGGGATCGTGCGGGCCGTGGACAAGTATGTCGTGCGGCCCTGGGGCCTCTACATGGCCCGCCCGACGCCGGGTCGGGCCCAATTCCACTACCTCGAATCGTGGCTGCTGCCGTCGCTGGGGCTGCGCGTTAACATCTTCCACTTCAACCCCGGCTACGAACGGGACCAGGACTACTACCTCGATGTCGGCGAGTTCACTCCCGGCGAATCGGTGTGGCGCGCCGAAGACCACTACCTCGACCTGGTCGTCCACGCCGGGGTGTCTACCGAAGTGATCGACGTCGACGATCTGCTCGACGCTCACCACCATGGTCTGCTCAGCGGCCGCACGACCGAGCGGGCCATCCAGCGGGCGGTGCACGCGATTGACGGCCTGGCGCGCAGCGGCCATGAACTGCACGACTGGCTCTCCGGCTACGGCATGGACCTCACGTGGCGCGGCCCGTAGCAGTGGTGCTGTCGTGATCGACCGGCTGCCCGATGAGCTGCGCGCGGCGCTGCGTGAAGAAACGGTGCCCTCCTGGCGCCCTCCGATGCTGGCCACCCTGACTGACGAGCGGTTCTCCGATCCGCGTTGGATTTTCGAGCGCAAGCTCGACGGCATGAGGTGCCTCGCGTTCCGCGACGGCGACCGAGTCCGGCTGCTGTCCCGCAACCGCCAGCCGCTCGACGGAACCTACCCGGAAATCGTCGAGGCGATCGCCGCGCAGGACACCTCCCGCTTCGTCATCGACGGGGAGGTCGTCGCGTTCGAGGGGCGGCGCACGAGCTTCGCCCGGCTGCAGGGCCGGCTCGGGCTCACCGATCCGGAGCAGGCCAGGGCGTCGGGAATCCCCGTCTTCTTCTACGTTTTCGACCTCCTGCACCTCAGCGGCCGCGACACCACCGGACTGCCGTGCATATGGCGGAAAAGACTGCTGCGCAAAGCCTTGCGATTCAGCGATCCGCTGCGCTACACACCACACCGGTGGAAAGAGGGCGAAGCCGTCTACCGTGCCGCGTGTGCGCGCGGTGACGAGGGCGTGATCGCCAAGCGGGCCGACGCGCCCTACGAAGGGCGCCGATCGAGGAACTGGCTGAAGTTCAAGTGCGTCCGCGACCAGGAGTTCGTGGTCGGCGGCTACACGGCCCCGCGCGGCAGCAGGGTCGGGCTGGGTGCACTGCTGGTGGGGTATTACCAGGGTGGTGACCTCGTGTACGCCGGCAAGGTGGGCACCGGTTTCGACGACGCCACGCTGCGCTCCCTGCACGAGCGGTTGTCCGGCATTGAGCAGGAGGCGTCGCCGTTCACCCGTGGCCAGGTCCGCGAGCCCGGTGCCCGATGGGTGCGACCGGAGCTGGTGGCCCAGGTGGGGTTCACCGAATGGACGCGCGACGGCAAGTTGCGCCACCCGCGCTACACCGGCCTGCGCACCGACAAAAACCCCGGCGACGTGGTACGGGAGACGCGCTGATGCGCCGCGTTTCACTGGGTCTTCGTGCCTGAACTGCCCGATGTCGAGGGATTTCGCCGCGACCTCGCCGCCACGCTGCCCGGCCAGCGCGTGCGGCGGGTCGACGTGCGCGATGCCGGCGTGCTCCGGAACACCAGCGCTGCGACGCTGGAACGAAACCTCCGCGGCCGCCGCTTCGGCACACCGCGCCGGCACGGCAAGTGGCTCATCCTGCCCACCGACGGCCCCACGCTGCTCGTGCACAGCGGCATGACGGGCCATCCCTACTACGCGCCTTTCGATGCGGACGAGCAGGGCTACGAGCGGCTCGTGCTTACGCTGGACCGGGGCGAGTTGCGCTACGCCGACCTGCGCAAACTGCGCGGAGTATGGCTGGCCGCCGACGACGATGACGTCGCCCGGCTGATCGGCCCGCAGGGTCCGGACGCACTGAGCATCAACTTGGGTGACTTCGCCGAGGTGCTGCGCGGGCGCCGCGGTCGGCTGAAGGCCACGCTCATGGACCAGTCCGTCATTGCCGGGCTTGGCAACCTGCTCACCGACGAGATCTGCTGGCAGGCGAAGATCCACCCGTCACGATCAGTCGAGGGTTTGGACGCCGACGACATCCGTCACATCCACACCGCGATGAAGCGCGTGCTGCGCACGGCGGTCCGGCACGGCCGGGTTGCTGGACTGCCCCGGTGGCTCACCGGGGTACGCGATGACCCCGACCCACACTGCCCGCGCTGCGGAACGCCGTTGTCGCGCGGCAGGATCGGTGGCCGGACATCGCTGTGGTGTCCTCGCTGCCAGCCTCGATGACTCGCCGGGTAAGCTCCGCAGCCATGAGGCCGACCCCGCGCGCTGGGCTCGGTGTCGTGTGCCTGGCGGCAGTGCTTGTCTGCGGCCCGCTAACTCCCGCCGGTGCACAAGCCGACGATCAGCTGCACAACGTCACCTATCGCGCTCGGGTCGACGGGATCGCACGGGGTGCCACCATCACCTACAAGATCGACGACACGCAGATGCAAAGCGCCAATCCGACGATGCTGTTGGGCCGGACGTTCGAGGCCCAGGCGGTCCTGGCCGACGCCCAACAGGCCGGCATGCAGGTGTCGATTCAGTGGCCGTACTCGGCGAACCTGCACTGCGAGATCCTGGTCGACGACGCCACCGTCGCGCAGGCCGATCAGTTCATCAGCCCGCGGCTCACGCCGGCCAGCGACGACCCCAATTACGGCGTGTTGACTTGCGGGGCACCGTTGTCCAACACCGGGCCGGGAAACGTCGGCAGCGCCAACCCTGTCACCCAGACGGCCAACTGACAGCGTCGAGGCGTCTCTGTCAGGGAGACCAGCTTTCGGCGTCGGCCCAATCCCACGCGCGCCGGTAGGCGTCGGTGAACCAGGGTTCCTTGGCGTCGGCGTAGTGCGGCGTGCGCTGCGCCGCCCGGTTGGCCGCCAGATAGTCGTCGCGCGCTGCCGGATTCATTTTGAGCCAGTCGGTGAACAGCAGCGCGAACTGCTGATTCGGCCATCCCTGGATCCGGACATGCACGTTGGTGGGCCGCCCCGGATCCGCGGACGCGTGAAACCGCTTCTGCCACAACACCGGACTGTCGGTGTGGTCGAACTCCGCCACGGTGCTTCGCCCGTCGGGTTGCGCGACGTCGGTCGTGACGCCTTCGACGCGGGGATAGCCGATGGTCGTCAGCGCGTCGCCGATTTCGTCGGCCTGCTGTAACGACCGCACCGTCACCTGTAGGTCGATCACGTCTTTGGCGTCCATGCCCGGCACCGCGGTCGAGCCGATGTGGTCGACCCGCACCGCCCGGTGCCCAGACGCGGTCTTGATGCGGTCGACGATCCGGCGGGCCTGGTCCGGCCATGTCGGGTCGGCCGGCACCAGCCGCGGGCGCGCCGGGACAGTCCGGTGGGTGCGGAGGTTCTGGGCGAACGGCAACACCCGCTGGTACCACAGCTCTCGGGCCCGCTCCACAACCTCGCTCTCAGCGCCGGAGTTGTCCAGCCACACATCGGCAGCCGCACGGCGCTGCTCGTCACCGGCCTGTGCGGCGATCCTCACGCGTGCGTCCTCCTCGCTCATGCCGCGCTGTTCGACGAGCCGCTTAACGCGTAGCTCGGGGTCCGCGTGCACGACCACGACCAGCGGAAACAGGGGGGCCATTCCGGACTCCACCAGCAGCGGGATGTCCTCGACGACGACCGTATCGTCGGGGACCGCGGCGATGATCTCCGTGCGCCGGCGTGCGACGAGTGGATGGACGATGCCGTTCAGCGTCTTGCGCTTCTCGTCGTCGGCGAACGCCTTGGCTGCCAGCGCGGGCCGGTTCAGCGCCCCGTCGGGCAGCAGGATGTCGTCGCCGAACACGTCCACCAGCGCGGCCAAGCCCTCGGTACCAGGCTCAACGACCTCGCGTGCGATCACGTCGCCATCGACCACCACACCGCCGCATTCGGCAAACGTCGCGGCCACGGTCGACTTGCCGGCGCCAATGCCGCCGGTCAGCCCGATCCTGAGCATTCGGTGGCGCCGCTAGGCGCTGCCGGCCAGCTTCTCCCGCAGCGCGGCCAACTGCTCGTCGCTGGCCAGCGACCCACCCGCGGACTGCTCGTCGGAGCGCGACGCACCGTTGCCCGACGGCCTCTCGGTCGCGGCGGCCTCGGCGGCCGCGAACTTCTCCATCTGCGCGGTGTGCATCTTGTGCCGCCGCTCCGCCTCGGCGTAACGGGCCTCCCACTCCGTGCGCTGACTCTCGAAGCCCTCGAGCCATTCGTTGGTCTCGGCGTCGAAGCCTTCGGGGAAGATGTAGTTGCCCTGCTCGTCGTAGCTGTCGGCCATGCCGTACTTCGAGGGGTCGAACTCTTCGGTGTAGTCCTCGTTCGCCTGCTTGAGGCTGAGTGAGATGCGGCGCCGCTCCAGGTCGATGTCGATGACCTTGACCATCGCGTCGTCGCCGACGGCGACCACCTGGTCAGGCACCTCGACATGGCGTTCGGCCAGCTCGGAGATGTGCACCAGACCCTCGATGCCCTCCTCGACGCGAACGAACGCACCGAAGGGAACCAGCTTGGTGACCTTGCCCGGCACGATCTGCCCGATCGCGTGGGTGCGGGCGAAGTGGCGCCACGGATCTTCCTGAGTCGCCTTGAGCGACAACGAGACCCGCTCGCGGTCCATGTCGACGTCGAGCACCTCGACGGTGACTTCGTCGCCCACCTGCACCACCTCGGACGGGTGGTCGATGTGCTTCCAGGACAACTCCGAGACGTGCACCAGGCCGTCGACACCGCCGAGGTCGACGAACGCACCGAAGTTGACGATCGACGACACGACGCCCTTGCGGATCGCACCCTTCTGCAGCTGGTTGAGGAACTCGCTGCGCACCTCGGACTGTGTCTGTTCGAGCCAGGCCCGACGCGAAAGGACGACGTTGTTGCGGTTCTTGTCCAGCTCGATGATCTTGGCCTCGAGCTCCTTGCCGATGTACGGCTGCAGGTCGCGGACCCGGCGCATCTCGACCAGCGACGCGGGCAGGAAGCCGCGCAAGCCGATGTCGAGGATCAGGCCGCCCTTGACGACCTCGATGACGGTGCCCTTGACGGCCTCGTCCTTCTCCTTGAGCTCCTCGATCGTGCCCCAGGCGCGCTCGTACTGCGCGCGCTTCTTGGACAGGATCAGCCGGCCTTCCTTGTCCTCCTTGGTGAGAACCAGGGCTTCGACCTTGTCCCCGACCGACACCACCTCGTTGGGGTCGACGTCGTGCTTGATGGACAGCTCACGGGAGGGGATGACCCCCTCCGTCTTGTAGCCGATGTCGAGCAGGACTTCGTCACGGTCAACCTTGACGATGGTCCCCTCGACGATGTCGCCATCGTTGAAGTATTTGATTGTTTTGTCGATGGCGGCGAGGAAGTCCTCGGAAGAGCCGATGTCGTTGACGGCTACTTGCGGCGAGGCGACGGAGGGACTTGGCATGTTGTTGGGTTGCTCCGGACAGGTTGGCTCGTAGGGACAGTTCTGTTGGCGTTACCCGCGATCCATCGCAGGCATACCCGTCGAGGCTACTCGACGAGGCACATGCAGGCCAAACTCGGTACTGAGCGAAAGTATTCCCGTCAGACCCCGATCCGAGGGCGAATTCGCAGGTCTAGTGCGCCGCCCGGTCCCAGCTGGAGCCGTAGCCCACCGACACCTCCAGCGGTACGTCCAGCGGATACGCGCCGCCCATCTTGTCGCGGACCAGCGCCTCGACCGTGTCCCGCTCCGCAGGCGCGATCTCGAACAGCAGTTCGTCGTGCACCTGCAGCAGCATCCGTGACTTCAGGCCTGCGTCTTTGAGGGCCCTGTCGACCTCGATCATCGCGACCTTGATGATGTCGGCGGCGCTGCCCTGGATCGGGGCGTTGAGTGCGGCGCGTTCCGCGGCCTCACGGACCTGGCGGTTGCTGCTGTCGAGCTCGGGCAGGTAGCGACGGCGGCCGAGCACCGTCGACGTGTAGCCGTCTTTGCGGGCCTGGTCGACGATCTCGTGCAGGTAGTCCCGGACCCCGCCGAACCGGGCGAAGTACAGCTCCATCTGCACCTTGGCTTCCTCGGTGGAGATCTTGAGCTGCTGCGCCAGCCCGTAAGCGCTCAACCCGTACGCCAGCCCGTAGGACATCGCCTTCACGCGGCGGCGCAGTTCAGGCGTGACCTCCTCGATGGGGACGCCGAACGCCCGCGAGGCGACGAAGGAGTGCAGGTCCTCGCCGGTGCGGAAGGCCTCGATGAGCCCTTCGTCCTGCGAGAGGTGGGCCATGATCCGCATCTCGATCTGGCTGTAGTCGGCGGTCATCAGCTCGGAATAGCCGTGCCCGACGACGAACGCGTCGCGGATCCGGCGGCCTTCGTCGGTGCGGATCGGGATGTTCTGCAGATTCGGCTCGGTCGACGACAGCCGTCCTGTCGCGGCGATGGTCTGGTTGAACGTGGTGTGGATGCGGCCGTCTTCGGCGACCGATTTCAGCAGCCCGTCAACCGTGACCTTCAGGCGCGTCGCGTCGCGGTGCGCGAGAAGGTGCTCCAGAAAAGGGTGCCCGGTCTTGTCGAACAGCGACTGCAGCGCGTCGGCGTCGGTGGTGTAACCGGTCTTGGTGCGCTTGGTCTTGGGCATGTCCAGCTCGTCGAAGAGCACGACCTGCAGCTGTTTGGGCGAGCCCAGGTTGATCTGCTTGCCGATCACGGCGTAGGCGGCGTCGGCGGCCGTCCGGATCTGCTCGGCGAACTCGCTCTGCAGCTCGGTCAGCTGCTCCAGATCGACTGCGATACCGGCTGTTTCGATCTGAGCCAGTACCCGCTGCACCGGCAGCTCCATGTCACCGAGCAGCGCGGCGGAGTCGATACGGGTCAGCTCCGCGTCGAGCGCGTCGGCGAGATCGATGACGGCCCGGGCCCGCAGAATCTGAGTCTGCACCGCCTGGTCGTCGATGCCATCAGAGTCGTCCAGTAGTGACAGCTGCTCCTGCTGCGGGTTCTCGGCCCGCAGTTCGCGACGCAGGTACCGAAGCGAGAGGTCCTCCAGCGTGAAGCTGCGCTGGCCCGGGCGGACGAGGTAAGCCGCGAGCGCGGTGTCCGACGTGACACCGGTCAGCGGCCAACCGCGCCCCGCGAGGTCGTGCATCGCCCATTTGGCTTCGTGCAGCGCCGTCGGCTGGGCTTCGTCGGCCAGCCAGCCGCCGAGCGCGGCCTCGTCGTCAGGGGTCATCTCGGACGTGTCGATGTAGGCGCCCTCGCGGTCGGCAGCCGCGATCGCCACGGCCGTCGCGTCCCCCCCGGCGGGCACGTGCGTGCCGACCACCGACAGCCCGGCCCGGCGCCCGTCGCCGGCATGGTCGGCCAGCCAGTCGGCGACGCCGCCGGGCTCGATCGCGCCGCCCCGCACGTCGAACCCTTCGTCCACCTCCGGCTCGACGGCGGCCAGCGTCTCGAACAGCCGGTCGCGCAGCACGCGGAATTCAAGGTCGTCGAAGAGCCGGTGGATGTGGTCGCGATCCCACGGCTGCATGCGCAGGCCGTCGGGTGTCTGGGGCAGCGGCACGTCGCGGACGAGGTCGGTCAGCTCCCGGTTGAGCACCACGTGCGAGAGGTTGGCGCGCAGCGCGTCGCCGACCTTGCCGCGGACCGAGTCGACGTTGTCGACCAACGACTGCAGTGAGCCGTACTCGGCGATCCACTTCGTCGCGGTCTTCTCCCCCACCCCGGGAATGCCGGGCAGGTTGTCGCTCGGGTCACCGCGCAGCGCCGCGAAATCCGGGTACTGCTGCGGGGTCAGCCCGTATTTCTCGAGGACCGCCCCCGGGGTGAAGCGGGTCAGCTCGCTGACGCCCTTGCGGGGGTAGAGCACCGTCACGGCGTCGCTCACGAGTTGCAGAGAGTCGCGGTCTCCGGTGACGACCAGCACCCGGAAGCCCGCCTCGGCTGCCTGCGTGGCCAGTGTCGCGATCACGTCGTCGGCCTCGTATCCGGCTTCGGCCAGCACACTGATGCCGAGCGCGCCGAGCACTTCCTTGGTGATCTCGATCTGACCCCGGAACTCGTCCGGCGTCGACGACCGGTTGGCCTTGTACTCCGGGTATCTGTCGGAGCGGAACGTCTGCCGCGACACGTCGAACGCGGCGGCCACGTGCGTCGGGGCTTCGTCGCGCAGCAGATTGATCAGCATCGCCGTGAAGCCGTAGACCGCGTTGGTGGTCAGCCCGCCCTGCGTCTTGAAGTTCTCCGCGGGCAGCGCGTAGAACGCCCGAAAAGCCAGCGAATTGCCGTCCAGCAGCATCAGAGTGGCCCTGTCGCCGGCGGACGAGGCAGGCGTCGCGGCCGCCGCCTTGGCAGGAGCGATCTTGGCTGGACTCACGGCACTCACTTTAGGCACCCGATACGACACCGGGCTAAAACTGCAACACGTTTCAGTTTTGTTCCCGTACTCGGTACGCTGACCCCGTGCCCGAAGCAACCGAGGACGTCAAGCCCGCGATCGACGGCTGGTTCGCCACCGACGGGTCGGGGCCTTATCTGATCGGCAGCCGCTGCCCGACGTGTGGCACATATGTGTTCCCGCCGCGGGCGCTGGACTGTCCCAACCCGAATTGCGAGAGCGGCACCCTTGAGCCTGCGGCGCTTTCGCGGCGCGGCACGCTGTGGAGCTATACCGAGAACCAGTACGCGCCGCCGCCGCCGTACCCGGCGCCGGACCCGTTCGAACCGTTCGCGGTCGCCGCCGTGCAGCTGGCCGACGAGGGCTTGATCGTGCTCGGCAAGGTCGTCGAAGGCACCCTGGCGGCCGATCTGCGCGTGGGCATGGAGATGGAGCTTGCCGTCGAGCCGCTGTACCGCGACGACGACGGCCTCGAGCGCACGGTCTACGCGTGGAGGATCGCATGAAACCCGAGCCGGTCTACATTCTCGGCGCCGGGATGCACCCCTGGGGTAAGTGGGGCAACGACTTCACGGAATACGGGATGGTCGCCGCGCGGGCAGCGCTGGCCGAGGCCGGCGTCGACTGGCGGCAGATCCAGTTCGTCGCGGGCGCCGACACCATCCGGAACGGCTATCCGGGCTTCGTCGCCGGTTCGACGTTCGCTCAGAAGCTGGGCTGGATCGGCGTGCCCGTCAGCTCCAGCTACGCGGCGTGCGCAAGCGGCTCGCAGGCGCTGCAGAGTGCGCGGGCCAACATTCTGGCCGGCTTCTGCGATCTGGCGCTCGTCGTAGGCGCCGACACCACGCCGAAGGGCTTCTTCGCGCCAGTGGGCGGCGAGCGTCGCAACGACCCCGACTGGCAGCGGTTTCACCTGATCGGTGCGACGAACCCGGTGTACTTTGCGCTGCTGGCCCGGCGGCGGATGGACCTGTACGGCGCGACCGTCGAGGACTTCGCCCAGGTCAAGGTCAAGAACGCCCGGCACGGACTGCAGAACCCGAATGCGCGCTTCCGCAAAGAATCATCGGTCGAGGACGTGCTGGCCAGTCCGGTGGTCGCCGATCCGCTGCGGCTGCTGGACATCTGTGCGACCTCCGACGGCGCGGCCGCCCTGGTGGTGGCCAGTGCCGAGTTCGCGCGCAAGCACCTCGGGTCGCTCGACGGGGTGCCGTCGGTGCGCGCGATCAGCACGGTGACGCCGCGCTACCCGCAGCATCTGCCGGAATTGCCCGACATCGCAACGGATTCCACTGCGGTGGTGCCCGCGCCGGAGAGGGCGTTCAAGGACCACATCATCGACGCCGCCTACACCGAGGCCGGCCTCGGGCCCGAGGATCTGAGTCTGGCCGAGGTCTACGATCTGTCCACGGCGTTGGAGCTGGACTGGTATGAGCATCTGGGGTTGTGCGCCCGGGGCGAGGCCGAGGCCCTGGTGCGCAGCGGGGCGACGACGATCGGGGGCCGCGTACCGGTCAACCCGTCCGGCGGGCTGGCATGCTTCGGCGAGGCGATACCCGCGCAGGCCATCGCCCAGGTCTGCGAGCTGACCTGGCAGTTGCGCGGCCAGGCGACCGGCCGTCAGGTCGAGGGCGCGACCGTCGGCATCACCGCCAACCAGGGCCTGTTCGGCCACGGCTCGTCGGTGATCGTCGCGCGCTGACGCCCGCTCTGCGGCGAAACCCGTACTCCCGGCGGCTACGCGACGCCCAGGTATGCGGCGCGAATGCTGTCGTCTTCCAGCAACTCCCGTGCCGGTCCGGTGCGGGTGACGGCCCCGGTCTCGAGGATGTAGGCACGGTCCGAGCGGGTGAGGGCCTGCTGCGCGTTCTGCTCCACCAGCAGCACTGTCGTGCCCTGCGCGTTGATCTCCGAGATGATCTTGAAGATCTGCGAGATCACCATCGGCGCCAGGCCCATCGACGGCTCGTCGAGCAACAGCACCCGCGGCCTGGCCATCAACGCGCGCCCGATGGCCAGCATCTGCTGTTCACCGCCCGACAGCGTGCCGCCCACCTGTGTGCGCCGCTCGGCAAGCCGCGGAAACGTCTCGAGCACCCAGTCAAGCCGTTCGCGGTGCTCCGCCTTCGAGGCGAACTTGCGCCCGTAGCAGCCCATTTCAAGGTTCTCGACGACAGTCATGCCTGGGAAGACGCCGCGTCCCTCCGGCGCCTGGATGAGGCCTTCGGCCACCCGGCGATGCGCTTTGACCCGGGTGATGTTGCGCCCCTGGAACCAGACGCTGCCCGACGACAGCGGCAGCAGACCCGATACCGCCCGCATCGTCGTGGACTTGCCGGCGCCGTTGGACCCCAGCATCGTGACGAGCTCGCCGTCGCGCACCACAAGCGAAACGCCGTGCAGCGCTTCGATCCTGCCGTAGTGAACGACGATGTCGCGCACCTCCAGCACGATCGGCCGCTGGTCGTCGCCGTCAGCCGAGCTCGTCATCGGGAACTCCCAGGTATGCGGCGATGACTGCGGGGTCCTCGCGGATCTGCGAGGGAAGGCCGTCGGCGATCTTGCGGCCGAACTCGAGCACGACGATCCGGTCGGTCACGCCCATCACGAGCCGCATGTCGTGCTCGATGAGCAGTACCGTATAGCCGTCGTCGCGGACCTTCTGGATCAGCTCGATCAATGCTTCCTTCTCGCTGCGGTTGAACCCGGCGGCCGGCTCGTCGAGGCACAGCAGTTTGGGCTCGGTGGCCAGGGCCCGGGCGATCTCGAGGCGCCGCTGATCGCCGTACGGCAGATTCTTGGCCTTCTCCTCGGCGCGATGGGCAACGCCCACGAACTTCAGCAGCGCGACCGCACGTTCAATCGCGTCGTGTTCCTCGCGGCGATGCCCCGGCGTGCGGAAGACTGCGCCCGGCACCGAGGTCCTGTGCCGCGCATCGGTGCCGACGACGACGTTCTCCAGCGCCGACATCTCGCCCCACAACCGGACGTTCTGAAAGGTGCGGGCAATTCCGCGACGGGTGATCTCGTGGCGCTTGATCCGCCCCAGCGGCGCGCCGTCGAAGATCACCGTTCCCGAACTCGGCCGGTACACACCGGTGATCGCGTTGAAGCAGGTTGTCTTTCCTGCGCCGTTGGGCCCGATGAGTCCGAGGATCTCGCCCCGCCTGATACCAAAGGTCACCGAGTCAAGCGCGACCAGGCCCCCGAACCGTACCGTCAGATCCTTTGTCTGTAAGAGCATCTCGCCCTCGGCGGCGTGCACCTCGCGGTGCAGCCCGGCAAGTTCCTCGACGCTCACGATACGGGCTCCTTATCCGCGTCACGGCGCAGGAGTTCGCGTGCCGAGCTGCCGTAGGCCAAGAGCTGCTGGCGCACCGGGAACAAGCCCTGCGGCCGGAAGATCATCAGCACGACCAACGCAAGGCCGAAGAACAGATACTTCAGGTCGCCCATGTTGATGCCGAACAGGTGAACGCCGAGCAGCCGGTTGGGCAGGTAGACGATCACGAATGCGCCGAAGATCACGCCCAGCTTGTTGCCCTGGCCGCCGAGAACGACAGCGCACAGGAACAACATGGAATTGATGATGTTGAAGTTGGTCGGCGCGACGTACTGCACCTGCCCGGCATACATCGCACCGGACAGACCGCCGATACCGGCCCCGATCACGAAAGCCCACAGTTTGAACCGGAACGTGTTCACGCCCATCACTTCTGCGGCGTCCTCGTCCTCCCGGATCGCCACCCAGGCGCGGCCGACTCGGCTGCGTTCGAGGTTGCCGACGAGCAGCAGCACGATCGCCACCAGAACCAGGCCCAGCCAGAACCACCAGGTGCCGTAGTTGGCGTGACCGGAGGCGTTGCCGCTGGAGAACACGCCGTCGGGCGTCTTATTGCTCTGGAGCAGGCGTGGATAGGCGATCCGGTTCAACCCTCGCGAGCCGTTGGTGATGTCCTGCAGGTTGTCGGCGAGCAGGCGGATGATCTCGCCGAACCCGAGCGTGACGATCGCCAGGTAGTCGCCGCGCAGACGCAATGTCGGGGTGCCGAGAATCAGCCCGGCGAACGCCGTCGCGCAGATCGCGATCGGCACACATGACAGCCACGCCCAGTCCCTGCTGAAAAAGCCGGTGGGCGCGAGCTGGTTCCACGGGCTGTCGGGACTCGTCAGCAGCGCGACCGTGTAGGCGCCCACCGCATAGAAGCCGACATAGCCGAGGTCGAGCAGGCCGGCCTGGCCGACGACGACATTGAGCCCGATCGCGATCAACGCCACCATGGCGAACTGCGCCATCACGCCGCCGAGGCTGATGCCCGGGGTGTCCAGAAACGGTGGCGGATATAGCGGCAGCAACGCCATCAGCGCGAAAGCCACCAGGCCGACCAGCCATTTCGATTCCCGGCTGAGGCCGCTCCACCAGTCACGCAAGACGTCGCCGGGGCGTTCCAGCTTCTGGGCCCAGGTCATACCCGTGCCTTTCCGAGGCTTTCGCCCAGAATCCCGGTCGGCCGCACCAGCAACACCAGGACCAACAGGACGAACGCGACCACGTCGCGCCACTGGGTTCCGAAAACCGCCTGCCCGTAGTTTTCCATGACGCCGAGAAGCAGACCCCCGAGCAGCGCCCCGCGCAGGTTGCCGATGCCGCCCAGCACTGCCGCCGAAAACGCTTTGATGCCAAGGAGGAAGCCGCCCGAGTAGATGATGCCCTGGGGAACCTTCAGGGTGTACAGGATCGCCGCAGCGCCCGCCAGCAGACCGCCTATCAGGAACGTCGCCACGATGATCCGCTCCCGCGACACCCCCATCAACGTCGCGGTGGTGGCGTCCTGCGCGACGGCGCGTATGCCGCGGCCGAACTTGGTGCGGTTGATCGCGAGATCGGTCAGTACCGCCAGGATGCACGCTGCGGCGACGATGACCAGCGTCACGTTGGTGATGGTGGCGCCGAACACCGTGAACTGGGTTTTGGGCACCACCAGGATGATCGGCTGCTGGGCGTTGCTGCCGCCGTAGCCTTTCAGCAGCTGCGGCAGAATGAAGTGCACGAATTCCTGCAGCACGAACGACACGCCGATCGCGGTGATAAGGAACGTCAGGGGTCGCGCGTTACGCCGCCGCAGCGGACGATAGGCGACAGCCTCAAGGCCGATGGCAGCTGAGCCCGAGACCGCCATCGCGAAGAGCATTGCGACGCCGAGATAGAACACCGTCAACGGGATGCCCATGTTGTAGGCGTTGCCGCTCGGCGCGAAGCCCAAGATCATGTCGAGCGCGAAGTAGGCCCCGAACATGCCGAGCATGAAGATCTCCGAATGCGCGAAGTTGATCAACCGCAGCACGCCGAACACCAATGTGTAGCCGACCGCGACCAGCGCATAGATCGCGCCCCAGGACAGGCCGTCAATCGTCAACTGCCAGAACCCGGTGCGCAACCCGGCAAGGTTGAAGCCGATGTCGGCTGCGAGCACGGCACAGTGGCCGATGCAGTGGTCGATCATCGGTTGGCAGCTCCTTGGCTACGAGAACGCGTCCGAGCCTTTCGGTCTCGGACGCGTCCCGCCGTCGGCGACTACTGGACCTTGTACATCCAGATCAGCGTGGTGGTCAGTTCACCGTTGGGCGTCCACTGGTACTGACGGGCGACACCGTGGCCGTTGTAGTTGCGGATGTAGTCAAGCAGCGCCGGGCGGGTGAGGGCGCCCGAGTCGATGCCCTTGACCATGATCGTGCCGAGGTCGTAGCCCTCGGTGCTGTAGGTGCCGGGCTCCTGTTTGAACTTGTTGGTGTACTCATCGGCGAAGGTTTTGCTCGCCGGGCCGCACGGGCAGGACAGCAGCGCATCCTTCGACGCCTGACCGGCCTGCTTGACGAACTCCGGATCCTTGGTGCCGTCACCGGAGATGAACGTCGCCGTCACGCCTCCGTCACGCAGCTGCTGCACGAACGGAGCGGCCTCGGCGTAGTACCCGCTGTAGAAGAGCGCCTGCGGGTTGACGCCTTTCACCTGCGTCACCGCGGCCGAGAAGTCCTTGTCCCCCTTCTTCACCGAGATGTTGCAACTGGCGTCGGCCGCCGGGCCGAGGGTCTGGCGGATCGCCTGCGCCAGCCCCAAGCCGTAGTCGGTGCTGTCGTCGACCACGCACACCTTGTTGTGGTTGAGCGTGTTCTTGATGTAGTTGGCGACCGACGGGCCCTGCACCCCGTCGTTGGCCAGGCCGCGGAAGAACGTCTTCCACCCCTGCTGGGACAGCGTCACGTTGGTGGCCGACGCGGTCGCGGCGACCAGGCCAGCCTGGTCGAAGACCCCGCCCGTGGCCTTGGTCTCGCCGGAGAACCCGGGACCCACCAGCCCGACGGTGAACGCGTCGTCGACGATCTGTGGCGCGATCGCGGTGGCTTTCTGCGGGTCGCCCTCGGTGTCGAACGTCTTCAGCTGGATCTGGCAGCCGGGGTTGGCCGCGTTGTGTTTGTCGACGGCAAGCTGCACCCCGTACTTGATGTTGACGCCGAGCGCGGCGTCCGGCCCGGTGAGCGCGCCGGCCATCGCGAGGCTGACGGGCGGGCAGGTGGCCTTGCCGTCTCCTGCCGGGTCCGCCGGCGCGGCGCCTTGGGTGGACGGGACCTCTTTACCGTTCTCGTCGATCTGCACCAGCTGGGCAATCTTCAGGTTCGACTGCGAGTTGTTCTGTCCGGGTGACGACTGGTGGCAGCCGGCCAGGCCCATCACGATTAATGCCGCAGAACTCAATACCAAAGCACTCCGCGTCGCGCGACAGCGCACGTGTCACCTCCGGGTCGGTGGATACTTCGCGTGACATCCGGGCAGGGTGTCGACGCTCCGGTAAAGATAGCCAACAGTTGGAGGAAGTGCGTGGTGTTGGAGAACCGGGGGTTAGCTCGCCGACGGGGTGTCTTTGGGAGTATCCAAGGTCTCCAACACCACCTCGGCCACCCGCTTCATCGTGGTGCGGCGATCCATCGCAGCCCGCTGGATCCACTTGAACGCCTCGGGCTCGCTCATGCCCTGCTTGGTCTGCAGCAACCCCTTGGCACGCTCGACCAGTTTGCGAGTTTCCAGCCGGTCGGCCAGCGTTGCCACTTCGCTCTCGAGTTGACTGATCTCGTTGAAGCGGCTGACCGCCACCTCGATCGCGGGGATCAGGTCGTTGATCGAAAACGGCTTGACCAGGTAGGCCATTGCCCCCGCGTCACGGGCCCGTTCGACGAGGTCGCGCTGGCTGAACGCGGTGAGAATGACGATCGGGGCGATCCGCTTGCTGGCGATCTCGGAGGCGGCGTCGATGCCGTCGCGGCGCGGCATCTTGACGTCCATGATCACGAGGTCGGGGCTGAGCTTCTCGGCCAGTTCGACGGCTTCCTGCCCGTCGGCCGCCTGCCCGATGACCTCGTAACCCTCCTCCTTCAGCATCTCTGCCAGGTCGAGCCGGATGAGTGCTTCGTCTTCGGCGACGAGGACGCGGCGCGGCGTCGGCGCGGCGGAGGTTGACCTGGTCATAAAGGACATTGTGTCGTGGCTCGCGGGTGGAGGCGACCGCGGGGTTGTGACGTCGGACAAGCCCACCCGATCCTCTAGGGTGGGATGCCGTCGGCCCTCGTATCCCAACTGGCAGAGGAACTGGACTCAAAACCCAGACAGTGTGGGTTCGAATCCCACCGAGGGCACTGAGGGCACTGTGCCGTGGGGCTCGCTCGTACCCGCACTGTGCTCGACGCAACTCGCCGACAGGATCTAGGGTTGGGCATGGCCGCCGAGGTGCAAGGCGCGGCGTCGGACGTTGCAGCAGGGCCGTTCGCACGGTCCTACTGTGGGCCGCCTCCACACCTGCGGCCCGAGCCCACGGTCCGTAACACGCATTACTTCGAAAGTGTCCTGCGGCGCCGGCGCGTTCTCAACATCACCACGTATATCGCCGCTGCCGTCAGCTTGAGCTTCTCGATCATGGGACTGGTGACCGAGCATGGGTTGTGGCGCGTCACTGTCATCAACTTCGCCACTGCGTTGATTTTCGCGACCATCCCTTTTCTTCACCGGTTCGGCGAACTCGTCGCTCCGCTCGCCTTGATCTCGACCGCGTTCGTGTCGTTATCCGTCGTCACCCTGAGTGTCGGCACCGGATCGGGCCTGCAGTTCTATTTCCTTGTCGGCGCGACGGTCGCCGTGCTGACGCTGGGGGTCGAACGCCTGCTGCTTGCCTCTATATTGGTGGCCATTGGTGCGGGTCTGGTGATCGCGCTGCAATTGCTCGTTCCCACCGACACCGGCGTGCAGCCGCATTGGGCATTGACGACCGGCTTTGTGGTGTCGACGATCTCGGCGTGCGTGATGATCGTCGCGACGGTCTCGTTTGCGTTGCGTGAGATCGATCGGGCCGAAGACGCGATGGAGCTCGAGTACCGACGCTCTGAGTCATTGCTCGCGAACATCCTCCCCGGCAGCATCGCCGACCGTTTGAAGGCGTCGCAGACGGCTCTCATCGCCGACAAGTACGAGGACGCCTCGGTACTCTTCGCCGACATCGCCGGCTACACGGAGCGCGCAAGCCAAACCACTCCCGCCGATTTGGTCGAGTTCCTCAACCGGCTTTACACGGACTTCGACCGGCTGGTCGAAAAGCACGGACTGGAGAAGATCAAGACAACCGGCGACTGCTACATGGTGGTCAGCGGCGTGCCACACGTTCGTCCGGACCACCTCGAGGCCCTGGCCTGCCTTGCGCTGAGCATGGTTGACGCCGTCGCGGGCCTGACCGACCCAAGGGGGCACTGCGTGCCGATGCGAATCGGCATCGGCGTCGGGCCGGTTGTCGCCGGCGTGGTCGGGAGCCGCCGGTTCTTCTACGACGTATGGGGCGACGCGGTCAACGTCGCCTCCCGGATGGAGTCCACCGGTGAGGACGACCGAATCCAGGTGCCGCAGGACGTGTATGAGCGCCTCAACGCCGAGTTCGCCTTCCAGGAGCGCGGTGACGTCGCGGTCAAGGGCAAGGGCATGATGCACACCTGGTTCCTCGTCGCTCAGCGGGAGGTTGATTCAGTACGCCAAGCGCGCGCCGACCAGGACAGCGCGGGCGTCCGGTGATCCGGACGCCCGCGCCGCTTCAGGCAAGTATGGTCAGACGGTGTTCGTGACGCCCACGCAAGCGAGCGGTGTGACCCGTCAGGTCACCCGGCCGGCGGTGGCGCGGGTGCAGGACCCGCCGGTGGCGGCACGGGTGTAGACCCAGGCGGTTGCTGGTCGGGCAAGTTCTCTCCCAGCCCCTGCGGCATATTGGTCCCGGGTGGGGGCGCGGTGCCCGGGAGGGGCTCACCAAGTTGACTTGGGTCCATCTTGCCCATCACGCCGTGCCAGAGGG
>JAOPWC010000093.1 GCA_025965895.1 Mycobacterium sp.
CTGTGTCCCTTACGCCACCGGAGTCGACCATCGGCCCACTTGCGCGGCGCTAGTTTTTGGGTCTACTCCCGCCACCCCGACTTGTCAACGACCAGTTCGGCATATTCGTTTGCGCACCCGTCAATCCACCCGTACCACGCGCCCACGCCTTCGCCCGTGGTTGCCGATAGCGGCAGAATCTCAACATCGGGGTTGATCGACCGGGCGTGGCGGATGCAGATGTCGAGGTCGAAGTCCACATACGGCAGTAGATCGATCTTGTTGATCAGCACCAGTCCAGCCGCCGCGAACATGTGCGGATACTTCAGTGGTTTGTCGGCCCCTTCGGTCACCGAGATGACCACCACTTTTGTTTGCTCGCCGAGGTCGAAGAGCGCGGGGCAGACGAGATTCCCGACGTTCTCGACGAACAGCAGCGAACTCGGTTCGGGGTCCAGCCTGTCGAGGGCGCGATGCATCATCTCGGCGTCGAGGTGGCATCCCGCCCCCGTGTTGACCTGAACCACCCGGCAGCCGGTGGCCCGGATGCGCTCGGCGTCGAGGAGCGTCTCCTGATCGCCCTCGATGACCGCGACGGGCCGATCGGCGCCCAGTTCGCGGATCGTGCGTTCCAGCAAAGTGGTCTTGCCCGCTCCCGGCGAGCTGGTGACGTTGAGGGCCAAGATGTTGCGCTCTGCCAACCAGATTCGGTTCTTGTCAGCCAGTAGGTCGTTCTTTGCGAGCACCCTCTGCTCGAGCGAGATCGTCTCGGTGGCCGCGGGTTGGCGGTGGTCCCCGTCGTGGTGGTGATGGTCGTGCCCGTGTTCGTGATCATGGTGACGGCCGTCGAGGTGGGTATGGCCCGTGTCGCCGGCGAGGGTGATCACCGCGCCGTCCTCGCCGCACCCGCAGGTTGCGCACATAATCAGCTCACTTCCATCGAGAGGATCCGCAATTCCCGGCCGGCCAGCACCTCGACGTCGGCGCTGCCACACGGACACAGCAAAATCAGATCAGGCAGGACAAAATCGGCGCCGCAGGAGCGGCACCGGGCAGAACCGGGCTGCACATCGAGGTCGAGATGGGCGCCGTCGGCGACGGTGCCCTCGGTGGCCAGCTCGAAGCAGAACTGCATCGAGTCAGGAACGACCCCGCACAGCGCGCCCACCTGAACCCGCACGCTCTGCACGCGACGACCGGCGGCGTGCTCGCACACCGCATCGACAACACTCTGCGTGATGGCCATCTCGTGCAATTCTGCCCCGCTTCCAGCCGATGCCGCCGGCTCCGCGGCTCCGGTGGGCTCGGATGATCCTCACGATAGGACGGCGTCCCGCCAACCACAACGACGCTTACGATCTTGGCGTGACGGAGACACTGAGCGACGAGCACGTCGCCGCGCTGCGGGACTGGATGCGCGGACAGGGGATCGGTTCGCAGCTCTCCGATATCGCACCCCTTGCCGGCGGCACACAGAACATCGTGGTGAAGCTGCGCATCGACGGCCGCCCGGTCGTATTGCGACGGCCGCCCGCCCATCCCCGGCCGACGAGTAACAAGACGATGCTCCGCGAGATCGCGGTGCTGCGCACGCTGGCCGGAACGGCTGTCCCGCATCCCGAATTCATCGCCGCCTGCGACGATCTCGCGGTGCTCGGTGTCGTCTTCTACCTGATGGCGGAGGTCGACGGCTTCAATCCGGGCAACGAGGTGTCCGACGCATACGTCCGTGACCAGACGCTGCGTCACCGCGCGGGCTTGCATTTCGCCCAAAGCCTTGCCCTGCTCGGCAATGCGCCGTGGGAGGGCAGTGAGCTGGCCGCTCTCAAACGCCCCGGATCCTTTCTGGGCCGCCAGGTTCCGCAGTGGCGCGGCATGCTCGACGGGTACCGCCTGCAGGACGGCTACCCGGCCGACTCCCTCCCCGGTGTCGACGAGTTGGCGGACTGGCTGGAGGCGAACCGGCCACCCGACTCGTCGCCCGCAATCATGCACGGCGACGTCCATCTCAACAATGTGCTGCTGCGACGGGATCGCCCGGAGGTGGCGGCATTCGTCGACTGGGAGATGTGCACAGTGGGCGATCCGCTTTTGGACCTCGGCTGGCTGTTGATCTGTTGGCCGGTCGATCCCGACCCGCTCGGTGTCGGTGAACCGCTGGCCGCGCTGGGTGGTCTGGCTACTCGGCATCAGCTTCTTGACGCGTATGTGAACGCCGGCGGACGGGCGACCGCAGATCTGGATTGGTATGAGGCACTTGCCTGTTTCAAGCTCGGCGTCGTGCTGGAGGGCAGCTTGGTCCGTATGCTGGCAGGGGAGGCGACGCGCGACGTCGGTGAGCGGCTGCACGCGTCGGCGCTGCGGCTGATCGAGCTCGGCGGTCAAGTCGCCGAAGGCAAGGATCCGTTCGGCTGACTTGAGTGCCCGGCGGGGGCTCTCACCTCTTGACGGCGACCAGGGCGTCCGCGGGATCGGGGGCGCCTTCGCGGTCTTTGACCGCCCGGTAGGCGAGGTATCCGACCACCAGGGTGACGGCGACGAAGATCACCGCGAAGTAGTGCAAAAACCATGACGTGCCGTTGGGGTCGTACACCTCTGCCCGGGGCCAGGCGATGTTGATGCACAGCAGCGCGCCCATGAGCACCGCGGTCAGGTTGACCGGAATGCCCCATTTCCCGAGGTCGAGGATGGGGGGGCCGTAGCTGAGGCTCGTCCCGCGCAGCCGGTGGATCAGCGCCGGGACTGTCACCATCAGGTAGGCCAGGTACACGATCACGACGGACACGCTGGTGATCGCCGCGAACACGCCGGCCTGGCCCAGGTTGACCAGCAGCACCAGGATTGCCAGGGCGCTGACCGTTGTCCCCGTGATCACCGGCGTGCCGGTGCGCTTGTTGACCCGGGCGAGCAGCGAGCCGAACGGCAGCCGGTTGTCGCGGGCCATCGAGAACATCACCCGGGAGGCCGACGCCTGGATGGCCAGCGTGGCCGAGAAGATCGCCACGGCCACGATCGCCAGCAGTGTCTTTCCGAGCCAGGTATCGAGTTGACTGGTGATGACCCACGCGATGCCCTCGGTCGACAGCAGCGGGTCGTCCAGCGACGGAGCGGCCACCAGTGCGGCGAGGATCATCAGGCCGCCACCGACGAACGAGATGAGCAGTGCGGCGATGATCGCCTTGGGGGCGGTCTTGCGTGGATCGCGGGTCTCCTCGGAAAGCTCTGCGGCACTGTCGAATCCGTACATCACGTAGGCGGCCATCAGCATTGAGGCGAGGAACGCCGGGAGGTATCCCAGGCCGCTGCCGTGTCCGCCGGTGTCGACGATCGCGGCCGGACTGCGTTCGGCTTTGAGGAACATCGCGATGACGATCAGGATCACGCCGATGATCTCGATGGTCACCCCGGTGACCGTGATCTTGCCCATGAACGCGACGCCGATCGCGCTGATGACCGTGCACAGCACGATCGTGATCGAGCCGAGGAGGATGCCGTTGGTGGCGCCGCTGACCGATGTCAGCGCGGGGTCGCCGCCGACCAGTTGGCAACCGCTCCAGATCGACGGCAGCACGCTCTGCATCGCGATCGCCAACGCCGAGACACTGACGATGTAGCCGATCAGCATGAACCAGCCGGCGAACCAGCCGACGGCGTTGCCCGCCAGCCGCCGTGACCATTGGTAGATGGCGCCGGCGACCGGAAACTTCCCGGACAGTTCGGCGAACACCAGGCACACGCAGAACTGGCAGATGAACACGATCGGCCAGGTGAAGAAGAACGCCGGACCGCCGAGGCCGAAGCCCAGCGCGAACAGCGCGAACACGGTGGTGAGGATCGAGACGAACGAGAAGCCGGAGGCGAACGCGGCGTAGGCGCCGATGCCGCGGTGCAACTCCTGGGTGTAGCCGAGTTCGGCGAGCGCCTCCGCATCCTGCGGGGACGAGATCGCCGAATTGAAGGTAGCGGTCATGGTCTACTCCTGACGGTGGTGGACCTGGCTACGTCGATGTAGGGCGATCCGGGTGACCGATAACTGTCGTATGACAGAAATTAACGGGGCTTTTTGTTGCCGAGGTTTCCGCAACGTCACAACTGTGTGACCAAGTGCCTGTCGAGAGACAATCGTCGGCATGTCCGAGCAGGCTCGCTTCGCCGCGGTCGTCGCGGATATTGATGTTGCCACCGATGAGCCACGATTGCTCGCCGCGCTGGACAGCGCGAGGCGGACCGCGGTGGCCGCCCTGGGCGCCCACACGCCGGCCCTGACGTTGGCCGACGGCTGGTCACAGGTGATGATGCACGCCCTTGCCGCGGCGACCCGGCTCGCCACGATCGAGGCCATTCCATGGACCTGGTTCGTCTCGGGCAGCGTGGGGCGGCGCGAGGCGATTCCGGGCTCTGACATCGAAACGCTGATCGCGCTCGACGACGACGTCGGCCCCGATACGAAATCGACCGCGATGGTGCTCGCCGCAGACGTGCACGCGATGCTCGAGCGCTGCGGGCTGAGCGGCGACGCGAACGGAGTGCTGGCGAGCCGGGGGCGGTTCTGCCGGCGCCGATCCAGTTGGTCTCAGGGAATCGAACGGTGGTGTGCCGACCCCGCCCGGGATCGCGGGGTGGTGATGACCGGCCTGACGTCCGACAGCGCCGCTGTCGTCGACCGCAGCGACTGGTTACGAGCGCAGGCCCTCGCCGCGACCCGCCGTCATCCGCAGGCACTGAGGGCGATGCTGCAGGATGGCACCGCGTTCCGGGCCGGCATCCCGTCGCGACTCCGGGTGTTCGCGACCCATGCCGACACGGTCGACATCAAGCAGGCCGCGGTCGAACCCATCGTCAAAATTGCGCGATGGGCGGCGATGTCGGCCGGGTCCGACTCGGTCTTCACACTGGAGCGGCTGGATCACGCGGGGACGGCAGGCACGTTGGACGCCGACGATGCGGCGACTCTGCGCGAATGCTACGCAGCCGCATCGCACATCCGCTGGCGCCGGCGGGCCCGGGCGTGGATCGACGGCCGCCCGGTGACCGACCTGATCTCACTGACGGCCATGTCGCCCCAGGAACGTGCCACGCTGCGCGCGATCGGCCGCGAAGTCAACGGGATCCGTCGCAAGCTCGCCTTTTTGGCGTCGACGCCGTCGTTTCGCTGAGGTAGCGGTGTCCGACGATCCGCTTGACGACGTGGCCGTCGAGCACCGGTTTCCCATCGCACAGACACTGGCCGCCGAGCGCCTCGAGGGTTGGGCTCCGACCGGCGAGCAGGTCGCAGATCTGGTCGCGCTGATGAGCGGGCTGCAGTCGTTCGGCGATTACCTCTCGAAATATCTGACGCGCCAACCGGTCTCGCCCTCAGGTTCGTCGCGCAGACGAATATTCCGCCGACACCGGCCGTATCTCGTCCCCGGGACAACCTTGCTGCGCAACAACTTCGGGGTGGAGTCGCCTGACGCGCTGACCGAGTTGGAGTTCGTGGCGACCGCAGGGCGGATCGCGCAGTGGCACCGCCGAATCCGCGCGGGCAACGTCGAGTTGGCCGATGTCGACTTCAGCACGGCTCATCAACACATTTTCGCCGACGTGTACGCCTGGGCCGGTCGGTACCGGGTCACCGAGTTGCGTCGTGGTGACGTGCTGTTCGCCTGGCAAGCGGAGGTCCGGCCCGCGATGCAGGGGATCGGATGGGCGGCACGGCGATTGGCCGAGGCCGGTGCCGAACTCGACCACGGCGAGCTCGCCTACCGGTTCGCCCGGCTCTACGCCGAGTACAACCGGATCCACCCGTTTCGGGAGGGCAACGGCCGCACCGGGACACTGGTGCTGCACACGGTCGCCGCGTTGTGCGGCCGGCGGCTCGACCTCGGCGGTCTCAGCCGCGACGAATGGATCGACGCATCGCGAGACAGCATGCCGCCGCGGCGCGACGGCCACGCCAACCACCGCCCGTTCCTGCCGCTTTTCGTCCACGCGCTACGTCCGGGAGGACACTGATGCGTGAACATCATTCGGCGTGTGCAATCCGCCGCGCGCACCCGGTCGCGGTGACCGGCGAGCCCGATCGTGGCCGAGGTTGCGGTGAGGGCGCGTCGGCGTCTACCGTCGGCGAGGTGAGTAACGCGCGTCTTCTCGTAGTAGCAACCCGCGGCGGGGTCTGATCCCAGACCGACCCCCCGCTGTGGGTCGAAGCTACTACGACGTCGGTCATCTCCTTTCGACCAGAAGACCGGCTCATGATTACGCAGTTCAGCGCCACTACGGCGGCCGCCCCGCCCGAACCGATATCGGCTCGCTTCGGTGGCATCCCGCTACCGCGTGGGCTACGGGAGGACACCGAGACCATGTCTTGGAGCACGTTCACCGCCACCTATGGCCCCAGCTCCGGCCCCCTGCGGCTCGGTAACTGGGAATGCACCGACGCCGACCGGCCCGCCACCCGGCTGGGCCCGCAACCACGGACGTTCGAGGCCACGTTCGCCATCGGCGAGCGCATCGAGACCGCGACGGCCGCGGCGTCCGGACCCGTCGCCGCGTTGACCGCGATGCTGTACGAGCGCGGGATCTCGCTGGAAATGCTGCGCTTTCACCAGCTCGAGTCCGGCGACCACACTGCCACGTTCATCCGGGGATTCGACGGCCGGCGCGCCGAATGGGCGATGGGCTGGTCGGAGGACAAGACCCAGTCGGCACTGCGGGCCGTCATCGCCTGCGCCAACCGCCTGCTGACGGCGGCTTAGTCGTCCCACCGCCGCTGCTATCCCGGCGCGCTGAGGTCTTCGGCAGCTTCAGGTGAGGGGGCGGAGCACGATAGGCATGCCGTCCACCGGCACGGGCATGCCGCCGTAGTCGTAGCGGGGCTTGTAGTTCGGCCGGACCACCTCCAGCCGGTAGCGGCGCAGCAGGCGGTGCATGACGGTCTTGACCTCCAGCTGGCCGAACACCATCCCGATGCACTTATGCGCCCCCCCGCCGAACGGCGCGAACGCGTAGCGGTGTTTCTTGTGCTCGGCCCGCGGCTCGGCGAACCGATCCGGGTCGAATTTGTCCGGGTCGGTCCACAGTTCGGGCAGCCGGTGGTTCATGCCGGGCCAGGTGACGACATTCGTGCCGGCCGGCACGTAGTACCCGCACAAGTCCGTATCCCGCACGGTCTGGCGCATGTTGAACGGCAACGGGGTCACCATGCGCAGCGACTCGTTCATGATCAGGTCGAGGGTCTCGAGCTTCTCCAGGGCCTCGATGTCCAGCGGGGCGTCGCCGAGGCGCGCGGACTCATCGCGTGCCCGCTCCTGCCACTCGGGGTGGGCGGCCATGTTGTAGGCCATGGTCGTCATCGTCGACGTCGTGGTGTCGTGAGCGGCCATCATCAGGAAGATCATGTGGTTGACGATGTCCTCGTCGGAAAAGCTGTTGCCGTCCTCGTCCTCGGTGTGGCACAGCACCGTCAGCATGTCGGTGCCGGTGGCGTTGCGACGTTCGGTGACGCGTTCGGCGAAGTAGTCCTGAAGGACCTTGCGCGCTTGCAGGCCCCGCCACCACTTGAACGGCGGGACGCTGAACCGCAAGATGGCGCCGCCGGAGCGGGTCGCGGTGGTAAATGCCCGGTTCACCTTGGTCACCTGGGCGCGGTCGGTACCCGGCTCGTGGCCCGTGAACACCATCGACGCGATGTCCAGCGTCAACTCTTTCATCGCCGGGTGCACCACGAACCTCGGATCGTCGGTCGGCCATTCAGCCACCTCGTCGGACGCGACCCGGTCGATGTGCTCGACGTAGGCGGTCAGCCGACTGCGGGTGAACGCTTCCTGCATGATCCGCCGGTGAAACATGTGCTCGTCGAAGTCCAGCAGCATCAGGCCCCGGTTGAAGAACGGGCCGATGACCGGATGCCAGCCCTTCTGGGAGTAGTCCTTCTTCCGGTTGGAGAAGATCGCCTGTGTCGCCTCGGGGCCGACCGCGATGATGGACGGCAGGATCGGAGAGTCGGCGAAGAACACG
The DNA here is from genome assembly GCA_025965895.1 of Mycobacterium sp. GTDB lineage: Bacteria > Actinomycetota > Actinomycetes > Mycobacteriales > Mycobacteriaceae > Mycobacterium. The sequence goes on from JAOPWC010000093.1 coordinate 7,978, forward strand.
GGGCCGCGGGTCTCATAGAGGTGCAGCGGAAAATCGGGGCCCTCGCGGAACATCTCGATGATGTGACCCAGGATCGGTATCCCGGAGTCACCCATCACCGGCTTCAGCCCGCTACCGGCAGGGGGCTCCGCCAGGGGCTTCTGCTTCCAGTCGACGTTGAGCAGCCGCTTTTCGAGCAGGCCCATCCCCGGGATGGTGTTGACCGTCGGCGTGAGCCGGCGCCGCGCCTGGTCAAGCAGGTATTTCGGGGTGCTGATCGTGGTCATCGACGCTCCTGAAATCGTGAAGACGTCTTGAAGACGTGTGTGTCGGACCTCACTGTTACCTATCCTGACGGCCATACTTGACGCATGTCAAGTTTTGTGTCCGGCGGGGGTCGGTGCGACAGTCGAGCCATGTCCGCCGAGTCCGCGTCATCCGGCATCCACCGCAGCCGGGGCGACCGGCAGCGGGAGGCGATCGTCAGCGCGGTCAGCGGCCTGCTCGAGCAGCAGTCATTCGGCGACTTGTCCGTCAGCACGATCAGCGAACGGGCCGGCATCGCGAGGTCAGGCTTCTATTTCTACTTCGACTCGAAGTACGCAGTGCTTGCTGTCATCCTGGCGGACTTTCTCGAGGAGCTCGACGAGCTCACGCACGATTTCGCGCCGCGGTCCGCCGACGAGTCGCCGTCCGTGTTCGCCAAGCGGATGGTGGGCAGCGCGGCAGCGGTTTTCGCCAGCAATCACCCCGTGATGCGGGCGTGCACGGTCGCGCAGAACACCGACGGGCAGATACGGGAGATGATGAACGACGTCGAGGACACCGTGATCGCGAAGATCGTCGGCGTCATCGAGCAGGACGCCGGGGCCCGGCCGGTCGCCTCGGACCTGCCCGCGCTGGTACGCACGCTGACCGCCACCACCGCGATGACGCTGGCGGGCGACAGCGCGTTCGTCGGCCGCGGAGAGGATCCGGCGCGGGCCCTACAGATCGTCGAGAAGCTGTGGCTGACGGCGTTGTGGGGCGGGTCGGACGTCGGCGTTTAACGCACAACCAACACGGGCAGCCCCTGGGTGGGAAACCAAAAGGAGCGACCCATGGCTGTGACGCCGTTTCAGGACTTGCCGCTGGCCGACCGAGACCGCCACTGGGACGCCGACGAGGCGGAGAAGCGGGTCCGCGAGTGGGCCGGCGCGAAGGACGAACCGAACGAAAGATATCGGCAGGCGTTCATCTGGTACGACGAGAACAGGCCCGACAAGTTCACCTCGTACAAGCTGCCGATCGCCGACGTCGTCGACGGCAATCTGATGGCTGTGCCACGGGCGATCATCGCTGCCGGCGCGGTGCTCGACGGGGCACGCGGGGGCGTGCACATCCCGGACGAGGACATCGAAAAGGCCAAGGCGCACATCGCGAAGTACTACGCGAAGATGGGCGAGAAGCCGCCGTGGGAGAGGGGCTGACACTCCCGCCGGTATTGTCGCCGCCATGGCACCGCAGCGGTCGAGCTTCGCAGGCAAGAAATGCTTTTTGACGGGTGCGGCCAGCGGCATCGGTCGCGCGACCGCGTTGAAGCTGGCCGGGCGGGGCGCGCAACTGTTTCTCACCGACCGCAATGCCGACGGATTGGACTCCACGGTCGCCGGCGCGCGTGCGCTGGGCGCGGAGGTGGCCGCGTATCGGGTGCTCGACATCGCCGACTACGACGAGGTGGCGGCGTTCGCAGCCGACATCCATTCCGGCCACGGAAGTATGGACGTGGTGATGAACATCGCCGGCGTATCAGCATGGGGCACCGTCGATCAGCTCACCCACCAGCAATGGAGTTCCATGATCTCGATTAATCTGATGGGTCCGATCCACGTCATCGAGACGTTCATTCCGCCCATGCTCGCCGCGGGCCGTGGCGGCCACCTGGTCAACGTGTCCTCGGCTGCCGGGCTGGTCGCGCTGCCGTGGCATTCTGCTTACAGCGCAAGCAAATTCGGCTTGCGTGGGTTGTCGGAGGTGCTGCGCTTCGATCTGGCGCAGCACCGAATCGGCGTGTCGGTGGTGGTGCCCGGCGCCGTCAACACGCCGATGGTGCAGTCCGTCGAAATCGCCGGGGTGGACCGCGAGCACCCGCGGGTGGCGAAATGGGTGGACCGGTTCACCGGCCACGCGGTCTCGCCGGAGAAGGTTGCCGACAAAATACTCGACGGCGTGCGCAGGAACCGCTTCCTGATCTACACGTCCAACGACATTCGCGCACTGTATTTGTTCAAGCGGACGATGTGGTGGCCCTACAGCGTGGCGATGCGCCGGGCAAACATCGTCTTCACGCGGGTGTTGCGGCCGACGCCGCGCTGATCAGTCTGGCATCGCGAGCTCGAGCCGTACGCCGAGCAGCCGGACGGGCCGGTCGAGCGCGAACAGGTCGAGCACCTGCAGCGCGGCGGGGACGACCACGTCCGGATCGGTGCTCGGCGCCGCCAGCTTGCGAATCTTGGTGCGCGTGAAGAACGCGGAATTGCGTACCGTCACCGCGACGCGGGCCACGACACGCGACTCGGCGACCACCTCGGCGAGTGTCCGCCGCGCGAGTTGTTCGACGGCGGAATCCATTTCGTCACGATCGATGAGGTCTCGCGGGAAGGTGACGACGTGGCTGCGTGACCGTGGCAGCCACGGTTCGGCACTGACGGTGGTGTCGCCGCCACCCTTGGCCAACAACAGTAGCCAGAGCCCGGTCGTGGGGCCGAAGGCCGGAGTCAGTGTGCCGGGGTCGGTTGCCGCCAATTGCGCCACCGTCCAGATCCCCATCTCAGCAAGCTTTTTCGCGGTCTTGGGACCGATTCCCCACAACGCGTCTGTCTCGCGCTCGGCCATGAGCGTGATCCAGTTGGCTTCGGTCAGTTGGAAGATGCCGTCGGGTTTGGCGAAGCCGGTGGCGACCTTCGCGCGCTGCTTGTTGTCGCTGATGCCGACGGAGCAGGACAGTGCGGCTTCCGCGGCGACCGTGGTGCGGATCCGTTCCGCGAGTTCGACGGGGTCGTCGACATCGGCGCCGACGTAGGCCTCGTCCCAGCCCCATACCTCGACGGGAAAACCCAGGCCGCGCAGCAGGTCCATCACCTGTTCGGACGCCTCGTCGTACGCCGCGGGATCCGACGGCAGGAACGTCGCGTCCGGGCACTTGCGGGCAGCGGCGCGCAGCGGCATGCCGGCGTGCACGCCGAACTCGCGCGCGCGGTAGGAGGCGCAGGTGACGACCTTGCGTGGCTCCGTCGGATCGCCGCTGCCGCCCACGATGACCGGCAGCTCGCCCAGTTCAGGATGGCGGCGCATCTCCACCGAGGCCAGGAACTGGTCCAGGTCGACGTGCAGAATCCAGCGGTGCCTCTGGCTCGTCGCGCAAGCGCTCATCGCGTCTTCACCGGCCGCACAGCTTGCGTGCCACGCTCTCCCACGCGTCGCCGAGCTCGTCAAGCGTGCGCCCGAGGTCGGCGAGCTGGTGTTCGACGTACTCGGCTTCCAGCAGGGCCAGGAGCGCATCGGTCTGGGCAACGACGTCGCCCGTGGTGTCCGCCGCCTCCAGCAGCACCCGGACGTGGGTGCGTTGGACCATGGCGGGCGCGTTGTAGCGGGTCTGCGGGTCGCGCGCCGCGTCCCTGAGCAGCGCCTGGTGGGTGCGCACGAACGCCAGCCGCTCCCGCCCGAACGCCACCAGCCGCTCCATCGGTGCGGCGGCCGGCCCGAGGGGTGCCGGACCGAACAGGATGGCCTCCTGGAATGCGCGCTCGTCCTCGTCGAGCAGCACCATCATCAGGCCGGCGCGGCTGCCGAACCTGCGGAACAGTGTGCCCTTGCCCACGCCGGCGGCGGCTGCGATGTCGTCCATCGTCACCGCATCGGGGCCGCGTCGGGCGATCAGCTTTCGGGCCGCATCCAGCAGTAACGCCCGGTTCCGCGCGGCGTCACCGCGCTCCTGCGGCGCCTGCCCCGACAGCGGCAGCTCACGCACGGCCATGCCTGCACTTTAACGCAGCGGGATTAAATCCGGACCCTAGTCCAGTTTAACTGTTCATCATCTACCCTTGACGGTGAAAGGAAGCTTCGATGGCGGAGAGCAATGTGTTGGTGCTGGTGGGCAGCCTCCGGGCGGCCTCCCTCAATCGTCAGCTCGCCGAGTTGGTCGCCGAAACGGCGCCGGACGGCATCACGGTCGGCCTGTACCGGGGCGTCGGCGGCGGCCTCGGGGACTTGCCCTTCTACAACGAGGACATCGACACCCCCGCCGACGTACCCGCGTCGGTGACCATGCTGCGCGATGCGGTGACGGATGCCGACGCGATCCTGGTGGTGACACCGGAGTACAACGGCAGCATTCCGGGCGTCGTCAAGAACGCGATCGACTGGTTGTCCCGCCCATATCGCCAAAGTTCGCTGAACGGCAAGCCGCTCGCCGTCGTGGGAACCTCCCTCGGTCAGTACGGCGGCGTGTGGGGGCATGACGAGACCCGCAAGTCGTTCGGCATCGCCGGAGCCGACGTCGTGGAGGTCTCATTCTCGCTGCCCGCGTCGACGCTGGGCGGCAAGCATCCGGGGGACAACGCCGACGTGGTGGCCGACCTCGGCGATGTGCTGAAGAAGCTGGCCGCCGAGGTGAGCTGACCGACAAGTGCGCTTTGCTGCGGCCTCGGCGGGCCGGCGTGCGGCGCGGCTTGTCGGTACCTGGTGGTAACTGTGGTGGCGAAGCGGTCGCAGCCGTCGAAGGCGATCTGCGACACGCCGGCGACACACCGACGAATTGGCTTACCATCAGGGAATTTCACCAATGTTGTTCAGAACATCTTGTATCTCTTCTGATTGTCAGCCACTAGGTGTAGTGTCTGGAGCACCGACAGACCACCACGGTTCAGGGGTCGGCCGGAGCCCGGAATCCGGCACCGTCGTGCCCGATCACGCGGCCCCGGGCACCAGGAATTTTGGCGGCCTGCGGGTCGCTGACATGTAGCGACATGCACTATCCGAACAGTTGCCGGCCCGAGTCCCGATTCGCTGAGGAGCCGTACCGCAGATGACCGTCACCGTGTACACCAAGCCCGCATGCGTGCAGTGCAACGCCACCTACAAGGCGCTCGACAAGCAGGGCATCACCTACGACGTGGTCGACATGACCGAGGAGCCCCAGGCGCGGGATTACGTGATGGCCCTCGGCTACCTGCAGGCGCCGGTCGTGGTGGCCGGCGGCGATCACTGGTCCGGCTTCCGGCCTGACCGGATCAAGGCACTGGCCGGAGCGGTGCTCAGCGCGTAAGGAGTTTGTCGTGGATTCGGGCAGCGGCCACACGCTGGTGTATTTCTCCAGCGTCTCGGAGAACACCCACCGCTTCGTGCGGAAGCTGGGCGTGCCCGGTGTCCGCATCCCGCTGCACGGCCGCATCGAAGTCGATCTGCCGTACGTACTCGTGCTGCCGACGTACGGCGGCGGGCACGTGAGCCCCGACGTCGATGTGGGTGGTTACGTGCCCAAGCAGGTCATCGCCTTCCTGAACAACGAACACAACCGGTCGTTGCTGCGCGGGGTCATCGCGGCGGGCAACACCAACTTCGGCGCTGAGTTCTGCTACGCCGGTGACGTCGTCTCCCGCAAGTGCGGCGTTCCGTATCTCTACCGCTTTGAACTGATGGGCACCGACGAGGACGTGCAAGCCGTCCGCGCGGGCTTGGCCGATTTCTGGAAGGACGCGACGTGCCACCAACCGTCACAACTGCAGAGCCTGTAACGGCTCCCGGGCACGGCTCGTCACACGCCCCGGGCGCGGGGGAGACGGATTACCATGCGCTCAACGCGATGCTCAACCTTTACGGGCCGGACGGAAAGATCCAGTTCGAGAAGGATGTGCAGGCAGCGCATCAGTACTTCCTGCAGCACGTCAATCAGAACACCGTGTTCTTCCACGATCTCGACGAGAAGCTCGATTACCTCGTCGAGGAGAACTACTACGAGCCCGAGGTTCTCGGCCAGTACCCGCGGACATTTGTGAAGTCCCTGTTCCACCGTGCCTACGCCAAGAAGTTCCGGTTCCCGACTTTTCTCGGAGCGTTCAAGTACTACACCTCCTACACGCTGAAAACCTTTGACGGCAAGCGGTATCTGGAGCGGTTCGAGGACCGGGTGTGCATGGTCGCGCTGACGTTGGCGGCCGGCGATACCGCGCTTGCCGAGAACCTCGTCGACGAGATCATCGACGGCCGGTTCCAGCCGGCCACGCCCACATTCTTGAATTCGGGCAAGAAGCAGCGCGGTGAGCCGGTCAGCTGTTTCCTGCTGCGCATCGAGGACAACATGGAGTCCATCGGTCGCTCGATCAACTCGGCGCTGCAGCTGTCGAAACGCGGTGGCGGAGTCGCGTTGCTGCTCAGCAATATTCGCGAACACGGAGCGCCGATCAAGAACATCGAGAACCAGTCGTCGGGCGTCATCCCGATCATGAAGCTGCTCGAGGACTCGTTCTCCTACGCCAATCAGCTGGGCGCGCGGCAGGGCGCGGGCGCGGTGTATCTGCACGCCCATCACCCCGACATCTACCGGTTCCTGGACACCAAGCGGGAGAACGCCGACGAGAAGATTCGGATCAAGACGCTGTCGCTGGGCGTGGTGCTCCCGGACATCACGTTCGAGCTGGCCAAGCGCAACGACGACATGTATCTGTTCTCGCCGTACGACGTCGAGCGTGTCTACGGCCTGCCGTTCGCCGACATCTCGGTGACCGAGAAGTACTACGAGATGCTGGACAACCCGCGGATCCGCAAGAGCAAGATCAAGGCCCGCGAGTTCTTCCAGACCCTGGCCGAGCTGCAGTTCGAGTCGGGCTACCCGTACATCATGTTCGAGGACACGGTGAACCGCGCCAACCCGATCGAAGGCAAGATCACCCACTCGAACCTGTGCTCGGAGATCCTGCAGGTCTCGACGCCGTCGTTGTTCAACGAGGACCTGTCATACGCCAAGGTGGGCAAGGACATTTCGTGCAACCTGGGGTCGCTGAACATCGCGAAGGCCATGGATTCGCCGGACTTCGCATCGAGCATCGAGGTGGCGATCCGGGCGCTGACGGCGGTGTCCGATCAGACGCACATCTCGTCTGTTCCGTCGATCGAGCAGGGTAACAATGACTCGCACGCGATCGGCCTGGGCCAGATGAACCTGCACGGTTACCTGGCACGCGAACGGATCTTCTACGGTTCCGAAGAGGGTGTCGACTTCACCAACATCTACTTCTACACGGTGCTCTACCACGCGCTGCGTGCGTCGAACAAGATCGCTATCGAAAGAGGCAAGCATTTCACCGGTTTCGAGCGGTCGAAGTACGCGACGGGGGAGTTCTTCGACAAGTACACCGAGCAGGTGTGGGAGCCGAAGACGGCCCGTGTGAGCGAGTTGTTCGCCGGTACCGGCATCGCTATTCCGACGCAAGAGGATTGGCGCAGGCTGAAGGTGTCGGTGCAGCAGCACGGCATCTACAACCAGAACCTGCAGGCGGTGCCGCCGACCGGGTCGATCTCCTACATCAACCACTCCACCTCGTCGATCCACCCCATCGTGTCGAAGGTGGAGATCCGCAAGGAAGGCAAGATCGGGCGGGCCTATTATCCGGCGCCGTACATGACCAACGACAACCTGGACTACTACCAGGACGCGTATGAGATCGGCTACGAGAAGATCATCGACACCTACGCGGCGGCTACCCAGCATGTCGACCAGGGGTTGTCGCTGACGCTGTTCTTCAAGGACACCACCACCACGCGCGACGTGAACAAGGCTCAGATCTACGCCTGGCGCAAGGGAATCAAGACGCTGTACTACATCCGTCTGCGACAGATGGCGCTGGAAGGCACCGAGGTCGAGGGCTGCGTCTCCTGCATGCTGTAGGGCGCCGAACCGCTACTTGTACGAGTGCTGAGGCCCCTGCGCCTTCTTGTACATCATCCGCAGCAGCACATCGCGGAACCGCCCGTTGTCGAGCACCTTGATCCCGGCGTTGGCGACGGCGGGGATACCGGCCAGCTTGTGGAAGTAGCGGCCACGCCGGTACTCGCGGCCCCAGGCCGCCTCCATCCGCTGCGCGTAGTTCGTGAAGTCGTCGGGGCCACTGTTCTGCAGTGCCGCGATCGCACACTCGCCGGCCGCCAGGCCCGACTCCAGCGCCTTGGAGATGCCCGCACCGCTGGCCGGCTTGCCTGCGCCGAGCGAGTCACCGGTGAACAACACGCCGGGGCGCCACGGCGGCCAGGCGGTGAAGCCCATCGGCAGCCGCCATGCCCGCACGCCCTTCGATTTCTTCAGCTCGTCGATCGGCGGCAGCTCCCACTCGCGCGGAAGCGCCTCCAGGAACTGGCCGAGGAACTGCGTGGCGTTGATGGCCTGCCAGTTCTTGTAGCTGTTGACGTAGCCCAGGCCGATATTCACCCGGCCGCCGCCGAGGGGGAACACCCAGCCGTAACCCGGCAGCTGGTCGCCCTGGAATGCCAGCTTGAGATAAATGTCGAGGCTGTCGGTGTCGGGCCGGTTCGCCGGCATCTCCGCCCGGATCGCGATCGCGGAGTAGCCGTTGTATTCCGAATCCAGCTGCAGCGCCCGCTTGATCGGTGAGTACGCCCCGTCGGCCGCGATGACCGCGTCGGCGGGGATCTTCTCGCCACTCTTCAATGTCACCCCGGTCACCCGGCCGGTGTCGTCGACGATCGGGCCCACCACCTCGGCGAGCTGCCTGATCTCGGCACCCGCCGACTCGGCATGCTTGAGCAGCATCGTGTCGAGTTCGGGGCGGCGGGCGACGTGGCCGTGGTCGGGCATGCCGGGGCGGCGCGGAAACGACAGCTCCCATTCGCTGGGGCTGAATATCTTGACGCGGTTGACGCGGTGGAACTTGGCGACGTCGTCGGCCAGCCCCATTCTCTGCAGGTAGCTCACCGCGCGGGCCGTGAGGCCGTCGCCGCATGGCTTGTCGCGGGGGAAGTCCGCCTTGTCCAGCACGACGACTTTCGCGCCGGTCCGGGCAGCCTGCCATGCCGCCGCCGAACCCGCTGGTCCACCCCCTGCGATGGCGATGTCGTAGCGCTGCGTCATAGGTCTCGTCTCATTCTGCGGGGCCTGTCGCACCGAATAGTACCCAGGCTTGTCCAATGCAGCCCGGCCGGCAACTGGCCAACCGTCCCGGCACAGCTGTTATTCACGATGCGTCTGAGCAGGTCAGCGACGGTAGGCCCGGTAGAGTGGTGCCCGTGCGCAGATCGACCAGAGCGAGATCAGTCCCCCAGCAGGGGGTGAAGGTCGACGCGCGCAGCGAACGTTGGCGTGAGCACCGCAAGAAGGTGCGTGAGGAGATCGTCGACGCCGCGTTCCGGGCCATCGACGAACTCGGACCCGAGCTTTCGCTGCGGGAAATCGCCGCCGAAGCCGGCACCGCGAAGCCAAAGATCTACCGGCACTTCACCGACAAGTCGGACCTGTTTCAGGCGATCGGCGAACGCCTGCGCGACATGCTGTGGGCGGCCATCTTCCCGTCGATCAATCTGGGCATCGACCCGGCGCGGGAGGTGATTCACGCCAGCGTGCGGGAGTACGTCCAGCTGGTCGACCAGCATCCCAACGTGGTGCGCTTCTTGATCCAGGGCCGCTTCGCCGAGCAGTCCGAGTCGGCGATGCGGGCGCTCAACGAGGGCCGTGAGATCACGCTGACGATGGCTGAGATGTTCAACAACGAACTCCGGGAGATGGAACTCGACCGGTCCGCGATCGAGCTCGCCGCGTTCGCGACGTTCGGTACGGCCGCGTCGGCCACCGACTGGTGGCTGGGGCCGAACCTCGACAGCCCCCGCAGGATGGCGCGCGACCAGTTCGTTTCCCACCTCACCACGATCATGCTCGGCGCGATCTATGGCACCACAGAGCTGCTCGGCATCAAGATCGATCCGGAGCGCCCGATCCACGAGGCCGTGCCGCGCCAACAGCGCGTGGGCTGACACCAAGGCGCGGGGGCACTACTGTTAAGTACCCGGTACCGGCGTTCCCAGGAAAGGACCGAGAGGCCATGACGGTTGTCGAGCAGACCAGCGAGAGCACAGCGCACAAGCCGCCCGTCCACACCCGGGCGCTGATCATCGGGACGGGATTTTCCGGGATCGGCATGGGCATCGCGCTGCAGCAGCAGGGCGTGGACTTCCTGATCTTGGAGAAGGCCGACGACGTCGGCGGCACCTGGCGTGACAACACCTATCCCGGCGCCGCTTGCGACGTCCCGTCGCACCTGTATTCCTTCTCCTTCGAGCCCAAAGCGGACTGGAGACACGTGTTTTCCTATCAGCCCGACATTCTCGGCTATCTCAAGGGCGTGACTGACAAGTACGGGCTGCGCCGTTCCATCGTGTTCAATTCCCTTGTTGAGCGCGCCTATTGGGACGACGCCGCCTACCGCTGGCACGTGTTCGCCGCAGACGGTCGGGAGTACGTCGCGCAGTTCCTCATCTCCGGCGCGGGGGCGCTGCACATTCCGTCGCTGCCTGACATCCCGGGTGTCGACGAATTCACGGGTCCCGCCTTCCACACCGCCGAATGGGACCACGGCGTCGATCTGAGCGGGAAGCGAGTGGCGGTGATCGGTACCGGTGCCAGCGCAATTCAGGTCGTCCCCGAACTCGTTGATGCCGCCGGGCAGGTTCAGCTGTACCAGAGGACGCCGGCCTGGGTGAAACCGCGGGTGAACTTCGCCTTCCCGCGTGCGGTGCGCCGTGCCTTCGAAGTCGTTCCCGGGCTGCGGGCAGCATTGCGGACCGCCACGTATTGGACGCTGGACGCCAGGGCCATCGCCTTGGCGAAGCAGCCGGCACTGCTCAGGCTGGCCGAGCTGATGTACAGGCTGAACATGCGGCGGTATGTCTCCGACCCGGGGCTGCGGGCGAAGCTGACCCCGTCCTACCGCGCTGGCTGCAAGCGAATCCTCATCTCGGACAACTTCTATCAAGCCGTCGCCAACCCGAAGACCGAGCTGATCACCGATTCCATTGCGCGCCTGACTCAAGACGGCATCGCCACGGTCGACGGCACCGAACGCGACGTCGACGCGATCGTGTTCGCCACCGGATTCCACGTCACCGACTGGTACACGTATATCGGGATCAAGGGCGCCCACGGCGAGGACTTGGGCGACCGCTGGAACCGCGAGGGGCCGGTGGCGCACCGCGGGATCACCGTCGCCGACGTGCCGAACCTGTTCTTGCTTCTCGGACCGAACACAGGGCTTGGGCACAATTCGGTGGTCTTCATGATCGAGTCGCAGATCCGCTACGTCACGCAGGCGATCGCGGCGGTCGACAAGGCCGGCGCGCAGGCGCTGGCGCCGACCCGGGCCGCCCAGAACCGATTTAACGAAAAACTGCAGCGCGATCTGGCCACAACGGTGTGGAACACCGGCGGTTGCCGCAGCTGGTACCTGGACGAGCACGGCGTCAACCGGGCCCTGTGGTCCGGATTCAGTACGGAGTACTGGGCCGCGACCCGGAAGCTCGATGCATCGGAATACAGCTTCTCGGGCGTCGGCGCCGACACGCGGACACAACCGATTGCGGTCCCGGGCGGTGTCGCACCCCAGGGGTAGTGTCAGAGCCAGTTCTGACGTGGGAAATGGAGTTCTGGTGAGCGACAACGTGAAGCTGGTCGACCGCGTCTCGGCCATCAACTGGAACCGTCTGCAAGACGAGAAAGACGCGGAGGTCTGGGACCGGCTGACCGGCAACTTCTGGCTGCCTGAGAAGGTGCCGGTGTCCAACGACATCCCGTCGTGGGCCACGCTCACCGACGGCGAGAAGCGGCTCACCATGCGGGTCTTCACGGGCCTGACGCTGCTGGACACCATCCAGGGCACTGTCGGTGCGGTGAGCCTGATCCCCGACGCGCTGACCCCGCATGAAGAGGCCGTCTACACGAACATCGCGTTCATGGAGTCGGTGCACGCCAAGAGCTACAGCTCGATCTTCTCGACGCTGTGCTCGACCGCCGAGATCGACGAGGCGTTCCGCTGGTCGGAGGAGAACCCGAACCTTCAGCGCAAAGCCGAGATCGTGATGCAGTACTACCGCGGGGACGAACCGCTCAAGCGCAAGGTAGCCTCCACGCTTCTGGAGAGCTTCCTGTTCTACTCGGGTTTCTATCTGCCGATGTACTGGTCGAGCCGGGCCAAGCTGACCAACACCGCCGACATGATTCGGCTGATCATCCGCGACGAGGCTGTGCACGGCTACTACATCGGCTACAAGTACCAGCGCGGGCTGGCCCTGGTCGACGACGCAAAGAAGCAGGAGCTCAAGGACTACACCTACGAGCTGCTCTTCGAGCTCTACGACAACGAGGTCGAGTACACCCAGGACCTCTACGACCAGGTCGGCCTCACCGAGGACGTGAAGAAGTTCTTGCGCTACAACGCCAACAAGGCGCTGATGAACCTCGGCTATGAGGCGCTGTTCCCGCGCGACGAGACCGACGTGAACCCGGCGATCCTGTCGGCGCTCTCACCCAACGCCGACGAGAACCACGACTTCTTCTCGGGTTCGGGTTCCTCGTATGTGATCGGCAAGGCCGTCATCACCACCGACGAGGACTGGGACTTCTAACATCGCAGGTCACCGTCCGGATCGCCGGTCAGCCTCGCCGGGTGGGCAAACCTATCGGTCGACCGGATCACCACCCCGTGCCCACATTTTGCCCGCGTTCGGCCAAAACAAGCGGTCATTGTTCAAGGTGAACGGACGCACGCGGGTGGCCAAGGACTCGAACTGCACTTCATCGGGCAGCGGGGTCCGCAGCGTGCCCTTCCCGTCTTTGTTCACCGACAACTGCATCTCGACTTGCATGAGCCTCCGGCGAAGATCGCCAGGGATTTCGACTACATCGCCCAGCAGGAGCAGGCATGACCTCCGGAGCCCACTGCCTCGACCACCGCCAAGAGGAACTCGTTGTGCGGGTCGGCAGGTGAGCTCGTGCCGATCATCTACAAGGAGTTGAAGGCGACAGCGTAAACGTAACGGGGCGGCCGATGCAGCGGTGCTGATGTTGCAATCTGCTCCAGGGCGGCGCGCCGGGCAATACTCGGTGGCGACTCAGGATCTCGGGCAGCCGTGACGATGTCGCAGAGCCGGGGACCGCGTTGCGCGAGAAAGGTCGAGCGTGAAGTCGCGTAACATCGTCATCGAACATTTAGCCCAGTTCAGGACCTATTTCCGCTGGCTCAGTATGGGGTCCGAGTCCGCTTGGCTCCACCGTGTGACCTGAGTCTGAGTTGAGTCATCTGTTACAGGTTGCCTCGGCCATCGGCGGGGGGGTTTGTTGGTTGCGCGGGTCGCTGCGTCGGGCAGAGACTTGATATTGCTCGTGCTGAAGAGCTTTCGGCTGTGGCGACGGGTGGTTCGAGGTGGCCGTTGATTCTGATGTGGTGACGGTGCTGTTAGGCGGTGACGTCATGCTCGGTCGGGGCGTCGATCAGATTCTTCCGCACCCCGGGGACCCGGCCTTGCGTGAGCGCTGTGTCGATGATGCCCGTCGATACGTCGAGCTGGCCGAACGGGCGAATGGGCCGATTCCCCGTCCGGTCGACTGGTGGTGGGTTTGGGGTGACGCGCGAGCGATCCTTGAGAACCTTGCTCCCGAGGTTCGTCTGATCAATCTGGAAACCACGATCACCGCCGAGGGTGAATTCGCACACCGCAAAGGTTTTCACTATCGGATGCACCCTGGCAATCTCCCCGCACTGACCGCGATCCGGCCCGACGTCTGCGCCCTGGCCAACAACCACACTCTCGATTTCGGCCGCCGTGGGCTGGTCGACACGTTCGATGCTCTGGCCACAGCGGGTATTCACGGTATCGGGGCGGGAGCCGACTTGGAAACCGCACAACGCCTGGCGGTGGTGGCGGCCCACGGTATGCACCGGGTGGTCGTCGGTTCGGTTGCACTGAAATCCAGTGGGGTCCCCGAATCGTGGGCGGCGCACCGCGATGGGCCGGGGGTGTGGTTGATCGCGGATCCGTCGGCCCGTGCAGCCGCAGATGATGTCGCGGCGGGGGTGCTGGCGCACAAGCGCACCGGCGATGTCGCGATCGTGTCGGTGCATTGGGGACCGAATTGGGGCTATGGCGTGGGATTGAATGAAACCCAGTTCGCGCACCGGTTGATCGACGCCGGTATCGATATCGTGCACGGTCATTCCTCACACCATCCCCGGCCGATCGAGATTTACCGTGGCAAACCGATCCTGTACGGGTGCGGCGATGTCATCAACGACTATGAAGGCATCGGCGGCTACGAGTCCTACCGCCCCGACCTGAGACTGCTGTATCTGATCTCGATCGATTCCGGCGGCGGTGAACTGGCCGGGCTGCGGATGCTTCCACTGCGGCTGCGGCGAATCCGACTTGAGCGCGTTCCGCAGACCGACGCGGAATGGCTGCGCGCAACGATCGAGCGCATCAGCTGCCAGTTCCGGACCTGTGTCGTGGCGGGATCCGACGATTTGCTGGACGTCCACCCTAGGCGGCGCGAACCCGCCGATGACTCATCCGGATCACCGCCGCCGGACCCATCGCCAGCGCTGCCGACGACCAAAAAGCCTGAACGCCATCGTTGGCTGCAACGAATCACGCACCAGGTGCCTCATCGATGATCACCGATGGGACCGCCGTCCAACACGGTTGCGGGCACGTCGGCTCCCCCCTCAGAAGACGATCGCCTGGTTGCCATATCGGATGATGCCGTCCTCGCAATGCCACAGGACCGCTCGGGAAGCACCGCACCCTGCAAACGGGTTCCCGGTCAACTTCCTCAACCCGGTCAAGGCGGTGCCCGAGGTCTGCACGATCCACTGCCGACCGGCACGACCTGCCGCGCGCCATCGGTTACAAGCTCTAACTACCGCAGCTGGTCAAAGCGCATCTCACTCAGTAGCTGAAGGTGGTCGCGGGCTCATCACCGATCCACTGCCACAGCGGTATGGTCCCTTGGATCTCGGCGCTGGCGATGAGCGAATCCGCATCGAGCTTCTTGGCGTTGAAGCAGACCGGACAGACGTAGTAGTGGCCACCGGCGGCCTCGTAGCGCTTCAGCAGATCGGCTAACGGAGGACAACCTTCGCAGGCAACGCCCACAGCGGTGCCGTCGACGGCGAGCCGAACCGCCTCCTTGGCGAGGAACATGAGCGTCGGGCGTCCGGATTCGGCTGCGCCGACGGCGACGAGGTATGCGACGGTTACTTTCTCCGCGTCTTCGAGCCCGGTGGTCAGGCTGATCACGGCTTTACTTGGCATGGGACTTCCTCGAATCAGTCGTTACTAGCCGCCGACGCAGATTAGGCCGTTGGGGGTGGGGTCTTGGAGACGAACTTCGCGTGCGGGCGCCACAACATCAGACCTTAGGCGTTGGTCGGTGATCGCGACCCGCTCATCGAGCAGTTCGTCTACCGGCTCGGCGGAGGGCACCGAGCAGCCCTGCTGGCGCACCGATGCCGATTAGTAGCCCTATTGAGAGCTGGCTTCGACCCACTCCGTTGCCGTCGATCATCGCGACCTGACCGTCCCGCCACCGCGACGTCGCCGGGCTGCAGCGCGCCGGGCAGGGTTTGACCGTTACATCGCACCTGGGTGGGCGGAGCCCTCGGGGTTATCAGGCGAGATGCTCTCGGGCGGGGGTACCGCCGACCCTGGAAGGCGCGCAGAATCGGAAACGACAGTGGAGGAAGGAGTCGGCGATGAAAGCCAACGTAGGCGACTGGTTGGTGATCAAGGGCACGACAACCGAGCGCTCGGACCAGCGGGGGCTTATTACGGAGGTGCACTCTGGCGACGGCTCGCCTCCCTACGTGGTGCGGTGGCTCGCCACCGGCCATTTGGCGACGGTGGTTCCCGGCCCTGACGCCATTGTGGTGACACCAGAGCAGCAGGAAGCAGCGGAGGAGCGGGCACAGAAACGGGCCGCACACCGCGGCACCAACGACTAGGTGCTGCGGCTCGCCGTTATCCCCGCAGGCTTGCTGGCGGCCTGGTTGGCCATCACGTGATGGGCTCTCCCGCATCCGGGCGGACAGCAGTGAGTTGGATGCCGATCGATCTAACCTGACATCGCCATGTCCCAGAAGCCTCGCTCGAAGTGGGTCACCCAGAAGAAGGCGTCTTCAGCTTCTCGGGCCTGTTCGCCGAAGGAGGCCTCGAGCTCGCGATCAACGGAACTCTGGAGGTCGCCGACGTAGGACCGGAAGCCGTCGGTGGTCCACCTGTTCACGAACTCCCGGTAGGGGTGAGCACCTGGGTGGGCGCTGTCCCAGCTTTCCAGGTAGCTGCGTTCGAGCGCCCAGATGGCGGTGATCTGGGCCGGGTAGCCGGAGTAGGTCAGGGCCAGCAGGAAGTCGCAGTAGGCCCGAGTCGTCGGATGCTTGGGGGCGTCGAGGGCCAGGCCGCGCCGCGCCGCCATCTTCTCAAACCAGCCGAGCTCGCCCACGGTAGCGACCACGCCGCCCGCGAGGAGGGCGACGTCGGCGAGGGGGGCCGTGGCCGCGATGCGGGACTGGGCGCGCACCAGGGCCTGCGCGAAGAGGTAGTCCTGGGCCAGCCACCGGTCGAAGGAGCGCTCGGGCAGCGATCCGTCCCGCACGCCCGCGAGGAAGGGGTGAACAGTGGCCGCCTGCCACGCGGAGGTGTGGCGGCTCATCAACGCATCGGCAGTCATGGTCTCTCGCATCGGTCGGCAGCGTCGAAGAACCGCAGTTCGAGTTCCATCGCCTGGTGATACAGGACGGCCATGCGGTCGTGATCACCTCCGTAGCGGTCGAGCAGGCCCTCTACACGTCGGGCCAGGGCCTCGAACTGCGGGCTGGAGTAGGTCATCACCCACTCGCGATAGGGACTGTCGGGTTTTGTCTGGGCGGCCAGCTGCTGGCCGAGGTAGGCGTAAAGCCGCATGCACGGCGTCATCGCCGCCGCGATGTGGCCAACCGGCTCCAGCGCAGCGACCGCCAACAAGAAGTTGGTATACGCCGCGGTGGCGGGGTCTGCCGCTTGGTGAAGGTCGACGTTCCAGCGGTCCGCGTAGCCGCGGTGGAGGCGAAGCTCCTCGGCGGCGGCGTCGAGTAGCTCCCTAAACGCGATCAGCCCGTCTTGGTCGGGGCTCTTGGCCAGAGCCAAGGCATAGGCGCGGCAGAACGCATCGAGGAACGCGGCGTCTTGTCCCACGTAGTAGGCGAACGTAGCTGGGGCCAACTCTCCCGACGCGATGCCCTGGACGAACGGGTGCTCCAGCGCGGCCTCCACCAGGACCCGGTTCCGGTGCCATAACGAGTCGGCAAGCGAGGCCACCAACCAAGCCTAAGCCTCCGCATGGCCTGGCCACCGCGAGCGTCGATGACCCGAATCGCAGCCGACGCTCGGACCCATGGATTGAGCCGGATCGTCAATCCGTGCGCCGAGGCCATGCCATGATGGCCGCGGGTTCCTCTATACCCCGACTGACACCTTGATCGGCAAGGCCGTCATCACCACTGACGAGGACTGGGACTTCTAACTTCGGTCACGGGGTGAGTGCGGAGACGATGTTGTCGACAGTCTCCTGACCGGGGTTGTCCTTGGCGAGGTTGTTCCTGAGCTTGGTGAGGTTGGGATCATCGGCGGGGTAAGGCCGGTCCTCGACGACTTCTCGTGCCCAGCGCGCCGCGTTGCTCACCCCGGCGCTGCTCAACGCCGCCTCGATTTCGCTTTGAGGGGCGCTGTTCGCGGAGATTTTCGTGATCGGCTGGGTGGCGACCGTCGTCGATGCGGTCGGCGGTTTGGTGGAACTGCTGCCGGACGTCGTCGCCCCGCCGCACGCTGTCAACGCCAGAATCAGAACCGCTGAGGCGGCGAACAGACAGACCTTCGCCATGCATGTCACGCGTTACCCCCAATCTCGCGTTACCCCCAATCTGTGGGGGCCAGTCTAGAAGCGGCCGCGGTCGATTTGGGCAGTGAACGAGCAATGAATGGCCGAGAAATCTTGTGCTGCGGTGCTGGCGTCGTCAATGGGCAGCAACGACACTGAGCGGGTGACCACCACGTCGCTGCCGGCTTCGGTCCTCAGCTGGCTGCGTGCCGGTTACCCGGAGGGTGTTCCGGGGCCCGACCGCGTCCCGTTGCTCGCGTTGCTGCGTCGCACCGAGCTGAGCGATGAGCAGGTCAAGGAGGTCGTCCGCAGCATCACGGCCGCCGCGCCTGATGGGGCGATCGAGCGCGACGAAATCGCCGGGTTCATCGCCGGCGTCACCGATCGCGAGCCGTCGGACGACGACGTCAAGCGCGTCGCGTGCCGCTTGGCCGCCGGCGGCTGGCCACTCGCCGGGTTGACGGGCGCCTCACCGTAGCCCGTCGCCGTTGGCCCGGTAGCCCTGGCGGGCTACACCAGGGACGCGGTGTCGACGACGAAGCGGTAGCGCACGTCGCTGGCCAGCACCCGCTCGTAGGCCTCGGTGATGTAATCGGGCTCGATCACCTCGATCTCCGGCGTGACGCCGTGCTCGGCGCAGAAGTCCAGCATCTCCTGCGTCTCGGCGATACCGCCGATCATCGACCCGGACAGGCTGCGCCTGCCCGCGGCCAGCGGGAAGGCCGGCACCGGCATCGGGTGCTCGGGCAGACCCAGCTCGACGAGTGCGCCGTCGATGTCGAGCAGCTCCAGGTAGGCGCTGATCTCGAGGTTGGCCGACACGGTGTTCAGGATTACGTCGAACGATCCGGCCAGGTTCGTGACCGTGTCCTGATCGGAGGTGGCGTAGTAGTGGCTGGCGCCCAGTCGCAGGCCATCTTCCATCTTCTTGAGCGACTGGCTCAGCACCGTCACCTCGGCTCCCATCGCTGCGGCCAGCTTGACCGCCATGTGGCCGAGCCCGCCCAGGCCGATGATCGCGACCCTCTTGCCCGGGCCTGCGTCCCAGTGCCGAAGCGGCGAAAACGTCGTGATGCCCGCGCACAGCAGCGGAGCCGCGGCGTCCAGCGGCAGCGCGTCCGGGATGCGCAGCACGTAGTTCTCGTCGACGACGACCGCGCCGCTGTATCCACCCTGTGTCGGCTCGCCGTCCCTGCCGATGCCGTTGTACGTCGGGGTCATCCCGACCTTGCAGTACTGCTCCAGCCCGGCCCGGCAGCTGCTACACCCGCGGCACGAGTCGACGAAGCAACCGACGCCGACGCGGTCGCCGACCTGGTACTTGGTGACTTGCGGCCCGACCTCGGTCACCACCCCGGCGATCTCGTGGCCCGGCACCACCGGGTAGTTGGCCTGGCCCCATTCGCCGAGCACGGTGTGGATGTCGGAGTGGCAGATGCCGGCGAACTTGATCTCTATCCCCACGTCATGGGGACCGACATCGCGGCGGGTGACCGTGGTCTTGGTCAGCGGCTCGGTGGCCGACGTCGCGGCATAGGCGGTAACGGTGCTCATTTGACCTCTTTGTTGTTGTTGTCGTCTTTGCGTCGTCGCTGTGTCATCGAAAGCTTAGGGCCTTAACTGTTAGCGCCGCGACGGTGGCACCAAAGTGGGAGACAACCCCACCGGCGGGCCGAAATAATCCCGCCGGCGCCTACAAACCGGGCGCCCGGAAGGCCCCGTTGAACCCGAGGCGCTCGTAGCGCACCAAGCCGGCCTGCGAGTAAGGGTCGCCGGCCACAACGTCATCGGCCTCGTCGGCGCTGACGTCGGCGGTGATCAGCACCCCGCCGCTTTGGTCTTCTCGCCGGCCGGCAAGCAGCAGTCGGCCACCCTCGATCTCGCGCTGCAGCCACGCGACGTGGTCGGGCCGGGTCTTGTCGATCACGTCGAGCGGCTGCAGGTAGGTCAGCGTCAGCACGTGAAACACGTCACCAACCCTAGTGGGGTCGGTGCGCCCCCGGCGTCAGTTGATCGGGGCGTTCACCCACTTCAGGTCGTTCACGACGCCTCGCGCGGCGACGCTGCCCTCCCCGCTCTGCCATACCTCGTTGTTGACGACGAACACCCTGTTGTCCTGGTTGGCCGACAGCGTGCGCCAGGCATTGCTGTCGAGCACCACCGACGCTCGGTCTTTGGCGGCCGGGGACGCGAACGATACATAGACGATGTCGGCGTTTGCGGCCGAGAAGTCCGCGCCATGGGCCAGCTCCGTGTCGCTGGTGCCGATCTCCACATACGGCGTGTCCGTGAACCGCTGCGACGCCGGCCGGTCGACGCCGAAGTCGGCCATCACACTGGCGGGGAAGTTGGCGGCGCCGTACACGCGCAGGGTGTTCTCGGTGAACTGGACGACCGACGCCTGGAAATGTGTGGCATCGCTGTCGGCGCCGGCCTTGGCGGCCTGGGCGTTGAAGTCGTCGACCAGCCCGTTGGCGGCACCGGCCCGTCCCGTCGCCGCCCCGACCAACCGCAGGTTGTCCTGCCAGGCGGCGCCGGGCGCGTTGGTGAACACGGTGGGCGCGATCGCCGCCAGCGCGGGGTACGCCTCGGGCGTGAGTGCCTGCGAGCCGAGGATCAAATCGGGCCTGGCTGCCCGGATGCGGGTCAGGTCGGGGTCACTGCGGGTACCGACCGCGGGCAAGTTGTGCACGACGGTGCCCAGGTAGGACGGCTGGCTCTGGGAATCGTCGGGCAACGCGGCCGCGACGATGCGTGACTGCAGCCCGAGCGCGCAGAGGGCGTCGAGCTGGTCGCCGGAGAGGACGACGATGCGCAGCGGGTCTGCCGCTACGTCGGTCTGCCCGGCGGCGTGCCGCACCGGGCGGACCGGCGGCCCCGGGTCGCCAGCCGCGGGTTGCGCGGCACAGGATGCGTCGGGCCTGCGCTCATTCCCGAGCACGCCGGCCCCGGCGATCTTCGTGGTGCTGGTGGTCACCCACCCGGCCGACGGCGCCGGTCCCGCGCCGCCGGGCGCGGTTGGCGTGCAGCCGGTGAGACAGGTGAGCGAAACCGCGGTGAGAACGGCCGCGATCGCAGCGAGCACACCGGGCCTGACCACGTGGCCGACGGTAACAAACAACGGCGGCGAGCTGATGTACGACGGTTTGTAGGACCCATCCCGACAGACCACCGCATGGGGTTTAGGATTCGAGGGAGCGCGACGATCTTTGGAGGAACTTTTGACCGCCGAAGCGCCCCCTCTGGGAGGACTCGAGGCCCGCCGGCCTTTCCCCGCACGCCTTGGTCCCAAGGGCAATCTGATCTACAAGCTGGTGACCACCACCGATCACAAGCTGATCGGCATCATGTACATGGTCGCCAGCATGGCGTTCTTCTTCACCGGGGGACTGATGGCGCTGCTGATGCGCGCCGAGCTCGCGGTGCCCGGGCTGCAGTTCCTGTCCAACGAGCAGTACAACCAGCTGTTCACCATGCACGGCACGGTGATGCTGCTGTTCTATGCCACACCGATCGTGTTCGGGTTCGCCAACCTGGTGCTGCCGTTGCAGATCGGCGCCCCGGACGTCGCGTTTCCGCGGCTCAACGCGTTCTCGTTCTGGCTGTTCCTGTTCGGCGCGATGATCGCCCTGGCGGGGTTCATCACACCGGGCGGCGCCGCCGACTTCGGCTGGACGGCGTACTCGCCGCTGACCGATGCCATCCATTCACCGGGCGCCGGCGGTGACCTGTGGATCATGGGCCTGGCCGTCGCCGGTCTTGGCACCATCCTCGGTGGCGTCAACATGGTCACCACCGTGGTCTGCATGCGCGCCCCGGGCATGACGATGTTCCGGATGCCGATCTTCACGTGGAACATCCTGCTCACGTCGGTGCTCGTCCTGATGGCGTTCCCGGTGCTGGCCGCGGCGCTGCTGGCCCTGGAGGCCGACCGGAAGCTCGGTGCCCACGTCTTCGACGCCGCCAACGGCGGCGCGATCCTATGGCAGC
>JAOPWC010000097.1 GCA_025965895.1 Mycobacterium sp.
ATGCGGCGACTCGCGCGCTGGCAGCGGAGTGGGGTGCCGCCAACGTGCGGGTGAACACGGTGCGCCCCGGTGTCACCCGTTCGGATATGGCCGAAGCGATCGTGTCCAACGACGCGATCCGCACCCACTACCTCACACATGTTCCGCTTGCCCGGGTCGGCGAAGTCGAAGACATCGCCCAGGCGGTGCTGTTCCTGGCAAGTGACGCCGCCGCCTACGTGACCGGACAAACCATCGACGTCGACGGCGGGTGGGCCACTACAGCCCCGTCGATCTTCGCAACTGAGTGACACGGTCTCGGTCGGTTCGGGAGCGACCATCCTCAGCCGTCGAGTGAAAGGGATTAAGCAGCATGACAGTTCGACAGTCACAGATAAGCGTGAAGCTGGGTTTGTTCTCGGCCAACACCGCTCCCCGCGCGACCGGTCCCCAGGCCCTGGCGACCGCGACATTGGCCGAGCAGCTCGGCCTGGAGTCGCTGTGGGTGGGCGAGCACATCGTCATACCTGGCCGTTACGACGACGCAGCGGGCAGGATACCCGGCGCGGAGCTGATTGATTGGCCCGATCCGCTGGTCTGGCTGGCCTTTACGGCTGCGGCAACCCAGCGAATCAAACTGGCGACGGGGGTTACTGTGCTGCCGCTGCGCAACCCCGTTGTCATGGCGAAACAAATCGCCACCCTCGACGCGCTGAGCGGCGGGCGCGTCATCCTCGGTGTGGGAGTCGGATGGCTCGCAGAGGAATTCGACGCTGTCGGGGTGCCGTTCAGCAATCGTGGCCGCCGCCACGACGACTACCTCGCGGCGATGCGCACGCTGTGGAGCCAGGACAACGCCACGACGCACAACAGATACGCCAACTTTGATGAGGTCATCAGCAGACCCAAGCCGGCTAATCGGGCAATCCCCATCGTGATCGGCGGCAGCTCAGCCAGAGCGGCCCGCCGCGCCGCCCACATCGGCGACGGATACCTTCCTGAAACCGCCGACGTCGATGAGTTGCGAAACCTCCTGGCCGTCGTTGGCGACGAGTGCGCAACCCTCGGCCGCGATCCCGAGGAGGTGGAAATCACCGTCTATGCCCGCGACGCGGACGCTGATTCCCTCAGCGCCCGAATCGAGGACCTCGCAGCAATCGGGGTTTCCAGGGTGCTACTCACCAACCTGCCCGAGGAGGAGCTACGCGCGGTGGTCACCGTGCTCACGAACCGATTTGACACTGCCCAAGTTTGACCGTTCCCATGTCCCGTCGCCGGCCCCCGGGGACAGGACGACATGCACAACGACGACGTTCTGCCAGCCGGAATACGAGCCTCGGCCTCCCTAGTGACACGGGCAGGGCGGCAGTCCCCCGAACCATTACGACCACAACACCAAGGAGAGCGCCGATGTATGTCCTGGAAGTACGCAACGCCGAACTCATCGAGTCCCTGACCAAACAAGCTGCCGAACAAAACATCACCGACGCCGCCATCGTCGCCCTCATCGGCGCCGTCGACAGCTTCACCGTGTCCACCAACCCCGCCGGCGACCCCACCGCGCACACCTATTCCCACTACCCGCTGCCCGCCGAGATGACCGCCACCGGTGAGATCGTCGACGGCAAGCCACACATCCACGCCGTGATGGCCGTCCAAGGCGACCGGACCATCGGCGGGCACCTGCATACCGCCCACCTTGGCACCTCGTTCGCCCGTGCCTACGTGATCCCCTCCGACCACCACGTCGCCGTGCCCGCCCACGAGCAGATCGTGTTCGAACAGTTCCCGGATGAAGACGCCCCTGCGGGTCGGGGGCGGATCAACGACACCCGAGTGACGTAATCCTCAACGACTGCACACCAGTATGCGACTCGAAGAGGCAGGAGGCCCGATGCCTACGTCTGACGTGGATCGATCGGTGGGACACGAAGTGGTTGAGTTCCCGTTCGTCTCGCGGGCAGTGGGATCCGGTAATGACTGACACGACACCGTACCTGCTCACCGGTGTGGGCGGGGGTTTCAGCAGTGTCAGCCGGCTAGTCGCGGAACTGCTCATCGGCCGCGGCGAGACCATCCGGGCGATGATCCATCACGACGACGGCCGCGCCGATGCACTGCGGGCATTGGGCGCCGAAATTGTGGTCGGCGACCTCACCCGCCCGGGCGACGTCGTTGAGGCGCTGCGCGGTGTCACGCGGGTGTTCTTCAATATGAGTGTCTCACCGGACTATCTGGAGGCCGCGGCCGTTGTCGCCGCGATCGCCCGGGATCGCGGCGATCTCGAGGTGTTGGTGAACATGTCGCAGATGACGGTGTCGCAGATGACTTCGACCAGCACCGAGGAATCTCGGCACCAACGACTGCACTGGCTCGCGGAGCAGCTCATGAATTGGTCGGGCGTGCCGGTTGTTCACGTCAGACCGACGGTCTTCCTGGACAATCCGCTGTTCACGATCCTGGCGAGCCAGTCCATCGCCCAGCGCGGCGTCGTGGCTTTGCCTTTCGGCAGCGGACGGACGTCGCCGATCGCTGCCACCGATGTGGCCCGCGTGGTCGCCACCATTCTCCAACACCCGACAGACCGTCTCGGACATGTGTACGAGCTGACGGGGCCCGCTGTTCTGGACATCAACGGGCTCGCCGAGCAGTACGCCCGCGCCCTACATCGGCCGGTGTCAGGAACTGATCTGCCCTTCGATCTTTTCGCGAAACGGATAGGTGCCGTGCCGGGCATCTCCCCGCACATCCAGCAACACATCCTCACCATGGCCGAGCTGCACCGCGCCGACCGCTACAACCGCCTGACCGGTGACGTCGAAAAGGTCACCGGGCAACCTCCGCAATCGGTTGAGCAATACATCGCCGCCCACCGCGACCTGTTCTCCAGCACGTCGGGCGCAGGCGGGTAGCCATCGAGCACTAAAGCAGCTACGGGGCACTCCCGCATTGAGATTCGTTCGCGGTGGGCACCGAACGCACTGAACCCAAAGGAGCAGTTTGCACATGATGGTTGCCACCACTTTTGATCAAACCGTGCCGCCCACCGGCGCCGGATGCGTTGAATGCCTCACCACTGGCGGATGGTGGTTTCACCTGCGGCGCTGCGCCACTTGCGGACACATCGGGTGCTGCGACTCCTCGTCGAGCCAACACGCCTCAGCGCACGCAGCACGCCCACTGGGTCGTTCAATCGTTCGAACCCGACGAGAACTGGTTCTGGGACTACCAGAACAACCGATACGTTCACGGGCCCCGTTTGCGCCCGCCGACAAGTCACCCGAGCTCCCAGCCAGCCCCCGGTCCCGCCGACGCGGTGCCGGGCTCCTGGGCGTCCCAACTGCACTGGCGATCACCCCGGATGAATGAGTCACCATGACCGCTATCAACGGATCAACCGCAGTCGTCACCGGAGGACAACGTGGCCTCGGCAAGGCACTGGCCGCCCAGCTGCTCTCACGCGGCGCCGCCAAGGTGTGCGCGACGGCCCGCAGACCACACGAGTCGGGCTCACGCCCGGCTGATACCCGTGGCCGCCGGGCGGCGATGACCCGACGAGCCTGGGCTTTCCACCAGAAGCGGTCGAATCCGCACAACTCGGAAGGGTGGCACACAGCAATGACAGCGCGCGTCGGCTCCGGTACATCGTGTGAGCGCTCCAATTCCGAGCTGCTGGCGGTCGCTGACCCCCTCTCGCGCAGCGCGGCGCTCTATCGGGCAGGCCGGTTTCGAGGTGCGGCATGCGCGCTGCGACCACCGGCCCCCAGGAGTTCACTTCACCGAACCGACGGGTGAGCGTGGCGCAGCAGCTGACCCCGGCCCAGTTTGCTCGACTCGCGGCATACGGGGTGCGGCAGGATGTTTCGACAGCGGACATCGTCTTCGCCCACGGTCACGCCGACTGTGACTTGATCGCCATCGAGTCGGGGTGGATCGAGCTGCTCAGCCCGGCCACCCACGACGAAGCCGAAACACGGGTGGCGCTCTACGGTCCCGGCGAATTCCTGGGAGAACTGAACCTACTGACCGGCCAGGCGGCCTACCTGACTGCCCGCGTCGTTGAACCGGGACGGATCTACCGGATCTCGCCGGCGCAGTTCCGCCGCGTGATGGCCGACGACCCCGAGGTTTCCGATGTGCTGCTGCAGACCTTCCTGGCACGCCGAGATCTGCTACGCAGCGGCACCGCCGCCCGCGGCATCGAAATCCTCGGCAGCGGCGAGTCCGCGGCGAGCCTGGCTCTTCGGACCTACGCTGCCCGCCAACGACTACCTCACGTGTGGCTCGACGTCGACAGCCCACCCGGGCGGGTCTCCCTCGAATCAACGTCGCTGACCGCCGCGGACCTGCCCGCCGTCATCACACCCGGTGCGGTGCTCAGACGGGCCACCCCCACCCAGCTGGCGCAACTGCTGGGTTTGTCCTACCGGCACAGCACCAGAAAACCGGTGCAGCTCACCGTGATCGGTTGCGGCCCGACCGGACTCGCGGCCGCAGTCTACAGCGCATCCGAGGGACTGCACACGATCGTTTTGGACGCCGTCGGGATCGGTGGGCAAGCCGCCGCCAGTTCCCGCATCGAGAACTACCCGGGGTTCCCGTCGGGCATCAGCGGCGCCGACCTCACCCAGAAGACCGCGTTGCAGGCGTTGAAGTTTGGTGCCGAACTGTCCAGTCCGTCGCAGGTGGTCGACCTCGACACCCGGGGTGAACAGCTCCGGGTCATCCTGGCCGACGGCACCGAAATCGACACCCGGGCAGTGCTGATCGCCACCGGCGCCCGATACTGCACCCTGCCGTTGCCGCGGTGGTCGGACTTCGAGGGCGCCGGGATCTACTACGCCGCGACCGATCTCGAAGTCCGAGCCTGCAACGGCCAACCGGTGACCGTCGTCGGCGGCGCCAACTCGGCTGCACAAGCCGCTCTCTACCTTGCCGCCCGCGCCAGCCACGTCACCCTCGCAGTGAGGAGCTCCCACCTCAGCGCGGGCATGTCGGCATACCTCATCAGCCGTCTGGTATCCGACCCCAGGATCACCATCGCGCTGTCGACCGAAGTAACCGCGCTGACCGGCACCGCGTCATTGGACCGCGTCACCCTCACCAACACCGCAACCGGCGACACGATCGAGCAGCCGTGCCGGGGCCTGTTCTGCTTCATCGGGGCCGAGCCAGCGACCACCTGGCTCACCGAGGTCACCCTGGACACCGCTGGTTTCATCCCCACCGACGTCCAACTCGACCCGACCAGTCTCGGCGCGACCTGGACAGCGCTTGGCCGCAATCCCCTTCCGTTCGAGACCAACGTGCCAGGCGTTTTCGCCGCTGGCGACGTCCGCGTGGCGTCGCTCAAGCGTGTGGCATCGGCCATCGGAGAAGGGGCCAGCGCAGTCCGCTTCGTCCACACCGCCATCGGGCTTCACCCATGACAACCACGAGCACCGATGAAACCGTCAGCGCAAAGGAAGTGATCCTGCGTCCGGCCATGATGTCCGACACTCGCGCACTCCGGCTATGACTGTCTCCAGTACTCGGTCCCGTGTCGCCCGCGGCCGACCGCGTACGCCTGGACACGCGTGCGGCAGGGTCGTCAGGTAGCGGTCCGTCGACGAGCGTTTCGAAAGGAGCGCGGCGACAGATGTCGGCTGTCGGTCGTCACTTCGCTTCTCGGGCGTCGGATTCGCACCAGCCCGGTGCGTTCGGACGGGCAGTCGCAGAGGACGGCGGCGGCCTCGGCCATGGCTTCGACGGGCTCGATCCAGTCTTTCGAGACGCCGTCCAGACCCCGCGCGAGCGCCTCCTCGGTCGCGACCACGACCCACTCCGAGACGAAGGCCTGGCCTACGCCGACGAACTCGCCGCCGCCAGCGTCGACGTCTTCGCCAAGAACTACCCGGGAATGATCCACACCTTCGCCTCCCTCTACGCAATCTCCGGCGGCGCGGACCAGGCGTTGGGAGAACTGCTCAAAGAGTTCCGCCATCGAGCGCTGGTCCCACGCTCGACCCGTGAAGCGGCGACGGACCTTCACAGCCCGCGCCCTTGAGACGGCGACCCAAGTCGCTGACGGCTTCTCCTATGCCGACGCGCACCGGGTCCGCCTCGGGGTCAACTACAAGCAGATCCCGGTGAACTCGCCCACGTCTGAGGTGCACAGCTACTCCAGGGACGGGGCGATGCGCGTCACCAACGTCAGCGACCCGGTGTACGCACCGAACTCCTACGGCGGCCCCAAGGCCGCCCCGGAGCGGGCCGCCGAGGTGCACTGGTACACCGACGGCGACATGGTCCGTTCGGCATACACCCTGCGCCCCGACGACGACGACTGGGGTCAGGCGAACACGCTGGTCCGCCAGGTGATGGACGAGGCGGCCCGCGAGCGGCTGGTGTCGAATGTCGCCGGGCACCTGCGCAACGGGGTCTCAAAAGAGCTGCTGGACCGCGCGTTCGAGTACTGGAAGAACATCGACAAGGAGGTCGGCGACAAGATCGAGGCCGCAGTGCGCAACGGATCGGCATGATCGGCCCGTCGCCGCTCCAGATTGTGGGCGTGACGGGTATCGCGGATGC
>JAOPWC010000193.1 GCA_025965895.1 Mycobacterium sp.
GTGGGTACCGCCATCGGCCTCGGTCTACTGTTCGACACGCTGGTCGTGCGCTCGTTCATGACGCCATCCATCGCCGCGCTTCTCGGCCGCTGGTTCTGGTGGCCGCAACGCGTGCGCTCCCGCCCCGTCCGGCATCGACTGACATCTGCTGATCCGTCAGCCGATACGACGCCGCTCCCGGCGAAAACACCATGACCGAACGAGCCGCTGCATATGGGCCGCGGCCTGGTCCAATCCCGGTTTTCGGTGAAGTTTGGCGGTAAGGCTACGACTGGCCCCTCGACGGCCGCCACTATGGCCCCGGCGCCACCCCCCACGTACCGGCTTCGGTGGTCCGGCCTGCCACGAGCCCAACTCAAGGACGTCACGAGCCCGTTGAAGTGGGGCCATTCCGCCCATAGTGGCCACCGCTCGGACACGTTCTGGCATGGCCGCTGCGCACGCCAGGGCGGATGACCCTCCTCCCGACCAGCCTGCGATGGCGAACTTGTTGAGGTGCAGGAGGTGGCGACCTGTTCGACGGTGTTGGCACTGGGCTATCGAGGTCATAGCCCAGTGGCCGCTGCGCCAAATTCCAGGCCGGTCGATGGAGATGATCTGGGCACCGCAGCGACGAGCGGCAGCATCGATCACAGACCCTTCGTCCCCCGACCCGCAACGGGGTGAACGACACGTCACGCACCCCACTCATCAGCCTGATCCGCGCAGTTGACCCGAAAGGTTGTGCCGTTGGCGCAGAGTCGACCGCGCCTTGGATTCATTGGCAACCCGGCCGCCGACACAACGGCGGCAACCCGGGCCCCTCGAGATTGCTTAGCAGGACGGTACGCCCGCTCACAGTCACCATCAAAGCCTTTGCTGGCCCACGGATTTCAGCGCGCTTGCCCCAAGTCCGCTCGACATCGGTGCCATACAGCGACAGTCCACGCAGTCTGCCTAGAGGCACGAAGCCAAACGGCCATGGGCCGGTCAGAAAATCAAGCGCCAGCGCTACCAGCTCGGGATCGGGCTCAAACGGCAGATTCAGCGGAATGCTGATATCGCCGCTATGCACCAGGATGTCGGCGAGCGGGTCAAGTGGTCCAAACAGCGGCGGACTCAACGGGCGATCGGCGCAACGGCGTAGCGCGGCAGCGATCTCGGCGGCCGGTAGCTCGGCGCGACGCCGCGCCAACTCATCGATTGCGCGAGCCATACTCGCACGCCGGGCCGCCGTTCTCATGAACACCAAGAAGCTGTCGGCGAACACGCTGACCATATGCGCCGCCACCGTCTTGACGTCCCAGCCTGCGCACAGGCTCAGGCACGCTAGCTGTGTATCGTCCAGGCTGTCGAGCAAACCGGCGATCTGACGTCGCTGCTCGGCCACGGCGGCAAAGATCAACTCTCCGGTCGGCTCGCATCAGCGTCTTGTCCGTTTGCCCGGGTATCGGCGGATCTCGAGTCGGGCTCGGCGCGCTGACCGTTTCCGGTCAGATGGTCAGGACCGTCGCCGCGGCGGTGCCGGGTGCGCCGTAGACCTGCGCGAACCCCACCCGGGGCGTGCCGCCGACCTGGCGGTCGCCGGCCTCACCGCGCAGTTGACGCACCAACTCGTGGACCTGACGCAGCCCGGACGCGCCGATCGGCTCGCCATTGGCGATCAAGCCGCCGTCGGTGTTGATCGGCATCGGGCCGCCGATCTCGGTGTCACCGTCCGCCAGCAGCTTCTCCTGCTCGCCGTCGGCGCAGAACCCGGCCTCGGCCATGTGGATCACCTCTGCGCCGGCGTCGGTGTCCTGCAACTGGATGACGTCGACGTCCTCCGGGGCCACCCCGGCTCTCTCGAACGCGGCGCGAGACGCGTACACGGTGGGCGACACGTCCTCCTTGATCGGGGCGGAGGTGGCGTGCACCTCGTAGGCGCCGTAGCGGCGGGTGCGGATTTCGGCGGCGCGCAGATACACCGGTTTGGCGGTGTAGCGGTGCGCAATCTCGGCGCGGCACATGATCACCGCCGCGGCCCCTTCGTCGGGCGCGCAGAACATGTACTGAGTCAGCGGGTAGTTCAGCACCGGTGACTTGAGGATCTCTTCCTCGGAGATCGGCTTACGCCGGAACGCGTTCGGGTTCAACGCGCCGTTACGGAAGTTCTTTGCGGCCACCTTCGCCAGGGTCTGCGGGCAGATCCCGTGGTCGTGCAGGTAGCGGTTGGCCTTCATTCCGAAGAACTTGGTGGTGAGGAACTGCCCGTTCTGGGCGTACCAGGCCGGAAGCGCCAGCTTGGCGGGATCGTCGGTGAACGCTCCGCGCGGGTGCTTGTCCATGCCGATGGCGATGCCGATGTCGTAGTCGCCCAACCGGATGGTGTCGGCACACGCCTTGATGGCGCTGGCCGCGGTGGCGCAGGCATTGAACACGTCGGTGAACGGGATCCCCGTCAGCCCGACGAGCCGTGTCACGGCATCGGGGTTGGACACCTCATAGCTACCCCCGACACCGAACTGAATGTCCTTCCACGCGACACCGGCGTCGGAGAGCGCCGCCTGGATCGCGTCGGCGCCCATCTGCATCGCGGACTTGTCGAACCGACCGAACGGGTGAAGGCCCACGCCGATGATGGCCACGTCATTCATCGCCAACTCCTGTTTGCGTCAGACCGGCCGGAAGGCGAACGTGATGACCTCGTTGCCCTCGTCGTCGGTGGTGAAGGGCACCATGGTCAGCTCGACCTGCATGCCGAACTGCAGCTTGGCCGGATCGTTCTCGGTCAGCCGCCCCTCGACCCGCACCACATCGTCGAGCTGGACCAGACCGACCCCGAACGGGGTGAACGTCTTCGCGGTCTCCCGCCCGGCATAGGGAGGTCCGGGCAAGAAGCCCTGCGTCGTCCATGCCACCAGCGTCCCCCGACGCGGCAACAGCGACTCAGACATGTCGCCGCCGCTGCAGTTCGGGCAGCGATCCTGGCTGGGAAACGTGGTGGCATCACAGGCACCGCACCGGCTGCCGACCAGCTGCGGATTGTCATCCGGCCAAGTCGATATGTCGGGTGCGAGTGCTTTCTGCATCGAGCTGTCCTCCGTGATCCGGCGGGGTGACTGCGCTACCCGAATCGTACAATAGCGTTGCACAAAAATGGAAAGCTCATTCTCATCCTCCTCTGGCCTCGAAGGTGATCGCCCTGGAGCGGTCGGGCTCTCAGCCGCGACGCGCAGCGTCTGGTCGGTGCACCGACACGGCGCCTGGACCTCGGATGGGTGACCCGGGGTGTGTCGGGTGGCCGAGCAGCGTTTCTGCCGCGGTGGACGCATCCTGGTCGCCGTCGGCGACCGAAACGGCCAAGCGCTCGAGATCGGGATGGGCTCGAAGCCGAGTTTGCGCCAGGGACAGAATCTGGGCCCGCGCGCGAGCGGTCCGGCGGGCAGGAGTATCGGCGCGGTGGTGGGCGTCAATCGCGTCGATCAGGTCGCTCACACCTTCACCGCGGGTCGCGACCAACGTCAGGATCGGGGCTTGTGTCTCCGCCCGAAGGTCCCGCACGGTCTGGTCCGCGCCGTCGCGATCGGCCTTGTTGACCACCACGATGTCGGCCACTTCAAGCAGGCCCGCCTTGGCTGCTTGAATCGCGTCGCCGGCACCGGGATTGAGGATCACCACCGTCGGGTCCGCTACCGCGGCCACCTCGACCTCGGACTGCCCCACCCCGACGGTTTCCAGCAGCAGGAGGTCATAGCCGAGTTCCGCGAGCACCCGGATGGCGGCGGGCACGGCGGCGGAAAGGCCGCCCAGGTGGCCGCGGGACGCGACCGAACGGATCAGCACGCCCGGATCGTTGATATGTGCCGCCATCCGTATTCGGTCGCCCAGGATCGCGCCGCCGCTGTATGGCGAGGAGGGGTCGACCGCGAGCACCGCCACCCGAAGACTGCGCTCGCGATACACCTCGACGAGCGCGGCGACTGTCGTCGACTTGCCCGCACCCGGCGGCCCGGTTATCCCGACCACCGCGGCGGTGGATCGGCCAAGAGCGGCCAGTACCTCGTCGCGACGAGCGCTCTCGACGAGGCTGAGTAGCCGGCCGGCGGCCCGGGTGGATCCATCTCGTGCCGCGGCGATCAGCTCGTCGATGTCACCCATCGTCACGGCTCAAGGAGCCGCCACCTCGATGACAGTGGCCGAACCCATCCCACCGCCGGCACACATCGCCGCCACACCGACGCCACCGCCGCGGCGGCGCAGTTCGTGTACCAACGTCACCAGCATCCTGGCACCGGTGGCGGCCACCGGATGGCCGAGCGAGCAGCCGCTTCCGCTGACGTTCACCCTGTCGGGGTCGATGCCCAGCAGCTTGATGGTCGCCACGCACATCGAAGCGAAAGCCTCGTTGATCTCGAACAGGTCGACATCGGCCAGCGACATGCGCGCTCGGGCGAGGGTTTTGGTGATCGCCTCAACCGGTGCCAGTCCGGTCACGGCGGGATCGATACCCACCGACGCCCAGGCCCGCACGGTCGCCAAACCGGGCAGACCCAGTTGCTGGCTGGCCACCGCCAATACCGCGGCGCCGTCATTGGCGCCACTGGCATTGCCTGCGGTGATCGAAAACCCCTCGATTTCCGGGTGCAGCGGTTTGAGCACTGCGAGCTTCTCCATGCTGGTGTCGCGGCGAGGGTGCTCATCAACGGCGAACAACCCGTGGGGGGTTTCGATCGGAACGATCTCTTCCTTGAACCGCCCCTCGTCGATGGCCTGCACCGCCTTGCGATGCGAACCCAGCGCCCAGGCGTCCATCTCCTCACGGCTGATGCCGGCTTTGACCGCCGCGTTCCAGCCGACCGTGATCGACATATCCATGTTGGGCGCGTCGACGCGGTCGGGATGGGTGGGCGGGAACCAGTCCACCCACTCCCCGTCCACCTTCTTGCGGGATCTCGGCGAGGTCGACGCGGAGTTCACGCCTCCGGCGATGACGAGTTGGTCCATCCCGGCGCGGACGCTGGCCGCGGCGCTCTGGACGGCGGCCAAGCCCGCGGCGCAGTGCCGGTTTTGGGCGAGGCCCGGCACCGTCGTCAGCCCCGTGGTCAGCGCCGCGTGGCGGGCGACCACGCCGCCGCCGTACAGTCCCTCGCCCAGGATCACGTCATCCACGGGAACAGAATCAAGACCTGCGACGGTCGCGCCGACCACATGGTCCGCGAGCTGGTAGGCGTCGGTGTCGCGCAGCGTTCCCTTCCCCGCCGTTCCGATGGGCGTGCGTAAGGCGGACACGATGACGGCTTCGGGCATAACTCATTCTCCAATAGTCAAGCGGCATGAGAATGCTATTCTCTCAGCCTGAGAGTCCGCGTTGCAAGAAGGGGTATCACATGCAGATCACCGGCTGCTCCGCAATCGTCGTCGGGGGCGCAGGAGGCCTGGGTGAAGCGACAGTCCGCCGCCTGCACGGCGCAGGGGCAAAGGTGGTCGTCGCCGACCTCGCCGACGAGAAGGGCCAGAAGCTGGAGAAGGAGCTCGGGGTCCGCTACGCGCGCACCGACGCCACCAGCACCGCCGATGTCGAGGCGGCGATCGCCGAGGCGGAATCGCTGGGTCCGCTGCGCATCTCGGTCGACACCCACGGCGGCCCGGCCAGCGGCGGCCGGCTCGTCGGCAAGGACGGCACACCCCTGGACCTCGACGGCTTCAGGACGACGATCGACGTCTACCTGACGGGTGTCTTCAACGTGATGCGCCTCGTCGCCGCGGCGATGGCCAGGCAGGAACCCGTCGACGGAGCCCGCGGCGTCATCGTCAACACCGCATCCATCGCCGCTTACGAGGGCCAGATCGGCCAGCTACCGTATGCCGCTGCCAAGGGTGGTGTCGTCAGCATGACGCTGGTCGCGGCGCGCGATCTCTCCCCACTCGGCATCCGCGTCGTCACTATCGCTCCCGGTACCTTCCTCACGCCGGCCTACGGCCAGGCGGGCGACCAGCTGGAGGCGTACTGGGGCCCGCAGGTCCCGCACCCGAAGCGGATGGGCCGGCCGGCCGAGTACGCGACGATGGTGGCGAGCATCTGCGAAAACGATTACCTCAACGGTGAAGTCATCCGCCTCGACGGAGCGCTGCGGTTCCCGCCGAAATGACCGACGGCCTGACCGGCAAGGTGGCCTTCGTCGCGGGCGCCAGCCGCGGCATCGGCGCAACGGTCGCCACCGCCCTCGCGGGAGAAGGCGCCGCCGTCGCGGTCGCCGCGCGTACCGAACAGGAAAGCCGGCTCCCGGGCACCATCCATTCGGTCGCCGACGGGATTGTCGCGGCGGGCGGCACGGCACGACCGGTGCCCTGCGACGTCACCAGCGAGGAGTCGGTCAGCGCGGCCGTGGCCCAGACTGTGGCCGAATTCGGCGGCATCGACATTCTGATTGCCAATGCCGGGGTGCTGTGGCTCGGTTCGATCGAATCCACGCCGCTGAAGCGCTGGAAACTGTGCCTGGACGTCAACCTGACCGGCGTTTTCCTTGTCACCAAAGCGGTCATTCCGCACCTGCGGGAGCGGGGCGGTGGCTCACTGGTCGCGGTGACGACCACCGGAGTCGGTATGACCGACAAAGGCGCCAACGCGTACTGGGTGTCCAAAGCCGGGGTCGAACGGCTTTACCTGGGTCTGGCAGCCGATCTGAAACCAGACAATATCGCCGTCAACTGCCTGAGCCCGTCCCGCGTCGTGCTGACTGAGGGCTGGTTGGCCGGCGGCGGCGGCGCCGAGATTCCTTCTGAGATGGTCGAGCCCCCCGAAGCGATGGCCAGGGCCGCCGTCCTGCTCGCGTGCCAGGACGCCGGCGGCATCACCGGCACGGTGCAGCGCTCGGAACAGTTGCTTGCGCAACGGACCTAGCCCCGCACTCAACGAGGGGGAATGCTATTTCGGCGCGTTGAGCCGGGCGACGATCGACCGGAAGTCCCCCGTCTGGAATGACTGGTCTTCGGCGGTGTTCGCGAAGTCAAGGGTGGCGAGCACCGCGCGCTCGAGGTGGATGTTCAACAGCCGCTTGGTGCTCTCGACCGCTTGCTGCGGCAGCTCCATGATCCGCTTCGCACACGCCAGCGCCTCGGCCACCGGATCGGCCGCGATGTGGTTGGCCAACCCCATATCGACCGCCAGCTGCGCCGAAATCCGGGCACCGGTCAGCGCGTACTCCTTGGCCAGCAGCAGGCTGGTGTGCAGCGGCCAGGTCAACGGGCCGCCGTCGGCGGCGACCAGTCCGACCTGCACGTGCGGATCGGCCAGGTAGGCCGATTCGGACATGTAGACGATGTCGCTGAGCGCGACCAGGCTGCAGCCCAGCCCGACCGCCGGGCCGTTGACCGCCGCGACCACCGGAATCCGGCAGCGCGTCATCCCCAGCACAATGTCGCGGCCATGGGCAATGGTTTTGGCGCGCAAGTCGGCGTCGTCGCCCAGCTGAGCGAGGTACGCGAAATCGCCGCCCGCCGAGAAGGCCCTGCCCCGCCCTGTCAGCACCGCAGCGCGGGCGCTGCGGTCGGCGTTCAGCCGGGGCCACAGTTCTGCCAGGCCGGTGTGCAGCGCATCGTCGACCGCGTTCAGCGCGTCCGGGCGGTTCAGTGTGATGATCCGCAGGGCGCCGTCGGCCTGCACGTGGATCTCCTCGGGCATGTCGTACATCAGGCTCCCAACCCCAGAATTCGCGACGCGATGATGTTCTTCTGAATCTGCGACGTGCCGCCCATGACGCTCTGGGCGCGGCCGTACAGATAGGCGCTCAGCAGCTCGGGGTCGCGGGTACCGCCGAGGGCCAGGGCTGCATGCCCCACCGACTGCTCCACCCACGTCATCAGCAGCTTGTCCAGCGATCCGGCGGGTCCGTGCGAGACACCGTCGAGTTGCTCGGACAGCCGCCGCCGCACGTGCAGGCGCAGCATCTCCGACTGCACCGCCGCCCAGGCCAGCTCCTCGGGCACGTCACTGTCGACGCGAGACGCCAACTGGCGCACCAGCTTTCCATATCGGGCGGTATAGCCGAGCGTCGACGGCTCGCGTTCGTGTCCCACGACCGTCATCGCGAGTGCCCAGCCCTCCCCCGGCGCGCCGACCATCTGATCGGCGGGGACGGTCGCGCCGTCGAAGAGCACCTGGCCGAATTCGGTCGTGACGCCGTTGATCATGCGCAGCGGCCGCTGCGCGACACCGGGCTGCTTCATCGAGATGACGAACGCCGAAATTCCGCGGTGGCGGGGAACATCCGGGTCGGTCCGGGCCAACAGCAGACACCAGTCGGCGACGTCGGAGTAGCTCGTCCAGATCTTGTGGCCGTCGATGACATAGGTGTCGCCGCGACGGTTCGCGGTGGTTTTCAGCGACGCGAGATCCGATCCCGCCTCGGGTTCGCTGAAGCCCTGGCACCAGCGTTCGGTGCCGTTGATCATTCCCGGCAGGAACCGTTGCTGCAGCTCTCTGCTGCCATGCCGGCCCAAACCCACCACCAGATACCCCAGACTGGGCCGCGGCGGCGCCCCGGCTCGCGCCAGTTCCTCGTCGAGGATGACGTCATAGAGCGGCGCCAAATCGTGCCCGCCGTACTCGCGGGGCCATGACAGCCCGAAGAACCCGCCCTCATACAGTGCCTGGTGCCATTCGCCCTGGCGGCTCCAGTAGTCATCGCCCGACGTCGGAAAAGTCCCGGCCCGTTCGGCAAGCCACGCCCGCAGCCGCTCACGGAACGCGGCCTCTTCGGGTGCATCACGAAAGTCCAATGTTGATCTCCCTCAACGTGACCGGCCACAACTCGGTAGACATCAGGGCCCGGCGCAGGAACACGTGGGCCAGGCACTCCCAGGTGTTGCCGATGCCCCCGTGCACCTGGATCGCGGTCTCGCAGACCGTGCGTGCGGCGCGCGCGCAGTAGACCTTCGCGATCCGCGCGGCCGCAACAGCGTCGGCGGGCGGGAGCTCGTCGACGGCCCACGCCGCGTGCCGCAGCACGCTCACCGACCCCTCGATCAGCGCCAGCGCCTCGGCCAGCAGATGGCCCACGGCCTGATACGAGCCGATCGCCTTACCGTACTGCTGGCGGATTTTCGCGTAGTCGCAGGCGAGCGCATGCGCGCCGCGGGCGGTGCCGACCAGATCGGCGGTGGTGATCACCAGTGCCAGCGCCAACCAGCGCTCGGCGAGGTCGGCGTCGAGCTCGGCGACCGGGTCCAGCTCTCCGAGCACCTCGGCGGTCGTTCGGGTCAGATCCACGCCCGGAAGCGGATTTCCGACCTCGCCGGCGAGGATGCGGATGCCATCCAGGGCCAGCACCCGGTCGAATCCACGGGCGTCGACCGCCGTGCGGTCGAGCCCGATCGTCGACCGCGGCAGATCGACGTCCAGATGCCTGCTGAGGTCGTCGGCCAGCACCGCGCCGAGAAACGCAACGTCGACCAGCCCACGCCCGAACTCTTCGGCGACGATGGCGACCTCAACGCCGGACGCGCCGTCGGAGCGCAGCGACCGCCAGCCAGTCACGTCGATCGCCTTCTCCAACCGCACGATCCGCCCGTCGTCGGCGAGGTCGCGCACCGAACCCGGTCCCAGATCGTCGGCCAGCTTCGCCGCCGCGTCGCGCAGCTGCCGTTGTTCAGCGGTCAGACGGACATCCATGGCGCTCCTTTAACACTCGGCGCAACACCTTGCCGGAGGGCAGGCGGGGAATCTCGGGCACGAACAGCACCCGGCTGGGACACTTGTAGGAGGCCAGCCGCTCGCCGACCAGCGTGGTGAGCTCGGCGGCATCCACCGGACCGCTGGCCGCGACCGCGGCGATCACCGCTTCCCCGTTGGCTGCGTCGGGAACCCCGAACACGGCGCAGTCGCGCACCGCGGGATGGCCGTACAGGACGGTCTCGACTTCGACAGGCGCGACCTGAAACCCGCGCACCTTGATCATCTCTTTCGACCGGTCGGTGATACGTAACCAGCCATCGCCGTCGAGGCAGCCGACGTCGCCGGTGCGGTACCAGCCGTCACAGAACGCGTCCGCATTGGACTCGGTCGGCAGGTAACCGGCCATCACCGAAGCCGACCGCGCCTGAATCTCACCGACCTCGCCGCGGCCGACGGGCTCACCGGTCTCTAGCGACACGACCCGCAGCTGCACACCAGGCACCGGATGCCCGGCACTGTCGAGTCGTCCCCCGTCGAGCGGATGGCAGGCGATGACGGGCAGTTCAGTGGTGCCGTACGCCGCGAGCCAGCCGACCCCGGTGCGCTCGGTGACGAGGTCGGCGACGCTGGGCGTCACGGGAGTGGCGCACCACATGATGTAGCGCAGCGACGACAGGTCATATGACTCGAGTTTCGGGTGAGCGGCGATCGCCAACGCAATGGGCGCGACAGCCATCTCGATAGTGATTCCGTCGGCGCGGATGTGGTGCAACATCGCATCGATGTCGAACCGGCGATGCAGCCGCACCCACCCGCCCGTCTCCAGCGCCGTGACCAGGTTGAGCAGGCCGAGGATGTGCGAGGGCGGCGTCACGATCTGCATGCGGTCGCGTGCCGTCATGCCCAGCGCCCTACGCCACTGCCGGACCGCGGTATGGAACGCCCCTTGCGTGTGTCGGACCGCCTTGGGCATCCCGGTCGTGCCTGAACTGAAGACCAACAACGCATCGCGTGCCGGGTCGGGTGAGCTGAACGCACCGTTGCCGGGCGTGATCGGCTCGTCGAGATCCAGCATCGGCATCGCCCCGGCCAGCACAGGATGGTCGCCGACCGCGTGCGCCGGGTCAGTGACCGCCAGCGCGTGGTCAACCTCGCTGCGCTTCCATGCCGAGCTCATCAACACGACCGTGGCCCCCAGCCCCCAGACCGCGTGCAGTGCCACCACGAATTCGGGCCGGTTCGACGACATCAGCGCCACCCGCTGCCCCGGCTTCACCCCGCGGCGGTGCAGCGTGGCGGCCAGCCCGTCGGCCAACGCATCGAGCTGCGGCAGCGTGTACTGCCGCTCCTCGAAGGCGAGCGCGGGCGGCGCGGTCATGCCTGACTCCGGCCGAGCACCAGCACCCCTTTCCGACACGTTGCGCACCGTCTTGAGAAGACCCTATCCTATAGAGAGAATAGTATTCTCACATAAGCAGAATCAACCTGTCCGAAGGAGACGTCGAATGACCAGCCACGAGACCCACTCGCCTGCGGCGGCCGGACGCCGCGAGCTCGAGGGAACCGTGACGATCGTGCTCGACCGCAGAAAGGTGTCAGTCCCGCGGGTGGCGAACGAAACGCTGCTGGAAAGCGCCCGGCGCGCGGGTCTCACCCCACCGTTTTCCTGCGAGGCGGGCAACTGCGCGACGTGCATGGCCAGGCTGACCGAGGGCACGGCCACCATGCGGGTCAATGACGCGCTGACCGACGAAGACATCGCCGACGGCTACATCCTCACCTGTCAGGGCGTACCCGACACCCCGTCGGTGACGGTCGTGTACGAGTGAGCGAACTGGTCACCGTGTTCGTTCAGCCGCGGCGGCGGCCGGTAATCGGGCTCGTATCCGCCGACACGGATGGGGTTGCCGACCAAGCGGAAGTCGCCGGCGGTCACAATCGCGTCAGGTGTCGCATCGAGTGCCTCGGGCAGGGTCCGCACCGCTGCCGCCGGTATGCCCAGCGAACGTAACCGGGATTCCCAGCTCTTCGCACTGTCGGCCGCCAACGCCACGGACACTACCGCCAGAACCTCTTCACGGCGCGCCACCCGCTCGGCCATCGTCCCGAAACCGTCGATATTCGCCTCGGCGGCAAAGGCTTCCCAGAACGCGTCATGAGTGATGAACAGGGCCAGATAGCCGTCTTTCGTGGGAAACAGCTGCGCCGGAACATAGTACGAATGAGCGCCGAAGGGCAGCCGGCGCGGCTCAGTTCCGTCGTTGAGGTAGGCGGATGCGCGGTAGTTCAGCTGAGACAACATCACGTCACGCAGCGACACCTCCACCTGAGCCCCACGGCCCGAGATGATCTGCGCCAACAGGCCGAGCGCGGCGGCCAGGCCGGTCGAGTTGTCGACAGATGAGTAGCCGGGCAGCGTGGGCGGGCCGCCAGGATCCCCGGTCAGTGCGGCGATACCCGTAGCGGCCTGGATCACATAGTCGAAGGCCGGATCGTCACCGCCGTCCAACCCGAACCCCGTCATCGCGACGCAGACGATCCTGTCGTTGAAGCGGCGCAACGCCTTGTAAGTGAGGCCGAGCCGGTGAATCGCCGAGGGTTTGAGATTGACCAGCAACGCGTGTGACTGGGTGACCAGTTCGCCCAGCCGTCGCTGGCCGGTTTCGGAAGCCAGGTCCAGCGCGACGCTGCGCTTGCCCCGGTTGAGGCTGGCGAAGTAGCTGGGACCGACCCGCCGCGAGATCTCACCGCCTGGCGGCTCGATTTTGACGACCTCCGCGCCGAGGTCGGCCAGCATCATGGTCGCGTATGGGCCGGCCAGCATCGTTCCGACCTCGATGATCCTGATGCCGGCGAGCGGCCCTCCGGAGGGCTGGGCCGGAGAATAGGCAGGGGTCATCGCACTTCCGCGGCAAGCTCGGCCACCACTTCCCGGGTGCGGCGCTTCGAGGCGATCAGCTCGTCGCGGTTGTCGCCGATCGGCAACAGCCGCAACGACAGATCGGTGACCCCGGCGTCGGCGAAGCGGCGGAACCGCGCGAGGATGGCTTCCTCGTCACCGGCCGCACACATCCCGCCGACATCCTTGGCGTCGCCGCGGTCAAGCAGCCGCTGGTAGTTGGGCGAGTATTCGGCTTCCCCGAGGATCCGGTTGGCGCGCTCTCGCGCCGCGTCGACTTGCGATGGCGCGCAGAAGCATACCGGGATGCCGGCGACGACGCGCGGGGCGGGGCGACCGGCGTTGTCGGCGGCCTTGGTGATCCGGGGCACGACGTGCTCGCCGACTGCGCGTTCATCGGCCATCCACAGCACGGTGCCGTCGGTGCGTTCACCGGCCAGTGTCAGCATCACCGGTCCCAGCGCGGCGATCAGCACCGGCAGCGGCGCAACCGGGCCCAGATCAAGCGGATTATGCACGGTGAACGTCTCGTTCTCCACATCCACCGGCCCTGGCCCGCTCAGCGCGGCGTTGAGCACCTGCAGGTAGTCGCGGGTGTAGGCGGCAGGCCGCTCGTAGGGCAGGCCGAGCATGTCACCGACGATCCAGTGGTGCGACGGGCCCACCCCGAGCGCGAGCCTGCCCCCGGTGACGGCGTGCGCCGACAACGCCTGGCGCGCCAACGCGATCGGATGCTGTGCCTGCAGCGGCACGACCGCGGTGCCCAGTTCGATGCGCGTCGTCCGCGAGCCCATCAGGGCAACCGCGAGCATCGCATCGAAATCGCCCGGGATCTGCGGGATCCACGCCGTGTCCATGCCGGCCGCTTCGGCCCACTGGATGTCGTCGAGCAGGCCCTTTGGCTTGCGGGCCGTATCGCGGCGCTCGGGCCCGATCATTACTCCGACGCGCACGGTTCCTCCACGGATGGCGATGTCAGCACACGGATTTCGCGCACCAGAACGTCAAGCGGTGTGCCGGTGGGAAACACGGCGGCCACGCCGGCCGACAGCAGTTTGGGCACATCGGGCTGCGGTATCGTGCCACCCACCACCACGGCGATGTCCCCGGCGTCGGCTGCCCGCAACGCCTCCACCACGCGTGTCGTCAACGCGATGTGCGCGCCGGACAGGATGCTCAGCCCCACCACCGCGACGTCTTCCTGCAGCGCTATCGACACGATGTCTTCGATGCGCTGGCGGATGCCGGTGTAGATGACTTCGAAGCCCGCATCGCGCAACGTGCGGGCGACGATCTTGGCGCCGCGGTCGTGGCCGTCAAGGCCCGGCTTGGCCACGAGAATTCGGGCTGCCATGTCAGAACACCACCGGTTGCTGGAATTCGCCCCACACCGCCTTGAGAGCGGAGACCATCTCCCCCACGGTGCAGTAGTTGGTGGCGCACTCGATCAGCGCGTGCATCAGGTTGTCCTTGCCTTCAGCACGGGCTTCCGCGGCCCGCGACAGGGCGGCAAGACTGGCCCCAACGGCCGACCCGTCGCGCTCCGCCTTGACTTTGGCCAGCCGTTTCAGCTGAAGGTCGCGGCCCTCGGCGTCGAGTTCATATGTGGAAATCTCAGGTGGTGGCTCCGGTGTGACGAACCGATTCACCCCGACGACCGGCCGCGTGCCGTCCTCGATCTCCTGATGAATACGGAAGGCCTCGTCGGCAATCAGGCCCTGCAGGTAGCCATCCTCGATGGCGCGCACCATTCCGCCGTGCTTTTCCAGGTCGGCCATGATCTCGATGATCTTGGCCTCGGTCGCGTCGGTGAGCGCCTCGACGAAATATGAGCCGCCCAGCGGATCGGCTACCGTCGCGACGCCCGTCTCGTAGGCCACGATCTGCTGGGTCCGCAGCGCCAGCGTCGCCGACTCCGCACTGGGCAGGGCGAACGGCTCGTCCCATGCGGCGGTGAACATCGATTGCACGCCGCCAAGCACCGAGGCTAACGCCTCATAGGCGACCCGCACAAGATTGTTCTGCGCTTGGGGCGCGTAGAGCGACGCGCCGCCGGAGACGCAGCCGAAGCGGAACATCGAGGCCTTGTCGGTGCTCGCCCCGTAGCGTTCACGCACGATCGTCGCCCAGCGGCGGCGACCCGCGCGGTACTTGGCGATCTCCTCGAAGAAGTCGCCGTGGGTGTAGAAGAAGAAGGAGATCTGAGGGGCGAACTCGTCGATGGCCATCCGGCCGCGCTCCACCACGGTGTCGCAGTAGGTGACCCCGTCGGCGAGGGTGAACGCCATCTCCTGTACCGCGTTGGCCCCTGCGTCGCGAAAGTGCGCGCCGGCCACCGAGATCGCGTTGAATTTGGGCACCTCAGCCGCGCAGAACTCGATGGTGTCTGCGATCAAACGCAGCGAGGGCTCCGGCGGCCAGATCCATGTCCCCCGGGATGCGTATTCCTTCAGAATGTCGTTCTGGATCGTCCCGGTGAGCTTGGCCCGCGGCACCCCGTTGCGCTCCGCGGCCGCCACGTAGAAGGCCAGCAGGATCGCCGCGGTCCCGTTGATCGTGAAGCTGGTGCTGATCTTGTCCAGCGGGATGCCGTCGAACAGGATCTCCGCGTCGGCCAGGGTGTCCACCGCCACGCCGACCCGGCCGACCTCCTCGCCCACGTCGGGATCGTCGGAGTCGAAGCCGCATTGGGTCGGCAGGTCCAGCGCGACCGACAGCCCGGTGCCGCCCTGTTCCAGCAGGTAGCGGTAGCGCCGGTTGGACTCCTCGGCGGTGCCGAACCCGGAGTACTGGCGAAAAGTCCACAGCTTGCCGCGGTAGCCGCTGGCAAAGTTCCCGCGGGTGAACGGAAAGCTGCCCGGCGCGGGCGGCTCACCGCTGCGATCCTCCGGGCCATAGACCGGCTTGAGCGGAATACCGGACGGGGTCTGGCGTGCATTATCCATCAGTGGATAACGTACTTGCAAAAAAAGAGAATGCCAATACCATCTGTTGCGACACCGCACGGAGGAGAATGCCCCGGGCACGCCCGCATC
This sequence comes from Mycobacterium sp., assembly GCA_025965895.1. Lineage (GTDB taxonomy): Bacteria > Actinomycetota > Actinomycetes > Mycobacteriales > Mycobacteriaceae > Mycobacterium. The sequence goes on from JAOPWC010000193.1 coordinate 15,569, forward strand.
GGCTTGGCCATCCCCGCCGCGCAAATCGACCACTCTCCGATGTCGCCATATGAGGCTGTTGAACAATCGCACTACCCAGGGACTCGAGCCGGAGAGGCGATGTGATGGAGCATGAGCAGTCCGAGGGAACCGCCCCCGACGGCGACGTGACCGAGGATGCGGCCGCCCCGGATCAAACTGTGATTCAGCGCGGCTTGTGGTTCGAGGAGTTCCAGACCGGGGTGCGTTATCTGCACCGGCCTGGCCGCACGCTGACCGAGGCCGACAATGTAATGTTCACGACCCTGACGATGAACACTCAGGCCCTGCACCTCGATGCCGCGTTCGCCGAGCAGCAGGCGCCGTTTCACACTCGGCTGGTGAATTCCATGCTCACGCTGTCCACTCTGGTCGGGCTGTCGGTCACCCAGCTGACTCAGGGCACCATCGTGGCCAACCTCGGCTTCACCGAGATCGCTTTCCCATTGCCGGTTTTTCACGGCGACACCTTGTACGCCGAAACAGTCGTCACCGGCAAGCGTCAGTCACGCACCCGCGCGGGTGAAGGCATTGTGACCATGCACCACGTCGGCCGCAACCAGCACGGCGACGTCGTGGCCACCGCGACCCGCAAGACCTTGGTTCGGGTAGCGCCCGAGAAGCCGGACGGGTCATGACCCTGCAGCCCGGCGGACCGGCGTGGCTGTTCTGCCCTGCGGATCGTCCCGATCGGTTCGGCAAGGCCGCCGCGGTGGCCGACGTCGTCATCCTCGACCTCGAGGACGGGGTCGCGGCGGCCGATAAGGACGCCGCCCGAGCGGCGTTGCTCGACACGCCGTTGGATCCGGCCAGGACCGTGGTGCGCATCAACGCACCCACCACCGCCGACTACCGCGCCGATCTTGAAACGGTGGCACAAACCACCTACACGACGGTGATGTTGCCCAAATGCGAGTCGGCGCAACAGATCAGCGCCTTGGCGCCGTGGCGGGTGATCGTGCTGATCGAAACCCCGCTGGGCGCGGTCAACGTCGCTGAATCCGTGCGCGCGACGAACACCTACGGGGTCATGTGGGGCTCGGAGGACCTGTTCGCCGCGTTGGGCGGCACCGCCAACAGGCGCCCGGACGGGACGCTTCGTGACGTCGCCTCACATGTGCGGTCCGCTACGTTGCTGGCGGCGAAAGCCCACTCGCGGCTGGCGCTGGACTCGGTGTACCTCGACATCAAGGATCTGCAGGGACTGCACGAGGAGGTCGAGGATGCGGTGGCCGTCGGATTCGACGCCAAGGTCGCCATCCACCCCAGCCAGATCCCGGTGATCCGGGCGGCCTACGCCCCGGCGGCCGACCAAGTCGACTGGGCACGACGGGTATTGGCGGCAGCGCGCGATCAACGCGGTGTTTTTGAGCTCGACGGCAAAATGGTCGACATGCCGGTGCTGCGGCGCGCCGGGCACATCCTCAGGCTCAGCGGTACGTCCGACGGGGCTGTTGTCCCGTGACCACCGAGGAGGGCGGCGGCCCGCAGTGGCGACGGTTCGCGGCGACCGCCGCTCGCCGGCACGGCGCGCTTTCCCGTGATTATCCCGAACTCTGGCAGTGGTCGGTCGACCAGCCGGCTGGATTCTGGCGGTCGGTATGGGAATTCTTCGACGTCCGCAGCCGCGGCGACGGACCGGCCGAGGGTGATGCCGCCGTGCTCGCCGACGCCTCGATGCCCGGAGCGCGCTGGTTTCCGGGGGTCGAACTCAACTACGTCGACCACGTCCTCCGCCATGCGGATCGCGACCGCCCGGCGATCATCGGTGTCGACGAGTCCGGCGCGCGCACCGAGATCGGATGGAAGGAGCTTCCGGGCCAGGTCGGCGCGCTCGCCGCGGCACTGCGCCGCCTCGGGGTCGAGCCCGGCGACATTGTGGCCGCCTATCTTCCCGACATCCCCGCCGCGATGATCGCGTTCCTGGCCACCGCGGCCCTCGGTGCCGTGTGGTCAGCCTGCGGCCAGGACTACGCGCCGGCGGGGGCTGCGGCCCGACTCTCCCAGCTCCGCCCGAAGGTCTTGTTCAGCGCCGACGGCTACCACTACAACGGGCGGTGGATCGACAAGCGGGCCGACACCGCCGAGCTGCGCGCCTTGTTGCCCAATGCGCCCCCGCTGATCGTGGTCGGCACCGGTGCCAGCGAGCCGCCGGGGTCCGGTGCTCCGGATGTGCTGGCCTACACCGACCTGATTGCCGCGCCCACTGACCTTCATACCGCGGCGGTCCCGTTCGACCACCCGCTGTGGGTGCTGTTCAGCTCCGGCACCACCGGACGGCCCAAAGGCATCGTGCACGGCCACGGCGGGGTGGTGCTCGAGCACCTCAAAGCGGTCGGTCTGCACGCCGACTTGGGCGCCGATGATGTGTTCTTCTGGCACACCGCGCTGAGCTGGATGATGTGGAACTTCCGGCTCGCCGGGCTGCTGTGCGGATCCACCGTGGTGTGCTACAGCGGCTCCCCGCTGTGCCCCGACGCTGACCGGCTGTGGGCGCTCGTCGGAGATGAAGGCGTCACCTATTTCGGTACCAGCCCGGGCCATGTGTTGGCCTCGCGCAAAGCCGGCCTTAATCCCGGTTCCTCACACGATTTGAGCCGGTTGCGCACAGTCGGCAGCACCGGCTCACCGCTGGCCGCCGAGCTGTTCGACTGGGTCGGCTCGCACGTCGGCAAGCAGGCCATAGTGTCCTCGATCAGCGGCGGGACCGACGTCGTGACGGCATTTGCCGGGGCCACGTCCGGCGTGCCGGTCTTGCCCGGCGAACTGGCGACCCGCTATCTGGGCGTGGCGCTGCAGTGCTGGTCAGCGGATCGGCGCCCGCTCATCAACGAGGTCGGCGAACTGGTGATCACCGCGCCGATGCCGTCCATGCCGATCGGGTTCTGGCAGGACAGCGACAAATCACGTTACCGCGCGGCATATTTCGAGCACCGATGGGCCGACGGTCCGGCATCTCACGTGTGGCGGCACGGCGACTGGGTGACCGTCACCGACCGCGGCTCGGTGATCATTCACGGTCGCAGCGACGCGACACTGAATCGCCATGGCATCCGGATGGGCTCGGCGGACATCTATGAAGTGGTCGAGGCGATCGAGGAGATCAACGAGGCGTTTGTCGTCGGTATAGACGGACCCGCCGGCAGCTACTGGATGCCGTTGTTTGTCACGCTGGCGCCCGGCAGCCAGTTGGACGCCGACCTTATTGACCGAATCCGTAAGGAGATTCGGTTGAAGTTGTCGCCGAGGCATGTGCCCGACGAGGTCGTCGAAGCACCGGCCATTCCGCACACCCGCACCGGCAAAAAACTCGAGGTTCCGATCACCGGCATTCTCGCTGGACGTTCCGACGTCGCGATCGATCCACGCGCCATCGACGACCCCGGCCTCATCGACTGGTACCGCGAGCAGGGCCGGCGTCACCGGTGGTGATGGGCTACCCGCCTGCCCGGACGTGATCTTTCAGCGCCGTCACCAGCAGGTATCTCAGCTGCCGGAATAATCGATGCCTACGTGCCGCTCACCGCGATCGGATTCCCGGGCGCGTCGGTGCCGCGGTGCATGGTCCGCGTACCCGTCGCCAGGATGGCCACCTGCTACTGAATCGGCTCGTCGCCCAGCACAGTGGTGCGCACCATCTCCCGGGGCGAGTTCGGGTCGTAGGGGGTGGCGCGGTGCAGCACGCCGCGGTTGTCCCAGATCACGGTGTCGCCAACCGACCAGGTGTGGCTGTAGACCTTGTCGCGGACGGTGGCGCGGTCGAGCAGCGCGGCCAACAGCGCGCGACCCTCGTCGAGGTCCATGCCGACGATGTAATCGGCGGAGGCGCCCAAGATCGTCGGAAGCCAGCCGATCGGCCTCGACGCCGATGACCTCGGCCCCGACGGTTGCGGTGAGCTTGTTGATGGTGAGCAGACTCATCGCCTGTCCTTTCTCCGAAACACGGATATGCCCGTTGGCGTGGGTTGTGGTGTGCGGCGGTGGTCATGGCACCGGCTCGCTGATGCGGTCGATCACCGCGTCGGCGGAGTCGGTGGGTTTGGGTTGAGCGAAGATCTCCACCGCCATCGCGACCATGATCAGCGAGTAGATGAGGTGCAGCAGATGCACGGCGTCCTCGGGCATGTCGTCCAGCGAGAACTTGTCGCAGTACTCGATGGCCTCCTCCAGTCGGGGGAAAGACGCGTCGTAGAACGCCTGCATCTCGGCCATGCCGCTGGCCAAGCGCTTATCCCAGCGCTCGGCTTCGGTTGGCAGACTCCAGATCTGCGCGAACTCCTCAAGTTCGGCGAACGCGCTGGGCAACAAAGCATCGGCCATCTCACACCCCCACTGGTAACCGTCCGCGCTGGTAGTCGTCGACCCAGTCGGTGACCACCTTGTGCAGATGTCGCACCAGGATTTCCTGGTCGCTGAGCGGAAAGTCGTCAACGATGCCGGTTTCCAGCGCGGCCTGAGTGCCGCCGAGCATGCCGGCGTCCTGCAGCGCGAATTCCTTGAGTACCACCGCGGCCACCTCATGTTCGATGCGTTCCCGCGCTCTGCGGGCCGGATGGAAGGCGGCGTAGGCCTCAAACCGGTGGGTGTTGTGCGAGGTGGGCCAGTACCGGCACAGCAGATACCAGCCGCCGTAGATCAAAATCTCCAGGTTCGGGAAGATCTGGAAGTTGCTGATCCCCCACGACTCGATACCGCCGGGGTTCAGGCCGGCCGGCAGTTCACCGATGTCGGGCGTGCGCCACGGCCCGACCAGCCCACTGCGGGTAGCCCGCTCGATGGGATACATGTATTCCGGTGGCACCAACGTCCAGCGGCGGGAACCGGCGGTGGACACCAGACGGTGCGGGCCGTCGATCTGGAAGTGCGCGCATTCGAAGCCGGCGTTGGGGTCGCGGACCTCGGGCAGGACCTGTTGAGGGTGCAGCGCCGGCACGCGGTAGTACTCTTGGAACGCGTCGGCGAAGATCTTCCAGTTGCTGTTGTTGTGGGCGACGAAGTCGTAGCGCTCGGTCAGAGTGTGCCGGCACCAGGGGTTGCCACCGGTTTCGACGGCGCGGCGGCGTTGACCGCGATGCCGTCGTCATACAGTTCGGCCGCAAGGCTTTTCGTGAGCCGGTTCAAGGCGGCCTTCACCGTGCCATAAATTCCGAATCCGGCCGTTCGCTCGAAATCAGAGAACGGCGGACCGGGCGGCAGGTCGCCGCCGACGGAGGTGACATTCAGGATCCAACCGCGGCCGTGTCCGCGCATGGCCGGGATAGCCAACTGGGTGAGGTGAAGCGGCCCCAGCACGTGCATCTCCATCATCAGGCGCACACGTCGCTCCGGGAAGTCATCGAGTGGACGCAGGAACGTCACGGCCGCATTGTTGACCAGAATGTCCGGCGCCCCGACGGTGCCGACCACATCGGCGATGAGACGCTCTCGATCCTCGGGCTTCGAGAGGTCAGCCTGGACGGCGATCGCCGAGCCGCCGGCGGCTGCGATTTCGTCCCGCGTCTGCTGCAGAGCACCCTGGTACTTCGGATTGGGTTCCATGGTGCGGGCGGTGAGCGCGACCGTGGCCCCCTCGGCGGCCAGTCGCTGCGCGATCGCCTTGCCCAGGCCTCGGCTGCTGCCGGTCACCAGCGCCACCAGTCCGTCGCAGCGTCCCGGCAAAAGTCACTCGCCTCCTCGTGGGGCCGCTTCGCCCCGGACACGGCAAGAGCCTCTCTGTGCGAGAGAATGCCGTTATCATCACAGCTGCGGGAAGTATAGGCTTCGCGTGCTAATCAGAACTCTGAAACAGGCTTTCGAGCGGAAACCATGTTTCCGGGGGTACGGCGGGAGGGCTTTGCGTGGCTGAATGGTTTTTGTACCTGCCGCAAAGCCGCATGGGTCTCGACGAGATCGTCACCCGCGCGCAGGCCGCCGAAGCCGGCGGGTTCCACGGCGTGGCCTTCCTCGATCATCTGGAAACGCCGACGGCCCCGGACAGCCCCATCTGGGAAGCAATGACCGTCGCGACGTGGGTCGCGGCGAGAACCGACCGGCTCCGGATCGGTCACCTCGTGTTGTGCGATGCGTTCCGCCGCCCCGCGGTTCTGGCCAAACAAGCCGTGACGCTGGCGGAGGCATCACGGGGGCGATTCGAGCTGGGGCTGGGGTCCGGCTCCATGCCCGCGGAGCTGGCCAAGTTCGGCTTCGGCACGGCAGGGCCCGTGCAACGCGTCGCAGACCTCGGACGGACGCTCGCGGTGCTGAAGGGTTACTGGGGCGCCGGCGAGAACACCGGCACGACCCAGAGACCCACACCGACCCAGCCGATTCCCATCCTCCTCGGTGGCAAAGGTCCGCGGATGCTGGAGCTGGTCCGCCAATATGCTGATTGGTGGAACCTGCCCGCCACCTACGTGGACCAACTACCGAAACTTTTGCCGGCCATCGGAACTGCGCGCGCATCAATCCAGCAGATGGTCGCCTTCGCGCGTCGCGCATCCGACCGTGATGCGGTCAGCGAAAAGAGCCGGCGACGCTTCGGCTACCTCGGTCCGGGTTTGGTGTGCGGAGACGCCGACGAACTCGTGGATTACTTCGCCCAGCTGGCCGATCAGGGCGCGGAGCGCTTCTACGTCTGGTTCGCTGACTTCGCTCCGCCGGATTCGATACGCGAGTTCGGTGAATCGGTCATCGGCGCATTCCGCGGCTAAACCACGGTGACGCCGAAGCACAGGTATCGGCTACCCGGCATACCTTCTTCACCACCGGCTACCCGACCTTGCTAACGTCGTTCTCATGGCCGAGAATGGCGCTTTCAAATTATTCTGTCATGCCGTCGGATCCCGCCTCCCGGGTAAGACGCACCGAGCCCACGAAGCTCTGCCCACCGGCGTGGCGGGAGCGGCGGACCCTCAATTCGCCAGCGCCGTCCGCGCCTTCGCCCGCTTATTCCCCGCACGACGTTTCGGCGGCGGAGCGCTGTCGGTGTACATGGACGGTCGACCGGTGGTCGACGTGTGGACGGGTTGGTCCGACCGGCGTGGCGAGGTGCCGTGGACGGCTGACACCGCGGCGATGGTGTTCTCCGCCACGAAAGGGGCAACCTCCACGGTCATTCACCGGCTGGTTGACCGCGGTCTGCTGTCCTATGACACGCCGGTGGCTCACTATTGGCCTGAGTTCGGCGCCAACGGCAAATCCGGCATCACCATCCGCGAGTTGATGGGGCACCGGGCCGGGTTGTCACAATTGAACGGCGTCAGCCGAGCCGAGCTGCTGGATCACGGCCTCATGGAAGACCGGCTGGCGGCTGCTTCGCCGGGTCGCCTGCTCGACAAGTCGGCCTACCATGCGCTCACCTACGGATGGCTGGCGTCGGGGTTGGCCCGAGCGGTCACCGGGCTGGGCATGCGCGATCTGTTTCGCTTGGAGCTGGCCGGACCGCTCAACACCGAAGGTCTGCATCTCGGGCGACCGCCGGCCGACTCACCGACCAACGTGGCGCAGATTCTGATGCCGCAGACATCCACAACAAACCGCCTATTCGATTTCGTTGCACCGAGATTCGCGGTGCTGCCAGTGTCAGGCGGTTTCGGCGCGTTTTATGTGGCGGGAATGAAATCTATTCTGCAAGGTGATATTCCGTTCTTAGACAGCGAAATTCCATCGGCCAACGGTGTCATGACCGCTCGCGCGCTGGCCAAGATGTACGGTGCCATCGCCAACGGCGGCCGTATCGACGGAAGCCGGTTCCTGTCAACCGGCGTGGTCCACGGCCTGACTGGCAAGCTTTCCCGGCGACCGGACCGCAACGTCATCGTTCCGATGTCCTTCCACCTGGGTTATCACGCCTCCCCCGTTCCCCGCATTCTCCCGGGATTTGGTCACGCGGGTTTGGGTGGCTCGATCGGCTGGGCCAATCCCATTACGGGGACATCATTCGCCTTCGTGCACAACCGACTTGTCACACCCATGGTGTTCGACTACGCCGCGATCGGCGTTATCAGCGCACTGCTGCAACGCGGCGCGACGGCCGCCCGCAAGCACGGCGCCGAAGCAGTGCCGGATTTCGGCGCGCCATTCAGGGCAGCGCCGGACGCTCGGCCATCTGCGTCGGCCACAAATCAGTGAGCCGGGGCCGATCCGAAATGGACGCCGTCGCTTTCGCGCCGCCGAGGCACGACCGGGATATCGTGAATCCCCACGGACGCTCCCGAAGGCCTCGCTGTTGCGGCAAAGGTAGTCAGGGCTTCCGGCGCGCGTTGAGCTCAGCCAGAACATCCTCGGTGTGCTCGCCGATCTGCGGTGCGGTCGCACGCGGCGACCAGGGCGTGCCGTGGAAGTCGGCCGGTGTGGCGATCATCGGGACCTCTGCCTCTCCATCCGGTACGTAGACGATGCCGCCCGCGGCCTGAAACTGATCGTCCGACACGATGTCTTCGATCGTGCTGATCGGCGACCAGAAGAAATCCGGCTCGCCGGCAAAAACGTCCGCCCATTCGTCAAGCGGCTTCGTCGCGAAGATCTCGTCCAGCTCACCGATGAGCTGTACGGCGTTCGTGTTTCGGGCGCGTGGGTCGCGGAATCGTGGATCGGTCCGCCAATCCGGGCGGCCAACGACCCGGCAGAGCGCCGGCCAATGGCGGCGCGCCTCGAGGCCCACGATCCAGAATCGCCGTCCGTCCCCTGCCGCGTAGTTGTTCATGCACGGGTTGCCCATCGACTCCCGTCGGCCGATCGCGATCGGTTGCCCTGTGAGCAAGTACGTGTTGAGGTCGAAGCTCACGGTGTAGGCGCCCTGTCGATAAAGCGAGGTGGTCACAAGCTGGCCGGTTCCGGTGCGTTGGCGCGCGACCAGCGCCGCGCACACCGCGGCGGCCAGGGTCATGCCGGTCAAGTGATCACCCATGCCGCCTCTTTGGAAGGGAGGTGTGTCACCGGGACGCGTGAGCAGATGAGCCAGACCGGCGCGGGACCAGAAGGCAGCGACGTCATACGCTGCACGGTCGGCGTCGGGTCCGGTCAAGCCGTACCCGGTGATCAAGCCGTAGACGAGGCGGGCGTTGCGGGCGGCCACTGTCTTGAAGTCCAGTCCGAGGCGTTGCAACGCAGAAGGACGGATGTTGGTCAAGAATACGTCTGCGTCACTGATCAATTCGAGGGCAGTGGAGCGACCTTCCTCGGTTGTGAGGTCGAGAACGACGCTGCGCTTGGAGCGGTTGTCCATCTCGAAGGGAGGGTTCGTCCCGAGATCGCATCCCAACATCCGGCCGAACATGCGCCCGGGATCTCCGCCCGGCGGCTCGATCTTGATGACGTCTGCGCCCCAATCGGCGAGGATGCCACCAGCGGCTGGGCCTGCAACCCAGACACCCAGCTCGATGACTTTGATGCCTTCTACCGGTCCCGCCATGGCTAAGTCATAGCAGGACGGCCACCCGCCCTCGGTCATGTTCGCTGACTAGCCCACGATCGCGACCTGGTTTCGTATCAGCGCTTGACACGTTGACTAGTTTTGTCTCGCGCCGGGTAGCGGCGTTCAGGAGTCGATGAGGCCGAGCCGGCGGTAGGCGTTGCGTAGCTGGACCCGAGCACGGAGACCGCATACTTGAACGCACCGCCCCAGTGGGTGAACTAATCCGAACGCCCGGGATAGCACGTGAACCAGGACCCGACGTCGACATCAAACTGGTCCATGCCGGACTCTCGCGCGTAGTCCATCGCCTCGACCAGCTTGTCGTTGAGGATCAAATCCCAGTACTCCGTGAGCAACGGTCGCTGCGGAGTTTCGAACAGATATCCGGCGGTGCCCAACTGGGCCGGCCCGACGCCCCTGCCTGCTGGGCATGCTGCGTCAGGTCCACGCAGTCCTTCGCGGACATGGCGGCCGGACACGGCTGCACGATAACGTCCGGGTTGGCCTCGCGCGCCTCTTCAATGACGGCTTCCAGCAAGCGCTTTCGCTCATCGATCGTCAATGACCAGAACTCGGCGACACCGCTGGTCACCCAAGCAGCGGATGACTGAGGTCGCTGACGCAATAGCGCACTAGTGCCCGGTATGCGGCCCAGTCGATGTCGTTACCGTCCAGTCCGCAGAAGGGCGTGTAAAGCGAGTCTCCGATGCCGCGCAAGGCGGTGTGCGCCCACACCCGCGCCTCCCTCGCCGTTGCCATCATTCCCTCCCTCGGCCACTGTGGAGATTGCCGTGGGCGCTGGTTGGATGTGTTGCGCTCCAACGGCGGTGAGCTCATCTGACGTCATTCGGGTCATTGTTCTTCTCCCTCAGCGCATTCAGCCGATTGTGCCGACGGAAATCAACCTCGCGATGTCATCAGAGCTCAATCCCAGTTTCCTGCTGAGCAGTTCAGCAGTGTCCTGGCCGAGGGCCGGTGCCGGGGCGCAGGCCGGATGAATTCCGTCCACCTCGGCGGGCAACCCAGGAGCATTGTATTCGCCAATGCCGGGTTGGTTAATCCGAGAGAACAACGGGCTCTTGGTAACCCGCTCGTCTTCTGCCACTTCTGCAAATGTTCGGTAGCGCTCGAACAAGACAGTGGTTGCGGACAGAGCAGCCGTGATCTCATCCGCCGTACAGTTTGCGAACCAGGCGCCAAAAAGGCCGGTCAGCACGTCGCGATGGCGGTAGCGCTCGCCCTCATCGTTGAAGTCGGCACCGAGCGCTTCGGCGAGCGCGGACACCGCCGGTCCAGTTTCAGACACCTCCACCAGGTCGCGAAAATGGCGCCCGGTCAACGTGACCACCATGAACCGGACGCCGTCGCCACTGGTGAAATCCTGGCCGTACTGGCCGTAGATCGCGTTGCCGAGGCGTTGGCGCTCAGTGTCGTTCACCTGAGGTTCGGTCAACAGGCCCAGGTTCCCCGCGGTGGCCAACGCCACGTCCTCCAACGCCACGCTGATCCGGGCACCCGCCCCGGAATGATCACGGCGGCGCACGGCGGCCACCACGGCCAGTGCCGCGTACAGGCCACAGCAAACGTCCCACGCCGGCAGCACATGGTTCACCGGACCGGCATGATCCACCGGTCCTGTGACGAGCGGAAAGCCGATCCCAGCGTTGACCGTGTAATCCACCCCGGTAGAGCCATCACCGCGGCCCAGCAACTGAATGTGAATCACATCGGGGCGCATCTCCGCCAGCCGCTGGTATGTCAGCCACGACAGACCCGATGCGTTGCTCACCACGATGCCATCACCTTCGACGATGAGCCGCTGCACAAGCTGACGCCCTTCGTGCGATCGCAAATCGATAGTCGCCGAACGCTTTCCCTTATTAAGCCCGGTCCAGTAGATGGACGCGCCGCTCGCCGCCAGCGGCCACCGGTGGATATCTGAGGCCCCCCCAACCGGATCGACGCGAATCACCTCGGCGCCGAGTTGAGCCAAGGTCATGCCGCACAAAGGTGCGGCGACAAAGCTGGACACTTCGACGATGGTGGTGCCCGTCAGCATTGACGTTGCGGCTTTGGGACCATTCATCTCGGCTCGATGCGCTCGAAGACCGCGGCGAGGCCCTGGCCGCCGCCGATGCACATCGTCTCCAGCCCGTAGCGGACCTCCCGCCGGCTGAGTTCGCGCGCCAGCGTGGCCAGCATCCGTCCTCCGGTGGCCCCGACCGGGTGACGAAGCGAGATCCCTGAACCGTGTTCGTTCGTCCGTTCGCGATCTGCTGCGGTGAACTGCTTGCTCATGCTTTGCGTGGCGCCGGCGACGACAAGGTCGCGGTCACCGTTGCGAATCTGTAGGCAGGCCTGAATCACCGCTTGCAGGCCCGATCCGCACCGGCGGTCGATCTGCATGCCGGGCACCGACTCGGGCGCTATCCCGGTCCGGTCGAGCAGCCCACGCAGCGCGGCGACACTCAGATCGACGGCATTCAGCGACTTGAACATTCCGCCGTAGCGGCCGATAGGCGTACGGACGGGTTCACAGGTCACAGCACTGCGCGTCATGGGCCCTCCGTCGGCACTCACATGAACCTGCCGCCGGTCACCTCGAGCACCGTGCCAGTCATGTAGGAGGACAGATCAGATGCCAGAAACAAAGCAACGTTTGCGACCTCGCTGGGCTCGCCGGCCCGACCCATCGGAACCTCGGCGACCTTTTGATCCCAGATGTGTTGTGGCATCGCCTCAGTCATCGCGGATCGGATCAGGCCAGGAGCGATGGCGTTCACGCGCACGCCGAGGTGCGCGAGCTCCTTCGCCGCGGCCTTTGTCATGCCTATGATCCCGGCCTTGGCGGCCGAATAGTTCGTCTGTCCGGCGAGACCGACCCTGCCCGACAGCGACGACATGTTGACGATCGCGCCACGCTTGTTTTCGCGCATAATCGCCGCCGCCTTGCGCGTGCCGTTCCACGTGCCCTTCAAATGCACCGCGATGACCTGGTCGAACTGATCCTCGGTCATCTTGCGCATCGTGGCATCCCGGGTAATCCCGGCGTTGTTGACCATGACGTCCAAAGCACCGAACTGCTCAACCGCAGTCGCAACCAACGCGTCCACCTCAGCTGCCTGGGTGACGTCGCACCGGACAGCCGCCGCGACGTCGGGGCTTCCCAGCAGCTTCGCAGCCGCCTGGGCGGCCTCCAAGTCCAGGTCGCCGAGCACTACCCGGGCACCTTCGGCGACGAAGCGCTCCGCGATGGCGAATCCGAGACCCTGTGCACCGCCTGTCACGACTGCCGTTTGACCGCTCAGCATCGGCACCTGCCAACCGTCCTCACATCTCGTTGAGTCCTTGCCGTCATCTCAGACCAGACACCGTCCGACATCGTATTTCATATAAGATTCTGCGGTTGACGGCCCCGAGCGCTGACCTTGGTTTGCTGAGAAGGAGCGTCTATCCATGACCACAGACACCGTCGTCAGCGACGAGGATTTCGGAGACATCCTCGCGCAAACGCGTCACTTCGTCCGTACCGCCGTCGTCACGCGAGAACACGAGATCCTGGCTGAAGATCGAGTCCCGGATGACCTTCGGGACCAGGCCAAGAAGATGGGTCTCTTCGGCTACGCGATTCCCCAAGAATGGGGCGGACTTGGCCTGAACCTCGCCCAGGATGTCGAGCTGGCCATGGAGTTGGGCTACACCTCGCTGGCGCTGCGTTCACTGTTCGGTACCAACAACGGCATCGCGGGCCAGGTCCTGGTCGGTTTCGGTACTGACGGGCAGAAGGCCCGCTGGCTCGAGGCGATGGCCTCCCGCGAGGTCGTCGCCTCGTTCGCATTGACGGAGCCAGGTGCCGGATCCAACCCATCCGGGCTGCGCACCAAGGCGGTTCGAGACGGGGATGGCTGGCTGATCACAGGACAAAAGCGGTTCATCACCAACGCGCCCGTCGCCGATCTGTTCGTCGTCTTCGCGCGGACCCGGGCCGCCGACGACAAGGGCGCCGGCATCGCCGTATTCCTTGTGCCCGCCAACACATCCGGAGTTGAAGTGGGAACCAAAGACACGAAGATGGGTCAGGAAGGCGCCTGGACGGCCGACGTCAGCTTCACCGATGTCCATGTGCCCGACAGTGCCCTGGTCGGCGGCAGCGAAGACATCGGCTACCGGGCGGCGATGATCTCGTTGGCACGCAGCCGGGTGCACATCGCTGCGCTGGCCGTAGGGGCTGCTCAGCGGGCGCTCGATGAATCCGTTGCTTACGCCGCGACCGCGACGCAGGGCGGCACCCCGATCGGCAATTTCCAGTTGGTACAGGCGATGATCGCCGACCAGCAGACCGGGGTGCTTGCCGGACGCGCTATTGTCCGTGACGCCGCCCTCAAGTGGGTTACCGACGGGGACCGACGAATCGCCCCATCTGCCGCAAAGCTGTTCTGCACGGAGATGGCGGGCAAGGTTGCCGACCTCGCCGTGCAGATTCACGGCGGCAGCGGGTACCTGCGGGGGGTACCGGTGGAACGGATCTACCGTGATGTTCGCCTGCTACGACTCTATGAGGGCACAAGCGAGATTCAGCGCCTGATCATCGGCGGTGGCCTCATCAGAGAGGCGCAGCGTCAGCTGTGACGACGAATTCAAACGCCTCGTTTGCGCGTGGCCAACACCGCCGGATCGCTCCCTTCGAACTGCCGATGCTCGCGGCGATCCGGAGCCGACAAGAGCTCGAACTGCTTCAGAAAATATCTCGTCGTTCGGGTCGCGGTCCCGGTCGTGCTCACACAGTAGCCGGATCGTCGGCGACCATCTGTTGCGGATTCGGCGACTACCGCTTCCGTTGGAACCTTTACCAGCGGCCGCTACACCGCTCCGGCCTCTCTCGGTGAACTTGCTTGCTGACCACCATGGATCGCGTCGCCCTACCGAATGTCTGCCGATTTCACTTTCAGATGTCCTTCATGAATGATGGCCCTGCGGTTGCAGCGCTGCGCAACGCTTGCTTAGGCTTGCGCAAACCGCGTCCACAGTGGCGCACTAGCAGAGGACCCCGTTGCGAGCTGCGACGATGGGTACCGGCTGTCGGCCCACCGCCCAAAAGGCACGCATCATGACCGAGAACTCAGCCTCAGCTGCTCCGCAGTTGGGGGCACACGCTTCACCGCGATCAATAGGAGTATTGCCGAGTGAGCGACCCTAAGCACCCGTCAGAGGTCCCTTTTGAGAATTCCTCCAAGGCTTCAGCGATCGTCTCAACGGATGACTGAAACAGACGTCCCGCGCCCGCTGCACTTGTCGGGGCCGCATGTCGGCAGAATCCGAGACGAACCGGCCCACTTTGCCGAGAGGAGTTTTCCACGCTCAGGAGTGCTGCGCAGGTGATGAAGCGGTGGCCCATTTGCCGACTGCCGTTATCCATGGCGGCGGAGGAGATGAAGTGTCACTGAGTGTGGAACTCACCGACGTGGCACGGGAGTACCGGGCGGGTGGACAGACGGTCCGAGCCTTGGACGGCCTCACCCTACGCATCATCGGCGGACAGTTCACCTCGGTCGTGGGTCCCTCCGGGGCAGGCAAGAGCACGTTATTGCATCTCCTCGGTGCCCTGGATTCCCCCGATTCAGGCTCGATCCGTTTCGACGGCATCGAGATCGGGACGATGACCGATGATCAGCAATCGACCTTTCGCCGCCGCAAGGTGGGGTTCATCTTCCAGTTCTTCAATCTATTGCCGACCTTGACGGCGTGGGAGAACGTGGCGATTCCTAAGCTGCTCGACGGGCAAAAGTTGCGCCAGGTGAGGCCGGAGGCGATCCGGTTCCTGGAACTCGTTGGACTCGGCAACCGCATCGATCACCGTCCAGCCGAGTTGTCAGGGGGGCAGATGCAGCGGGTCGCCGTGGCGCGCGCGTTGCTGATGGACCCGCCGCTGATCCTAGCCGACGAGCCGACCGGGAATCTGGATTCGGGGACTGGGGCGGCAATCCTGCAACTGCTGCAAACCGTGGCGCACGACAACTGCGTTCACCGCGCGGTCGTGATGGTGACGCACAACCTCGAGGCGGCTGCGGAGACCGATCGCGTCATCACGTTGCAGGACGGTGCGCTGAAGTCCGATGTGCTGACCGCGGAGGCGCCGCAGGCCGGACGGCACGCGCTGAACCGGCACGAGCCCGCGACCGAGCGGATCGCGAAGTTCCCCACCGGTGTGCCGGAGTCTGACGTGCTCATTGCGGACTCGCTCCGGGTCATACACTCCGCGGCAAACCCGGTGTAGGCATTGTTTCCCGCCACATTCAGCCGTCTCAGGGTGCTTAACCTCCGTGAATTGCGGACACACTGGGGGCGCGCAGTGGCGTCGGTGGCAGTGGTTGCGGTCTCTGCCGCGCTGCTCGTCGCGGTGCTGGGCGTCTCCGGCTCGATCACCGGCTCGATCAATCGCCTCGCCACCAGCATCGGCGGCAACGCCGATCTCGAGGTTTCGGGTATCACCGACGACGGATTCGATGAAGCGCTGTTCCATACGGTCGCTGGTGTCGAGAATGTCACCGCGGCAGTGCCGTTAATCCGGATGCCCACGACCACCAGTTCGGAGCGCGCCCTTCTGCTCGGGGTCGGTCCGAATGCCTCCGCACTGCACTCTGATCTGGAGACCGCGATCCGCGATCAGCTCCACGACGGATCGCCACTGCAATCGGCACCCAACGGGGTGGTCGTCGGTGCGGGGCTCGGCGTCGCCAGAGGCGATCAGTTCGACGTGGCATCGACGCGGGTCAGCGCGGTCGAGGTAGTAAGAGGTCCGGCGGCGCGACGCGTGAATGCGGGGCATTTCGTCATAGCGCCGCTTGCGCTGGCCCAGCAGATTACGGGCCGCGAAAATCGGCTCGACTCCATCCTGCTGTTCACCACACCGGGCGTCAACGTCGACCAGGTTAGATCCGCGGTGACCAAGGCGGTCGCCGGACGAGCTGTCGTGGCCACCCCAAGCTTTCGCGCCGCGCAGGCCAGCAACTCGTTCGCCATCCTGCAAGCGATGACACTCTTGGCCGCTTCGGTCTCGTTGGTTGTCGCCGCATTCCTCAGTTACAACGCCATGAGCATTGCCATCGCCCAGCGGCGCCCCATCATCTCGACGATGCGTGCACTCGGAGGCCGACGCCGAACCATCGTGTCCGACATGCTGGCCGAGGCTGCCCTGCTGGGCTTCATCGGCGGCGCGATCGGTTCGGCCTGCGGCGTGGTCATCGGCCACATCGCCATTGGCAGCTTGCCGTCGACGCTGGTTCAGTCGCTGGAGGCGCGCATCGAGTATGTGCTGCCGATTTACGTCGTGCCCCTGGCCATTGCTGCGTGCGTCGTGGCGAGCGTGACCGCCTCAGCTTTGGCGGCCCGGCAGGTGCACAGTGTCGCACCGGTCGAGGCGTTGGCACCGATCGGTGCCGCATCGCCGCAGGCCGGATCCAGTCGGCTCAGGATCGCCGCGGGCATCGCCGGGGTGATCCTGGCGGCCGCGACGATCCTCATCGTCACCGCGGACGTGGGTCGTATCGCGGTGGCTTCGATAGCCTTGGCGTTCATCGGTGCTAGCGGCCTCTGCTTCGCCTTCTCGGGTCCCATCATCCGCGCTGGGGCCACGGTGGCCCGGCTATTCGGTGCCGCCGGCGTCCTCGCCGCCGCCACTATCGAGCGTTCGCCGCAACGCGCGTGGGTAGCCATGATGACGGTGCTGACAGCGGTGGTAACCACTGTCGCGGTGACCGGCGCCACCAGCAATGCGGTCGACTCGACCGTCGACTCGTTTTCCTCGGTGGCGGACGCCGACGTGTGGGTCAGCTCCGCGGCCGCCACCGACTATTCCACCTCGCTCTTACCGCCGGACACCGAGTCCCAAGTATGGGCAGTCCGCGGCGTCGGACGTGTTGTGCCGGACCAGATGGCGTTCGCCACTGTGGGGGGCACCAGGGTGATGCTGCTGGGGGTGGCGCCGGGTTCTCAGCGGGACATCTACAAATCAATGTCGGCGCGGGATCGCGATAAATTGCTTGCCGGAGAGGGTGTCGCGCTTTCCCGCGACCTTGGTCGTTCCATGGGCGTGTCCGCCGGTGACCAGATCGCGTTGCAGACCCCCAGCGGCGAGCGCCACGTGCAGGTGCTGGAGCTCGTCCCGTACTTCTCCGGGCTCACCGGGACCATCGCGATGAGCCTGCAAACGATGCAAGCGCGCTTCTTACGACCTGGCGCCACTGATCTCGAGATCACCGTGGCATCCGGCGCTGATCCGCGGTCCGTACACGCGGCCATACGCAATGTGGTTTCCAAGGACGCCTTCGTCTACTCCGGCCACGACGCGCTGGCGGGTGTCAGCAGCGCGCTCAATCAGGTGACCGCCATCATCACGATCATCGCGTGGATCGTCGTCGCCGTATCAGCTGTCACGTTGCTCAATACGCTGATGCTCTCGGTGCTGGACAGACGTCGCGAGATCGGTGTTCTGCGCGCGACAGGAGCGACCCGCCGTTTCACCCTCAATGCCATTCTCGCGGAAGCGGCCGGCATCGGTATTGTCGGCGGCCTCTTGGGACTGATGCTCGGTGCGGCAATCCAGTATCTGACTTCTATCGCACTCACGCACGTTCTCAGCATCGACGTGACGTACCACGCCAGTCCGATGATGATCGCCGTCGGCCTGGGCGCACTGGCGATGTGCCTCCTCGGCTCCGTACCGCCGGCCGTTCGCGCGGCGCGACTCAATATTGTCGAGGCGGTCAGTGTCGAATGATCGACCCGCTGCAGCGCGGAACGAACAGCGAAGAGATTTCCCAATAATCTTTGTCACCGGCGGTAACGGATTCATAGGTTCAGTAGTTGTCCGCAAATTATTGGAGAAAGGGTATAACGTTCGCTGTCTGCTACGCGCAAATAGCAATATCGACCGCATCAAAGGCCTTGCCTACCAAACCGTTATTGGCGATGTGCGCGATACGATCTCTGTCGACCAGGGCGTACATGGCTGCGATGGCGTGGTTCATTTAGCGAGCTTATCGAATTGGAATGATATCAACTCCCCGCTCATGGACGAAGTGGTTGTTAATGGCAGCCGCAATGTCCTCTCTGCGGCCAAACGCGCCGGCAATAGTCGCATGGTGTTTGTTAGTTCCGCTGCGGCGGTCAACGGTTCAACTTCAGCAGTGATTCATGATGAGCACAGCGACTGCACTTTGGACCTACGCAAATATCGCTACTGCAGCGTCAAGCGCATTGTTGAAGAAGCCTGCCGCGCGGCAGCCAAAGATGGGCTACCCGTCTCGATTGTAAATCCCACCGAAGTCTACGGCCCGAACGACACCGCACTCAACACTGCAAGCAACTTGGTCTATTTTGCCGAGAGCTCGCCCGTACTGGTGTGCAAAGGTGGCACCAGTGTCGTCCATGTTGACGATGTTGCCGAAGGCATAATTGCCGCGTGGGAACGCGGCACTCCCGGTGAACGCTACATTCTCGGTGGCGATAATCTTTCTGTCGCCGACCTCGCAAACTTGACCTTGGACATCTTAGGAAAAAAGAAGCCCGTTCTGCAGATTCCCAACAAACTGTTGCAAGTAGCTGGCAAAACGGCTCAAACCCTCAAGCTCCCCTTCCCCATCAGTCCCGACGTCATTCCCTATGCCACTTTGTTCTGGCTGATGGACAATCAGAAAGCCCGCACCGAACTCGGCATCAAATTCCGCGGCGCTCGCGAGACATTGACCCCAACGTTGGCGTGGCTAAGTGAAACGAAGCAGATAGATCGTTAACCCCAGTCGCGTTCGACAGCGCCGCGCCGGCGCCTTGACCTACGCCGCGAACTCGCGATGCACCCGGTGCCGCAACCCGGAACCATTCCAAGGTTCGCGTGATTGTGCGGCTATCTCTCACGAAACTCCTGTCCGATTTTGCCCAAGATCGTCTCGGACCTGTTTCGCCAGCGAAGCGTGCACGGTCCCCGCAGGATTACGGAGAAGGCGCCGGCAGCGGCCCGTAGTCAGCCTCGAACGCCCGCTTGACGTCGGCGAAGATCGTGAGCGCCCGCTCCAGAGTGGGGCGATCGTGCGTGGCCATCACGCTCGTGCGCAGCAGCGCGCCGGCCAGCGGGACGACCGGATGGATCGCCGCGTTCACGTACATGCCGGCCTCGTACAGCGACTTCCACAGAAACACGGCCTTCCACTCGTCGCCGACGAAGACCGGCACCACCGGCGTGATCACCTCGGTCCCGTCGGCCAGCCGTGTCGGCTCGACGACTCGGAACCCAAGCGCGCTGAGACCGGCGTGCAGGTAGCGCGCGTTGTCGAGCACCTGTGCGAACAGCTCCCGGCCCTCCTCGGAGCGGCAGATCCGCACCGCCGCCAGGGCAGCGCCGACCGCCGCCGGGACGCCGGAAGCCGTGAAGATGAACGGCCGCGACTGGATCCGCATGAACTCGATCACGTCGGCAGGCCCCGCGATCACGCCGCCGCAGGAGGCCAGCGACTTGGAGAACGTCGCCATGCGCAGATCGACGCGGTCCTCGACGCCGAGCAGTTCGCTGGCGCCCGCCCCGCGCGCGCCCAGCACGCCCAGCGCGTGCGCCTCATCGACCATCAGGCGGGCGCCGAAGCACCGGCACAGCTCAGCGATCTCCGGCAGCGGCGCGACGTCGCCCTCCATCGAGTACATCCCGTCGACGACGACCAGGAGGCCGCCGCCAGCCCCCGCGGCCCGCTCGAGCGTGTGCGCGAGCCGGTCAAGCCGGTTGTGGCGAAACGCCCGCAGCTTCGCTTTGGAGAGGCTGCAGCCGTCGAGGATCGAGCCGTGGTCACCCGAGTCGACCACCACCGTGTCGCCGGGGGCGAGGATCGTCCCCAGCGCGCCGACGTTCGCCTGGTATCCGGTGGTGAAGACGAGCGCCGATTCGGTCTCGAGCCATTCGGCGAGCTCGCCCTCGAGCTCGACGTGCAGATCGATCGTTCCGTTCAGGAGACGTGAGCCGGTCAACCCGGTGCCGTACTTGGCGAGCGCGGCCTGGGCGGCCCGCTTGACCCGCTCGTCCCCCGTGAGTCCGAGATAGTTGTTGGAGCCGAGCATAATCCGGGTCCGCCCCTCCATCTCGACGACCGGCAGCGCCGGGCCCTCGAGCACGCGGAAGTAGGGAAGTGCGCCCATCTCGCGCGTAGCCTTCAGCTGGTCGAGCCGCTCGTGCTCGCGCGCCTTCGCGAATACGTCGACCGAAGCCGGCATCGGAGCTTCCATCGCAACGAGCGTCGCCCCGACGTCGTTGTGTCTGCAGTCACGTTGCTGAATACGCTGATGCTCTCGGTGTTGGACGGGCGTGGCGGAACCGGTGTTGTGCATGGGAAGGAGCAATATGCCCTTTCGGTCTCAAGCCGTCTTGGCCGGCATCGGCACACCTGCTCTCTGACGAACGCCCCCAGCATAGACGTGGCTAACCGCGCCAGCACGGCGACGATCGCCAGCTGGCAACAAGCCCTGGCGATCGCGCGCGAGGTCGCCAGGGCCGGCCCAGC
Organism: Mycobacterium sp.; assembly: GCA_025965895.1. Classification (GTDB taxonomy): domain Bacteria; phylum Actinomycetota; class Actinomycetes; order Mycobacteriales; family Mycobacteriaceae; genus Mycobacterium. Next base: position 36,521 of record JAOPWC010000193.1, read on the forward strand.
TGCCCGGCGTCGACCGCGTGTGGCTTCATCCCCCGGCCAGGGCTACGACGCTGAGGTTGGTCGGCCCTACTGCGCGAGCGAGGCGATGAGCCTCGTTCGCGCCTTGGACGACCGGTGGATGCTGAGCCAGCTCCTCGCCTGACGGGCGATCGGGGCATTTATGGTGGGTGACGCGATGGCGGCGCGCGCAGTAGCAGAGCATGCCCGCTATCTGGCGGACGAGATCGCGGACCGGTTCGACTCGCGTCAGTGTCGCGTGTACCCCGGGTGGGCGCAGCGGATGTGGGCTTGCTGGTCGAACGATGCGGGCGCAACGACTTCGCGCTCAACAACATGCCGCCCATCACCATCGATGACGCCGCCTGCCAGAAGTTACGACTCTTCAAAGGGGATGCCGACGTCCAGCAACGTCCCCGCTCCGGTCTGACTCGAGATCGCCAAAGTTCCGCCCAGCGCCTCGACGCGGTCGATGAGGCCGATGAGTCCGGATCCTTTTGCCGCGTCCGCTCCACCGATTCCGTCGTCGCGAATCGACAGATGCACATTCCCACCTTTGGTTTGAAGCCTGACATTCACGATGGATGCTCGCGCGTGTTTGGCCACGTTGGTCAGCGCCTCGGCGACGATGTAGTAGGCGGCCACCTCCGTGGGCTCCGGCAGCCGTCGGTCGATATCAAAGACGAGCTCGACCGGCACTGCGGAGCGGCGGGCCAGGGCCTTGAGCGCCGGCCCAAGTCCTCCCTTGGACAGAATCGCGGGGTGAATGCCCCGAGAGAGCACCTGCAAATCATCGGAGACCCCGGCGACACTGGTGACTAGATGGGAAATCCGCTCCCTGAGGGCGGACAGTTCCGCCGGCACGTCAGACGCGACGCTGCCCAACTCGAGCCCGAGGGAGACCAGCCGCTGTTGGGCGCCGTCGTGCAAGTCGCGTTCGATACGGCGCCGGGCATCATCGCCGGCCGCGACAATCCGGACCCGCGACGCGGTGAGCTCAGCGTGAGTCTGCGCATTCGCTACCGCAGTCGCCACCAGATCCGCGAAGTCGCCCACCCGGGCCTCCGTGTCAGCGGGCAGCGGCTCGGGTCGCGACCAGCCGACGATAACCACGCCCCACAGGCGACCGTCAACGGTGATCGGCGCTCCGACCGACGACCCGATACCGAGCATGCGGATGTGCCTGGCGGCCGAACCCGCAGCGGTGCCGTGGCTGTCCATTCGGGCGGTGCGGCCGGTGTCGTGGACCATCGCCGCGATGTTGTCGCCATCGAACGAAAACCGCCCACCAACCGGACTCCTTTGCAACCCGTTCTCGTGGCGGGCCGCGAGCAGCATGGCCGTGCCGTCATCCTCGTACCGGAACAAAGTGGAGTGGTCCACCCCAACGCACTGGGCCAACTCCCCCGCCACCGCGGACAAGACCTCTGACAGCGGAACCCCATGGGCGACCAAAGTCGCCACCCGCCGCAGCGCGGCTTGGTGGTCGGCGAGCAAGCTGAGCTCATCGTGGCTTGCCGCGACCTCGCGGCGGCGCTGATCCGCCTCGGCGGCGCGCAATCGGGCCACACCGGCGATAGCGTTGACCGACAGCGCGACGACCAAGAACACGGTTACGGCCACCCAGTTCTGGCTTCCGCTGGGAACTATGCTGCCGCCCGTCTGGAGATGGTGGAAATACACGTAGACAACGGCACTCGCTACCGATGTCAGTGCGCCTAGGCCGAATCCCCACAAGGTGGAGACCACCAAAACACCCAGCAGGAAAACCACGCCGAAGACATTTCCTGGCGCGACCTGGTCGAGCAGGTAGACCACCACGCTCTGTGCGGCAATCAGCAGCAGCGCGACCGCCACCCCCAGAGCACGACGTGGGGCGGTCGGGCGCAGCAACAAAGACAGCACGCGTGCACGTATCGTTGCCGGACCTACTTGCCCATCGAAAGCGCCGCGCGGAAAAGCACCCGGCGTCGAGCCGGGCAGCCGTGACCGTTCCTGCGTCATTACGCAAACTCACATCGATCTTGGCGGACTCTTCAGGGCCAACCTGCATCATAAACTGGCGTCGCGATCGCTACTGACCCACCGGGACGCTGTACCTCGGGTATCGGGACAATTACCGCTAGCAGGTATTCCAGATCCCTTGCTGGCGGTAAGCGCGAACGGGCGTTACCGGTGAGGACATTCACCCCGTGCACCGCAATCCTGAGGAGCCATGGAGATAAACACGTCCCCACGCCCGAAGGCGCCTTGCGGTGCACCTTCGGGCGAGGAGTGCGTGCTCCAGTCCGTCTCAGTCCTGTTGCGCCGGTTCGAGTACCAACGGACCGTCATACGGAATGGATTGTCATGATGAACGATTCCGGTGCGACACTGGCGCTCGCTGAACCTGTGAGCGACGCCGAGGCTCCCCTCACGGGAAGGGACGTCGGTGCGGCCGGGGATGGCCGCACCGAGGGAGGCGGGCAGTACTCACCCGAGGTGGATATGGCCGCGCGGTTCGAACGCGACGTCGTGCCGCAACTAGAACCGCTCTACCGCCAAGCACTGCGCATCAGTCGCAATCACGCCGACGCAGAGGATCTCGTGCAGGACACGATGGTGAAGGCGTTCGCCGGCTTTCATTCGTTTCGGCCGGGCACCAACGTCAACGGCTGGCTCTACCGGATCCTCGTCAACACCTACATCAGCGGCTACCGCAAAAAGCGGCGGCAACCGGTGAGTTATTCAACCGAGCAGATCACCGACCAGCACATGATGGCCTACGCTCAACACACGCCGACAGGATTGCGCTCGGCTGAGGACGAGGCGCTAGAATCGTTGCCAGACAACGACATCAAGACAGCGATGCAGTCCTTGCCGGAGCAATTCCGGATGGTGCTGTACTACGCTGATGTGGAGGGTTTCCGGTTCAGGGAGATTGCAGAAATCATGGCCACCCCAACCGGAACCGTGATGTCGCGGCTGGGGCGCGGACGACGACGACTCCGCACACTGCTCACGGACGCCCCCGCACCTGTGGCTACTGACCGGACCGCCGTCGGCGAATAGGAAGGCGATTATGTCTCAGCTTCGGCAGGATGACCGCGGCGCTGTGATCCATGAGCCGCGGCCGCTCGAGATCCATAGGCCTGAGGTGTCCGGCGTTCACCCCAGGCTGCTCGGGCACCTACTCGTCACCCTCCTGCTCGCAGCGATCCTTCTCACCGTCGCCTGGTTTCTAATCAGTCCGGCTGCATCGCAATTCATTTCGTGATACGGCGGCCGTGGCGTGAATCGGCGCCGCCGATATCGTCGCGAATCGAGAGGCGCAAGTTCGCGGTGTCCGCGGGGACGATCGCCCGCAGTTCAGACACTTGGGCATGCCTGGCAGTGTTCGTCAAGTGCCCAAGGCGACGCAAGACGCACAGTTCACTCCGACCAACGTCTGTGGTCTCCCATTGAGCCTCGGTTCAATCTCGATCGCAACTGTCGCTACCGCTAATGCCTATCGCCACCCCCGGGCAGCAGCAGTCTCCCACACCCGCCAGTTGCAAATCAGTGTCCTTTTGCCGGAACTTCCCGCTAACCGGAATGCGGACCCGTTCCCGCACTGCGAAGCTGGCTCCATGCTGCTGGGAATTACGCCATGCGCTGTCTGATCGTCGATGACAGCGTGGATTTCATCGATGCCGCGCGGGGTTTGCTCGAGCGCGAAGGCATCGTCGTCGTCGGCGTGGCGTCGAGCAGCACCGAGGCCCTCGTGCGCTTTGAGGAGCTCAGGCCTGACGTGACGCTCGTGGACATTGACCTCGGCGGCGAAAGCGGCTTCGACGTGGTCGAGCAACTCCACTGGGCCGGTGCACCGTCGGCTGGTCCCTTGATATTGATTTCCACCCACGCCCTGCAGGATTTCGACGACATGGTGTCGGCGAGCCGCGCCGTGGGATTCCTATCTAAGTGCGGACTCTCCGCCGAGGCCATTCGTGACCTCGTTCACGAGTCAGCGGGCTTCCAGGAATGTAATCACCGCTAGCACGCGACGGTGGTCGTCGCTGGCTTCGTGAATATCCAACTTGGTCAGAATGCTGCGGACGTGTTTCTCGACGGTGCCCTCGGTGACCCATAAGCGAGTGGCGATGCCGGTATTCGAACGGCCCTCGGCCATCAACTCCAGCACGTCGCGCTCGCGTTCGCTGAGAACGGCGAGCGGATCATTGCGCCGACGGGCCGACACCAACTCCGACACCAGCATCGGGTCCACCACCGATGCTCCCTTGGCGATTCGGCCCAACGTATCGATGAAGTCGGCGACGTCGGTTACCCGGCTCTTGAGCAGATAGCCGATGCTGCGGCCGCCGGCGAGCAGCTCCATCGCATGTTCGACATCGACATGCGCCGACAGCACCAAAATGCCGATATCGGGGAACTCCCGACGGATCATCCGCGCGGCGTCCAGCCCCTCCGTGCTGTTGTTGGGCGGCATCCGAATGTCGGTCACCACCAGCTCAGGGGTCATCCCCCGCACCAGCGCCAACAGCTCACCGCCATCGCCGGCCTGCCCGACTACGGCAAAACCCGAGCGCTCCAACAAACTGGCCAGGCCCTCACGCAACAGCACGTCATCCTCGGCCACCACCACGCGCACCGGAGCCGCCATTACGCCGTCTGCTGCCAGGGCTGTATCGCTCGTCTTGACTCCAATGTGAACAGCATTCACCAGAGGTGACGCCAACCGACTGTGCCTTGACCATCATGCAACGAAAGTCGCATCGCGCACCCGCGGTCGCGTGAAACCAGGCGATGGATTGCAGCTGGCAGGTATTGCGGTGTAGCGCTGGCGGGCAGCCTTGATGGGCGTCAGCGCAGACGACAAGGCCCACCCCGACAGGCGATGGTAGGAGCCATGCACGTGGTCCGCTCACCAGGAACATTCTTACCCCCACTCAACCCGGGCGACAAATGACTCCGCCGCTTAGGGTTTCTGCTCAAAACGCAGTAGTGGCGCGGTCGTTGCTTGGCCTCCCCGACCTTCCGACAGTAGTCGTGCTGGGCCCGTTCGACGACTTGTCACAGGCCGAACAATTGGCCGCCGCGTTCACCGCGGTGCGGCGGCGCTGTAATGCGCAGTTCGTCCTCCTTGGGACCGGCGTACACCGCACCGCTATCATTCGGTGCGCGTTCGCACAGGGGGTCAGGGCAAGCGTGCACACACTCAGCGATTCCTCCGGAGGCGCATGGTCCGACGTCGTGGCGGCCGCGGATCTGGTAGTGCTGAGCCCCGATTCGGGGCCGCGGACACTGCTGGAGATATTGGGCGCCGGCCGAGCCGTGGTAGCGCCCGCAGATGCGGAGACGGTCCGACTGGTTGTGCCGGCCAGTGCGGGACTGGTCTACCGGCCAGGAGACGCGTCGGGGCTGGCAGGGGCGCTCCTGCGCCTGCTGACCAAACCTGCGCTTCGCCACGGAATGGCTTGCCGTGCAGCCGAAGTCGCACGCCGACATCGTCTGCGGCGCATCAGGCTACAGCAGTTCGACGAAAGGGAACAACCATGCATAGCGTCCTCGGACGAGTGATCATCTGGCTCGCTGAGATCTTCGACCGCAGCCTGCTGGCGGTACCGGATCTAGACGAGTCAGTCCGCTGACGACACTCACGCCGACACAGCATTTCACCCACCGCGGAAGGCACAATAGATGACCAACGTACAACCCATGCCGACGACAACCGACGCCGGCATCCCGGTGGAGAGCGACGACCATTCGCTCACCATCGGCCCCGACGGCCCGATCCTGCTGCACGATCACTACCTCATCGAACAGATGGCGGCGTTCAACCGTGAACGGGTACCCGAACGTCAGCCGCATGCCAAGGGCTCCGGCGCGTTCGGCCGCTTCGAAGTGACCCAAGACGTGAGCGCCTTCACCAAGGCGGCGGTGTTCCAGCCGGGCACCATCACCGAAACGGTGATCCGGTTCTCCACGGTGGCCGGCGAACGGGGCAGCCCAGACACCTGGCGTGATCCGCGCGGCTGGGCGCTGAAGTTCTACACCACCGAGGGCAATTACGACATCGTCGGCAACAACACCCCGGTGTTCTTCCTGCGCGACCCGCTCAAGTTTGGTCATTTCATCCGTTCGCAGAAGCGCCGCGCCGACAGCAATCTGCGCGATCACGACATGCAGTGGGACTTTTGGACCCTCTCGCCGGAGTCGGCGCATCAGGTGACCTATCTGATGGGTGACCGCGGGATCCCCCACACGTGGCGGCAGATGAACCTCTACAGTTCGCACACCTACATGTGGGTGAACGCCGCCGGCGAGAAGTTCTGGGTGAAGTATCACTTCATCACCGATCAGGGCATCGAAAACCTGACCCAGGCCGAGGCCGATCAGTTGGCGTCAGTCGACACCGACTACCACACCCGTGACCTGTTCGAGTCGATCAAGCGCGGCGATCACCCGTCCTGGACGCTCAAGATGCAGATCATGCCGTTCGAGGACGCGAAGACCTACCGGTTCAACCCGTTCGATTTGACCAAGGTGTGGCCGCATGCGGATTACCCGCTGATCGAGGTGGGCCGGCTGACCCTGGACCGCAACCCCACCGACCACCACAGTCAGATCGAACAGGGCGCGTGGGAGCCTTCCAACCTGGTGCCCGGCATCGGGCCCAGCCCGGACAAGATGCTGCTGGGCCGGATGTTCGCCTACGCCGACGCACACCGTTACCGCATCGGCGCCAACTACAACCAGTTGCCGGTCAATGCGGCCAAATCCCCGGTGCACAGCTACAGCACGGCCGGTAACATGCGCTACCGGCTGGCCCCCGACCCGGTGTATGCGCCCAACTCCAAGGGCGGCCCGCAAGCCGACACCGGCCGCTACGGCCAGCC
>JAOPWC010000003.1 GCA_025965895.1 Mycobacterium sp.
CCCTGGAACGCCCGCACGCCGAGCGACACCGGCCGCCTTGTCATCCCCATCCGGCACAACCAGCCCCACAAGCTGGCCAGCACCCACTTCACCCGACCGGAACCCACCGCGCGAAAAATTGAGGCTAGTGTCCCGCGTCTGAAGTTCGTTGACGGAGGGCGTGGGGCAGGATGTTGTCGGCGGTCTTGGTCCAGACGAATGGGTGGCAGCGCTGGTTCCATCCGTCGATGAATGCGCTTATGGCGGTGACGAGTTCTTTAACGCTGGTGAATGATCCGCGCCGGATCGCCTGGCGGGTAATGATTCCGAAAAACACCTCAACCAGGTTGAGCCACGATCCTGAGGTCGGTGTGAAGTGCAGGGTGATCCGCTTGTTGTTGGCCAACCAGTCGTTGATCTCGGCGTGCTTGTGGGTGTGGTAATTGTCCACGACCACGTGCAACTCGCGGCGCGGATAGGCCCGGGCGACCGTCTTGAGGAAGGCCAAAAACTCCGCGTTGCCGTGCCGCTCATAGCAGGCGTCAGTGACTTTGCCGGTCGCCACCTCCAGCGCGGCGAACAACGTGGTGGTGCCGTGTCGCACGTAGTCGTGGGTGGCCTTCTCCGGCAAGCCCGGCCGCAGCGGCAGGATCGGCGCGGTGCGGTCCAAAGCCTGGATCTGGCTCTTCTCATCGACACAGAGCACGATCGCCTTCTCCGGCGGGTTCAGGTAGAGCCCGACGACGTCGCGGACCTTGGCCTCAAGCTGCGGATCGGTCGAGAACTTAAACGTCTCGCGCCGCCAGGGCTGCACCCCGTAGCGGCGCCACGCCCGGGCCACGGTCGCATCACCCACACCCAGCTCACGCGCCAGCAGCCGCGTCGACCAATGCGTCACCGCAAGCCGCTGCGGCGGCGCCTCCAGCGTGGCGGCGATGACCGCCGCATCATCGACTACCTTGGGTCGCCCCGACCGCTCGGCGTCATCAAGCCCCACCAAGCCCGCAGCGGCAAACCGATGGTCTGCAGCGGAACGCACACCGCGCCCATCAGCACCAACGCCACGTCGACAACCGTGTAATCGACGCTGGTGAAGCCCATCACACAGACGCGATCACCGGGCCGCACCGAAGGCACCGGGTCGCCTGCCAGAGCGGTCGCGACCGCTCTGGCACGGTCCCACACCTCCCGGTAGCTGAGGGTCTCGAACCGCGGCAGCAGCTCGAGCGAGGTCCGGCCGGTCGCCGGGTCGTTGACGAACTGTACGACGCACTGCGCGAGCGCGGGCCGGTCCTCGTAACCCTCCATCATGGTTCGCACGAGCTGCGGCAGTCGCAGCCCAGGCTGGGCGATCGCCGCGGAGATCGCCTCACTGGGCCGGGCATCAGCGAACTGCCGGTCGTTGGCGTACAAATCGGCGATGCGGCGCGCGAGCCGCTCTTCACGAGCATCAACCGACACAACAACCTCCGTCCGTAATTACATTGAGTACCTATATACATAGATAGTAGGCCTATCATCCGGCTCCGCTACGAGGTGTGAGCCAATTCACGATCCCGACACGTCAATCTCGGCTGCTCGGCATCTCTGCGCTGACCGTCACCGGTCTGTTGGCGTCAAGCCCGGCGGCACGACCATCCAACCGCGCGGACTGCAATCCTCACCCGGGGCCGATGAAGGCCGGCGGCAAAACACGGGGTACCGCGCCTTTCGCGCGCGCACCATACGCGCCCACGCCGACCGGGGAATACGACACGAAAGCGCTGTCCAAGAACTGGTTTCAGCACAGCAGACCGCCCAGGGCCCTACGGAAAGAATAATCGTGCCGTGGCAGAGGGCCCGCTGCGGCACAGGCACGGATCGCGCAGCGGGCTACCGGGATCTAGAGCTCAAGTGAGTCCCCGGAAGAAGGCCCTCAACTCACGCTCATGCCGGCCGCCGCCGCCAAAGCGACCCATCCGCCCTTCGGCTGGTCACCGGGCGGCGCATCAAGCCCGTAAGAAGAAGCCGACCACCACTCTACATCGGGTGCCGATATACATGTGCTATACATAGGGGGTGGAACAGTCAGACCGCCGCGATAGCCGAGAGCACATCGCCGAGGCGCTCGAGCAGGCATCGATCCTCACGACGCGGCACCTACCCGCCCGCGCAGCACTGAGCCTGACCGCCACCCTGGCGCTCGACACGCTTAATCGGGAAGGTCCAGTCCGGCTGACGGCGCTGGCCGCGGCGGCGGGCATCAGCCAGCCGTCGATGACCGAACTGGTCCATCGGCTGGAGCGGCAGGGCCTGGCGATCCGGGTCGACGACCCCAAAGACGGACGGGCCGCCCTGGTGAACATCACGAACGCCGGGCGGGCGGTGCTGGACGACCGGCGGCGGGACCGCCGCGACCGACTGGCCGAGCTGCTCACGGCCCTCCCGCCAGAGGAGGAGGCGACGCTGACCCTGGCTGTGCACGTGGCTCTGCCCATCATCCGGCGACTCATCCACAACGCCAACCAGTCCCACACGCAAGGAACGGCCGATCGCCTGCGACGAGGCGACACTGAAGGGCCAGACGCTGGTGGCGGCTGGGACCGAGTTTGAGATCGCCCGCTCGCTGGCCCACGGGCATCTGGCCGCGGTGGCGGCGATGGCGCGCACGACACAGGTTCGGGCGTTTCTTCCGGTCGAACGGATCAACGGCTCCGCTGACGTCTAGGTCTTCTGCAACGCCTGCCACCTCGTAGCCCCGCTGATTGCACAGCTCCAGGCATGTTTGTAGCTGCCGCTCAGGGCTGGTAGTAGCGTCCGTAACTCTGGAGCGCGGGATAACGATCAGTGCGCGCATGGCTGTAATCATCACCACAGAAACCGCGGTGGTGGACAAGCCGGCCGACCAAGCCGCCGACGACCATCACGGCCACACGCACTAGCAGAGGCCCGCGAACAGAAGCAAGAGCCCGCATTTTCGACCGAAAATGGGGGCTCTTGCCTGCTCACGACGGTCATTGAGGCTCACGACGGTCATTGAGGCTGACACGGCCGTTGAGGCTGACACGCTCATTGAGGCTGACACCCTCATTGAGGCTGACACCCTCATTGAGGCTGACTAAGCAGTGCGGCGGATGCCCCGCTTCAACAACAGCTCTCGCTCGGCTTCCGACAGGCCGCCCCAAATGCCGTACGGCTCACCGACCGCCAGCGCGTGGGAACGGCACTGCGCGATCACCGGGCAGCGCCGGCACATCTCTTTGGCCCGCATCTCGCGTTGGGCACGGGCGCGGCCGCGCTCGCCGTCTGGGTGGAAGAACATCGACGAATCGACGCCCCGGCACAAGCCCCGTATCTGCCAGTCCCAGATGTCTGCGTTAGGTCCGGGTAGTTGCTGCGGCTGTGGCATGGAAAACCCCTCTCGCCAAGTCCCTTTGGAACCCCAAGCGGACGGTGAGTTGTGGAACCGATCCGAGAACATGTCGCCGATGACTACTCGTGCTGACAAGGTAGGGGTGCTTCGGAAATCCAGTCAATAGTCGCCATGTGTGCCGAACGACATAAGAGCAGCTGGAGAATTTACGTCACGTTCATCATTGGGGCGCGTCCGCAACGATGAACGTGGTATGTAGCCGGCCGACGAGCCGCCCACGCGGAGTTTCCCCAGTTCGGATCCGGCTGTGTCGCGGGGATAATTTCTAGCGCTCAGTAGGCAGTTGACATCGAAGTAACGTGCAGCGCACAAACTGTTAACCAATGTTCGCGGACCGCAGTGGCATTTGGGCGCATGCGGCTGCTGATACGGTCCCCCTTCGATGAGGGGTGAGCGATCAGCGGTGCTGGCGACCGTGGCCTTCGGCGACGATCCGGGCCGCTGGCCGCTGCCCGCCGCGGTGAGCCCGCACGAGTCCTGGCTGCGTGCGGTGGCTGCCGGCGGCCAGGGCCGCTACCGCAGCGCTCAGGCCGATCTGACAGTGCTGCGCCGGCGCGTCGCCGTCGGTTCGCTCGCCTCGCTCGCGCACAGCACGTGGGGGTCGTTTCTGCGTCAGTTGGGTGGCCACGCCGACGCCCGTCACTGGGACGGTCGTGCGTGCGCGCTGGCCGGCGACGCCGAAGCCGCCCTCGACGCGCTGATCGGCCTTGGCGCCGACGCCCTCGGTTTACGGCGATTCGCCGCGTCGGCCGCGTTGCTGGAGCGGGCGCGCACGTTGCTCGACGGGCCGGGTGTGCCCGATCGGCTCGCCCTGCGCTGGCAGTGGGTCGCCGCCGAGAACGCGATGGCCGGTGGCGACGGCGCCGAAGCGGTCCGGCACGCCGATCAAGCCGCCGAATTAGCCGCCGAATCGCCGTCCGCGCGCCACCGGGCGAAGACCGACGTCGTGCGTGCGGCAGCACTGTGCAGCGCCGGTCAGGTGGACCTCGCACGCACCGCGGCGGACGCCGCGCTGGTCACCACGGGCCGGCTCGGGCTGACGCCGCTGCGCTGGGCGGTGGCCGGCTTGCTCGCCGACATCGGCAGCAAGCTCTGCGACCCCGCAGAGGTGCTCGCCATTCGGGATGCGAGCGCCGAGGCCATCCGACACGGCGGCGGCGTTTGGTCTCAGTGACGTGATTCGACAGACCGTGGATCGTTATTGTCGGTTGGGTTGCCGGGAAGCTCTCGGCTCGTAACGTTGAGGACGCCGTCGTCGATGACAAACTCGGGAGACAAACTCGATGCTGTCGTTGCTGACGCAGTCGCCGGCAATCGAGACGCACTCCGTGAAGTGCTGGAGACCATTCGCCCAATTGTGGTGCGGTATTGCCGCGCTCGGATCGGGGCGGCGGAGCGAAGTGGTCTGTCGGCCGACGATGTGGCGCAGGAGGTGTGCTTGGCCGCCATCACGGCGTTGCCACGCTACAAGGACCAGGGACGGCCCTTTTTAGCATTCGTGTACGGCATCGCGGCCCACAAGGTGGCAGACGCCCACCGTGCGGCCGCGCGCAACCGTGCCGAGCCCACTGACGACGTCCCTGAGCGCGCTTCGGCCGCCCCCGGGCCGGAGCAGATGGCCATCGAGGCGGACTCCGCGGCGCGAATGTCTGCGCTACTGGACCTGCTGCCCGCCAAGCAACGTGAAATTTTGATTATGCGGGTGGTCGTGGGGCTGAGCGCCGAGGAGACGGCGGCCGCCGTCGGGAGCTCGCCGGGCGCCGTCCGGGTGGCCCAGCATCGCGCGCTGACCCGGCTGCGGGCCGAAATCATCGAGAGTCGCGACTATGCCTGACCAGGAATCCGGACTGGAAGCGGTCGCGCGCAGCGACCGCCTGCTCGACGCGCTCGCGGCCGGTGCCCGGGTGTCGCAGAGCGACCCGGTCGCGTCGATGCTCGCGGGCTGGCGCGATGACGTCCGTCGTGCTCCGGATACCGATGTCATCTCGCTCACCGAGGCAGCTACCGCCCTTACCGAGGGCAGGCGGGCGCGCCCGAGCCACCGGTTCGGGGTGACCGTGGTCGGCGCCGTCGCCGCGGCGCTGTTGTGCCTCGGCGGCTTTGGCGCCGTGATCTACGGCGCAGGACCGGGCGACGCCCTGTACGGGCTGCGCACGATGCTGTTCGGGCAGTCGCATCTCACCCGCGATGACCAGGTCGCGCTGGCCGCTCAGACCCAGCTGACGCAGGCGCAGCAGCTCATCCAACAGGGCCAGTGGCAGCAGGCGCAGGACAAGCTCGCCGCCGTCAGCAGCACCGTGCAGACCGTCACCAACAGCCAGCGCAAGCAGGACCTGGTCGAGCAGTGGAACAACTTGACCGTCAAGGTCGTCCAGCGCGACCCGAACGCGACGCTGGCGCCGGGCGCGCCACCGCCGACGTTGCCGGGCATGTCGTCGCCCCTGCTTCCGGGGCCCGCTGTGGTGCCCGGCACGCCGACGAGCCCGTCGCCGGAGTCTGTGACGTCGACGACAACCTCCGGGTCGGAAACCACGACGACGACAAGCCCGTCGACGGTCACCTCGACGACGACCAGCGCGTCGACGGCGACCCCCTCCACCGAAACCACGACGAGTCAGGCCGCCGCCCCGCCGCCGACGACAGCAACGACAACGACAGCGACGACGGCGACGACAGCGGCGACAACGACAGCGGCGACAACGACAGCGGCGACAACGACACCGACTGGCACCACCGCCTCCACCACGACAGCGACGCCAACGGTGACGTCGAGCCCGACCCCACCGACGAGCACGGTGACGTCGGCGCCGCGCAGCGAGGACACGAGCACGTCCGCAGCAGCCGTCGGGCCGAACGGGCCCGCTCCTGGTCCCGCTCCGAACAGCCCGGCAACGGTGACGTCCTCGCAGCAGCAGGGACCCGCGGTGGCCAACCAGCAGACCTCGGAGAGCGCATCGACCCCGACAGCGACCAGCGCGCACGGCGCTGATCACGGGTTGGCGCCGGGCCCGCGCGGGAACGGGCCCGGAAACGGACCGGGGGCGCCGGTCACCACGGTCGAGCGCGGCAACTAGGGAGCCAACGCCGCCAGCGAAGTCAGATCAGCCAGCGAAGTCGGGTCAGCCAGCGAAGTCAGATCAGCCAGCGAAGTCAGGTCAACGGTAGCCGTCGGGATCCGTGGTGGCCTCGTTCAGCGACGCGTCCGCGTAGCCGCGGCAGTAATCCCAGGTCACGTACGCGTCAGGCTCGGGGTCATAGGCCGGTTCGTGTGGCCGCACGGTGCCGTCGACCAATAGCTGCAGCAGGTTGGCGCGCAGCATGTCCCAGTCGTGGTAATGGTCCTGCTGACATTCGTCGCAGCACACCACCAGACCGCGGATGCCCTTGTGCGCCAACAATGCCTCGTAAACAGCGAGGTCTGCGAGATCAGCCTCCACTGCGCTGCGCTCTTGCGGATCCAGCGGCTGCCCGGGCTCGATGGCGTCCAGTGCCGCCGACGGATCACATGGATCGTCGGCGAAGGGATCGGGCGGCAAACCCGGTGGGAGGTGGTCGCGCACGCTTCTAGATTACGCAGCCTCGCAGCTTTAGCGCCAGCCGATGCCGGGGGGTGCAACCACCCCGCGGCCGACCCGCAGAGCCGGGAAAACGACGTCGGTGCCGATAGGATGGTGTTCTAAGTGCTGCGCCCCCTGGAGGCCCACCCATGTCGATTGTTGAAGGAAGTACTGCGGTGGATTCGTATGTCGCCGACGCGTTCGGCACCGCCGCGGTGCCCACGGGTGGTGACGATCCGCACAAGATCGCGATGCTGGGCCTGACCTTCGACGACGTGTTGCTGCTGCCTGCGGCATCGGACGTCGCGCCCGCCGCGGCCGACACGTCGAGCCGGCTGACCCGCAGGATCCGGCTGAAAGTGCCGCTGGTCAGCTCCGCGATGGACACCGTGACCGAGGCGAGGATGGCGATCGCGATGGCCCGCGCCGGCGGCATGGGAGTGTTGCATCGCAACCTGTCGGTCACCGAGCAGGCCGGCCAGGTCGAGATGGTCAAGCGGTCCGAGGCCGGCATGGTCACCGACCCGGTGACCTGTTCGCCGGACAACACGCTGGCCGAGGTCGACGCGATGTGCGCGCGGTTCCGGATTTCGGGCCTGCCCGTCGTCGACAACTCCGGCGCGCTCGTCGGGATCATCACCAACCGCGACATGCGGTTCGAGGTGGACCAGAACAAGCCCGTCTCCGAGGTGATGACAAAGGCCCCGCTGATCACGGCGCGCGAGGGTGTGACTGCCGACGCGGCACTAGGTCTGTTGCGCCGCAACAAGATTGAGAAACTGCCGATTGTCGATGGGCATGGGCGCCTGACCGGCCTGATCACCGTCAAAGATTTCGTCAAGACCGAGCAGCACCCGCTGGCCACCAAGGACAGCGACGGCAGGCTCCTGGTCGGGGCCGCGGTGGGTGTCGGCGACGACGCGTGGGTGCGCGCGATGACCCTGGTGGAAGCCGGCATCGACGTGCTGGTCGTGGACACCGCGCACGCCCACAACCGGCAGGTGCTCGACACGGTCTTTAAGCTCAAGGCCGACGTCGGCGACCGCGTCGACGTCGTCGGCGGCAATGTCGCCACCCGCAGTGGAGCGGCGGCGCTGGTGGAGGCGGGCGCGGACGCCGTGAAGGTCGGTGTGGGCCCGGGGTCGATCTGCACCACCCGGGTGGTGGCCGGGGTCGGCGCCCCGCAGATCACCGCGATCCTGGAGGCTGTCGCCGCGTGCGCGCCCGCGGGTGTGCCGGTGATCGCCGACGGCGGTCTGCAGTACTCCGGCGACATCGCCAAGGCGCTGGCCGCGGGGGCGTCGACGACGATGCTGGGCTCATTGCTCGCCGGTACCGCCGAGGCGCCGGGCGAGCTGATCTTCGTCAACGGCAAGCAGTTCAAGAGTTATCGCGGGATGGGCTCGTTAGGGGCGATGCAGGGACGCGGCAGTCAGAAGTCGTATTCGAAGGACCGGTATTTCCAAGATGACGTGCTCTCCGAAGACAAGCTGGTGCCCGAGGGCATCGAGGGCCGGGTGCCGTTCCGCGGTCCGTTGTCGACGGTGATCCACCAGCTGACCGGCGGCCTGCGCGCCGCCATGGGCTACACCGGCTCTCCGACCATCGAGGCACTGCAGCAGGCGCAGTTCGTGCGGATCACCGCGTCGGGACTCAAGGAAAGCCACCCGCACGACATCACGATGACCGTCGAAGCCCCGAACTACTACGCCCACTGACGGCAGGTGGATGAGCGCTTGCGCGAAGAGCATCGGGAGTAGCTAGTCATGCATGACATGGTTGAGATCGGCATGGGCCGCACCGCCCGCCGTACATACGAGCTGGACGACGTCAACATCGTGCCGTCGCGGCGCACCCGTTCGTCCAAGGACGTGTCGACGGCGTGGCAGCTGGACGCATACCGATTCGAGATCCCCGTGGTGGCTCACCCCACCGACGCGCTCGTGTCCCCGCAGTTCGCGATCGAGCTCGGTCGGCTCGGCGGCCTGGGCGTGCTCAACGGGGAGGGCCTGATCGGCCGCCACGCCGACGTCGAGGCGAAGATCGCGCAGGTCATCGAGGCCGCCGAGAAGGAGCCCGAACCCTCGGCGGCGATCCGGCTGCTGCAGCAACTGCACGCCGCGCCGCTGGACCCCGACCTGCTGGGGGCCGCGGTGGCCCGGATCCGCGACGCCGGCGTGACGACGGCCGTTCGGGTGAGCCCGCAGAACGCGCGCATGCTGACGCCTGCGCTGGTCACGGCCGGCATCGACCTGCTGGTCATTCAGGGCACGATCGTGTCGGCCGAGCGGGTGGCCCGCGACGGCGAACCGCTGAATCTCAAGACGTTCATCGCCGAGCTCGACGTGCCCGTAGTGGCCGGCGGGGTGCTCGACCACAGAACCGCGCTGCACCTGATGCGCACCGGGGCGGCGGGCGTCGTCGTGGGCTACGGCTCGACCAGCGGCGTGACCACCAGCGCCGAGGTGCTGGGAATCAGCGTGCCGATGGCCACCGCGATCGCCGACGCGGCGGCGGCGCGTCGCGAATACCTCGACGAGACCGGCGGCCGATATGTGCACGTGCTCGCAGACGGCGACATCCACACGTCCGGTGACCTCGCCAAGGCGATCGCGTGCGGCGCCGATGCGGTGGTGCTCGGTACGCCGCTGTCCGCATCGGCCGAGGCGCTCGGCGAAGGCTGGTTCTGGCCGGCCGCGGCCGCGCACCCGTCGCTGCCTCGTGGCGCGCTGCTGCAGGTCGCGGTCGGGGAGCGGCCGCCGCTTCGACAGGTGCTCAACGGCCCGTCCGACGACCCGTTCGGTTCGCTGAACCTCGTCGGCGGCCTGCGCCGATCGATGGCCAAGGCCGGTTACTGCGACCTCAAGGAGTTTCAGAAGGTCGGCTTGGCGGTCTGCTCCTGACCGGTTGTGCTCCGGGAAGTTAGGTAACCCTATCTAGAGAGTTACCGACCAGTAAGTTCATACTGGTCGCATGGCGCCTGACTACGACGTTTTGATCATCGGCTCAGGATTCGGGGGCAGCGTCACCGCACTGCGGCTGACCGAGAAGGGCTACCGCGTCGGCGTGCTCGAGGCGGGCCGCCGCTTCGAAGACCACGAGTTCGCGAAGACATCGTGGAATCTGCGCAAGTTCTTGTGGGCGCCGAAGCTCGGCATGTACGGCATCCAGCGCATCCATCTGCTGCGCAACTGCATGATCCTGGCCGGGGCGGGCGTCGGCGGCGGCTCACTGAACTACGCGAACACCTTGTACGTGCCCCCCGAGCCGTTCTTCTCCGACCGGCAGTGGTCGCACATCACCGACTGGCGCACCGAGCTGATGCCGCACTATGACCAGGCACAGCGGATGCTCGGCGTGGTCCGCAACCCGACCTTCACCGACGCCGACCGCATCATCAAGGAAGTCGCCGAGGACATCGGCGTCGCCGACACGTTCGTGCCGACACCGGTCGGGGTGTTCTTCGGCCCGGACGGGACAAAGGCGCCGGGTGAGAAAGTGCCCGACCCCTACTTCGGCGGCGCCGGGCCCTCGCGCACCGGCTGCATCGAGTGCGGCTCCTGCATGACCGGTTGCCGCTACGGCGCCAAGAACACCCTGGTGAAGAACTACCTCGGGCTGGCCGAGAAGGCGGGCGCCGACGTGATTCCGATGCGCACGGTCACCGGCTTCGAGCAGGGTTCCGACGGGCTGTGGCGTGTCGACACCGTGGTCACCGGCCGCTGGCTGCGCAGGCGCAAGAAGACGTTCACCGCAAGGCACGTGGTTCTGGCCGCCGGAACCTTCGGCACCCAGAAGCTGCTGTTCAAGATGCGCGACAAGGGCAAGCTGCCGGAACTTTCCGGCATGCTCGGCGTCGTCACCCGCACCAACTCCGAGTCGATCGTCGGCGCGGGGCGACTGAAGGTCGCACCCGACCTGAATCTCACTCATGGAGTCGCGATCACGTCGTCGATCCATCCCACCCCCGACACCCACGTCGAACCGGTGCGTTACGGCAAGGGCTCCAACGCGATGGGACTGCTGCAGACGCTGATGACTGACGGCGCCGGACCCGAAGGCACCGACGTCCCGCGGTTCAAGCAGCTGTTCCGCGGGGCCGCGGAGGATCCGCGCGGCACACTGCGGTTGCTGAATCCGCGGCGGTGGAGCGAACGAACGATGATCATGCTCGTCATGCAACATCTGGACAACTCGATCACGACGTTCACCAGGCGCACCCGGCTCGGGCTGCGCCGGATGACGAGCAAACAGGGCCACGGCGAATCGAACCCGACCTGGATCCCGGTCGGCAACGAGGTCACCCGACGCGTCGCGGAGAAGATCGACGGCGTTGCCGGCGGCACCTGGGGTGAGCTGTTCAACATCCCGCTGACCGCGCATTTCCTGGGCGGCGCGGTGATCGGCGACAGCCCCGAACACGGCGTCATCGACCCCTATCACCGGGTCTACGGTTATCCCACGCTTTCGGTCGTCGACGGCGCCGCGATCTCGGCGAACCTCGGCGTCAATCCGTCGCTCTCCATCACCGCGCAGGCCGAGCGTGCCGCGTCGCTGTGGCCCAACCGGGGGGAGGCCGACCTTCGGCCCGCTCAAGGGCAGCCGTACCAGCGGCTGGACCCGATCCCACCCGCCGATCCCGTCGTCCCGGTCGATGCGCCCGCGGCGCTGCGGCGCCTGCCGATCGAGCCGGTCACCTCCGCCGGCTGACCGCCGTCGCAGAGGCCGTTCGGGGAATCGTCACACCCGCTTGCGCATCGGCTCACGGCCTGGCGGCTGCGGCGGTGGCGGCAGCAGCGCTTCACGGGGCCGGATGGCCATTTTCGTTGGAGCGCGGGGGCTGAGTTCGACGTCGTCGCCGGCATGCCTGATCGTCAGCGTATGACCCGGTCCGTCGCGGACGGTGTACGTGACGTCGGCGTGGTTGATGTCCACGGTCACCCGGAACTCCCGCCAGCGCAGCCGGAACCGAAGACGGGAGATGTCGTCGGGCAGATGCGGGTCGAACGACATCACGCCTTCGTCGTCACGCAGGCCGCCGAAGCCGGCGACCAGTGCGGTCCACGCCCCGGCGAGCGAAGCCATGTGCAGGCCATCGCCGGTGTTGTGGTGAAGGTTGCGCAGATCGATGAGCGCGGCCTCGTACGTGTAGTCATAGGCCAGCTCGAGGTGGCCGACCTCGGCGCACATCACGGCCTGGGTGCACGCCGACAACGACGAGTCACGCACCGTGCGTCGCTCGTAGTAGTCGACGTTGCGGGCCTTCTGCCCGGGGCCGAACGCATGGCTCCGCCAGTGCATCGCCAGGACCAGGTCGGCCTGCTTGACCACCTGCGCCGGATACAGCCGCACATAGGGGTAGTGCAGCAGCAACGGGTATTGCGCGTTCGCTGAGAAGTCCCACTCCGCAAGGCGGGTGAAGCCTTCACACTGCTGGTGGACGCCCAGTTCCTGATCGTAGGGGATGTGCGCGGCGTCGGCCGCGTCGCGCCACGCGG
Organism: Mycobacterium sp.; assembly: GCA_025965895.1. Taxonomy (GTDB): domain Bacteria; phylum Actinomycetota; class Actinomycetes; order Mycobacteriales; family Mycobacteriaceae; genus Mycobacterium. The sequence goes on from JAOPWC010000003.1 coordinate 12,447, forward strand.
CGGTCTCTTCCGTGCTGACCCCCAGCGCCCGCGCCGCCTCGGGGTGGCGGGTGCACGCATCGGCCGCGGTGCGCAGATTGTGCGCGGCCATCAGGTTCGTGAACACGTTGTCGCGCACGATCGCCGTGTACTCGTCCGGCCCGGTGACTCCGTCGAGGTGCCACACGCCGTGCCGGTCGTGATGCCCGAGCGACAGCCAGAGCCGCGCGGTTTCGGCAAGCACCTCGAGACCGCAACTCTCTTCAAGCGAGTTGTCGCCCGTGACGATGCGATACCGCTCGAATGCCATCGCGATGTCGGCGTTGATGTGCCACGCCGCCGTGCCGGCCGGCCAGTAGGCCGAGCACTCCTGGCCCCGGATCGTGCGCCACGGAAAACTCGCGCCGTTGAGGTCGAGTTGGGCGGCGCGTTCTCTGGCCAGGTCCAGGATCGACGCCCGCCACCGCAGCGCGTCGGCGGCCGCATCAGGTTTGGTGTAGGTGAGCAAGGGAAGCACGAAGCCCTCCGTGTCCCAGAAGGCGTGTCCGTCATAGCCGTTGCCCGTCAAACCCTTGGCCGCGATCGCACGGCGTTCGGTCCGTGCGCTCGCCTGCAACACATGGAAGAGTCCGAACCGGACCGCCTGCTGAACATCGGGATCACCCTCGACTTCAACGTCGGCGCTGTCCCAGAAGTCGTCGAGGTAGGCGCGCTGCGCATCCAGCAGGCCCTGCCAGCCGCTGTAGCTGGCGCCGGTGAGTGCCCCAGCCGCCTGATCCTGCAGGGCGGGGCGGGAGCGCAGGCTCGACCACCCGTAAGCCAGGTACTTGACGATCCGCAGGCGCTGCCCGGGCCGCAGCCCGCAGATGACCGTGCTGCGCGCCAAGTCCTCGCGGGCATCGGTCTCCACCTCGACCCGTCCGGGAACGTCGACTTCGTGGGTCATCGCGGCCGCCATCATCAATTTGCTGGACCGGGTGCGATGCACCAGCAGCGCTGTCTTACGGTCGGCGACCTCGTGATGAACCGCCTTGAGCGGGCGCTTCAGCGCGGCCGCGACCCGCGGATCGGCTGATAACTGCGGTTGGTCCTCGTTCGCGACGAGCTCGGATTGCACTGTGACACGGACGAATTCATCAATGGCCTCGACCACGTACTCGATGGCCGCCACGCTGCGCTGTGCCAGCGACACCAGGCGCGTCGACCGTACCACCACGTGCTTGCCCGCGGGCGACCGCCACCGTGCCTGCCGTGTCAACGTCCCGGCGCGCAGGTCGAGAACCCGTTCGTGCTCCAGCAGTTCGCCGTAGCGGACGTCGAACGGCTCGTCGTCGACGAGCAGACGCATGATCTTGCCGTTGGTCACGTCGACCAGGGTCTGGCCGTCTTCGGGATACCCGTACCCCGCCTCCGCGTACGGCAACGGACGGGTCTCGTAGAACGAGCCGAGGTAGGTTCCCGGCAGCCCGTACGGCTCGCCCTCGTCGAGGTTGCCGCGCAGGCCGATGTGCCCGTTCGACAGCGCGAACACCGACTCGGTCTGTGCGAGCAGGTCGAGGTCGAGCCAGGTCTCGCGCACCTGCCAGGGCTCGATCGGGAAGGCGCCGTGGGTGATCATCGTGCTTGCAGCAGCTCGGCCAGATCGGTGACGACGACGTCGGCGCCGTTCTGCCGCAACGCTTCCGACTGACCCACCCGGTCGACGCCGACCACGAAACCGAAGTGCCCGGCGCGCCCTGCCTCGACGCCGGAAAGAGCATCCTCGAAGACGGCCGCCTCGGCGGGAGTGACGTCGAGCAGCTGAGCGGCCCGCAGGTACGAATCCGGGGCCGGCTTGCCGGCGATGTGCTGCTCGCGCATGGTCACTCCGTCCACCCGCTGCTGGGCGAACCTGTCGAGCCCGGTGACCTCCAGCACGTCGCGGGTGTTCGCGCTGGACGACACCACCGCCACATCCAGACCGGCGGCGCTGACCGCCTCGAGATAGCGCCGCGACCCCTCGAACACCCTGACGCCGTCCTGGCGCAGCGTCTGCAGGAACAACTCGTTCTTGCGGTTGCCCAGCCCGTTCACCGTCTCGGCCCCGGGATCGTCGTCGGGATCGCCCTCAGGCAGCGTGATGCCGCGGCTGGCCAAAAAGGAGCGGACACCGTCCTCGCGCCTCTTGCCGTCCACGTAGTTCAGGTAGTCGGCATCGACGTCGAACGGGACGAATTGCGTGCCGGTGCGGTCGGCCCGCTGGCGAAGGTAGGCGTCGAACATCACCTTCCACGCCTTCTTGTGCACGCTCGCGGTGTCCGTGAGTACGCCGTCGAGGTCGAACAGGCAGGCGCGCACCTTCTGCGGCAGACCCAGCACGGCGAACCTCGCTCTCTGGTCGCGGCTCTGCAGGCGCGCGCCCCGTCCGCACGATAGCAATGTGCGGCGAACGAAACGGTGCTTCGAACGTATGTTCCCTAGGGCCATTGGAGAGGCGTCCTCGACGTAGTGAAAGCGAGTGATGCTCTGAGGCGATGCAGGTTCCTAAGGTGTTATCTCGGGTAAGTCCACGAGCCTTTCGGCGCCTACTTCAATAGGCCCAGTTCACAAAGGGCGCGCGTTTAGTCTCGCGGCATGGACCGCATCTGGCAGTGGGCGTGGGATCGGTACGGAGCGAGGTACTCGTGGGCGATCTGCGCGGTCGCGTTCCTGCCGTTGCTGCAGACTTACCTCGTTTTGTCGTTTGTCATTGTCGCTTTCGAGGACTCCAATCGCTACATCGAGGTGGCCGCCGTCGCCATTGTCGCCGTGCTGGTGTTGGTGTATGTGCTGTTTCTTCCCGGCCTGGGCGAGAAGCGGCTTGTGGAGCGGTGGGCAGCCGGCCACGAGGTCGATCGAGCGACGGCGCTGGACGCCACCTACACCTGGGCTCGGGGGCTGGTTGCCCGCGTGGTGGTGGGCATCGCTGTTTGGGCCGCCCTGCTATTCGCCGTTGTCGGTGCGATCGCCGGGGCGAGCGGGTGGCGGCTTGTCCAGTATGGAGTCCTGGGCGCCGTCATCGGAATCTCTGTCCAGCTGATCTCTGTGCACAGCTCCGTGGAAGCGATGCTGCGGCCAGCTAGGGCCGCCCTCGCCGGTGACACCGGGATCGGTGACTCCTTGCCTCGCTCTCGCCCGAGTTTTGCCGCGTGGTCGAACTTGTCCCTGCTCGCAGTCGCGTTTGTGTTCGCCGCCGCGGGTGCGATGTTGGCGGCGGTGTTCGATAGGGCCAGTGAGGACCCGTTGCTCTGGGTGATGATCGGGTGTGCGATGACGCTTGGCTTCGCGGTGCCGATCAGCGTCGGCATCGCATTCGCACCGTCGCTGCGACCCATTCGCGATCTTGCCGCAGGAACCGAGCGCGTTGCGGCTGGTGACTACAGTCAGCGCCTGCCGGTTGTTCAGGACGATGATTTGGGCGCGTTGGCGGCGTCGTTTAACCGCATGCAGGCGGGTTTGGCTGAGCGGCAACGACTTCAGGCCGCGTTCGGCACTTACGTCGACCCAGTACTCGCGGCGCGGCTACTCGAGCAGGGTGACGATGTCTTCACCGGTGAGCGCCGCGAGGTGACCGTGATGTTCGTCGATGTCCGGGACTTCACCCCGTTCGCCGAGGCGAACACCGCCGAGGACACCGTCGCGCGTCTCAACGCGTTGTTCGAGATCGTCGTGCCCGCTGTCGTCGATGCCGGTGGACACGTCAACAAGTTCCTCGGCGACGGCGCGCTGGCCGTCTTCGGGGCCCCCAACGACCTTGCGGATCATGCTCACGCGGCGGTGAGTGCCGCTGTTCTGATTCACCGCCTGGTCGCCGAGCGATTCGGCGGCGCGCTTCGGATCGGCATCGGAATCAACACCGGTGTGGTGATCGCCGGCACCATCGGCGGCGGTGGCAAGCTGGAGTTCACCCTGATCGGTGACACCGTCAACGTCGCGGCCCGCGTCGAGCAGCTCACCAAGACCACCGGTGACGCGATCCTTCTCACGCACCAGACCTTCGACGCCCTGGTTCCTCGACCGCCCGGCCTCACCGACCGGGGATCCCACGCCCTGAAAGGCAAGTCAGCCGCCGTGAAAGTCTTCGGCCTCGACCCAGGCATCCCTTCGTCCCTTCCTCGAAGCTGATCTCGCGTGCGGCTGAAGAACTCGGCAACGGGCACCGGCGCCGACGCTCACGTTCACCTCACCCCCAGCCGGAAGAGCGCCCCGTACTACCGCTCGTAACGGACAAGAAGCAAGTGCCAAGTCCGAGCCGCGCGCGAGATGAGATGTCGGTGGTGATCGCTAGCGTCGGTGGCAGTACTCCCTCGGTGCGCGAGACGAAAAGGAGGCGGCATTGCGGGTTCAGCAAGTTCTGCCGTCCGACGGCGGTCCAGAGTCGTGGACGGTGGTGGACGAGCGGTTCGCCGTGGTCGAGCCTGTTGACGCGTTTCTGGCTCATCTGACGGCGATCGAGCGATCCCCGGGAACGGTCCGGGCCTATGCGTTCGATCTCCGGGACTATTTCGAGTTCTTGACTGCTCATGAGATCAACTGGCGAACAGTACGTTTGGAACATCTCGGCCGATTCGTTGGTTGGCTGCGACTTCCGCCGACGATGCGGACTCCATCGGTGACATCGCTTCCGACGATTGAGGCACGGTGTTCGACGCCAACAATCAACCGGAAGCTCGCGGCGGTGGGGTCGTTCTACAAGTTCCATCACCGACACGGCGTGGATTGCGGCGAGCTGCTGTCGACGATGAGCGCCGGTGGAGTGCGAGGGTCGTGGCGACCATTTCTTGCCCATCTCGGTTCTGCTGGTGACCAGCGTCGGCGGACGATCAAGTTAAAGACCCGCCGACGGCTGCCTCAGACGTTGTCCGAAGAGTCGGTGCAGCTGATCTTCGATGCGTGTGATCGATTGCGGGATCGGTTCTTGATGGAGCTGCTCGCAGGCACGGGGATGCGGATCGGTGAGGCGCTCGGGCTGCGCCATGAGGACATCGACGCCGCCAGCACGCTGATTCGAATACGCGCCCGCCGCAATAGCAACGGCGCGCGGGTCAAGAGCGGACAACGCGACATTCCGGTCGCTCCGTCGTTGATTCGGCTCTATACCGACTATCTCGTCGAGGAATATGGCGATCTGGATTGCGACTACGTGTTCGTCAATCTGTGGGGCGGGTCGGTTGGCACACCCTGGCGGTATTGGAATGTGACCGACCTCGTCGCCCGGCTACGCGAACGCAGCGGAGTCGCGTTCTCGGCCCACGCATTTCGCCACACCTACGCCACTGGTCTGCTTCGCCGCGGAGTCCCGGCCGAGGTCGTACAAAAGTTGCTCGGTCACGCATCGGTGACGACGACGACCGGGACGTACCAGCACCTGGAGATCGAGGACATTCGCCGCGTGCTCGATACGGCTGGATGCCTGGGCCGCGCCGCGACGACCGGGCAGAAAGGCACCCGGGGACAGACATCAGTACGCAGCTGTCCTTGACACAGACGACGGCGCCGCCAGTCGCGGGCGGACCAGATCACTCATGGGTAGATCGACTGGAGGAGTTGGTTGCCCCGGTCCTGATCCAGGATCGCATCATCGTGGAGCCTGACGATCCCGTCGGTGGTGGTGCTCCATGTCAGATCGCTGGATGCCCGCGGCCCTCTGTTCCGGGAGGCCTCTGTTCCGCTCATGTGCAGCGATGGGCGAAGGCCGGCCGACCGGCCCTTAGTGACTGGGATCCCGGCGAACTGCCTGGGCTGCAGTGGCTGTCGCTGGCGGCGTTGCCGACACCGTTGCGTTGGGAGATCGCCTACGAATCCTGCAAGCCCGGCAAACGAACGACGTTGTACGGCAGGACTTCAAGTTTGCCCGCACGATGGTGCGCGGCCTCGCCGAGTCGGGAATCACGTCACTGGTTGAGCACCCAGAGCACGAATGGCCCGTGATCCGCGCCGATCGCAACCACGGACAGGCAAGCACGCATCTGCGGACCGGCTTCCTCACCTTCGCGATCGACGAACTCGACAAGCTCCGCGGCGCCTACAGCCGCGAGCACGAATTCGCTCGGGACCGCTGGCGCCTGCGCCGGCTGGGCTTCACCGGTGACGAGGCGGGTTGGACGCTCAACTTCTGCGGAATCCAGCAGCCGTGGCGCGGGAGGCGATCAAGAAGTTCCTTCGGTGGCGCATCGACATCGGCCACAGCGCCAGCGGGATGCACCGGGATGCCGCGACCCTGACTCAGTTGGCTCGCGCGCTCACCGACCGTGCTGGCCCCGATGCGCGGCCGGAAGACCTCACGCGCGACGTCATCTCTCGGTTTCTGACCGTACTCGCCGAGGATGGCCTGACAGCTACGGGACGTAGCCAACGGATCAGTTCCGCGAAGCGCTTTCTCGATGTTGCCCGCCAACACGACTGGATACATGACGTCCCCGCAGGGACGGCGTTCTACCCCGAGGACGGCCCGGCCCGAGCGAAACTGGCGCCGCGAGCATTGTCGGCGGTCGTGATGGCTCAGCTGGAGAGCGCGGCCAACCTCGACACGCTGATCGACCGACGGTGGCGCCTGTTGTTCCCCCTGCTTATGGAAACCGGGCTGCGGATCAACGACGCGTTGCACCTGCCGCAAGATTGCGTGGTGCATGACCGGCATCAGGCACCCTACTTGCGCTATCACAACCGGAAGATGAAACGTGAAGCGCTGGTGCCGATCTCGGTCGAGATGGTCGTCATGATCGCGCAGCAAGCTCAGCGGGTCCGCAATGAGTACTCGCCGCGGGCGGTGCTGTTTCCCCGGCAGACCCGCAACAGCGACGGTACGCCCCGGTGGCCAAATCGGTCGCTCACACTGCGTTGAAAACCTGGATCTCCGACTGCCAGGTCGTCGACGACTCCGGCGCGTCGGCGCGCGTCACGCTGCATCAGTTTCGCCACACTTTGGGCACGCGACTGATCAACAACGACGTCCCCCAGGAGGTCGTCCGCAAGATCCTCGACCATGACTCCTCGGCAATGACGGCGCATTACGCGCGACTGCACGACGACACGGTTCGTCGACACTGGGAACGCGCACGCAAGGTCGACATCGAAGGCAACGAGGTCACCATCACTCCAGACAGTCCGCTTGCCGACGCCGAATGGACCAAACAGCACCTGTCGCGCGCCACCCAGGCACTGCCGAACGGCTACTGTGGCCTGCCGCTGCAACAAAGTTGCCCACACGCCAACGCCTGTCTGACCTGCCCGGTCTTCATCACCACACCGGAGTTCCTACCGCAACATCGCGAGCAGCTCGAACTGACCCGCGGCATCATCGAACGCGCACAGCAACGCGGACAGCTGCGGCTCGTAGAAATGAACACGCGCACCGCCGACAACCTCACCAAGATCATCGACAGCCTCCACAACGATGCCGCCGCAACCAAGCCGAGTGAAGACGATGCTTGCTGACAATTCCTCGCACCTACGCGCCGCAGCCCGCTCAAAGCACGAAGCCACCCGACAGCGCGCGCTCGCCGCACTCGCCAGGCTCGAGGTCGACGGCACCCGAGTAACCGTCACGGCACTGGCTAAGGCCGCTACCGTCGCGCGCTCCTGGATCTACACCCAGCCTGACGTGATGGAACGGATCGCAGCGGCTGCTGAGCATCCCGCCAAGCCCTCGCCGGCTCGAACGACAGACGAATCGTGGCAGCGCCGGCTCGAATTGGCCCACCAGAGGATCAAAGACCTCACCGAGGAGAACAAGCAATTGCGCACCCAACTGGCCCTCGCCCACGGCCAGCGCCGTGCCGATCAGATCGCCTCGGTGAGGACACTGTCCACAAGGCAAACGCCCTGACCAGCACCGATGAGTACTCATGGAACCCAGGCGAACGTATGATCGAGCGGTGGGTGACCTGCAGCCGATCAGCTACAGCGGGCAACCGGTACCCGCTCCGTTCCGTGCGGTCGAGCCGCCGGTACGTGTGCTGATCGACCTCGCCGCGTTATTTCCCCGACGGCCCCACCGCAGCGGCCGGTATCACCCGCACGGCCTGCAGATGCACAAGGTCGTCGAGGGACGGCTCACGTGCTGGGGCGTCTGCGAACAGGGCGACTGGTGGGGCCTGATCACCTATCCCATCGTCTATGGGGCCAACCGCAGGACGGTGACGCACTGGGTGCCGGCCTGGATGCTGCGGAAAAGCGGTGACCCGGGCGGCCATTAGACTGGCAAGCCGTGGCCGAACCTTACTCCGACGCCGACTCCGACGCCGCCGGACAGTCGCCGGTGCGTCCCGTTCTGGTGGTGGATTTCGGCGCCCAGTACGCGCAGTTGATCGCCCGACGTGTCCGCGAGGCGCGGGTGTATTCGGAGGTGATTCCACACTCGGCCACGGTCGACGACATCAAAAGCCGGGACCCGCAGGCGATCGTGCTGTCGGGCGGTCCGGCGAGTGTCTACGCCGACGGCGCACCCCAACTGGACCCGGCGTTGTTCGACCTCGGTGTGCCGGTGTTCGGCATCTGCTACGGCTTCCAGGCGATGGCGCAGGCGCTGGGCGGCACCGTCGCCCGCACCGGGACCAGCGAGTACGGCCGCACGGAGTTGAAAGTGGCTGGCGGCGACCTCCATTCGGGTCTGCCCGGCACCCAGCCGGTGTGGATGAGCCACGGCGACGCGGTGACCACCGCACCGCGGGGATTTGACGTGGTGGCCACCAGCGCGGGCTCGCCGGTCGCCGCCTTCGAGAACCGGGGCCGTCGGCTGGCGGGCGTGCAGTACCACCCGGAGGTGCTGCACTCACCGCACGGGCAACAGGTGCTGAGCCGGTTCCTGCACGAGTTCGCCGGGATCGATTCGACGTGGACACCGGCGAACATCGCCGACGCGCTGGTCGAGCAGGTGCGCGCGCAGATCGGCGACGGGCAGGCGATCTGCGGGCTGTCCGGGGGAGTGGATTCCGCGGTCGCCGCGGCGCTGGTGCAGCGGGCGATCGGCGACCGGCTGACGTGTGTGTTCGTCGACCACGGCTTGCTGCGGGAGGGCGAACGGGCCCAGGTGGAGCGTGATTTCGTCGCCGCCACGGGTGCCCGGCTGGTCACCGTCGACGCGAAGGACCGGTTCCTCGAGGCCTTGGCGGGAGTCACGAATCCGGAGGGTAAGCGCAAGATCATCGGCCGCGAGTTCATCCGCACGTTCGAGGGCGCGGTGCGAGACGTCGTGGGAGACACCGGGTCTGAGGTCAAGTTCCTCGTACAGGGCACGCTGTATCCCGATGTGGTGGAGTCCGGCGGGGGCAGCGGCACCGCGAACATCAAGAGTCACCACAACGTCGGGGGACTGCCCGCCGACCTGAACTTCACCCTGGTCGAGCCGCTGCGGCTGCTGTTCAAAGACGAGGTGCGCGCTGTCGGCCGAGAGCTGGGGCTGCCGGAGGACATCGTTGCGCGCCAGCCCTTTCCGGGGCCGGGGCTGGGCATCCGGATCGTCGGCGAGGTCACCGCGCAGCGGCTTGACACGCTGCGACGGGCCGATGCGATCGCTCGCGAGGAGTTGACCGCGGCCGGGCTGGACAACCTGATCTGGCAGTGCCCGGTGGTGCTGCTTGCCGACATCAGGTCCGTCGGCGTGCAGGGTGACGGCCGCACCTACGGCCACCCGATCGTGCTGCGCCCGGTGTCCAGCGAGGACGCGATGACGGCCGACTGGACCCGGGTGCCCTACGACATCCTCGAGCGCATTTCGACCCGGATCACCAATGAGGTGGCGGGCGTCAACCGGGTCGTGCTGGACATCACCAGCAAGCCGCCGGGCACCATCGAGTGGGAGTGATGCCAGGGCCGGATCCGGCTTGACGATGCCGGGGGGCGGGTGTTTACTCGCTGTATCGAACATACATTCGATATCAGGTGGTCGAATGGTATGAGGAGGTGCGGCGATGACGGCGGCGATAGCGGTCGATGGGCAACGTCCCGACCGCGCTGAGCAGCTACAAGCGTTGCGCCACAGGATTGCGGCGGTGTCCGGGAAAATGAGCCGCGGCCACTCGGCACCGCATCCCACCGACGAGCTTCTTCCCGAATCACAGTCTTTGCTGCCGATACCGGAATCACTGGCCGAGCTGCTGCCGGTGGGGTTGCCACGGGGCTCTGTGGTGGTGGCGTCGGGGGCGCGGTCGCTGCCACTTGCGGTGACGGCCGGGGTGACGGCCGCAGGGGGCCATGCCGCCGTCGTCGGTCACCCCGACATCGGTCTGCTGGCCGCGGTGGAGATGGGCGCGGACCTGACCCGGGTGGCGCTGGTCCCCGATCCCGGAAGCGACCCGGTCGAGGTGGCCGCGGTGCTGATGGACGGGATGGACCTGGTGGTGCTCGGCCTGGGCGGCCGCTCGGTGCCGATGTCCCGGGCGCGGGCGGTGATGGCCCGGGCCCGCAGCAAGGGCTGCACCCTGCTGGTCACCGACGGCAACTGGCAGGGTGCGGCGATGCGGCTGGAGGCGCGGGTCAGCGGCTACGAGGTGACGGCGCCCGTCGGCGCCCCCGTCGCGGGCCACGGCCGCATCAGCCGCGTCCGGCTGGCCGTGCGGTCCTGCGGCCGCGGGGTGCCTCTTCGCGCGAGCGGGTGATGTCATGCCTGTGCCTCTTCGCGCAAGCGGCTCGTCGGTGCCGTCCTCCCGGGTACTGGCCCTGTGGTGCATGGACTGGCCTGCGGTCGCCGCGGCCGCGGCGGCGGGGCTGCCGCCGTCGGCGCCGGTCGCGGTCACGTTGGCCAATCGGGTGATCGCCTGCTCCGCGGCGGCCAGGGCCGCTGGGGTCCGGCGTGGCCTGCGCCGACGTGAATCACAGGCCCGCTGCCCCCAGTTGCATGTCGTCACCGCCGATCCCGGCCGCGACGCCCGCTTCTTCGAGGCCGTGACGGCTGCGGTGGACGACCTGGTGCCGCGCGCCGAGGTGCTGCGTCCGGGCCTACTGGTGCTGCCCGTGCGCGGTGCGGCCCGCTACTTCGGCTCGGAGGTCGCCGCCGCCGAGCGGCTGGTCGACGCGGTGTCGGCGGCGGGCGCCGAATGCCAGGCCGGCGTCGCCGACCAGCTGCCTACCGCCGTGTTCGCCGCCCGCGCCGGCCGCATCGTCGACCCCGCTGGGGACGCCGCGTTTTTGGCGGCGCTGTCGATCCGGGAGCTGGCCACCGAGCCGAGCCTGTCCGGGGAAGGACGAGCCGATCTGGCGGACCTGCTGTGGCGCTTGGGCATTCGCACCGTCGGGCAGTTCGCGTCGCTGTCCCGTACCGACGTGGCGTCCCGGTTCGGCGCCGACGCCATCACTGCACACCGGTTCGCCCGCGGCGAGCCGGAACGCGGGCCGTCGGGCCGGGAGCCACTGCCGGAGCTCGACGCGGAGATGCGCTGTGACCCTCCGATCGACCGTGTCGACGCGGCAGCGTTCGCCGGTCGCTCGCTGGCCAGCCGGCTGCACCAGACGCTGATGGCCGCAGGCGTCGGATGTACCCGGCTGGCCATCCACGCCGTCACCGCCAACGGGGAAGAGCTGCAGCGGGTTTGGCGCTGCGCGGAGCCGCTGACCGAGGACGCCACCGCCGACCGGGTGCGCTGGCAACTGGACGGCTGGCTGAACAAAAGGGTCGGGCGGGCCGGCGGCACCTCCCGCTTTCAGGGGAGAGCGAAGCGACCGGGGGATATGTCGGTCCAGGACCGGCCGACCGCACCGGTGACACTGCTGCGGCTCCAGCCGGTGGAGGTGGTGTCGGCCGAGGCCATGCAGTTGCCGCTGTGGGGTGGCCTCGGCGAGGAAGACCGGCTTCGGGCACGTCGCGCGCTGGTTCGGGTACAGGGGTTGCTCGGGCCTGAGGCGGTTCAGGTCGCCGTGCTCAGTGGCGGCCGCGGGCCCGCCGAACGGATCACTTTCGCCCCGCTCGGCGACGAGCTGGTACCCCGGGCCGATCCGCGCCGGCCGTGGCCCGGGCAACTTCCCGAGCCGTCACCGACGGTGCTGCTCGACGATCCGGTAGAACTCTTTGACGCTCAAGGTAATCCGGTCCGCGTGACCAGAAGGGGAGTGTTCTCCACCGCCCCGGCGCGGCTGGTCGCAGCTGGTCGCGACGGGCCGCTGAGTTGGTGGGCCGGGCCGTGGCCGGTCGACGAGCGGTGGTGGGATCCCGAGCAGGCCGGGGCAGGGCGCACCGCCAGGGCGCAGGTGTTGGTCGACGATCGCAACGGTCCCGGTCAGGCACTGCTGTTGTGTTACCGCCAGCGGCGGTGGTATCTGGAAGGCAGTTACGAGTAGCACCGCGGTGCCCCTTGACACCGACGCACAACACTGGTTTCATCCAGACCACCTAACTAAATCTGGTAAGTCTTACCAAGTTAATCCGGGAAGGTTCACGGGATGACCGTACAGCCCGCTCCGCCGCGCTATGAGCTGAGCCATCTGCGGTCGTTGGAGGCCGAGGCGATCCACGTCGTCCGCGAAGTCGCGGCCGAGTTCGAGCGCCCCGTGTTGTTGTTTTCCGGCGGCAAGGACTCGATCGTGATGCTGCACCTGGCACTCAAGGCGTTTCATCCTGCCCGGCTGCCGTTTCCGGTCATGCACGTCGACACCGGGCACAATTTCGAGGAAGTGATCGCGACCCGCGACCAACTCGTCGCGCAAACTGGTATCCGGCTGGTGGTGGCCTCCGTGCAGGACGACATCGACGCCGGCCGCGTCGTCGAGAACGGCTCGTCGCGCAACCCGCTGCAGACCGTCACACTGCTGCGCGCGATCCGGGAGAACAGGTTCGACGCGGCCTTCGGCGGTGCGCGCCGCGACGAGGAGAAGGCGCGGGCCAAAGAACGGGTCTTCAGCTTCCGCGACGAGTTCGGCCAGTGGGACCCGAAAGCGCAACGGCCCGAGGTATGGAATCTCTACAACGGTCGGCATCACAAGGGTGAGCACATTCGGGTGTTCCCGCTCTCGAACTGGACCGAGTACGACATCTGGTCCTATGTCGGCGCCGAGAGCATCACGCTGCCGGCGATCTACTACGCCCACCGCAGGAAGGTGTTCCACCGCGACGGGATGCTTCTCGCGGCGCACCGGTTCATGCAGCCGAATGCCGGCGAGGAGGTGTTCGAGACCAGCGTGCGGTTCCGCACCGTCGGCGACGTCACCTGCACGGGATGCGTGGAATCCACCGCCGCAGGCGTTGAGGACGTCATCGCCGAGACCGCGGTGTCGCGGCTCACCGAGCGCGGCGCCACCCGCGCCGACGACCGCATCTCCGAAGCCGGCATGGAAGACCGCAAGCGGGAGGGCTACTTCTGATGACCACGCTGCTGCGGATAGCCACCGCGGGATCGGTCGACGACGGCAAGTCCACGCTGATCGGACGGCTGCTCTATGACTCCAAGGCGGTGATGGAAGACCAGTGGGCGTCGCTCGAGCGCACCTCCAAGGAGCGTGGCAGCGACTACACCGACCTGGCGCTGGTCACCGACGGGTTGCGCTCCGAGCGCGAGCAAGGCATCACGATCGACGTCGCCTACCGCTACTTCGCGACCCCCAAGCGGAAATTCATCATCGCCGATACGCCAGGACATATTCAGTACACCCGCAACATGGTGACCGGCACGTCGACGGCGCAGCTGGCCGTCGTGCTCGTCGACGCCCGGCACGGCCTGTTGGAACAGTCACGCCGGCACGCGTTTCTGGCGTCGTTGCTGGGCGTGCAGCACATCGTGCTGGCCGTCAACAAGATGGACCTGATCGACTGGGACGAAGGGCGATTCGAGACGATCCGCGATGACTTTCACGCGTTCGCGGCGCGGCTCGACGTGCACGACGTGACCACGATCCCGATGTCGGCGCTGCACGGCGACAACGTCGTCACCAAGTCGGACAAGGCGCCGTGGCACGAGGGTCCCGCGCTGCTCTCGCACCTGGAAGAGGTGTACATCGCCGGTGACCGCAACCTGGTGGACGTGCGTTTTCCGGTCCAGTACGTCATCCGGCCGCAGACCCGCGGGCAGCAGGATCACCGCAGTTATGCAGGCACCGTCGCCAGCGGCGTGATGCGGCCCGGTGACGAGGTGGTTGTGCTGCCCAGCGGCAAATTCACCCGGATCACCGCGATCACCGGCCCGACCGGGCCGGTGGAAGAGGCGTTTCCGCCGATGGCGGTGTCGATCAGTCTGGCCGACGACATTGACATCTCACGGGGTGATCTGATCGCGCGGACCAACAATCAGCCTCGGGTGTCGCGGGAGTTCGACGCGACGGTGTGCTGGATGGCCGACGATTCGGCCCTGGAGCCCGGTCGCGACTACATCATCAAGCACACCACGAAGACGACACGTGCACGGGTCAGCGCGCTGGACTACCGGCTCGACGTCAACACACTGCACCGCGACCAGAGCGCAACGGCGCTGAAGCTCAACGAACTCGGCAGGATCGCGTTGCGCACCCGGGCGCCGCTGATACTCGACGAATACAGTCGCAATGCCAGCACCGGGTCGTTCATCCTGATCGACCCGGACACCAACGGCACGGTCGCCGCCGGCATGGTCCTGCGCGACATATCCGCAGCGGCCCACGCGTCGAGTCCCAATACCGTCAAACACCGCTCGCTGGTGACGGCCGAGGACAGGCTGTCGCGGGGATGCACCGTGTGGTTCACGGGTCTGTCCGGCTCGGGCAAGTCGTCGGTGGCCATGCTGACCGAGTGCAAGCTGCTTGAATCCGGCAGGCCCGCATATGTGCTCGACGGCGACAACCTGCGCCACGGCCTGAACGCCGACCTCGGATTCACCATGGCCGACCGCGCCGAGAACCTGCGCCGACTGGCTCACGTCGCTGCGCTGTTGGCCGACTCGGGGCAGATCGTTCTGGTTCCGGCGATCAGTCCCCTGTCCGAACACCGCGAACTGGCCCGTCGCCTGCACGAGGAGGCCGGTCTGCCGTTCTATGAGGTGTTCTGTGACACCCCGATCGAGGATTGCGAAAAACGCGACCCCAAGGGGCTCTACGCGAAGGCTCGCGCCGGGCTGATCAAAGACTTCACCGGCATCGACAGCCCCTACGAGCCGCCTGAAGACCCGGACGTGCGGCTGGTACCGGGCCAGAGCCCGAACGAGCTCGCCGATCAGATCATCGAGGTGCTGGGCTCACCCAGATGACCTCGCCGGGACGGCCGCGCGCTGGTGGCAGAATTCGCAGCATGCGGATGTCGGCCAAGGCGGAGTATGCCGTCCGGGCCATGGTCCAGTTGGCCTCCGTCGGCGAGGGCTCCCTGATGAAAACCGACGACCTGGCTCAGGCTCAGGGCATCCCACCGCAGTTTCTCGTCGACATCCTGTCCGACCTGCGCACCGACCGCCTCGTTCGCAGCCACCGGGGCCGGGAGGGCGGCTATCAGCTGAGCCGGGCCGCCGCCGACATCAGCATCGCCGACGTGCTGCGATGCATCGACGGACCGCTCGCCAGCGTGCGCGATATCCCGCTCGGCGACCTGCGGTACTCCGGGCCGACCACCGCGCTGACCGATCTGTGGCGGGCGCTGCGGGCCAGCATGCGGTCGGTGCTGGAAGAGACCAGCCTCGCCGACGTCGCTGCCGGGAAACTGCCGCGCCACGTCGCCGGGCTCGCCGACGATTACCGCGACCAGGAACGGCGGCGCGGACACCGCAGCCGCGACGGCGCCAGACCTCAGGGCTGATCGTCACACAGTCGGCGTGCGAACGCCCCGACGCGTCCGACGAACCGATCGAAGAACACTGCCGGGTCGACCGCGACGCCGACCTGTGCGTTGGGTGGCCGACCCCAGCGCCCGACCCAGTCGGCGATCGTCATACCGCGCGTCAGCGTGCCGGTCAGCTCCACGTCTATGGTCGCGTTGCGGGTCTGCACCAGGTCGGGATCCAGCGCCACCGCGGCGGCCAGAGGGTCGTGAAGGTGCGCGAGATAGCCCTCGCCCTGGTCGTAGTGGAACTCGAGGTAGAACCGCATCGCGTCCTCAAGCACCCGGATCAGCGGATTGGACGCCACCGACCGGGTGCCGCGCGCGTCGAGAACGCTCATCGGCACGGTCGACGACCCGGCCGCTTGGGCAAGCGTGCTCAAGATCGCCGGCGTCATCACGATGTTCTCGGTCAGGTTCAGTCCCAGCACGATCGGAAGGTGGCCGCCGGAGAACTCCCATGCCCGGAACACCTCCGCGGCCGCCTCTGGGTCGACGCTGATGTTCCACTCGGCCACCACGTCGGTGTTTCCCCGGTACTCGAACGAGCCGCCCATGATCACCAGCCGGCGCAGCAGCGTCGGCAATGCGGGCTCGGCCCGCAAAGCGAGCGCGAGGTTCGTCAACGGTCCGGTCACCAGGCCGACCAGTTGGCCGGGGCGGGCTCGGGCGGCGTGCACCCACGCCTCGGCCGAGTCGTGGGCAGTGAGCCGGCGATCGGTGGGCGGCAGCTGCGCGTAACCGAGACCCTGCGGGCCGTGGGTGTCCTCGGCGGTGCGCAACGGGCTGCTCAGCGGCTGATCGGCGCCTTTGGACACCGGCACGCCTGCAGCCCGACACAGCGTGAGCAGCCGCAAGTTGTTTTCGCAAACCTGCTGCACCGCAACATTTCCGCTCGTCGACGCGATGCCCACCAGGTCGGCGTCAGCGCTGGCCATCAAGTACACCAACGCCATCGTGTCGTCGACCCCGGTGTCGACGTCGGCGAAGATCGGAAGCGCCGCCGGCTGATCAGCGGCCGCAGTCACGCCGTCAACAATAGGCGTTACCAGTGCACGCCGGGGACCATGCGCACTGCGCGTTTGACCGGGCGGGTGACCGGTCGTAGCACCCGCATCCTGGCCACCGCCCGCGCCGGGCGCCTCGGCCGGCGCCGCGCCGATGGCCCAGATGACGTTGGCCCAGATGACGTTGGCCCAGATGACGGTGGCCCAGATGACGGCGACTGCGCCTGGGCAACACCGCGCGCCGCGGCCGAATCCGGATAGCCCAGATACAGCTGATGCAGAATCCGGCGCGACAGTTTCGGCGTGAAGTAGTTGCCGACCTCGGCCAGGGTGCCCAACGGGGTGTCGATGCGGGCCGGCTTCTCGATCAACCCGCGGACCACCATCGCCGCCGCGTGCTCGGCGCTGATCGGCGGTGACGGGTTGAGCCGCCGCGATGGTGCGATCATCGGGGTCTTCACCAGCGGCATGTGGATGTTGGTGAAGGTGATGTGATCGGACAGGGTCTCGGTTGACACGACGTCTGCGAACGTGTCCAGCGCTGCCTTGGTCGGCAGGTACGAGCTGTACTTGGGGTTGCGGGCCTGCACCCCGGCGCTGGAGACGTTGACGACGTGACCGAAGCGGCGCTCGCGCCAGTGCGGCAACAGCGCCAACACCATCCGCACCGCGCCGAAGTAGTTGACCGCCATCATGCGTTCGTAGTCATGCATCCGGTCGGTGGAATTGACCACTGAGCGGCGGATCGACCGTCCGGCGTTGTTCACCAGGTAGTCGACGTGGTCGAACCTGCCGAGGATGTCCTTGACCGTGTGCTGCACTGACGCCGAATCGGTCACATCGCAGGTGAATGCGTAGGCCTGACCGCCTGCGGCCCGGATCTCCGCGACGAGTTCGTCGAGCGCATCGCCGTTTCGGGCCAGCGCGAACACGGTCGCACCCCGCTCGGCGACCGCGATCGCCGATGCGCGCCCGATTCCACTCGACGCTCCGGTGATGATCACATGCCGACCCACCAGCGGGCCCGCCGGCTTGTCCCGCCGCGCGCGGTTCGGGTCCAGATGACGTGCCCAGTACCGCCACAGCTGGGGCGCATAGGAGGAGAAGTCGGGTACGTCGATTCCACTGTCGCGCAACGCCGCTCGGGTGTCGTCCGAGACGAACGTCGGTGCCAGGTCGACGACGTCGAGAACCTCCGCCGGGATCCCGAGCTGGGTGACCGCCATGTTGCGCACGATTTTCACCCTGCCCCGAGCCTTCAGGAGCGGCGCGGCGACCGCCCCCGGAAGGAAGCCGCGCAGCGGCGGCAGCCCGGCGGCTTCAGCGATCCCGCGGTAGATGCCGCGTAGCCCGATGTGTGCCGGCGACGTCAGGTGGAATGTCTGCCCGTCGCGGCCGGGGGCGTGCATCAGCTCGATCAGCGCATCCACCACATAGTCGACGGGCACGATGTTGGTGCGTCCGCCGTCGGGCATCGCGACCGGGGTGAACGACGGCAACTTGGCCAGCCTGGCCAGCACACCGAAGAAGTAATACGGGCCGTCGATCTTGTCCATCTCGCCGGTGCGTGAGTCGCCGACCACGATCGCGGGCCGGTAGATGCGGTAGCGCAGCTCTGCTTCGGAGCGCACCAGAAGCTCGGACTCGAACTTGGTCTGGTGATACGGCGTCGGCAGGTCCTGGCCGACGTCGAAGTCCGCCTCGGTGTACTCGCCGCGGAACGTGCCGGCCACCGCGATCGACGACACGTGATGCAACGTCGCGTCCAGACGGCGTGCCAGGCCGATCACCGAGCGGGTGCCGCCGACATTGGTGGCCCGTTGCTCGCCTGCCGGCGCGGTGATGTCGTAGATGGCCGCGCAGTGCACGACGTGTTCGACCGCCGCCAGGCCGGACATGCTGTCGACCGACAGCCCCAGCTCGGGCACGGTCAGGTCGCCGACCAGCGGTTTCGCGCGTTCGCCCCACTCGGACGCCAGCCGCTCGAATCGCTCGAGTGACTGCCGGCGAACCAGCACCCCGACCTCGTCGTCAGGGAACTTCTCCAGCAGGCGGGACACGACTCGGCGCCCGATAAAGCCGGTACCGCCGGTAACGACATACCGCATGGCTGCCATCGTGGTCGGCATCTGCCACGGAGTCAATGGCACCCGAGTCGCTGACCTGCCGCCGGGGCGCAGTGGGCATGTCCGCTGCTACGACACCGCGCCGCCGACCAGATGGCCGATCGCGAACGTGATCGCCATCGCCAGCGCGCCTCCGATCGTGACGCGCAGCGCCGCCCGCCTCGGGTTGGCGCCACCGAGCCCGGCGCTGATCCAGCCGGTGATCGCCAAGGCCACCAAAACCGCGACCACCGTGACGGGTATCCGGACTGCCGCGGGCGACAGCAGGATCGCGAGCAGCGGCAGCAGCGCGCCGAGTGTGAACGACACGGCAGAGGACAACGCGGCCTGCCACGGGTTGGTCAGGTCTTGCGGATCGATCCCGAGCTCGACCTCCACATGGGCGGCGAAGGCGTCGTGCTCGGTGAGCTCCTTGGCGACCTGCTTGGCGGTCTGTGGTGAAAGGCCCCTGGATTCATAGATCCCGGCAAGCTCGTCGAGTTCGGCGCGTGGCTGCTTTGCCAGCTCGATCTTCTCCTTGTCGAGCAGTGCGCGCTCGGAGTCGCGCTGTGTGCTCACCGACACGTACTCGCCGACAGCCATCGACAGCGCGCCGGCGGCCAGGCCGGCGAGCCCGGCGGTGAAGATAGGCCCGCGGGCGGCGTTGGCGGCGGCTACACCGACCACGATGCCCGCGACCGAGACGATGCCGTCGTCGGCGCCGAGCACCCCGGCGCGAAGCCAGTTGAGCCTGTTGGCCATCGAGCCCGCATGCGGTTCGGCCGGATGCGCGGCGCGGTCATCGCTCTTGGTCACACGTAGAGATTAATGTCCCTCCGCTGACACAGGGAGATTAGTGTTCCTCCGGAACACAGGGAGATTAGTGTTCGCCCCCGCGTGACACGTGCCCATTAGAGACCCGATGGATATGTTTCCGGCACCTCGCCGGCGATCCAGTCACTGGTCAGCTCGAGCGGCTCCAACGCGCGCGTGTTGTCGATGTGGATCATCGCGTCGAACTGCTCGGCCGGCCGCATGTGGTAGTAGTGGCTTTGCCGTTCCGTCGCAGGCAGGTAGATCACCCCGATCGCACGCCCCAACCGGACGTCGTCCAGCGCCTCGGCCGACACCCCGCGCTCATCGCGCATCGCCACGAAGAACGCGTCCTTTTCCGTCTCGTGCATCAGTTCCTCAACGCTGTTGGGCAAGCCGGGCCGCACGACTTTGCGCTCAGCAATCCCGCCCCAGCGGCTGGCGGCCGTCACAGTTCCGGTGTAGGTGTCAAAGCCGATCAGACGCGCATTGTCGCCGTAGCGCTGCCGCGCCAATTGACCCAACGTCAGCTGGCCATCTGCCGACACCTCCGTTGCGCGTGCGTCACCGACATGGGAGTTGTGCGCCCACACCACAATTCGGGATCGGTGCTGGTCGTCGTGATCCAGATGGTCCAACAGCGCATCCAGCGTTTCCGACATGTGTTCGTCGCGCAGGTTCCACGAGTTGACCCGTCCACTGAACATCGAGCGGTAGTAGACCTCGGCATTGCGGACGACGGCTGCGTTGCGCTCGGCGTAGAACACCTCGTCCTCGGCAAGCAGACCGTCGCGGCGCATGTAGTCGATGGAGTTGCGCTGGATCTCCAGCAACTGCTGCACCGCTTCGTCTTCGCAGGACGGGCCTGCGCCGAACGCTGCCGCGAATCCATATGCCTGCCCGTCGTCGTCTGAAGAGGCGTGGTCGAAGCAGGAGTACCGATGACGAGCACGCTCGGCCGCCTTGGGGTCCACGTTCTCGAGATAGGCGATCACCTCTTCCATCGACCGGTGCAGGCTGTAGAGATCCAGACCGTAGAAGCCTGCCTGCCGGGAGGCGTCGGCCCGCTCATTGCGGTCGCGTAGCCAGTCGGCGAAGTCGCGCACGACGGTATTGCGCCACATCCACGTCGGAAAGCGCACAAATCCCCGCAGTGCCTCCTCGGGTGTCGCGTCGTCACCGGCACCCCGAACGAAGCGGTTCACCCGGTACGCGTCGGGCCAGTCCGCCTCCGCCGCGACGCCTATGAATCCCTTGGCGTCGATCAGCCATTTCGTGATCTCGGCGCGCGCCTGGTAGAAGTCGTGCGTGCCGTGCGAACTCTCGCCGATCAGCACGACGCGGGCGTTTCCGATCAGCTTGTCCAGCACATCGAGTGGCGGGATGCCGTTGGGCGCATCGATGGCGACGCTGCGAACCTGGTCGGCGGGGCTCTCCTCGACAGCCGTCGGCCGGGCCGGAATCGTGGGAGTGGCAAGCAGCTCGCGGACCTCGTCGTCACTGACTTGATTGAAGTCCCAATAAGATTCGCCCACTGCCATGAACGGGTGCGGCATGGTCGCGCAGACGACGTCGTCCACCAGGCCGGCGAACTCCCGCCACGTCGATTCCGGCGCGGCGGGTACGGCGATGACGATCTGCGCGGGTTCGGACTCGCGAAGCGCCTGAACCGCGGCGAGCATGCTGGCGCCGGTGGCCAGCCCGTCGTCGACCAGAATCACGGTCTTTCCGGTGACATCGATCGCAGGCCGGCCTTCGCGGTACGCGGCCTCGCGCCGGATCAGCTCGCGACCCTCGCGCTCAGCGACTTCGCGGATCTGATCCGGTGTGATCTGCAAGGCCCGCAGCACGTCGTCGTTGACCACGACGCGCCCACCGAGGGCCATCGCGCCGACTGCGAACTCCTCACGGCCCGGAGCCCCGAGCTTGCGCACGATGAACGCGTCGAGCGGCGCACCGAGCGCGGCCGCCACTTCCCAGGCGACGGGGATGCCGCCTCTGGGCAGGCCCAGAACGATGACGTCGGGCTTGCCCTGGTACGCCTGCAACAGGCGGGCCAGAACCTGGCCGGCCTCGCGGCGGTCGCGGAACACCCGCCGTGGTGTGGTCGTCGTCGCTTGGGACATGGTCGTGCTCCGTTCGCAGGATGGCGTGGGACGTTCGGCGCAGTGCCATAGATTCGTTATGCGAGTACCCCTGAGGCGGGCAGCTCAGTCGGACGGCACCCGGGGTTTTGTGTCGAACACCGTTTTGTGTCGAACACCGTTTTGTGTCGAACACCGATTTGTTTCGAACACAGGTTCGATGCACTGTGTCGGTGGCTGGTTCACCGGGCCGTCGAGCTGGGGAGAGATCGAGCGAGTGCTCGACGGCAAGCCCCGCCGGGTCGGCGGGCCGCGGAAAGCGACATCCGCGAAATCTCGGTGGCGAGGGCCTTCGCCTCGGTGAGCAGGTCGTCGGCGGGCACCAGCCGTGAGACCAGCCCGCTGCGCTCGGCTTCCTCGGCATCCATGGTGCGGCCGGTGAGGACCATGTCCATCGCCTTGGCCTTGCCGACGGCCCGGGTCAACCGCTGCGAGCCGCCCATCCCGGGCATCCCTCGGGCCCCAACTCCCATCCGGGGCACCGATGGCTCTGACGGGGCGTTTTGAGGTCCGCTTCAGCCTGCCGCGGGCAGCGATCACCGCGGCTCCTTCGTCAGGTCGGCCAAAACGGTGGGCAAAGCCGACCGATGGAAGCCGTCGTAGGCTTCGTTGTGCCGCGCGGGCTGTAGATCCCACCAGCCGCGCCGCGCGTTGGGCGCGCCACCGTCCACGCGGATACATGAACCGGTGATGTAGCTGGCCGCCGGCGAGAGCAGAAAGACGATCGCCGCCGAGACCTCTGATTCGGTGCCGAAGCGTTGCAGCGGGATGCCCGGGGTGAGGTCGTTCTGGATGAACTCGGTGTCTTTGGCGTCGTAAGTGTCCAGGCCGGCGGACGCGATCGAGCCTGGGGCGACGGTATTGACTCGGACACCGGATTCGGCCCACTCGGTAGCCGCGCACTCGCTCAGCGTCAGCATCCCGCCCCGGGACGCCGCCGAGTGGGAGAAGTACGGCCAGCCGTGCCAGATATCGGCGATCATGTTCACGATGGCGCCGCCGTGCTCGATCATCCATCGGTTGTAGACCTCCCGCATCACGATGAACCCGCCGGTGAGGTTGCTGCGCACGACGGCGTCGAAGCCCTTGGTAGAGATGGTCTTCAACTGTGCTCGATACTGCCCGCCGGCATTGTTCACGAGGCCGTCGATGCGACCGCGATCGGCAAGTACGGCTTCGACGGTGTCGATGACGGCGGCTTCGTCGCGGATGTCGGCGACATGTGTTGACACCGAACCGCCGTCGGAGAGGATCTCGTCACTGACGCGATGCAGTTTTGACTCTTTGCGCCCCACGATGGCGACGTGGGCACCGAGCTGGGCGAGTTCGTGTGCGGTGCACCGCCCGATGCCACTTCCACCGCCGGTAACGATAATGGTCTTACCCCGGAACAGGTCCGGCGCGTAGATCGAGTCGTAGGGCATGATCAGTTCGCCTCCGGGTCTACTGGGCTGAATCGCTTTCGTAACTCAGATTTCTGGATCTTCCCGGTGGTGGTGACGGGAAGTTCGTCGACGATCTCGATGCGTTCGGGCACCTTCCAGATCGCTATCTGGCAGGTCGTGTGAAGAAAGTCGCGCAGGCCGTTCAGGTCGGGAATCGGTCCGCGGGAATCCGTCAGGACGATGACCGCGCAGGCGCGTTCACCAACGGTCGGATCTGCTATTCCGACAACCGCGACATTGGCGATCAGCGGATGTCGCAGCAGAGCCTCTTCAACCTCGAGTGCGCTGATGTTGAATCCGCCGCGGATGATGATGTCCTTCAACCGCCCGGTGACGCGAAGATATCCGTGGTCGTCGAGGTGCCCGACATCCCCGGTGCGCCACCAGCCCTCATCGTCGGTGGCTGCCGCGGTGAGGTCGGGTCGGCCCCAGTATTCGATCAGTCTGCCGGGTCCGCGGTAGCAGATCTCGCCGTCGACACCGGTCGGCACCGGCTTGCCGTCGGCATCGGTGATCTGGATTTGCACCCCCGGCACCGGGGTTCCGTCTGAAGACACCACCCGTTCGACCGGGTCGCCGGGCTGACACACCGTGGCCATCATGACTTCACTAGATCCGTATGCACTGATCAGCCGGCACGAGGGAATCAGCCGGGCGGCGTCGTCGACGAGTACCCCTGGGATCGGTGCTCCCGCGGACAGCCAGAACCGCAGCTGCGACAGATCATGCAGGGCGGGGTCGTAGCGATCGAGGATCATCTTGATGAACGGTGCGGGGCTGGCGGTTCCGGTGCACCGGTAGTCACGGATTCGCTGCATCGCGGCGTCAGCGGTGAAGACGTCGAGCAGGTGGATGGCCGCGCCGGCGATCGTCGGTGCCATGACTCCGAGCGTCATTCCTAGGGCATGGGTAACCGGGGCAGGCATGAACATCCCATCCGAACGCGACAGACCGAGGGCCGTCACTGCCTGCTTGGGAAGAAATGAACTAGTATTCCAGGTGTGCAGGCACCCTTTCGGTTTCGACTCGGTGCCCGAGCTGTACAAAATCAGGTGGCGGTCGTCGGCAGAACCCGGCGCGAACTCTTCGGCTGTGTGCACGTCGGTGCTCAGCAGCTCATCGAGCGAACGAGCACCGTCGACGGCGGCGCCCCGAACGACGATTGTTGTCGTCAATGTCGGTGCGGCCGCCGCGATCTCCGCGGCCATCGCCGCGTGGTCGAATCCCCGGAATTCACCAGGAGTGATCAGTACGCGCGCTCCGGCGTTCTCGACGATGAAGCGGACTTCCTTGCCGCGGTATACCGGCACGATCGGGATCATCACGGCACCCAGCCGCGCGCACGCGGCGTAGACGAGGATGTATTCGCACCAGTTCGGCATTTGCACGGCGACCCGGTCGCCGTGGTTAATGCCCAGCCGGCGCAGCGAGCACGCCAGACGCATTGAGCTGTCACGCAATTCGGCATAACTGTAGGACCGCGTACCATCTGAGACGTACGGATGGTCCGGGAAGGCGTCGGACCAGTGGTCGAGATAGGACGCGAAGCTCTGCGTACCCCAGTAGCCAGCACTGAGGTATTCCTCGCGGCGGTCCATCGCGTGGGATGCGCGGGGGATCTCGTTGTCGGCTTTTCGCACATCGTTGACCTGCATGCTAGTTCCCCTCCCGGCGGGAGGTGACCCGGTCCTTGTCGCGCTTGTCGATGAATTCCTGCTTGCGCTCGACGATTTCGGGGTTGCCCATGGTCGAATAGCCGTAGAGGCATTCAAGTCTTAGTTGGTCGTCGAGGGGGCGGCCGACGACCTCGAGAATCGTCGATTTTGCCGATTCGACAGCGGTTTGGGGGTTGCGCAGGATCTTTGCGGCGATGTCCTGGGCGGTGGCCATCACCTGATCGTGTGGGACAACGCGGTTGACCAGGTGGACCTCCTTCGCGCGTTGCGCATCGATGGGTTCGCCCATCAATTCCAGTTCCATCGCGATCCCGACACCGCAGGTATTCACCAGCCGGACGATGCCGCCGTCGGCGAAATGCATCCCGCGTCTCATATGGAAGAAGCCGAAATTGGCCCGCTCCGAAGCGATGCGGATGTCGCAGGCCAGCGCGAGTTCGATGCCGCCTCCGATTACCCAGCCGTTGAGCGCCCCGATGATCGGTTTGGGGGTTTTGTGCAATCCGCGGGTGATCCGGCCGGCGAATCCCTTGTCGAGCAGGCTGCGTCCCAGTTCGGGTCCGGCTGACAGCCACGGGTCGACGTGGGATTTGAGGTCGGCACCGGCACAGAAGGTGGTATCTCCGGCACCGGTGAGGATGGCCAGTCGTGCGGCAGGATCGGCGGCAAAGCT